>NZ_JBICVG010000008.1:365949-381855 GCF_043198875.1 Streptomyces sp. NPDC048718
CGAATCGCGGATGTGGATCGCGGTGGCGGTGGTGGCGACCTCCACACAGGAGTCGCCCTCGCTGCTGCTGCTGTAGCTGCTCTTGAACCACACCAGGCCGGAGGCATCCCCGACCGAGAGGTTGTCGATCACGTCTCTCCTAGCATTCGCTCGATGAAGACCGTGGACTCACGAGGGGTGAGAGCCTGCGTACGGATGATGCCGTAGCGCAGTTCCAGGATACGGAGCTGGCGTGGTTCGGTCACGAGGCGGCCATTGGAGACCGCTTGTGAGCGGCCCACGGACGTTCCGTCCTCGAATTTCAGGACCTCGATGCCGCCCGCGATCCCCGCGTGTTCCGCCCTGTCCATGGGCATCAGTTGAAGTTCCACGTTGGGCAACTGCGCACGTTCCAACAGATGTTCGAGTTGCCTGCGCAGCAACCCCACTCCACCCAACGGGCGTCGCAGCGTCCACTCCTCCAGGACGAAGCTGAGCTCCGGGGCCGGATCACGCTCGAAGACCGCCTTCCGGGCCACGCGGGCCGACATGTACCGGTCGACCTCGTCCAGCGTGTACGCCGGCCGTCGCATCCGCAGCAGGCCGCGCGCGTAGTCGGGGGTCTGGAGCAGACCGTGGATGTTGAGCGGGTCGTAGAGATTCATCTCCACCGCCCGCGCCTCCAACTTGGTCAGGTCGCGGACCTTCTTGGGATAGAAGACCTTCGCCACGTCCGCCTTCATGGCCTTCACCAGCCCGTCGGCGCGCAGGATGTCGTCGGCCTCGTCCAGGAACTCGGGGCGGGGGATCCGCCGGCCGCCCTCGATCTTGTAGATCATGTCCTCGCTGTAGCCGACCTCCGACCCGAAGTCCGCGGCCCGCATGCCCAGCGCCTCCCGGCGCAGTTTCAGTTGCCTGCCCACGGTCGTGATGACGGCCACGCCCCAGTCGTCGTCCGGGTCCACTTCCCAGCCGGGCTCTTCCGCTGTCATATCGCACCCTCTCTTCCGTCCTGTGTGACGCAACGGCCCTACCCACACCAACGGTTCGGGCGAGCGAGACAACCGGGACAAAGACCGGACAGTCACTCGGGAGCCCGCCGGGTGCGGAGTGGAACGGGGCATTCACCGGAGCACGGTGCGCCGTGCTCCGGTGGCTCGGGCGACAACCAACCAAAGAACCACGGAGGGAAAGAACCCCAACCAAACCCACCCTTTCCCTCCGCCAGGGGGTCATCACTCGCAGGGGTGAAATATGCAGACACAGCTGGCACTTGGGCGGGTTACTTGTTCTACGCTCACGCCAGAACGACCCCAGACATACGTCGGCCCCCGCCGGGACTAGCGATCCCAGTGCGAGGGCCTGACCAACGAGGAAGAGAACAGCTTCCCGATGGATAGCAAGAACCTTAGCGTGCGGGCGGACCGCACGTCCCGTGGCACGCGGAAAATGCACTCCTCCGGGTCCGGAGGAATCCAGCACGACAACTTCCGGCACGCCGACGGCTTCGTCGTCGTCGGCAACCACCTCGCTCAGCATGAGGAGTTGTCGCTGGTGGCCATCGGCCTCTCCACGCACCTCCAGTCGCTGCCTGCCGGCGCTCCCGCCGACATCAAGTACCTCGCCGGCCGGTTCCGCGAGGGCGCGATCGCCATCGCCGACGCCATGCGCGAGCTGGAGACCCACGGCTACATGAACCGGCCCCGTCAGCGCGCGGCCAACGGACGGATCACCACCCGCCTGATCTCCTGCAACAACCCGGCCCGCCGCCGCGCTCTCGACGCCGCCTGTCGCGAACGGACGGGGGAGGGGGCGCCTGGGGTGAGTGAGGCAACTGGCGGGGATGGCGGGGTGGTTGAGCTGGCGGACCCGACCGGCCCGCCCCCGCAGGGGCCCGAGTGGGTCCCTGAGCCTGCGCCGGAGCCGGTCCCTGAGCCGGAGGTCTCGGCACCCGCGCCTGAGCCCTGGCCCGCGCCCCAGCCCGCGCCTTGGCCCGTCCCCGCAGCGGCGGCGCCCGATCCCGCACCCGCACCCGTACCCGCGCCGGAAACCGCGCCGGAAGCCGTGCGCCCGCCCCGCCACCGGCCACGGCCGGAGACCCGGCGCCGCGCGCTGCCCGACGTACCGGCTCCGTCCTCCCTCCCGCCCGAACTCCTCCTGGCAGCAGCGGAGATCCTCGCCCGTCTCGCACGCGTGAACCCCCGCCTTCTGCTCTCCGGGACCGACACCGAACACCTCACCCCCGGTGTCGTCGCCTGGCTGGAGCGGGGCGTCCCGGCCGACGCCGTCGTCCTCGCCCTGACCGACCGCCTCCCGTACCCCCTGCACCGCCCCGCGGCCCTGCTCGCCCACCGACTCACCGCGAACCTCCCCCCACCACCACCCTTCCGGCCCGTCAGGGCGCAACAGCTCCCGCTCCTCCCGCTCCAGAACTGCGAACGCTGCGACCGCGCGTTCCGCGGCGCCGAGCCCGGATGCTGCCCCGGCTGCCAACACAAGGACACCCATGGTCAGCTCGACTCATGAAGCGATGCACCGCATCTTCCAGCACGATCTGAGGCTGTTCAGCCGCCTGTCGAGAATGCTCGGCTTTCCCCTTCCCCCACCCGTCGAAGTGACGGTCCTGCCCACCGACCTCACCGAGTCCGCCCCCGTCGAACGCCGCGTGGACACCCTCCTGCGACTCGACAGCGCGGACGACGGCTCGCTGCTCCTCGCCATCGAGGCGCAGGGGAAGAAGGACACGGCGAAGCCGGCGAGCTGGGCGTACTACACGGCGTATCTGTGGACGAAGTACCGGCTGCCGACCGCCCTGCTCGTCGTCTGCCAGGACCGCACCACCGCCGAATGGGCCGGTCGAGCGGTACACAGCGGGCCGCCCCACATGCCCACCCTCACCATCCGGCCGGTGGTCGTCGGCCCCCACAACATGCCGGTCATCACCGACCCCGCCGAGGCGCGGGCGGACCTGGCACTGGCCACTCTGTCGGCCATCACGCACGCGGGCGATCCGGACATTGATGCCATACTGAAAACCCTCTCCACCGCTCTGCAAGGCGTCCCCGAAGAGGTCGCCGACCCGATCATCGAATTCACCGCGCAGGGGCTGGGCAACCGCCCGGCCAGAGAGTTCTGGAGGAAGCTGGTGGCCGTGGACCTGTCCTTCTACAAGTCGTTCATCTCGGAAGAAATCCGGGACGAGGGGCGTGCCCAGCAGGGCGCCAGATTCATCCTGTCCCTGCTCGCAGTGCGGGGCATCAGTGTCTCCGACGACATCCGCGAGCGCGTCATCCGCTGCAATGACCTCGCATTGCTGGACCGCTGGCATCAGCGGGCCGCCAGCGTCTCCTCCGCCGAGGACATCTTTATGGACGAGGACGAGTAGCCCCCGCCGTGGACCTGTCCTTCTACAAGTCGTTCATCTCGGAAGAAATCCGGGACGAGGGGCGCGCCCAAGGGCGTGCCGAGGGGCGCGCCGAGGGCCGTGCCATGGCGCTTCTGATCCTGCTGGAACAGCGAGGGCTCGAAGTATCCAAGGCAGTCAGCGACCGCATCACCACCTGCGACGACCCCGAGCAGCTCGACCGCTGGCTCCGGCGCGCCATCACCGTCACCCACGCCGACAAAATCTTCACCCCCGAGGACGACTAGTCCCCCGCACACCAAAGGGCCCGGCCCCGTACGTCTCACGTACGGGCCCGGGCCCCTCGAACACCTACCGGTGCCTTACCAGCGCCTCCCGGCGCCTGGCGTCTGCACCGGCGTCAGCCACTTCGAGCAGCCGGCCTCAGCCGCGCGCGGCGTCCGGGTGGACCGACTCCGTGACCGGGCGGCCGCCGTCGACGACCTTCGACTCGACCGGCTTGCGCAGGGCGATGTTCAGCTCCTTGAGGCGGGACTCGTCGAGTTCCGTCGGGGCGCCCATCATCAGGTCCTGCGCGTTGCCGTTGAGCGGGAAGGCGATGGTCTCGCGGATGTTCGGCTCGTCGGCGAGGAGCATGACGATCCGGTCGACACCCGGGGCGATGCCACCGTGCGGCGGGGCGCCGAACTGGAAGGCGCGCAGCATGCCCGCGAACTCCGTCTCGACGACCTCACGCGGGTAGCCCGCGATCTCGAACGCCTTGAACATGATGGCGGGCTCGTGGTTCCGGATCGCGCCGGACGACAGCTCGATGCCGTTGCAGACGATGTCGTACTGCCAGCCGAGGATGTCCAGCGGGTCCTGGGTCTCCAGGGCCTCAAGGCCGCCCTGCGGCATCGAGAAGGGGTTGTGCGAGAAGTCGATCTTGCCGGTCTCCTCGTCCTTCTCGTACATCGGGAAGTCGACGATCCACGCGAAGCGGAAGACGTTCTCCTCGAAGCGGCCGGCGCGCTTGGCGGCCTCGACCCGGACCGGGCCCATGATCTTGGAGACCTCGTCGAACTCGCCCGCGCCGAAGAAGACGGCGTGGCCGGGCGCGAGGCCCAGACGCTCGGTGAGGACCTTGACGTTGTCCTCGGTGAGGAACTTGGCGATCGGGCCGGTCAGGGCGTTGCCCTCGCCGACGCGGACCCACGCCAGGCCCTTGGCGCCGAGGGAGACGGCGAAGTCGCCGAGGCCGTCGAAGAACTTCCGCGGCTGGTCACCGGTGTCCGGGACGGCCAGCGCACGGACGTGCTTGCCGGCGAACGCCTTGAACTCCGAGTCCGCGAAGACGTCGGTGATGTCGACGAGTTCGAGGTCGGTGCGCAGGTCCGGCTTGTCGTTGCCGTACTTGAGCATGGACTCGCGGAACGGGATCCGCGGGAACGGGCTGCTGACCGGACGGCCGCCGCCGAACTCCTCGAAGAGCTCGGTCATGAGCTTCTCGATCGGCTGGAAGACGTCCTCCTGCTCGACGAAGCTCATCTCGACGTCGAGCTGGTAGAACTCGCCCGGCGAGCGGTCGGCGCGGGCGTCCTCGTCGCGGAAGCAGGGCGCGATCTGGAAGTAGCGGTCGAAGCCGGAGATCATCAGCAGCTGCTTGAACTGCTGCGGAGCCTGCGGCAGCGCGTAGAACTTGCCCGGGTTCAGACGGGACGGGACCACGAAGTCACGCGCGCCCTCGGGGGAGGTGGCGGTGAGGATCGGGGTCGCCATCTCGTTGAAGCCGAGGGCCACCATCTTGGAGCGGATCGAGGCGATGACCGCCGACCGCAGCATGATGTTCTTGTGCATGCGCTCGCGGCGCAGGTCGAGGAAGCGGTACTCCAGGCGCCGCTCCTCGTTCACACCGTCGTCGGTGTTGATGGTGAACGGGATCTGCTGGGCCGCGCCGAGCACCTCGATGTCGGCGGCCTCGATCTCGATCTCGCCGGTGGCCAGCTCCGGGTTGATGTTCTCGGCGCCACGCGAGACGACCTTGCCGTCAACGCGGACGACCGTCTCCTTCGTCAGCTTGTCGAGGACCTCGGCCGCCGGCGTGCCGGGGCGGGCGACCAGCTGGGTGATGCCGTAGTGGTCGCGCAGATCGATGAAGAGGATGCCGCCCAGGTCGCGCCGATTGTGCAGCCAGCCGCTCAGCCGGACGTCGGTGCCGACGTCAGAGGCGCGGAGCTCGCCGCAGGTGTGGGACCTGTACCGATGCATCGTCGTTCATCCAGTCTTCGGGATCGGAGGGTGCGACTTACGAGATAAGTCAAGGGTCAGCCTACCGGGACGCCCCCGATCGCGATTCGAATACCGGCGGTGGCACCGCCGTCTCCGGAATTCGTAAAGTGGGGCAATGCGTACCGAGGATGTCCTGTCCGCCCTCGCCACCGGTCTGTGGCGGTGGGACAAAGCCTCCGGGATCGTCACGCTCGACGCCGAGGCGGCCCGGCTGGTCGGGCTGCCCGCGGAGCCCGTACGGCTCGGTGAGGCCGCCACCCGCTCGCGCTTTCACCCGGTCGACTGGAACGAGATCGACGGAGTCGTGGCCCTCGCCCTCGCCGAGGGGACCCTGGCCGAGGCCCGGCTGCGGGTCATGGACGAGTCCGGTCGGGTGATCCGTACCGTACGCGCCAGGTCCAAGCCCCTGCTCCAGAGCAACAACGGCCACGGGGCGGGCGGCACAGGCATCGGCACCAACACCGGCACCGGCACCGGCGGGGGCGCGCCCCCCAACGACGGCGTCAGCGCGAACGGCTCGGCCCGGGCCCGCGGCTACCAACTGGTCGGCACCCTCCAGGAGGTCACCGAGCCGCCGCCCGGCGCCGCCGCCCGCTCGCCCGTCACCGGCGACTGGCGGCGCTCGCGCGAGGCGTTCCTGCTCGACGCCGGGCGCGCGCTCGCGGAAGCGCGGTCGACGGCCGAGGTGCTGCGGGTGGCGGCCTCGCTGTCCATGCCCGGCTTCTCGCCGGACGGGCTCGCGGTCTTCGGGCTGTCGGGCGAGCGGCTGACCGTCGTCGGTCACCACGGGCACGGGGAGGATGACGACGGACCGTTCTCGTCGATGACGAGGGACACCGACTACCCGGCGGCCGAGGTGGTACGGACGGGGCGGGCGATCTATCTGCCGTCCCCGCAGGAGTACGCGCGCCGCTTCCCCATGACCTGGCCGCTGGCCGAGCCGTTCGGGCGCCGCTCGTGGGCGTTCGTGCCGCTGGTCGTCGCGGGGCGGACGACGGGCGCGTGGATGGCGGCGTTCAAGCATCCGGTGGCGTTCACGCCGGACGAGCGGTCGGTCCTGACGACGGTGGCCCGGATGCTCGCCCAGGCGCTGACCCGCGCCGGCACCGCCGAGTCGGAACGGGAACTCTCCCTCGGCCTCCAGCGCACGATGCTGCCGCTGCTCGGGCCGGGCATCCCGGGGATCCGGCTGGCGGCACGGTACGTGCCGACGGGCGGCGGGCTCCAGGTCGGCGGCGACTGGTACGACGTGATCCGGCTGCCCGGCGGGCCGGGCCCGGGGCGGATCGCGCTGGTCATCGGCGATGTGCAGGGGCACGACGTCCGGGCCGCCGCGCTGATGGGACAACTGCGGATCGCCCTGCGGGCGTACGCCTCCGAGGGGCACCGGCCGGACGCCGTGCTGTCCCGGGCCTCGCGCTTCCTGTGCGGAATCAACGACGGGATCAATGACGGGATCAGCGACGGGATCACGGGAGTCGGGACCGGGGTAGCCGGCGGCGACGGAACCGGCGGGGACCACGCTCCCCGGTTCGCGACCTGCCTCTATCTGGAGGTCGACCTGGAGACCGGGATCGTCGACGTCGCGCGGGCCGGGCATCCGGATCCGGCGGTACGGATGAACGACGGCACCGTCCTGCTGCGGCCCACGGCCGGCGGCCTGCCCCTCGGCATCGACCCCGACACCGACTACCCCACCACCCGACTCACCCTGGAGCCCGGCGAGACCCTGATGATCTGCACCGACGGGCTCCTGGAGACCGGCGGCCACGACCTCGACAGCGGCTGGGAACGGATCCGCCGCGTCCTGGAGGCCGAGATCGCCGAAGCCGACAAAGACGGCAGCAGGGCCGGCGGGTCCGGCCGGGACATCCGGGGTGGCCGGGACATCCGGGGTGGTCAGGATCTGGAAGCGCTCGCCGACCGGCTCGTGGAGGCCGTCCACGGGCCCGGCTCGCACCACACCACCGGACCGCTCGCCGAACGCCGCGAGGACGACATCGCCCTCGTCCTCCTCTCCCGCCGCCCGGCCGGCCCCGCCGTACGCGAGGTACGGGAGGGGCCGCGGCGCACTCTGATGACGGTCGCCCAGGCCGAACCGGAGCGCATCGCCGCCGCCCGCGCGCAGGTGCGCCAGCTGCTGCACGACTGGAAGGACGAGGACCAGCGCGACTCCGCCGTCCTGATGGTGTCGGAGATGGTCACCAACGTCCTCGTCCACACGGACGGCGACGCGCTCCTCGTCGCCGAGGTGATCTGCCGGGCCGACGGGCGCCGGCTGCGGGTGGAGGTCTCCGACGCGAGCGACGAACTGCCGCACCGGCGCGACCCGGGCGAGATGGCCTCGAACGGGCGCGGGCTGGTGCTGATGGAGATGCTGGCGCAGACATGGGGCGTGGATCCGCGGGGCGAGGGCAAGGCGATCTGGTTCGAGTTCCAGGAGCCGACGACCTGAGACCGGCCCGATGATCGGCTTACCGAATAACCGACTAGCCGAATCACCGCCTGCCCAGCCGATCAGCTCGCCCGGGGCCCGCCTCCCGGACCGGTTCCAGGCCCGCCCCCAGGCCCGTGCCCCGGCCCAGCCCCCTGCCCGGGTGGCTCGGTTTCGGGTGGCGGCGTGCCGTACCGGCCCCGCAACTCCCCGACGACCCCGAAGAACGCCGCCGTCAGCGGTACGGCCAGCAGCATGCCCAGGATCCCGGCGACCGACGCTCCGGCCGTGATCGCCAGCATGACCAGCGCAGGATGCATCTGTACGGTGCGGCTCTGCACCACCGGCTGGAGTACGTGCCCCTCGATGACCTGCACCGCGAGGACGACGCCGAGCACCCACAGCGCGATGATCACCCCCCGGTCGGCGAGCGCGACGAGCACGGCGACGGCGCCGGACAGGAAAGCGCCGAGGTACGGGATGTACGCGCCGACGAAGACGAGCGCGGCGAGGCCGATCGCACCCGGCACCCCGAGCACCAGCAGGCCGACGCCGATGAGGCAGGCGTCGACGGCCGCGATGAGCGTCGTCCCGCGCATGAACCCCTCGACGGCCTCGAAGGCGCGCCGCGCCATCGCCTCCACCATGTCGCCGGTGGACCGGGGCGCGAGCGTGCGCAGCGCGGCGAGGGCCCGGTCGGAGTCGCGCAGGAAGAAGAAGATGAGCAGCAGGGCGAGGACGGCGGTGGCGACCGCCTGGGCGACGACGCTGAGCCCGGAGATCACCCCGGAGGCGGCGGTTCCGCCGAACTTCTCCAGGAGCTGCCGGGCGTTCTTGGCCAGGTCGTCGAGGGAGGTGCCGGCGGCGCCGAAGTGCCGGGCGATGCTCTCGCCCGCCTGCCGCAGCGAGGAGACGATCTCGTCGCCGGTGTCGACGAGGGCGGCGACCACGATGTACGTGATCCCGCCGACCACCACGAGCACGGCGAACACCGTGAGCCCGGCCGCGAGCGAACGCCGCACCCGCATCCGCAACAGCCGCCGGTAGAGGGGCCCGAGCAGCCCGGTGCCGAGCAGCGCGAGCAGGACCGGGGTGACCGCCGTCTTGAAGACCACGACCAGCCAGACGACGACGCCCGCGACCCCGGCGACGAGCAGCGCGACGCCGCACCACGCGGCGGTACGGCGCGCGCCCTCGGGCAGCAGGGGCCGGGCCCCGGGCGGCTGCCGGAACGGCGGGGGCGGCGGCGCGGCGGACATACCCCCACCGGACCACGCCACCGGCCCCGCCGTCGCGCGCTGGACGCCGTACGGGTGACAGGGCGTCAGGGCCATGGGGACTCCCTCCCCGCCCGGGGCCTGGCCCCCTCTCGGGCTCCGGCCCCCTCCCGGGCTCTGGCTTTCCGGGCGCCCGGCACCCTTACCGTGCGCGGGCGGTGATCAGAAGGGTGGTCGGCCAGGGGTCGAGGCGCGGGTGGCGCAGTTCGACGGCGGAGGTAAGCCGCAGGCCCGCCCGAGTCAGATGGGCGGCCCAGCGGCTTGCGTCGAACTCCCAACGGGTGAGCGAAAGTCTGGTGCGGTCGGGCAAGGTGAGGTAGTCCTCGCGCGGGCGGTCGTCCGGCAGGGGATGTCTCTCGGCCCGTGCGGGGTGGGGTACGGAGAAGGCGAGGACGCCGCCGGGTGCGAGGTGGCGGCGGATCGCGGGGAGCAGCAGTTCCGGCGCGACCAGACCGACGGCGCCGAAGACGGAGTAGACGGCGCCGAAGATCCGGCGGGTGGCCCGGAGGTGGTGCAGGGCGTGGCCTGCGGCGAAGGTGACACCGTCGATATGGCCGTAGTGCGAGCGTGCCCGGCGTACCTGAAGTCCGACCAGATCGACGCCGGTGACACGAGCCCGGTGGTACCGGGCCAGGTGGGCGGCGTTGTGTCCGGAGCCGCATCCCAGTTCCAGCAGGTGTTCGCCGGACAAATCCCGGCCGATGATCTCGGCGCCGGGGCCCAGACCGGGGTGGGTGCTCCACTCCATCCGCGCGGGAGGGGTGAGGGCGTGGGCCGGGCCGGCGGCCAGCCGCTGGACGGCGTGGGCGTACCAAGGGGAGACCTGGGCGCTCACCTGAGCCTCCTGAAACAGAGTTCGTCGGGGAAGAGGCGGCGGAGAACAGCGGTCGGGCTCTGTTCCAGTTCCATCAGGGCTCCAGCAGGGCAGCGATGGGCGGCAACGGGATCGAAGACAACGGAGCCGCGCGGGATTCCGTGGAAACCAGCGCTTGGATCGCACCTTAAGCGCTACCCACCTTAAGCGGCAAGCACTTAAGGTTTTCATGAGGGCCGGCCGTCATGAGGACGTAAGGTCGGACGCGACCCGTGAGCTTGGAGGTACCCGCATGTCGGGCGAGGTGTGGATCAGCGAGACGGCGCCCTATCTGGCTCCGCGCGAGCCCGGACAGGCGGACGCGTGGACCGACGAGGCCGGACGCCGGGGGCGGCGTGGCGGGCAGCGCATGCTGGAGGTCAAAGAGGCGGCGGCCCCGGAGGCGGTCCGGCGGGCACTGAACCTCGGACAGGGCCAACAGGCCGTCACCCGCGTCAGGTTGATCCTGCTGGACGAGCGACCTGTCGAGATCGCGAGCTCCTACTACCCGCCCGGGATCGCCCAGGGCACCCGCCTCGCCGACCCACGCAAGATCCCCGGAGGTGCGGTCACGCTCCTGCGCGAGCTGGGCTACACGGCGGGCATCGTCACCGAGGACGTGAGCGCCGATGTGGCCGACCCGGAGGAGTGCGGCCATCTGGAACTCCCGCCCGGGAGCGCCGTCCTCCGTCTGCTCCGCACGACCAGCACCGCGGACGGGGTCCCCTTCGAAGCATCCTTGATGACCATGCCGGCCGGCCGGCACCTCACCTACCGACTCGGGAAGTAGAACGGATGCCAAGGGAGTTCAAAGACCCCAGGTCCGCCCACCAGAAGATCGCCGCCGAGATCCGGCGGCAGATCACACGGGGAGATCTCGCGCCCGGAAGCAAACTGGGGTCCACTGCGGAGCTGATGGAGCGGTACGGCAAAGTCGCCAACACCACGGTCCAGAAAGCGCTGCAGATGCTCAAGGCAGAGGGCCTCGTGGAGGGCATGCCCGGCAAGGGTGTCTTCGTCCGCCCGCACGCGCAGCGGCCGATCGAGCCGATCGCCTACATGAAGCCGGCCGAGGCCGGTGAGCCGTACCCGTGGGTGACGGAGGCGGCCAAGCGACGGCAGACCGGCCGGTCCGAGCTGCTCGACGTCTCGGTGGTCCGCCCTCCGAAGGAGGTCGCGGACGCACTCGCACTGGCCGACGGCGATCAGGCCGTCCTGCGCAAGCAGATCCTCTTCCTGGATGACGAGCCCACCGAACTCACCTGCTCGTACTACCCGCTCGGGCTGGCCGAAGGCACCCGGATGCTGGAGAAGAAGCGCATCCGCGGAGGCACCCCGGCCCTCCTCGCGTCCCTCGGGTTCCCGCCGCGCGAGTTCGTCGACGAACTGTCGTCGGAGATCCCCACCGAGGAAGAGGTGGCCGCGCTGGAGCTCCCCAAGGACATGCCCGTCCTGGTCGCGTTCCGGGTGGTCTATTCCGACGACCGGCGTCCCATCGAGGCGACACTGATGACCAAGGCCGCGCACCGCTACCGCATGCGGTACCGGATGCCGGTCGAGTAGCGGCCCACACCGATGGCGTACGCGCTCGACCGATGACGTACGCGCTCGGGGCCCGGTCCGCCGCACGGACCGGGCCCCGAGGTGCCGCCGCTGCCGAGGGCCACCGGAACCTCAGGGGCCGGCGAGACCCGCGCCGGGGATCACCCGCCGCGTCACGCCGTCGGCGGCTCCTGCTCGTTCATGCCGTGGACCGCCGGGATCGAGCCGAGCCGGCCCGCCTGGTAGTCCTCGAAGGCCTGACGCAGTTCGGCCTGGTTGTTCATGACGAACGGGCCGTAGTGCGCCATCGGCTCGCGGATCGGCTGCCCACCGAGGAGGACGACCTCCAGCTCCGGGGTGTTGCCGTCCTGCTTCTCGTCGGCGCGGATGACGAGCTTGCCGCCGCTGCCGAACACGGCGGTCTGGCCCATGTGGACCGGGCGCCGCTCCTCGCCGGCCGTGCCTCGGCCGGCCAGCACGTACGCGAGGCCGTTGAAGTCCTCGCGCCACGGCAGGGCGATCTCGGCGCCCGGCCGCAGGGTGGCGTGGATCATCGTGATCGGGGTGTGGGTGACGCCGGGGCCCTGGTGGCCGTCGAGCTCGCCCGCGATCACGCGGAGCAGCGCGCCGCCGTCGGGGCTGGTGAGGAGCTGGACCTGGCCGCCGCGGATGTCCTGGTAGCGGGGGGCCATCATCTTGTCGGCGGCCGGGAGGTTCACCCACAGCTGGAGGCCGTGGAAGAGACCGCCGCTGACCACCAGGCTCTCCGGCGGGGCCTCGATGTGCAGCAGGCCCGAGCCCGCGGTCATCCACTGGGTGTCGCCGTTGGTGATGGTGCCGCCACCGCCGTGCGAGTCCTGGTGGTCGAAGATGCCGTCGATGATGTAAGTGACGGTCTCGAAGCCTCGGTGGGGGTGCCAGGGGGTGCCCTTCGGCTCGCCCGGCGCGTACTCCACCTCGCCCATCTGGTCCATCATGATGAACGGGTCGAGGTACTTGTAGTTGATGCCCGCGAAGGCGCGGCGCACCGGGAAGCCCTCGCCCTCGAATCCCGAGGGCGCCGTGGTCACGGCGAGTACGGGACGGGCGACAGCGTCCGCGGAAGCGGTGACGCGGGGCAGAGTGAGCGGGTTCTCGACAGTCACGGCAGGCATGGGGTGACCTCCTTGTGCCTTCACTTTAGTTGAACGATGAACTTTCTGCCACCAGGAACGCGAAACGCCCGGGAGGAATTCCTCCCGGGCGTTCCCTCACCTGCTTCCAGGGTCCGTCAGCCGTACATCCTGCGCATCGCGTAGTCGACCATCTGCTCCACGGCCTTCGCGTCGAAGACGATGCGATGCTCGCCCTCCATGTCGAGCACGAAGCCGTAGCCGGTCGGCAGCAGGTCGATCACCTCGGCACCCGTGATCACGAAGTACTTGGACTCCTTGCCCGCGTACCGCCGCAGCTCCTTGAGCGAGGTGAACATGGGGATCACCGGCTGCTGGGTGTTGTGCAGCGCCAGGAAGCCCGGGTTGTCACCGCGCGGGCAGTAGACCTTCGAGGTCGCGAAGATCTGCTGGAAGTCCTCGGCCGCCAGGGTGCCGGTGGTGAAGGCACGCACCGCGTCGGCCAGCGACGGGGGCGAGGGTTCCGGATAGAGCGGGGGCTGCTGTCCGTAGCCGCCCTGCATCCCCCCTTGCATCCCCGTCTGCATGCCCGGCTGCTGCTGCATGCCGGGGTGCATGCCCTGCTGCGGAGGCGGGCCGTACTGCTGCTGCGCGCCCGGATTCTGCTCGTAGCCGTACATGGGGCCGAAGCCTACTGCGTCACAGTTCCGGCGAAGGGGGTTGCTCTTATTACCGGTGGGTAGCATCATCGTAGAGAACGTGCGCTACTCGTGAGTAGCCCAGCGGTACGTGAGTCTCCCGCGCCAAAAGCGCGTGAACGGCACGGACCGCGGGCCCGCGGAGTGCGTACGTACGCGTGTGTACGAGGAACCCGCCGAGGAACCTGCCTCCCCGAGCCTTACGGAGCCGTCGCCATGGGGCACTACAAGTCGAATCTCCGCGACATCGAGTTCAACCTCTTCGAGGTGCTCGGCCGCGACAAGGTGTACGGCACCGGTCCGTTCGAGGAGATGGACGTCGACACCGCGAAGAGCATCCTCGACGAGATCCGCCGTCTCGCCGAGAACGAGCTCGCCGAGTCCTTCGCCGACGCCGACCGCAACCCGCCGGTCTTCGACCCGGAGACCAACACCGCCCCGGTCCCGGCCTCCTTCAAGAACTCGTACAACGCGTTCATGGAGTCCGAGTACTGGCGCCTCGGCATCCCCGAGGGCATCGGCGGCACCCCCTCCCCGCGCTCCCTCATCTGGGCCTACGCGGAGCTGCTCCTCGGCTCCAACCCGGCCATCTGGATGTACGCCTCCGGCCCGGCCTTCGCCGGCATCCTCTACAACGAGGGCAACGAGGCGCAGAAGAAGGTCGCGGAGATCGCCGTCGAGCGCCGCTGGGGCTCCACCATGGTCCTCACCGAGCCCGACGCCGGCTCCGACGTCGGCGCCGGCCGCACCAAGGCCGTCCAGCAGGAGGACGGCTCCTGGCACATCGAGGGTGTCAAGCGCTTCATCACCTCCGGTGAGCACGACATGGAGGAGAACATCCTCCACTACGTCCTCGCCCGCCCCGAGGGTGCCGGCCCCGGCACCAAGGGCCTCTCCCTCTTCCTCGTCCCGAAGTACGAGTTCGACTGGGAGACCGGCGAGCTGGGCGCCCGCAACGGCGTCTACGCCACCAACGTCGAGCACAAGATGGGCCTCAAGGCCTCCAACACGTGCGAGATGACCTTCGGCGACAAGCACCCCGCCAAGGGCTGGCTCATCGGCGACAAGCACGACGGCATCCGCCAGATGTTCCTCATCATCGAGTTCGCCCGCATGATGGTCGGCACGAAGGCGATCTCCACCCTCTCCACGGGCTACCTCAACGCCCTGGAGTACGCCAAGGAGCGCGTCCAGGGCACCGACCTGGCCCAGTTCATGGACAAGGCCGCGCCCAAGGTCACCATCACGCACCACCCCGACGTCCGCCGCTCGCTGATGACGCAGAAGGCGTACGCCGAGGGCATGCGCTCCCTCGTCCTCTACACGGCCTCCGTGCAGGACGAGATCGCGATCAAGGAAGCCGCGGGCGAGGACGCCAAGGCCCTGCACGGCCTGAACGACCTGCTGCTCCCGATCGTCAAGGGCTACGGCTCCGAGAAGGGCTACGAGCAGCTCGCGCAGTCGCTCCAGACCTTCGGCGGCTCCGGCTTCCTGCAGGAGTACCCGATCGAGCAGTACATCCGCGACTCCAAGATCGACACCCTGTACGAGGGCACCACCGCCATCCAGGGCCAGGACTTCTTCTTCCGCAAGATCGTCCGCGACCAGGGCGCCTCCCTGAACGCGCTCGCCGAGGAGATCAAGAAGTTCCTCGCCGTCGGCACCGGCGGCGACGACCTGGCCGGCGCCCGCGACGCCCTCGCCAAGGCCGCCGTCGACCTCGAGGCCATCGTCGGCACGATGATCACCGACCTCACCGCCACCGGCGAGGACGTCAAGAACATCTACAAGGTCGGCCTCAACACCACCCGCCTGCTGCTCGCCGCCGGTGACGTCGTCGTCGGCTACCTGCTGGTGCGCGGCGCGGCCGTCGCCGCCGACAAGCTCGCGGCCGGCGCCACGGGCAAGGACGTCGCCTTCTACCAGGGCAAGATCGCCGCCGCGAAGTTCTTCGCCGCGAACATCCTGCCGGGCGTCTCCGCCGAGCGTCTCCTCGCAGAGAGCGTCGACCGCTCGCTGATGGACCTGGACGAGGCCGCGTTCTAACCCACGCACAGGTACGCGCCTGAGTCCACAAAAGAACGGCTCGCTCCCGGGGAGGGGAGCGGGCCGTTCGCTTTTTCTTGCGCCTCTTTTTTGTGCCTCGGTTCACCTCCGGGGTGCTGGAGTCGGACTCACAGCACCGATCGTGCTCGGCCCCCTTTTTTGTGCCTCGGTCACCTCCGGGGTGCTGGAGTCGGACTCACAGCACCGATCGTGCTCGGCCCCCTTTTTTGTGCCTCGGTCACCTCCGGGGTGCTGGAGTCGGACTCACAGCACCGATCGTGCTCGGCCCCCTTTTTTGTGCCTCGGTCACCTCCGGGGTGCTGGAGTCGGACT
>NZ_JBICVG010000009.1:0-17500 GCF_043198875.1 Streptomyces sp. NPDC048718
CCGCGCCCCCCCCCCGCCCCCCCCCCCCCCCCCCCCCCCCCCCCCCCCCCCCCCCCCCCCCCCCCCCCCCCCCCCCCCCCCCCCCCCCCCCCCCCCCCACGACGGTGTCAGTCTCGGCGCTTCCGTCGTGCCGCAGCCGCGCCTTGCGCCGCAGCTCGGCCAGGTCGTCGCAGACCGCGCAGCCCGGTACGGGCGCGGGCAGCGGCGGCAGTTCCCGGTCCTGGTACGAGGCCACGGCGGCCCGCGCGCGATCGTTGGCCACCCGCGCCCCCGCGCTCAGCCGCTCGGCCTGGGTGGCGGGCCGGACAAGCTTCGGATCCGCCTGCCACTCCCGCCCGCCGCCGATAGGCCGCAGCATCACATACGGTCCGTCATCACCACGGAACTCCCCTACCACGCCCGCCACTTCGTCATACACAAAAGCGCCGCATTCCATGACAACCGGTCCTCTCGGCGAATACCCTCTGTAGTGGGGCATGTCGAGAATGGACCCTGGGCAGGCTGGCACAGCCGGATCAGGGGACGTCGCTCACGGCGTCGCTCCGGTACTTCCACACCTTCCAGAGGGAGTGCGTGATGCCACCAAGAAGGGTGATCACGGGCCGCAGTCAGGAACCGCGCACGCGGTTCGCACAGGAACTGCGGCAACTGCGGCTACACCACAAACTGACCTTCCGGGCCCTGGGCGACGCGCTGGGCTGGGACTGGTCCCTGTTCTCCAAGATGGAGAAAGGCGAGACGATCGGCGGCCCGGAGGTCATCCAGGCGCTGGAGACGTACTACAAGGTGCCAGGGCTGCTCCTGGCGCTCTGGGAGCTGGCGTTGGGGGATCCGACGCAGTTCAAGGAGCGGTACCGGCGGTACATGGCGCTTGAGGCTGAGGCGGTGAGCCTCTGGTACAACGCGGTCGGCGGCGTCCCGGGCTTGCTTCAGACACCGAGCTACGCTCGCGCCCAGCTGAAGTCGGGCGGCCTCGAAGGCGACGAGCTGGAAAGTCAGGTTCGGGCGCGTATAGGGCGACGCGAGCTGCTGGAGGGTCCCGGCGCACCACCCTTCCGAGCGATCCTGTCGGAGACCGTCCTGCGCACACCACCGCTGGGTGGCCAGGACGAGTGGCGCGAACAGCTAGAACACCTGCTGGCCATGAGCCAGCGAAGCAATATCACCCTCCAGGTCGTTCTCCAGTCAGCCGGACTCCATTCGCTGATGAACACTGACGTCATCTTCCTCCGGCTGGCGGATGGGCGTTCTGTGGCCTATGTGGAGACCGCTCACACGGGGGATCTCGTTCAAGATTCGGCCGCTGTTCAGCGTCTGCAACTCGACTACGATCGGACGCGCGATCTGGCCCTTTCCCCGGACCAGACACGGGAGTTCATCATGATAATCCTGAAGGAGATGCCGTGCGATCCGTCGACCTGAGTGACATCACCTGGCGGAAAAGCTCATACAGCAATGCCGACGGCGGCAACTGCCTCGAAGTCTCGGACGGCCTCCCCCTCGTGCCCGTCCGCGACAGCAAGAACCCCACCGGCCCCACGCTCGTCTTCCCGGCGCGCGTCTGGGGAACCTTCGTCGACGGGGTCAAGTAGTCGACTGCTCCATCCATGCGGCGGGTGCCTCCCCTCTCGGGGTGAGGCACCCGCCGCATTTTCGGCATGACGATCAGCAGGCGGGGGAAAACTCGCCGCCGAGATGCGAGCCGATTCCCTAGCTTCCGGAGGCAGCGCCGTGCGATCCGTCGACCTGAGTCACCTCACCTGGCGGAAAAGCTCATACAGCAACGCCGACGGCGGGCAGTGCCTTGAGGTGTCCGACGACCTCCTCCTCCACGCCTCTTGGCGGAAGAGTTCCTACAGCAACGCTGACGGCGGAGAGTGTCTTGAGGTCGCCGACGGCCTCCCCCTCGTCCCCGTCCGCGACAGCAAGAACCCCGACAGGCCCGCGCTCGTCTTCCCGGCGACCGCGTGGGGCGCCTTCGTGAAGGGGATCAAGTGCCCTTAGGGGACACGGTGATGGTGCCGTTCTCCGGGGCGCACGCCTTCGCCTTGAACTCCTCCATCGGGACCAGGGCCGTCGACTCCTCGCCGTCGTCATAGAGGACCATCCCCGGGGTGAGCCGGGCGCGGTCGGCCAGGGTGAAGGAAACGCTGCTCGCCGACCACGAGTTGTCCTTGGTCCACCCGTAGAACGAATAGACGGTCTCGGCGGTGAGCGAGGCGAGCGGTGTGGTCGTGGTCCAGCCGTCGGCGGGGGTGTCCAGGGGCCAGGTGGTCAGTCCCGGCTTAAGGTGGCGGTCGGACGCCCAGGAGCCGACCGTCACGTCCAGGTCGGGGTCCTCGCTGCTCACGTAGAGCGTGGCGCCGTCGATGTGATGACCGCAGACCATCATCACGCCGAGCGGGTGCCCCTCGCCGGACACCGAGATGCCTGCGACGGCGTCCACCGGGACCGTGCACCCCGAGGTCGTGGCCAGGGCCACGCCGACGGCGACCGTACCGACAAGCCGCCGGAACACCGGCCGTGAAGTGATCGACCGCATGACGAGCCCCTCTGTCCGGGGTGCGCGTGTGATGCCCCCTCCCGCTTGATCGTAAGGGTGGTCAGCGGGCCTGCGGCAGGGCTTGCGCGCACCCGTCGTGCGCTCGTCGCCGTCTCCTCGGTCTCTCGGCTCAGGCGGCGGTCCGCTGCTCCCCCTGGGAGCGGCAGCCGCCGCATTTGCCCGGGTGCGGGGAGCGGAAGGCGCGGTCGCAACTGTCGCAGTTCTGGAGGGGGATCGGCCCCGCCGCCCTGGCCGGGACCGGGAGCGGTGGCGGCAGCATGGTCTTCAGGCGGTAGGCGAGCAGGCCGGCCGGGTAGGCCAGGCGGTCCGGCAGGAGGGCCGTGAGGGTGTGGCGTACGCCGTCGGGATGGGCCCCGCGTGCGAACCACGCGTTCACCCCCGGCACCAGCTTGTGCACATCGCGCGCCGAGAGCAACAGGCGGGGGTCGTACCGCCGCAGGCTCATGAGGAGTTCGGCGGCGGGGCCGGAGGGCGGCGGGATGTCCGGGGCCTGGCGCTTCGGCCGCGCACCCGAGGTGTACGTGCGCCTCCCCGCACGGGGTGCACCCTTACGGGCCGGTGCACGGCCCCCCGAAGGCGGCTCGGGGTCGGGGTCGGGATCCGGCTCGGGGCCCGCGTCGGGGTCCGCATCGGGGCCGGGGTCGGAGTAGGGATCCGCATCAAGGGCGGGGTCCGCGTCCGGCTCGGAGCCGGGCTCTGCGGCGGGCGTCCGGGGCCGCTCGGCGGCCGGTACGGCCTCCACCCCCGGCTCGGGCTCCCACTCCGGATCCCAGCGCGCCTCCGGCGCGCTCTTTGCCGCCGGCGCGGGCCCGGTCCGCGGCTGCGGTACGAGCCTTGCCCGCAACGGCCACGCGGGCCCCTGCGCCGCCACGTCCAGGGCGGCTTCCAGGAAGCGTTGCTCCTCCGGGGAAAGGTCCGATTCCGACTCCGACTCTGACTCCGGCTCGGGCTCGGGCTCCGACTCAAGATCCGTTTCCGGCTCCGACTCCGGCTCCGACTCCGGTTCCCCGTCGCCCTCGCCGTCGATCTCGTCGCCCAGACCCGCGATCGCGTTCCAGTAGGCGTCGGGGTGGTTGTAGAAGACCGTGCGGCTGACGATCTTGCCGTTGGGGAGCTTCTCCCGGAAGCGGTGCAGGTAGCCGTACTCCTCCAGCTCGCGCAGCGCCGAGGCGATCCGGATCTCCCCTTCGGGGAAGCGGCCGGCGAGCGAGCGGATGTCCACGGCTTCGCCGTCGCGCAGCGACAGGATGTGGGTGCCGAGACCGATGGCGGTCAGCGACAGCTCCTCGTGCTGGGCCAGTTCGTCGGCGACGCACGAATACCCGTACGTGAGCTTCACGTTGACGTGAATGACACCGGATCGGGTCACAGTCGGGAGGTTCTGCGGCAGGGCACGGCGGCCCCCGCTAAGGTTCTGGGTATCCATCAGGAAGGTGTCTGCTTCCTCGTTGGTCAGGCCCTCGGCTCGGGAGTGCAAGTCCCGCCGGGGGCCGACTTTTTTAGCTTGGCGAGGGCGAGCATATGGCACGCAACAGACCGCAAATCCAGACCACTTGGCACAGTTCACCCATCCAGGTGACAACCACCTCAAGCGTTGCCACGGGGAGGAGGGGTGGGGTGGGGTTGGGTACTTCCCTCCGGTACTTAAGTCTTTGATCGCGTGTGCCACCGGAACATTCACGACCGCCCCGCGCGTTTCCACGTTCCGGCCCCCCACCAGGCCCTTTTCCGGCCCTTCCCCCCGGCCCCCGCTCCCGCCCCCGACCCGGACATGCCAAAGGGGCCGGTCCGAAGACCGGCCCCTTCCGAGGCCCTTGCCGCTCGCGCGCGAGATCAGTCCTTCTCGACGGGCTCCATGCACAGGACGAACTTGTCCGGACCGAGCTCCTGCGCCAGCGCCGACAGTTCGTCGCCGCACTTGTCGAGGTCGAAGGTGCCCTTGTGGACCTGGACGACCTTGTAGAGGTCGGCGCCGCCCTTGGAGCAGTCGGTGGTGTCGACCTTCGGGTCGTTCTCCGAACCGGTGACGGTGACGCACTCGCCGACCTCGGCGTGGACCGGGGCGTCACCCGTGAGGTACGGGATGCCGAGCTTGACGGCGGTGCCGACGACGAGGATCGCGACGAAGCCGCCGACCTTCTTCAGTACGGCGGAACCCTTCTTCTGCGGAGCCGGCTCGGGAGCGGGCATCGGCGCCTGAGGCGGAACCGGGGCACCCTGCGGGTCGGCGAAGGGGTTGGACTGCGGAGGCGTAGTCATCGCGGAATCATCCTTGAACGGCGTGGACATGATCTAACACGCACGCTACAGACCACAAACAGACCAAAAAGGACCTAGATCGATCCGAAACCCAATCAGATACGGACTCGTAATTTTGCGGCGCACATCACACCCTCAGGGGCGGTGTGTCGGTCAGAGGTCGGACGACCCCACCTCATAGGGCCGAACGGCCCTCCCTGTGGATAACTCGCCCGCGATTCGATCTTTAACATGACCGGTCATCACGACGACTACCACGCGCTCCTCGCCCGACGTGAGGCGATGAAGCTGCGGGACAACCTCCTTCGGCCTTCCCGTTCGACTGGAGGGGACAACGGGCACCCGCCCGCCCCCGTCCAGCCGTACGACGGCGCGGCCGACCAGGAGGCGATCACCCGGAGCCTCGCCGCGGTGACCCCCTTCGGCACGCTCATCAACCGCCTATACGAGGCGATGTTCAGCCAGCACCCGTATCTGCGGCAGCTCTTCCCGGACTCGATGGAGTTCCAGCAGGCCCACCTTGAGAAGGCCTTCTGGTACATGATCGACCACCTCGACCGGCCGGACGAGCTCACCGCGGCCTTCGCCCAGCTCGGCCGCGACCACCGCAGGCTCGGGGTTCTTCCCGTGCACTACGAGGTGTTCGAGGCCTCTCTGGTCACGGCCCTGCGCGCGTGCGCGGGCCACGCCTGGACGGCCGAGGCCGAGCAGGCGTGGGTCCGGATGACACGTACGGTCTCCGCCGCCATGGTGAACGGCGCCCAACGCGCCGTCGGCGAGCCCGTGTCGTGGAACGCGACCGTCACCGAACACGAGCGGCGCGGCGCCGACCTGGCCGTCATCCGGGTGCGGCCGGCCGAGCCGTACCCCTTCCGCGCCGGTCAGTACGCGCGCGTGGAATCGCCCATGCTGCCGCACACCTGGCGGCCGTACACCCCCGCCTGTGTGCCCGGCGAGGAGCTGGAGTTCCACGTCCGGCGCACCGGCCCCGGCGGCGTCAGCGACGCGCTCGTCACCCAGACGCGCGTCGGCGACGAACTGCGCCTCGGCCCCGCCCAGGGCCACGCCACGCTCGACGAACAGCTCGACCGGGACATCCTGATCGTCACGGGCGGCACCGGCTGGGCCAGCGCCAAGGGCCTCCTCCAGGAGCTCTCCCACCGCCGCCCGGCGGGCCTGTCCGCGCACCTCTTCCTGGGCTCGCGGACGGAGGCGGAACTGTACGACGAGACCGCCCTCGCGCGTCTGGAGGAGCGCTGCCCGTGGCTGCGCGTCACCCGCGTCATCGACGACGGGCGCCACGGCGACCTGCTCATGGACACCGTCCTCAAGGCCGGTGCCGGGGCCGCCGGTTCGGGCTCCGCGTCCGGCTCCGGGTCCACGTCCGGGGCCGGGGGTGCCGACTGGTCGCGGCACACCGTCTTCGTCAGCGGTCCGGCCGGGCTTGTGGCCTCGGCCGGCTGGCGCTTCACGGAGGCGGGCGTCCCGCAGGACCGGATCCGTCACGACCCGCTGCCCGTGACCTCCACCGGCGGCGCCCAGAACACCCCCTCGGCGCACTCCGTCCCCTCGGCCCACTCGGCCCCGCAGGGCCTGACCACCCAGGGGTTCACGGCGCCCGCGCAGACGCACTTCGCCGCCGGGGCGGCGGCCCAGCTCTGACGATCCCCTAAGGGACGACAGGGCGTGCGCGGTCAGCGGTAAGGGCCACCCATCTGGCGCTGGCGGTCGAGCGCGCGACGCAGTTCGGCCGCCAGCGGGTGATACGGGCCGTGCGCGCGCTCGACGTCGTACAGCAACGCGCCCAGATCGGCGGCGGCCGCCGCGTGATCGCCCGTCGCGAGCAGCAGCAGACCGATCCGGTAGCGGATGTCGAAACTCCGCTCGCCGGGCTCGTGGTACGTCAGCAGGGCGCGGTACTCCGCGAGCGCCGCGCCCGTCTCGCCCACCTGCTCCAGGCACTGGGCCACGTCGTAACGGAACCGCAGGGCCTGCGGATCGGATGGTCCCGCCGCCGCCTCGCGGTCGGCGACGAGCCGACGCAGCTCGGGCAGGGCGCGGCGGTACTGGCCGTCGTCCATCAGCGTGCTCGCGTACTGCTTGCGCAGGATGCCGACCACCGGCGAGTGCTCGCCGTGCTCGGCGGCGGCGGCCGGAAGGATGCCGCCGAGGACGTCCACGGCCCGCGTGATCGACCCCTCGCCGAGCAGCCGCTTCACCTCGTCCACGGCCGCCGCCACATCCGGCTTCGCGGGGGCGGGGGCGGGGGTGGGAGCGGGGACGGGCGTGAAGGCGGGGCCGGACACGAACAGCCTCGGGTCCGCGGCCGGAACCGCTGCCGGGGCGAACGGCGGGGGGCTCGGCGGCGCGGGTGCGGGCACGGGTACCGGCACGGGCGCGGGCACCGGTACGGGCGCGGGCACCGGTACGGGCGCGGGCTGGGGGGCCGTGGCGCGTTCCGGCCACGGCGCGTGCGGCCGGCGGAACGGCCGGGTCGGATCCAGCGGCGCCGACGGCCCCGGTGCGCCGTGCGCGGGCAGCAGCGGCGACAACCGCTCGTACACCTCCTGCGCCCCCGACGGCCGGTCCTGCGGATCCTTCGCCAGCAGCCGCAGTACCAGCGCCTCCAGCTCCGCCGGGACCTCGGGGCGGGTCCGGCGTACCGGCTCGGGTGCCTCGTACAGATGCCTATGCAGCACCCCGAGCGCGGTGGAACCCGCGAAGGGGACGGTGCCGCTGAGGAGTTCGTGCAGCAGCACACCGAGCGCGTAGAGATCGGTGTACGGGCCGACGGCCCCGCCCATGGCCTGCTCGGGCGCCATGTACGCGGGGGTGCCGATGGGCGAGCCGGTGTGGGTGAGGCGGGTGGTGTCGGAGTCCAGGACGGACGCCACACCGAGGTCGAGGACGGTGACTGAACCGTCCGGGCGGACCATCACATTGCCCGGCTTGAGGTCGCGGTGCACGATCGGGACCGCGTGCACGGCGGCCAGCACCGCGCACAGCTGGGCGGCGACGGAAACCGCCCACTGCCAGGGGTACGGCTCGTTCTCGGCCAGGTGGTCGGCGAGGTCCGCGCCCTGGACGTACTGCATGACGAGATACAGGTCGTCGCCGTCGCTGCCCGCGTCGTGCACGGTGACCAGACCGGGATGGTCGACCCGGGCGGTCACCCGGCACTCGCGCACGAAACGGCGGCGCAGCTCGTCGGCGGCGGTGGCGGGGCCGCTGAGGCCGGCGGGCTGGAGCAGCTTCACGGCCACCCGGCGGTCGAGCCGTCCGTCGTACGCCGTCCAGACCTGGCCCATGCCGCCCTGGCCGATCAGGGTGGCCAGCTCGTAACGGCCCGCGATGATCCGACCGTTCACCGGCCGCCGCCCTCGTCCTTGCGCAGCAGGTCGCTCAGCTCGTCGAGTTCGGCGCGGACCTGGTCGATGCGGGCGGTGGAGGGGGCGGGGGGAACGGCCGGGGTGGCCGGGGGCATGGCCGTCGGCTGGGGCTGGGGCTGGGGCTGGGGCTGGGGGTAGCCGTATCCGGGCTGGGTCTGGAGGTGGTGGAACTGGTGGGGCGGGAGCTGCGGAGCCTGCTGCGGGACCGTCCGCGCGTACGGGTTGTACGGCTCCACAGGCGCGAATCCGGGCCGGACGTCGGCCCGCCGGGGCCGCCGGCGGCCGCCCTGGCGCAGATCCACCACCAGGAAGTACGCCGTGAACGCCACCGCGCACAGCAGCACCGCCCCGACGATCAGATCGCCCGTGAGCGAGGTGTCGTTCTCGTCCGGCATCAGCACGATGCCGACGACGAAGACCGCCACCGACAGCACGAACAGCACCCAGTCCAGGACGCGTCGGGTCATCAGCGCGATGCGCAGCGCCGTACCCCAGGTCAGCAGCCCGAGGGAGAGCAGCGGCAGCAGGGCGAACAGCACCCGCAGCACGATCACCGACGCCGGCACACCGCGCTGTCGCTGCGGCGGCGTGGGCGGCGGAAAGCCCTGGCCGTACATTCCTGCTCCCGGTTCGAACCTGCTGTCGAAGACATCTGAGACGAGCGTATACACGGACTCGGGCCGGGGCCCAAGGGTTGTACGGGCCGGGGCCCGGACCGCCCGGATCGGGGACGGACCAGGGGCGCCCCCCAGGGCACGTCAGGGGCGGCCCCGGGGCGCGTCGCGGGACCGCCCGGGGCACGTCGGTGGCTGCTCGGGGGCGCCCCCGAGCGCGAATCAGGGTCAGGTCAGGGAGCGACCGTGCCGTCCGCCAGGCCGTCGTACAAACCCTGCATCAGCTGTTCACCGAGCCGGCCCGCCAGCCGCAGCGCCTCCTCGAACTCCGCCAGGGCCTTGAACCGCGCGCCGTACCGCCGCTGCTGAGCGAGCGGCAGCCGGGGCAGCTGGAGGCGGCGGACGTCGAGCCGGGTGGCGGTGGAGGCGTACGAGCTGGCCTGACGGCTGTTGGCGGTCGCCCGCAGGAACCCGGCCAGGAACCAGGGGTCGAGCGCCGCCGGGTCGGGGCGCAGCAGGTGCACGTTGCGGCCGAGGGCGGCACCGGCCGAGGCCGCGTCGACGACCCTGGCGACCGCCCCGCCGCCGAGGACGGGCACGACGACGTCGCCGGCGGCGAGCAGCGCCGGTTCCTCGGCGCTCTCACCCGGCGCCGCCTCGGACAGCACACCGGAGGGCGGGAGGGCGGCGAGGACGTCGGTGTCGGTGAGGACGGCGACGGGCGCGGCCCCGGCGCGGACCGTGCCGGAGCCGCCGGCGCGCAGCACGAGGGCGCCCGCGCGGGCGAGTTCGCCGACCGTCGTGACGGGCCCGGGGCCCGGGGCGGCCGCACCGGGCGCGAGCGCGGTGTCGGCGGCGGGCGGCGGGGTCAGCTCGCGGGTCCGGAGCAGGGTCTGGGTCAGCCGGGCGCGGATCTGGTCGAGCTGCGCCGCGCCCTCGGCGGCGGCCGGCGGCGGGAGGTGGCGGGCGGGGGTCAGGTCCACGTCCTGGTCGAGCAGGTCGACCACGGGCAGTGAACGGCTCTCGCCCGGCGTCTCGGCGAGCGTGCCGTCCGCGTCGAACGCGCGCCAGGCGGCGAGGACCGCGCTCTCGACGGCGGGCCAGTCGAGCCGGTCCCGGCCACCCCCGCCGCCCCCGGTGCCGGTGCTCGCGCCGGGGCCGGTCGCCGGGTTCGCGGCGCCGGTCTGGGCGGCGGCGCCGGAGGCACCGGCCGTGTCGACGAGGAGGAGTTCGGCGGGCGGGCGGGCCCCGGCGACGGGGCGGCGCAGCACCCAGAGGTGCAGCGGGATGCCGTACGGGGGCGCGGCGCCGGGCGGCAGCGCGACGATGGCGCGCAGGGCGCCCCGGCGCAGCAGGTCGGCGCGGATCCGGCGGCCGGAGCGGCGGGAGGTGGCGGCCGGCGGCATCAGCAGGACGGCGGTGCCGCCGGGGCGCAGCCGGGCCAAGGCGTGCTGGACCCAGGCAAGTTCGGACTCCGTACGGGCCGGGAAGCCGTACTCCCAGCGGGCGTCGTAGGCCAGTTCGTCGTGGCCCCAGTTGCGCTCGTTGAAGGGCGGGTGGCAGACGACGGCGTCGGCGGCGAGGGACGGGAACGCGTCGGCGCGGAGGGTGTCGCCGGGCAGGACGCGCACCTCGGGGGCTGCGGGGCCGTCGGGACTTTCGGAGGCCGGGGTGGGGGCCGGGGTGGGCTCGGTGAGGGCGAGGCGCAGAGCGGTGAGGGCGGCGAGATCGGCGTCGGCGTCCTGGCCGTAGAAGGCGGGGGCTGCCTCGGGGGCTTTCGCACCCGGTACGGCCTGGGCGGCCTGGGCCGTGGCGGCGGCGCGGAGGAGGGCGCCGGTGCCGCAGGCGGGGTCGAGCACGGTGGCGGCCCGGCCGGCGAGCGCCACCATCAGGGCGGCCGGGCCGGGCGGGGTGAGGGTGAACTGACGCGGATTGGCGTCGAGTTGGCGCCCGAGAAGGAACTCGAAGACCGGGCCGGGGCCCCCCAGGCCGCCCGCCGCGGCCTGGGCGAGTTCGGTCACCCCGCGCAGGAGCGGGACGGCAGGGGCCAGGTCACGGGCGGTGGGGGTACGGACCGCCCGTTGGGCACCCAGGCGCGCGGTCAGCACCTCGTCCAGGGGGCCTGGCAGGACCTCCGCCAGCCGCTCGTCGGGGGTGGCGGCGAGGGTGGGGCGGGCGGCGGGCCGGTCGCGGAGGAGGAGCAGGACGCAGCCCGCGTGCGCGAGGGCGACGAGGGGGCCCGCCGGGTGGCCGGCGATCTGCTGCCAGACGCGTTCACGCGGCGGGACCTCGGCGAGTTTGCCCTGGTCGCGCAGCCACGCCTCGACCTCGCCGAGCGCGAAGGACGGGCTGGTCTCCGTACCGCCGACGGGCTTCGGGAAGTCGGAGTGGCGGCGGCGCCAGTTGCTCACGGCGGCCCGGCCGACGCCCGCGAGGCGGGCGATGCCCGCGGCGGTCACCTCGGCCCCGGCGGTGTTCTCCGGGGTGTCCGGGCGCTCCGGGCGCTCCGTGTTCTCCCGCATGTGCCACTCCTCTCGTCCGGCCCTGTGTGACTCCCGATCTTACTGATGAACACGCTCGACAACCCTTCACAGCGTGAGCCGACTCGTTTTCCGTGAACCGTGTTGACTCGGTTCACACGCTCTGCTGTGATTGACCCATCGCGCCAGACATTCACTGTCCGGGAGGACACACCCATGTCGTACGACACGCAGCTCCCACAGCACCCGGCTCCGGTGGCGGCCATGCGCAACGGACTCGGCACCGCCGCCCTGATCCTCGGCATCATCGGCACGGTCTCCGGCCTGATCCCGCTGTTCTTCTGGATGGCCGGCATCCTCGGCCTGATCGCGCTGATCCTGGGCCTGGTCGGCCGGGGCCGGGCCAAGCGCGGCGAGGCGAACAACAAGGGGATGGCGCTGACCGGCGCCCTCCTGGGCCTGGCGGCCCTGATCCTCTCGGTGGTCGGCGCGGTCATCACGTTCACGGCGGTCAGCGACGCGGTCAACGAGATCGACAAGGCGGTCAAGGACACCGCCCCCAAGACCCCGGGCAAGGAATCCGGCAAGGGCGGGAGCGGCAAGGGCGGCGACAGCGCCAAGGACGAGGCGCTCGCGGGCGGCGACAGCTCGGTCTACGACGACGATCTGAAGGTCACGGTCTCCGAGGCCACGCCGTACACGCCCGACCAGTTCGCCATCGGCCACACCAAGGGCAACAAGGCGTACCAGGTCACCGTCACCATCGAGAACGGCGGCAAGAAGAAGTTCGACAGCACCCTGACGACCCTCACCGCCCGCGCCGGCGCCGAGGGCAAGGACGCCGGGGAGATCACGGACGAGAAGGTCGGCGAGGGCTTCAGCGGCGCCATCCTGCCCGGCAAGAAGGCCACGGCGACCTACGCCTTCGACGCCCCGGCCGACGCCAAGGACCTCTCGGTCGAGGTCAGCCCGGGCTTCGCGTACGACGGCTCGCAGTGGGAGCTGAAGGTCGGCTGACGGCCTCCGTACCGCTCATACGCATCACTCACACGCACCATGCGCACCACACGCATCACGGGCACACCGCGCGCACCCTGCGCATCGCCTGAAGCATCCGCCACACCCGCACCGCCCCCTCCCCCTCTCGCACGGAGAACCACCATGCTCGCCGCCAGCCGACCCCGCCGCCGCCTCCGCCGCCGCGCCGCTCTCACCGCCACCGCCCTGTGCACCGCCGCCCTCGCCCTCGGCGCGACCGCGTGCGGCCCCCTGTCCGGGCCCGAGGCCACCGGACCGTTCGGGAACATGACGGGCGCTCAGATATCCGACAAGGCGCTCGCGGCGACCAAGGGCGCGGATTCCCTCACCATGGACGTCAATATGCGCATGTCGGACGGCCGCGTGAAGGCGAAGGTCTCCACCGACCGCGAGGGCCGGTGCGTCGGCACGATCCAGGTCGGCGGCACCGGTTCGGCCGACCTGATCCGTACCGCCGACAAGGCCGCCTACATCCGCTTCGACGAGCGGATGATCAAGGGGCAGGTCGAGGGCGAGTCGGCCGAGGTCCAGGCGGCCGTGCTGAAGGAGCTCAAGGGCCGCTGGATGAAGGTCGACCCCAAGGACCCCGACATGAAGGACATGCTCCATCTCTGCGGGCTCCACGAACTCCTCGCCGACTTCGAGACCTCCTCCGGCGCCGGCACGGTGAAGGACGCGGAGACGACGCTCGACGGGAAGAAGGCGCTGGTCCTCACCCAGCGCGAGGGCGGCGAGAAGACCACCGCGTACGTGGCGACGGAGGGCACGCCGTACCTCCTGAAGATCGGCGTGACCGGGGGCAAGGAGCCGGGGACGATCGGCTTCTCGGACTTCGGCAAGCCGGTGCGGGTCACGGCTCCGGCGAAGAAGGACATGGTCGACGAGAAGATGCTCGGCTGACCGGCCCGAGGGGGTAAGGCCCAGGGGGTCCGGGGGACTCAGGGGGATCCAGGATCCGGGGGGATCCGGAAGTGCGCGAAGGGGGTGAAGGCCGTCACCGGGGAACGGCCTTCACCCCCTTCGCGTGCTTCCGTGGAACAACTTCAGAGACGGTGGCGGACCCAGACGTTCGGCTCGACGTACACCGCGTAGCCGGCGGTGGTGTCGCAGTGCACGGGGATCAGGGCGCCGGGGACCTCGACCGGGCCGTCGGTGTCGAACGGCAGGCCGGTCCAGCCGCGCCACTGCTCCAGCGAGCCGCCGATGGTCATCGACGCGGGCGCCACCTTCTCCACCGTGCCGCCCGCGCGGACGTGGACGCGCAGCCACGGGTCGTGCGGCAGACCGTCGGACTCGCGGGTCCGGAAGGCGTACTCATGGAGGGACGAACGCGCCTCCAGGTGCTTGCCGTTGGGGCGGACCGGGGCGACCAGCTCGGTGTGGCCGAGCCGCTGGGCGTTGGCGCGCATCGCCGCCAGCATGCGGTGCGAGATGCCCTGGCCGAGCACGCTCGTCTCCACGGTGATCTCGATCGCGCTGACGGTGTCGGGCTCGCGCTTGGCCCGCAGGTCCGAGAACGCCCAGAGCAGCACCTGGTCCCAGCCGGTGTCGGGCAGTTCGCCGCGCTCTTCGGCCGCGAGCCGGAACGGCACGCTGAACCCGCGCGCGACGACCGGGCCGTCCGCCCCGTCGGTAGCGACCAGGACGTACTCGGGGAAGTCGGTGACGATCCGGCCCATGTACCCCCAGCCGACCGGGTCGTGCATCATGAACTCCGGCCAGAGGTGCTTCATGTCCCACAGCTTGCCCAGAAGCCCCGGACGTTCGGCGAGAGTCGTGATGTTCAGATCCATGCGGGGCAGGCTAGCGGCAGGGCACTGATCAGGAGAAACGATTTACCTGAGGCGCCCGCGCTCCCCGACGATCCGTACAGCGACCGTGACCGCGCGCCGCTCGTCCCGTCCCGGCGCGCCGGCCGGAGCCCACACCAGGACGGGACGAGCGTACGAGTCCGTCAGGACCCGAGGATCTCCGCCAGGAACTCGCCCGTCCACGCCAGGAGTTCACGGCCCACGACCGGTTTGCCGCCGATCTTGCCGGTCGTCGGGCGCGGGACCAGGATCTGGTGGACGGCCGGCTTCATGACCGTACGCGGGTACAGGCGCTTCAGGCGCAGCTCCTGCGACTCGCGCAACTCCACCGGCGCGAAGCGGATGTTCGGGCCCTGGAGCACGATCTCGCCGACGCCGCAGGCGCGGGCCAGCATCCGCAGGCCGGCGACGAGCAGGAGGTTCTCGACGGGCTCGGGCAACTTGCCGTAGCGGTCGGTCAGTTCCTCCCGTACCGCCTTGACGTCCTCCTCCGAGTTCGCCGAGGCGATCGCCCGGTACGCCGCCAGGCGCAGCCGCTCGCCCGGCGCGTAGTCGTGCGGGACGTGCGCGTCGACCGGCAGCTCGATCTTCACCTCCAGCGGCGGCTCCTCCTCCACGCCGCCCTCCAGGGACGCCCGGTAGTCGGCCACGGCCTCGCCGACCATCCGTACGTACAGATCGAAGCCGACGCCCGCGATGTGGCCGGACTGCTCGCCGCCGAGCAGATTGCCCGCGCCGCGGATCTCCAGGTCCTTCATGGCCACGTACATGCCCGCGCCCATCTCGGTGTGCTGGGCGATCGTCGCCAGCCGCTCGTGCGCGGTCTCCGTCAGCGGCTTCTCCGGCGGGTACAGGAAGTAGGCGTAGCCGCGCTCGCGGCTCCGGCCGACCCGGCCGCGCAGCTGGTGCAGCTGCGACAGACCGAAGTTGTCGCCGCGCTCCACGATCAGCGTGTTGGCGTTGGAGATGTCGATGCCGGACTCCACGATCGTGGTCGACACCAGCACGTCGAACTTCTTCTCCCAGAAGTCCACCACGACCTGCTCCAGGGCCTGTTCGGACATCTGGCCGTGCGCCGTCGCGATCCGCGCCTCCGGCACGATCTCGCGCAGCCGGGCGGCGGCACGGTCGATCGACTCGACCCGGTTGTGGATGTAGAAGACCTGGCCCTCGCGCAGCAGTTCGCGGCGGACCGCCGCGCCGATCTGCTTCTCCTCGTACGGGCCGACGAAGGTCAGTACCGGGTGGCGCTCCTCCGGCGGCGTGGTGATCGTCGACATCTCGCGGATGCCGGTGACCGCCATCTCCAGCGTCCGGGGGATGGGGGTGGCGGACATGGTGAGGACGTCGACGTTGGCGCGCAGCTTCTTCAGCTGCTCCTTGTGCTCGACGCCGAACCGCTGCTCCTCGTCGACGATGACCAGGCCCAGATCCTTGAACTTCGTCTCGGAGGAGAAGAGACGGTGGGTGCCGATGACGACGTCCACCGAGCCCTCGCGCAGGCCTTCCAGCGTCGCCTTCGCCTCCGTGTCCGTCTGGAAACGCGACAACGCCCGGACATTGACCGGGAATTGGGAGTAGCGCTCGGAGAACGTACCGAAGTGCTGCTGCACAAGGAGCGTGGTGGGCACGAGGACCGCGACCTGCTTGCCGTCCTGCACCGCCTTGAACGCCGCCCGTACCGCGATCTCCGTCTTGCCGTAACCGACGTCGCCACAGATCAGCCGGTCCATCGGGATCGACTTCTCCATGTCCTCCTTGACCTCGGCGATCGTCGACAGCTGGTCCGGCGTCTCCGCGTACGGGAACGCGTCCTCCAGCTCCCGCTGCCACGGCGTGTCCGCGCCGAACGCGTGCCCCGGCGCCGCCATCCGCGCGCTGTACAGCTTGATCAGATCGGCGGCGATCTCCTTGACCGCCTTCTTCGCGCGCGCCTTCGTCTTCGTCCAGTCCGCCCCGCCCAGCCGGTGCAGCGTCGGCGCCTCGCCACCCACGTACTTGGTGACCTGCTCCAGCTGGTCCGTCGGGATGTACAGCCGGTCGCCGGGCTGGCCCCGCTTCGCCGGCGCGTACTCCACCAGCAGATACTCGCGCGTCGCGCCCTGCACCGTACGCTGCACCATCTCGATGTAGCGGCCCACACCATGCTGCTCGTGGACGATGTAGTCGCCCGCCTCCAGCGTCAGCGGATCGATCGTCTTCCGCCGCTTCGCCGGCATCCGCCGGCCGTCCTTGCCCGCCGCCTTCTGACCGGTCAGATCGGTCTCCGTCAGCACCGCGAGCCGCAGCGCCGGATCGACGAAGCCGTAGTCGATCGACCCGCACGAGACATGGACGACGGAGGGCGACAGCGCGGCGGCATCCGGCAGGTCCGGATCCAGCCGGGCCGGGACCCCCTCGCCCGACAGCACCTCGGCCGTACGGGACGCCGGGCCGTGCGCCTCCGTCACGTACACCGTGCGCCAGCCGTCCGCCAGCCAGCCCTTCGTGTCCGCGAGCGCCCGCGCCGTGTCCCCGCGATACGCCTCCGGGGCACGCATGCCGAGCTTGAGCGTGTCGGCACCCCCGTTCGCCGACGGGTCGTCCGCCGCGAACGGCGACACCGACCACCACATCATCCCCAACTCGCGCGCCCGGTCCCGGACATCCGCGATCCCCCACAGCGACGCCGCGCCCACGTCGATCGGCGCCTCGCCGCCGCCCGCCGTCGCCGCCCACGACGCCGCCAGGAACTCCTGGCTCGTCGCGACGAGATCGGCGGCGCGGGTACGGACCCGCTCCGGGTCGCAGACCACCGCCATCGCCCCGGCGGGCAGCACGTCGAGCAGCAGCTCCATGTCGTCCACCAGCACCGGAGCCAGCGACTCCATGCCGTCGACCGCGATCCCCTCGGCGATCTTCCCGAGCAGCTCGCCCAGCTCCGGATGCTCCTCCGCCAGCGCCGCGGCCCGCTCCCGCACCTCGTCCGTCAGCAGCAGCTCACGGCACGGCGGCGCCCACAGACCGTGCTCCGCCACCTCCAGCGACCGCTGGTCCGCCACCTTGAAGTAACGGATCTCCTCGACGTCGTCGCCCCAGAACTCGATCCGGAGCGGATGCTCCTCCGTCGGCGGGAACACATCCAGGATCCCGCCGCGGACCGCGAACTCGCCCCGCTTCTCCACTAGTTCGACCCGCGAGTACGCGGCGGCCGCGAGACCCGCGACGATCTGCTCCAGATCCGCCTGCTGCCCGGTGCGCAGCGCCACCGGCTCCAGATCGCCCAGCCCCTTCACCTGCGGCTGCAGCACCGAACGCACCGGCGCGACCACCACACTGACCTTGCCCGCCGCAGGGTCGTCCGGCG
>NZ_JBICVG010000009.1:18527-381536 GCF_043198875.1 Streptomyces sp. NPDC048718
TGCCCCGCCCCCCCCCCCCCCCGCCCCCCGCCCCCCCCCCCCCCCCCCCGGCCCCCGCCCCCCCGCCCCCCGCCGGGGGGGGGGGCGCGCGCCGGCGCCCCGCCCCCCCCCCCCCCCCCCCCCCCCCCCCCCCCTCACTCTCTTGGCCTCTCTTGGCCGAGGTCAGTCCGTGGCGATGGCCGTGAGGACGTTCAGGCGGCCCGCGCGGAAGGCGGGGATCAGGGCCGCGAGGAGGCCTACCAGGGCCGAGCCGGCGAAAACGGCGAGGATGGTGGGCCAGGGGATGTCGAGGACGCGCAGGCCCTCCAGGGCGAGGAGCTTCTGGGCCGCGACGCCCCAGCCCATGCCCAGGCCGAGGCCCAGGAGGGCGCCGAAGAGGGCGATGACGACGGATTCCAGGCGGATCATGCGGCGCAGCTGGCGGCGGGAGAGGCCGATGGCGCGCATAAGGCCGATTTCGCGAGTGCGTTCGACGACCGACAGGGCGAGAGTGTTCACGACGCCGAGGACGGCGACGATGATCGCGAGGGCGAGGAGCCCGTACACGATGTTGAGCAGCTGCCCGACCTGGTCCTGGAGGGTCTTCTTGTAGTCGGCCTGGTTGGCGACCTGGTACTGGGGATACGGCTTGAGCGACTTCTTCAGCGCCTGGTACGCCGCCTCCTCCTGGCCGTCCTTCGCCGCGGCGAAGAGGATCAGGCTGGGCATCGTCTCGGCGGACACGTACTTCCGCGCCGTGTCGATGCTGACGTACATCGCGCCCCGGTCGATGTTGTTCTCGTCGGACGTGATCGCCGCGATCCGCAGCTTCGTCCGCTTCCCGCCCGGGAAGTCGACGGTGAGGGTGTCGCCGACGGTGACGTGGTGATCGGCGGCGTACTTGCTGCCGACGGACATGGCGCCCGGACCGTACGCGTCGGCCAGCTTGCCCGCCGTGGTGTCACGGCGCAGGTCGGTCGCGTACGTCGGGTCGGCGGCGACGACACCGTTCTTCTCCGCCTTGCCGTGCGGGTCGGTGACGGTGGTCGCGACCGCCTTGTAGCGGGTGATGTGGTCGAGCCCGGCGGTCTTGGCGACGGCTGCCTCGGCCTGCGGCACCACCGGCTGGCCGTTGGTGGTCTGGATGATGAAGTCGGTGCCGACGGTCCGGTCGAGTTCCTCGGTGGCCGAGGCCACCATCGACGAGCCGACGACGGACAGGCCGGCCACCAGCGCGAGGCCGATCATCAGAGCCGCTCCGGTGGCTCCGGTGCGGCGCGGGTTGCGCAGGGCGTTGCGTTCGGCCATCCGGCCGATCGGGCCGAAGACCCGCAGGACGACCGCGCCGAGGACCCTGATCACGCCGCCCGCCAGAAGCGGGCCGACCACGACGAATCCGAGGAGGGAGAGGACCACACCGAGACCGAGGAGCCCCGAGCCCGGGCCGGCCTCTTCGGCGCGCGAGGCGAGCCACAGCAGGCCCCCGCCGGCGGCGGTCAGGAGCAGGCCGAGGACGGCGCGGACCCGGCCGGACCTGGCGTCGGCCGGAGTGCCGGCGTCACGCAGGGCGGCCATCGGGGAGACCTTCGCGGCCCGGCGGGCCGGGACGAAGGCGGCGAGGAGGGTGACGACGACGCCGAGGGTGAGGCCGATGACCGGGGTCGTCCAGCGGACGGTGAGATCGTCGGTCGACAGATCCATGCCGACGGAGGACATGATCTTCATCAGGCCGACGGCGAGACCGACACCCGCCGCGACACCGGCGACCGAGCCGACCACGCCGAGCAGCAGCGCCTCGACGAGCACGGAACGGTTGATCTGGCGGCGGCTGGAGCCGATGGCCCGCATCAGGCCGATCTCGCGGGTGCGCTGGGCCACCAGCATCGAGAACGTGTTGACGATGAGGAAGATGCCGACGAGGAACGCGATCCCGGCGAAGCCGAGCAGCGCGTACTTCATGACGTCGAGGAAGGAGCCCATGCTCTCGCGGCTCGCGTCGGCGGACTCGGCGGCCGTCTGGAGGCGGTAGCCGGAACCGACCTTCTCGGCGATCCGCTTCTTCAGCACGTCGTCGCTCACGCCGGGCGCGGATTCGGCGGTGATGTGGGTGAACACACCTTCCTTGCCGAGGAGTTCACGCTGTGCGGTGGCGCGGTCGTACCAGACGACGGCGGCACCGGGGTTGGTCACCTTGAACGCGGCGATACCGGAGATCTTCGCCGTGAAGTCGCCGGTGACGGCGATGGCGCGCAGCTCGTCACCGATCTTCAGGTGGTGCTTCTCGGCGGTCGTCTCGTCCACGACGACATCGCCCCGCCCGCGCGGCTCGTGGCCGGAGGCTATCTCGAACGAACGCAGGTCGTGCGACGACCAGTTGCCCGCGATGGTCGGCGCGCCGGAGGTCGGGCCGACGTTCTCGCCCTTGGAATCGACGAGGGTCACGGCCGTCGAGCTGACGACGCCCTCGACGTCACGGGCGCCCTCGGCGGCTCGGACCTTGTCGACGAGCGACGCGGGCAGCGTGTCGGGGCGGCCGGTGAGCCGGCTCGCGTCGTCGTCCTTCGACTTCCCCGGCTGGATGGTGACATCGGCGGCGACGGAGGCGAAGAGCTTGTCGAACGTGGTGTTCATGGTGTCGCTGAACACCAGCGTGCCCGACACGAACGCCACGGAGAGGAGGACGGCGACGGCGGACAGCGCCATGCGGCCCTTGTGCGCGAGGAAGTTGCGCAGCGAGGTCTTGAGTACGGTCACGACGTCCGCCCGCGCGCGTCGAAGTCCTTCATCCGGTCGAGCACCTGGTCGGCGGTCGGCGCGTACATCTCGTCGACGATCCGGCCGTCGGCGAGGTAGAGGACGCGGTCCGCGTACGAGGCGGCCACCGGATCGTGGGTGACCATGACGATCGTCTGGCCGAGCGCGTCGACGGACTGGCGCAGGAAGCCCAGCACCTCCGCCCCGGCACGCGAGTCGAGATTTCCGGTCGGCTCGTCGCCGAAAATGATCTCGGGGCGGGCGGCGAGCGCCCGGGCGACCGCCACCCGCTGCTGCTGACCGCCGGACAGCTGGTTGGGCCGGTGCTTCAGCCGCTCGGTCAGACCGACCGTCTCCACCACCTGCCGCAGCCACTCCGGATCCGGCTTGCGGCCCGCGATGTCCATGGGGAGCGTGATGTTCTCCAGGGCATTGAGCGTGGGCAGCAGATTGAACGCCTGGAAGATGAACCCGATCCGGTCCCGCCGGAGTTGGGTGAGCTTCTTGTCCTTCAGGCCGGTGATCTCGGTCTCGTCCAGGAAGATCTGGCCGCCGCTGACCGTGTCCAGACCCGCGAGGCAGTGCATGAGCGTGGACTTGCCGGAACCCGAGGGCCCCATGATGGCGGTGAAGCGGCCCCGGGCGATGTCCACGTCGACATGGTCGAGTGCGACCACCCGGGTCTCCCCCGAGCCGTACGCCTTCACGACCTGACGCGCCCGCGCGGCGACGGCCGTACTCTCTCCGCTTCCCCCGAGCCTGGGGATGGTCACAGCCGAAGTCACGGTCGTTCTCCTTGGGGGTGTCTTGGTCGGTGGTTTTGATCGGTGGTCTTGATCGGTGGTCTTGATCGGTGGTCTTGATCACGGCTTTTGACGGAGCGTCAAGAAGGCGTGTGCGGCGTGGGATGCGATGCGCTCACCACGTAAGAACAAGCTAAGGAGAGTGACCGGCCTCCCTCGTCCTCCGGCGGGACGAACGGCCCCTGGCCTTACTGGGGGAGCCACCCCTAGGGGTTCCTCAGCCCCTGGTACCGGTGAGAGGCTGCCCCTGCCCCTTTCGATGTACGAAGCACCGACCGGCGGCGTTCGGGCGGGATGCGGGGGCGGGGGCGGAAGGGGCGGCTGAGGATGTCCGGGGCGAGCACACCGGGACCGGGACCGGGACCTGCGATACGGCGTACGGGGCCCGGTGGCGGCGGAGGCGCCGCCGGCGACACGCGGCGCGGGCCCGTCGTCGCCGCCTTGATGCTGGGCATGGCACTCGCCGCCCTCGACGGCACCGTCGTCTCCACCGCCGTCCCCCAGATCGTCGGCGACCTCGGCGGACTGTCCGTCTTCTCCTGGCTGTTCTCCGGCTATCTGCTCGCCGTGACCGTCACCCTGCCGGTGTACGGGAAACTCAGCGACACCTTCGGCCGCAAACCCGTACTCGTCACCGGAATCGCCCTGTTCCTCGCCGGCTCCGTCCTGTGCGCGTCCGCCTGGGACATGGGCTCGCTCATCGCCTTCCGCGTCATCCAGGGCCTCGGCGGCGGCGCCCTCCAGGGCACGGTCCAGACGATCGCCGCCGACCTCTACCCACTGAAGGAACGCCCCAGGATCCAGGCCCGGCTCTCCACCGTGTGGGCCACCTCCGCCGTCGCCGGACCGGCGGCCGGCGGACTCCTCGCCGGATACGCGGACTGGCGCTGGATCTTCCTCGTCAACCTGCCGGTGGGCGGGGCGGCGCTCTGGCTGATCGTCCGATATCTGGTGGAACCGGGACGGATCGGAGTGGCGGGAGGGGTGAGAGCGGCGACCCTGAGAGGGGCCGTCGAACCCCTAGGGGTCGGGGGACGCGGAGAGGTCGAGGGGGAGGGGGAGGGGCCAGGTGGCGAAGGGACCGCGCCAGGGGCCGGCCCGGGAGCAGATCCGGGAGCGGGTCCGGGAGCGGGTCCGGGAGCGGGCAAGCTCGCAGGTGAGAAGCGGGGGTGGGCTCGCGGTCGCGGTCGGGCGCGGGTCTCCGTCGACTGGGCCGGGGCCCTCGGCGTCTTCGCCTCCGGGACCCTCCTCCTGACCGCCCTCGTCCAGGGCGGGGTCGCCTGGCCCTGGCTGTCCGTACCGTCCCTCGGCCTGTTCGGCGGAGCCGCCGTCCTCACCGCCGTGACCGTCGTCATCGAACGGCGCGCCACCGCCCCCATCATCCCCGGCTGGGTCTGGCGCCGCCGCACCATCGCCGCCGTCAACCTCGCCCTCGGCGCGCTCGGCCTCCTCATGGTCGCCCCGACCGTCTTCCTCCCCACGTACGCCCAGGCCGTCCTCGGCCTCGGACCGATCGCGGCCGGCTTCGTCCTGTCCGTGATGACCCTGAGCTGGCCGGTCAGCGCCGCCCTGTCCAACCGCGTCTACAACCGCATCGGCTTCCGCCGGACCGCCCTCCTCGGCATGACCCTGGCCCTGCTCGTCCTGCTCGCCTTCCCCCTCCTCCCGTTCCCCGGCGAACCCTGGCAGCCCGCCCTGCTCATGCTGTTGCTCGGCGGCGCGCTCGGACTCTTCCAACTGCCGCTGCTCGTCGGCGTCCAGTCGACCGTCCCGTACGAGGAACGCGGTACCACCACCGCGTCCGTCCTCTTCGTCCGCCAGATCGGCCAGAGCATCGGCGCCGCCCTCTTCGGGGCCATCGCCAACGGCGTACTGACCGCGCGGACCGGCGGCGCCGACCTCGACGGCCTCCTCCACTCCCTGAAGACCCCCGGCGCCCTCACCGCCCCGGCCGCCGACCACCTGCGGCGCGCGGTCGCCGCCGCCGTCGACTACGTCTACCTCGGCGCGGCGGGCGCCGCCGCCCTCGCCCTCCTGGTCCTCCTCACCCTCGCCCCGCGCCGCTTCCCCGTCCTGAAGGAGCACGAGGAAGAGAAGGGGGAAGAGGGGACGGGGGAAGAGGGGGAGGCGGCCGACGGGGAGGCTGCCGCCGGGGAGGTGCGGGTTCAGGAAGGGCCCGGGACGGTCCGGTAGGACATCGCCACCCGCTACGACAAGACCTCCGAGAATGGATGTGCCATGACCGACGCCTCGCTCTCGCGTTTCCTGCGCGTCGTCCTGCGGGCCGACTCCTTCGCGACGTCGTCGGCCGGGACGATCATCCTGAGCGCGGCCGTGTTCGCGCTCGTCGGCACCGACACCGTCGCGGGGATCGCCGCCGCCGTCGTCCTCTTTGCCGCCTGGGTCGCCGTCGGCTGGACCGGCCGCAGGCATCAGCGGCTCAGCACCTCGGCAGGAGGAACCGGATGGCTGAAGACCGATGACGTCCACGATGGGCCGTCCCATTGATCGCGACCGAAGACAGTCCCTGGTAGGGCTACTCGGGCACGGCCAGGGTGCGCAGGACGTCGAACTCGTTGCCCTCGGGGTCCGCCATGACCACCCAGCTCCGGCCCGGGCCCTGCCCCACGTCCACCGTGGTGGCGCCAAGGGCGAGCAGCCGCTCCACCTCCTCGTCCGTGCTGCGGTCGATCGGGCTGACATCGAGGTGGAGCCGGTTCTTCGCCGTCTTGCCCTCGGGCACCCGGATGAACACCAGGGTCGGCGGCATCTGCCGGGCCCGGACCGCCTCGACGGTCGGCACCCAGGAACCGATCTCTACCTTGTCCTCGCCCCGGTCGATCACCTCGAAGTCCAAAACCGCGCACCAGAAGGCCGCGAGGCGCTCCGGATCGTGGCAGTCGACGGTCAGTTCGGTGAAGCGGCTGGTCATGAATCCCCCGGATCGCGTGGACGGGCCCCCACCCTAGGGGTCCCCTCTCCCGCCCGGAAGATCATTGATCGGTGAGAGTTGATCGGTAATCGGTGATCGGTGATTCCTTGTCGCAGCGCGGCCCTACGCGGGGTCGCCGACCTCGAAGGAGCCCGCGTTGGGGTCCGGGTCCGCGTTCCGGCCGGGGCCGGGGTTCGGGCCCGGGCCGGACTCGAAGCTCGCGGCGAGGCGGCGGGCCACCGTGACCGGGCCGACGACCGTGAGCGGGATGCGCAACGCCTCGCAGAGCCGGCGGGTCCGGGACAGCGCGCCCAGGCTGGCGGGCGACGGATCGAATGTGGGGAGCTGGACCCTGACCCGCCGGGGACGGTGGACATGGACCAGGAGCTCGGTCTCCAGGGCCGCCACGGGCCGACCGGTGACGTCGAGATCATGCGGGAGCGACACGTGCAGGACGCCGTCCTCGAAGGAGTGGCGGATGAGCATGGCGATCGGTCTCCTTCCTCCGCTCGGCAAGGGCGCGGACCACCGCGCGCGAGAAACGGCGGGGGCACGGCCCATGCGATGGCGGGCGGATCTCCGGGCTCCGGAACGTACCGCCGAACAGCCCAAGGGCCGTCCGGGGGAACCTCACCGGCCTCGTACCGCCTCAGGCTAGGCAACCGTCCGGACTGATCGCACCCCGCTCCGGCCCGCCCCCGCCCCGCCCACCGGGCCCCGTACGGCCCCACATCACGGGCCTGCGGGGCCCGACGGCGTTGCGCCACTGGAGTGACGGCCGGACGGTGGCGAGAGCCGGAGCGACCGAGCGGGCGACGAGGAGACGGGCCGCGACCCGCCGGACAGGATCCGCCGGACAGGCTCTACGGACCATCGATGCCGGTGTCGCGGTGCATCGCGGCCTCCTCGGCCGGGGCCGTACCGTCGTCCGTCCCCACGTCCACGGCGCTGACGCCGTCGTCGGAACGCCAGGCCAGCCGTCCCGCCCGGCGGGCGCCGGACTCCTCGTCCAGCGGTTCGCCCTCGCCGCCCGGCAGATCGCCCATGCCGTCCCCGAGCCACGCGTCGCCCGGGTCTTCGGGGCGCTCCTCGGCAAGCCTGTCGTCGAGGGACGCGCGCTCGCGCTGCTCGCGGGCGGTCGTCCCGTGGCGGGCGACCCCGCGCGGCCGCTCGGGCGGGGAGTAGCCGGGTTCGGCCAGGTCCTCGGTCGGGTCGGTGTCGAGCGCGTTGCCGGGGTCGTACGGGCCGCTGGGCCGGTTCGCGCTGTCCGAGCCGGCCGGCTGGTAGACGTCGTCCCCGAACGCCTCCGCAGAGGGGGTGTTCTCGCTCATCTCCCCGTTCCTCTCGTATCCGCGCGTATGCCGCACCCACCCCCGCCGCCCACGCGACTACCCACGGAACGGGACCGCAGACATTCCCCCGCCGGATTACTCCTCGACCGCGCGCTCGGGACGCCCGGCCTCCTTCGCGTCCCCGGAGTCCTTCGCGTCCCCGGGCTCCGCCGCGCCGCCGGCCCCGGGCTCCGTGGCCTCCGCCGCGTCCCCGTCCTTCGCCGTGTCCTCCGCCGTGTCCTTCGCCCCGTCCTTCGCGCGGCGGCCCGGGCGGCCGCCCGTGAGGGCCGCCAGCGAGGCGCGGATGTGCTCCATGTGGGAGCGGATCTCCTCGCGCTCCTCCTCGTCCTCGCGCAGCACCCGTTCCGTCGTCCGCTCGACGCGCTCCTGCTCGACGCGCGCGGCGGCGAGGATTTCCGCTCCCCGCGCCTCCGCGTCCTCCTGCCCGTGGCGGGCGGCCTCCTCGGTCCTGGCGAGGGCGCGGCGGGCCTCCTCCAGGCGCTCCTCGGCGCGCGCGATCATCTCCTCGTGCCGGGCCCGCTGCGCGGCGAGGGCTGCCGTCTCCGCGCGGTCGGCCTCCTCCTCCGCCACCCGCTGCCGCTCGGCCTGATCGGCGAGGAGCGCCGCGGCCTCGCGTTCGGTGGTCTCGTAGGCCTGCCGGGCCTCGGCGCGCTGCTCGCGGGCGTCACGGCGGGCCTCCTCAAGCAGTGCGTCGGCCCGCTCACGGGCCGTCTTCAGGGTCTCGCGGGCCGCCTCATCGGCACCCGTACGGACCTCCTCGGCGTAGGTGGCGGCCGCGTCCGCCAGCTCCGCGACGGCCGCCTCCGTCGTCTCCGCGAGCGTCTGCGCCTCGGCCTCCGCCGCCCGTACCAGCGCCTCGTCCTCGGCCTCCGCGTCCGCCAGGATGCGCCGCGCGCGCTCGCTGAGGGAGTCGTAGCGCTGCGGGGGCAGCGTCGCGGCCAGCTCGCGCAGCCGGGCCGCCTCCGTCTCCATCTCCTTGGCCAGGACGGTCAGCCGCGCGGCCCGTTCCCAGGCGGCGTCGCGCTCCGCGGAGATGTCCGCCAGCCGGCGGTCGACCTGCTCCGGACGGTAACCACGCCCGCGACCCACGGAGAAAAACATCGACGCCCCTTCGACTGCTTTTGACATCAAAAATTAAGGATGCGCCATGTAAACGAACAAAAGGCGCCCGATGTGATCGCACATCGAGCGCCCTTTGTCACACCAGCTGAATCTTCACACGAATGCCCGCTCGGAACGGAACCCCGCGCGGGCCGTGTGGCCTACAGCAGGCCGTCCCACATCTGTTCGAGCAGGACCGACCACCAGTTCTCCGGCGACGACAGCGCCGCCGGGTCCAGCATCGCCAGCTGTGCCTGGAAGTCGACCGTCCAGCGGCCCGCCTGCTCCGGGTTCAGCCCGAACCGCAGCCGCCACATCCGCCCGAGCAGCGCCAGACAGCGCACGAACTCCGGCACCCCGGTGTTCACGAACTGCGGCGGCGCCGACTGCCCGCCCGGACCCGGCTCCACCGGCACGGCCACGATGTTCGCCGTCCCGTACTGCACACAGATCGCCCGGCCGAAGTCCGACCCCAGCACCAGATACGACCCCGCGTCCGACGCCGGCTGGATCTGCCGCTGCTGCGCCAGCTCCGCGAGCGTCGGCACCACCGGCATCGGCGGCTGCGCCCAGAAGAACGGACCGAAGTCGGCCGGCAGACCCGCCCACACGAGCGTCACCGCCACCAGCTCCGGCACCCCCTGCCGGGACACCGCGCGCTGGTCGAAGCGCAGGATGCCCGGGCCGAACGCCCCGGCCAGCTCCTGCGCCACCCCGTCCGGCGGCAGCGGCGGCGCGGGCTGCACCTGCGGCAGCGGCGCCCGCACCGGCGCGGGGCGCGCCGGGCCGTCCGCGACCTGATGCAACTCGCCCTGATGGGTGAGAAGTTGATGCATACCCTGACGGCGGCCCGCGTGCTCACGGCCGTACGGCGCGATGTTGGTGATACGCGCCTGCGGCCACGTCTCCCGGATCATCCGCGCGCAGTAACCGCCCGGCAGCTCGCACGACTCCAGCTCGGTGTGGAGTTCGAGCACCTGCTGCGGCGGCACGTTCATCGCCCGCAGCTCGTGCAGCATCTGCCACTCCGGGTGCGGGGTGCCCGGCGCGGAGCGGCGGATGAGCTGCTGCTCCGAACCGTCGGGCGCGCGGTAGCGCAGCACGGCCTGGTAGCCCGGGCCGACGGTCGGCTGACCGTTCGGCTGCGGGTAGCCGTACGCGCCACCGGGGCCCGCGGCGGGCCCGGGCGCGGGCGCGGGTCCCGGCGGCGGGGGCGGTCCGGCCGGGCCACCGGGGCCACCGGGGCCGGGCTGCGCCAGCATCGTCGCCGCGTGCGCGACACCACCGGGCGGGGTGCCGGGGACACCCGGCGGCGGAGGCGGGGGCGGCGGCGTGTTGCCGCCCTGGCTGGGCTGACCGGGCCGGCCCGGCTGACCCGGACCCATCTGGCCGGGGTGCGCCAGCATCGTCGCCGCGTGCGCGACACCGCCCGGAGGCGTGCCGGGGACACCCGGCGGCGGAGGCGGGGGCGGCGGCGTGTTGCCGCCCTGGCTCGGCTGACCGGGCTGCCCCGGGCCCATCTGTCCCGGACCCATCTGGCCCGGGTGCGCCAGCATCGTCGCCGCGTGCGCGACACCACCGGGCGGGGTGCCGGGGACACCGGGCGGACCGGGCGGGGCCGGCGCACCGGGAGGACCGGGCGGGCCGGGCGGGCCGGGCGGGGTCGGCGCACCGGGCGGGCCCGGGGGCCGCGAGCCGTCGGGGCTGTGCGGGGTCACCGGCCGCGTCGGCGAGTAACGGCCGGGCGGCGGCGTCGCCTTGCTCGTCGCGGCGTCGGCGATGTCCGCGGCCCCGGGCGCCCTCGACGGCGGCGTCGGCCCGCCCGACGCGGCGGGCGGCACCGGCGGACCCGGGGGCGTCTGCGGGACAGGCGGGCCCGGAGGCGCCTGCGGGACAGGCGGGCCCGGAGGCGCCTGCGGGGCAGGCGGCTGCGCGGGCGACGGGATCGGGGCCGGCGGCGGGGATACGGGCGGGGGCGAGGGCCGGGACGCCGGGTTCGACGCCGGGTTCACGGCGGGCGCGATCGCCGTCGAGGGCAGCGCGCTGCCCCCGTGCATCAGCGCGGTCGGCGCGTCCGCGCCCACCACCGGCGGCGGCGCGTCCTCGTCGTCCGCCCCCGACAGCGGCGGCGCGAACACCGTCGCCGGCAGCGGGACGGCACCGTCCGCACCGCCCGCGCTCGCGTTGGCGTCCGCCCACGGACCGTTCACGGGCACCCCGTCGGACGCCGTCGGCACATAGTCCTCCGGCATCTCGCCGTCGGAAGCGGACGCACCGGTGCCGGAGGGGGTGGCACCGGATACGGCCGCGGACGGCGCGGAAGCCGGGACGGAAGCGGGGGGCGCGGGCGCCGCCGCGGAAGGCGCCGGAGCGGCGGGCTCGGCAGGCTCCTCGCCCACGGCCGGACCACCCGGAGCAGCCGGGGCACTCGGGGCGTCCTGACCACTCGGAACACCTGGAGCACCCGAAGCGCCCGGTCCCGCCGACTCGTCCGACCCCGCCGGAGACGTCGTCTCCTGCGAGGCGTCCGCCGTCGCCTGCGACGCGTTCGACGCCACCGGCGGCAGCCCGATCTTGTCCGCCGCCTCCTGCAACCACTCCGGCGGACTCAGCAGGAACGACGTCTGGTTCAGATCGATCCGCGCCGCCGCCGGAGCCGCCTCCACGGGCGCCCCGTCCGCCACCGCGCCGTACTCCTCCTCGTACCGCCGGATCACCTCGCCCACCGGCAGCCCCGGCCACAGCGTCGCCTCACCGCTGTCCCGCGCGACGACCAGCCGCAGCCGGTCCCCGTCCGAGGTCGGCGCCTCCTCGCGGTCCTCGGCCCAGACCACGAACCCGAGCCCGAACTCCCGTACCCGCACCTCACGATGGAGATACGCCGGCACATCGCCGTTGATCCACTCCTCGGCGCGCTCCTGCGCCTGCGCGAACGTCACCACAACCAGTTCACTCCCCCACCGGGACCACGGGCACGGCACGCGCGAAGCCGCCGTCCACCATCAGATTCGCCACCGTCTCCAACTCCGGCGGACTGCCCGCGAGACGCTGGAGGAACGCGTCGAAATCCGCGCCACAGGGCAGCAGCAGCCGCTCCACCCGCTCGGCCACCGACCAGGCCGCCGCCTGCTCGCCGCCGTCCCGCGCGTCGTCGTACGCGCAGAACCACACCGACCCGACCGCCTCGCCCCGCACCTTCAGCGCCAGCAGGCCACCCTGGACGAAGGCCACCCCCAGGTAGTCCTTCGTCAGATGGTCGCGCAGGCACTTGTTGACATAGACCAGGTCGTTGATCCCCGCCTCCTCACGCACCGTGAAGAACGGCTGGTCGACCAGCAGCCCCAACTCCGCGTCCAGCGCCGTGCCCACCGGAGCGCAGCCGCCCGCCGCCTTCAGGAAGGACCGGTACGCGCCCGGCAGGCGGTACCCCAGATCCTCCTCGACGCCCTGCACCTGCTGCTCCGACACCGCGACCCCGCGCTTCGGCAGCCCGAAGTGCGCCGGCCGCGTCTCCTGCAGCGGACGCGTGCCCCGCTTCGACTGGTCCACCGACGCCGCCGTCACCACACCACCGTGATGCCGCAGCAGCGCCTTCACCTCGACCGGAATCAGCTCCAGCCGCCGCGAACCCACCACGTGATGCCACGTCCAGCCGTGCGGCGTCGCCACCGCCGGGATCGTGTCCCACAGCTCGTGCCCCGTCGCGGCCAGCGCCGCGTTCGCCGACACGTAATCCGTCAACCGCAGTTCGTCGACACCGAAACCGTCCGGCGGATCGGCGATCTCCGCCGCCGCGCGCGCGTACGAAGAGAAATCCGGGTAGCCGTGCTCGTCCATCCGCACCCCGCGGGGATGACGGGAGGCCCGGACCGGATCCGGGAAATGCACGACCTGCCCGGCGTACGCCGCGTTCGGCGGCACGGTGTGCTGGCCGAGCCGACCTGTCGTCATGGCGATTGCCCCCAAAGTGGCGTTCCGTGGCTTCTGCCGAGCTGCGGCCTCGTCCTGCGTCCGACCGGCCCGGGCCCACAGCCTAAGCGCTGCCACAAGACCCCTACCGGCCCGTCCCGGCCCCGGCCGACCGCCCCGCCCCCGCCTCGTTGCAGTGACGATCCGTCACCCAGGCGTCACCCCACTCACCCCCGTCACGACACACCCCCCACCGTTTGACCGCCCCAGCTTTCCCATCGGGCACCGCATTTGGCAGGCTGTTCACGCAACTCGGGGGGATTGCGGAGGGGAAGACCAGCGCCATGAACACACGAACCACACCGGCACCAGCGCCCACACAGGGTGACCCGCGTCTCGCCTGGGGCAACGACGCCGTCACCCAGCACGCGCCCACCCTGCGCCAGCGCCGCGACGGCATCCTGCCGACCGTCGGCGCCGCCCTCTCCGTCCGCGGCGAAACACTCACCTGCACCGCCGCCCGCGGCGAGACGGCACCCACCCTGCACCCACTGGTCCAGGACTTCCTCGACACCCTCACCAGCGGCCAGAGGGAACGCTTCACCGGCCGCTGCCCCGAGGCGATCCTGCTCTCCCGGCACCTGACCGCCACCGAGAACAGCCGTTCCAAGCGCGCCCAGCGCAAACCGCTCACCGCGAGCGAAGCCCGGCGCGCCCTCAAGCACGCCAAACTCACCGCGCGCCGCATCCGCGAGGACGGCGACCCCCTGCACGGCAGCTACGCCGCGCCCTGCCGCTCCTGCGCCGCCATGCTGGCCCACTTCGGCGTCCGTACGGTCGACCTCACCGCCCCCGGCGGCGCCACCGGCACCACGCGCACCACCGGCACCACCACGCGCCCCACGATCCCCACGCAGAACGGCTGAACGCGCCCGCATGCCCGACCTCACCAGCACCCGCTTCCCGGTCAACGTCGACGCCGCCCTCCGCGAGGCCGGCTGGCAGCCCGGCCGCTGGGACATCCAGCGCGCCGAACAATGGGCCGACACCCTCCGCGCCCACACCTCACCCGCGGGCCACCGGCACCACGTCTTCCCCGCCGTCGTCGAAGCCTGGGCCGAATTCGGCGGACTGCGCGTCACACCCCCCGGACACGGGCGGCAGATAGCCCCCGCCCCCCTGCTCTTCGACCCGCTCGCCGGACTCCACCTCGCCCGCACCCTCGGCGACCTCGGCCGCGCCCTCGGCACCGAACTCGCCCCCCTCGGCGAAGAAGGCGAGAACAGCGAACAGCGCGCCGTCCTCGCCATGGACACCGAAGGCCGCGTCTACAGCATCGACCACACCGGGGACTGGTACCTCGGCCGCGACATCGACGCCGCCCTCGCCACCCTCGTCACCGGCACCCAGCCCACCCGCCTGACCGCCGGCCCCTGAGAGCGCCGGCTCCTGAGAGCGAGGGACCACGGGGAGACCGAGGGGCCACGGGCCCCCGGCCTCAGGACACTCACACCCCCGTCGGCGCCGGCAGCACCGCGCTCACCCGGAAACCGCCCGCGTCCGTCGGACCCGACACGAACACCCCGCCCAGCCGGGTCACCCGCTCCCGCATCCCCACCAGACCATTGCCCCCGCTCGGCAGATCCGCGGCCGCCGCCGACGCGTCCGACGGACCGTTCTCCACCTGCATCGCCACCTCCGCCCCCCGATGCGCGAGCCGCACCACCACCTCGGCACCCGCCGCGTGCTTGTGCACGTTCGTCAACGCCTCCTGCACCACCCGGTACGCCGTCCGCTCCACCGCCGCCGCGTACACGCGCACCTCCCCCATCACCACGAACTCCACCACCGCACCCGCCTGACGCGACTGCTCCACCAACGCCTCCAGCGCGTCCAGCCGCGGCCCGTCGCCCGCCTCGGCCGAACCCTCCACAGCCCCCTCGGCACCCGGATCCCCCGGATACCCCTGCTCCACCGGAACCCCCGACACCGCCGCCTCCGCCGCCGCGGCGGCAGCCCGGCCCACCGCCTCCAACGGCGGCACCGCCGGACCCGCCACCGGGGCCTCCGCCCGCAGCACCCCCAACATCTCCCGCAGCTCCGTCAACGCCTGCCGGCCCATGTCCCCCACCAGCGCCGCGTTCCGCACCGCCTTCTGCGGATCCTTCAACGCCACCGCCTGCAACGCCGCCGCGTGCACCACCATCAACGACACCCGGTGCGCCACCACGTCGTGCATCTCCCGCGCGATCCGCCGCCGCTCCTCCTGCCGCGCCCACTGCGCCCGCTGCTCCGCCCGGTCCGCGAGCAACGACAGCTCCTGCTCCAGACTGTCCGCCCGCTCCCGCAACGACTCCATCAGCCGCCGGCGCGCACCTATGTAAAGGCCGAGCAGCACCGGCGGAGCGTTCAGGCCCAGCGTCATGAACAACGACACAACCGGCACGTACCAGCCGCTCGGATCGAAATCCCGCTGATCCAGATCCGCCTGCGCGACGTCCTCGCGCATCCGGGACACCATCACGACGAACATCGCGACCGTCGACATCACCGCCAGCGACGCCGTGAACCGCCGCGGCACCTCGGACGCGGCCAGCGTGTACAGACCGACGATCCCCATCAGGAAACCCATCTCGGCCGGCGCCATCGCCACCGAGAACAGCACGACCGTTATCGGCCACCGGCGCCGCACCACCAGCACGGACCCCACGGCGAGACCGATCAGCACGCCCAGCGGCACCGGCAACGACACCCGGTGCGCGAACGCGACCCCCTCCACCCCGCACTCCAGCGCCGACACCACGGCCAGCGCGAGATCCAGCGCCACACTGCGGCGCTTCCCCCACCACCACCAGCTGCGCGGGACGCCCCGGGCGCCCGTCACGTCCTGATCTGCCCCCGTTGCGGTCATGGCACCCACCCTACGGGCGGGTGCCACCGATTTTCCCCCCGCCGACGCGCCCTGGAACGGCACCCGTCAACCCCGTGCGCACACCCGTCCCTCGAACTAACGAATCGCCCGAATTTTCGACCCGGACCCCTACATTCCGGGCGAACCTGAGCCTCATGACCCCCCTGACACCCCCACCGCCCCCGACGCCCACACCACCCGGCCCCCGCCACCCCACCGACTTCGAAGACCTCCGCCGCCAAGCCGTCGCCCTGCGCCGCGAGGGCCTCAGCCTCCGCCAGATCCGCGACCGCCTGAAGATCCACAACAACGACCTCCTCAACCGCCTCGTCAAAGGCGAACCCCCACCCGACTGGACCCGCCGCCCCAACGCCAAGGACGACACTCCGCGAGCGCGCCCGCGCACTGCGCCTGGAGGGCAGGACCTACGACCAGATCCAGCTGGAGCTGGGCTGCTCGAAAAGCTCGATCTCGCTGTGGGTACGGGACCTGCCGAAACCGGAGCGGAAACGGACACGGGAGGAGGCGTCGGCGATCGCCAGGAAGGGGTGGGAGGCAAGGCTGCGACTGCGCGAGGACGAACGAAATCAAGCCAAACGAAGCGCGGCGGAGGAAGTGGGCGCGCTGTCGCCGCGCGAGCTCTTCTTGATCGGTGTGGCGCTCTACTGGGCGGAGGGAGCCAAGGACAAGCCGTACGCGCGCCGGGAGGACGTCCTCTTCGTCAACAGCGACCCGGGCATGATCCGCGTCTACCTCGCCTGGCTCGACCTGCTCGACGTCGCGCCCGCCCGCGTCCGCTACCGCGTCATGATCCACGCGACCGCCGACATCGAGGGCGCCGAGCGCTACTGGGCCGACCTCGTCGGGACGGAGGTCCACCGGCCCCAGAAGACCACCATCAAGAAGCACAACCCCAAGACCGTCCGGAAGAACGTGGGCGAGGACTACCGGGGCTGCCTGGTGATCCGCGTGACACAGTGCGCCGACATGTACCGTCGCATCGAAGGGGCTTGGTACGGCATAGTGGGTGCCGCTGGATCAACAGGGCAGGAGAAATGTCCGTATTGACCCAGAAAACTATCCCCTGTGGTGTAATGGCAGCACTGGGACCTTTGGAGTCCTATGTCCGGGTTCGAGTCCTGGCAGGGGAGCCACTCGGTAAGGGCCACGACCACTCCAGGTCGGGGCCCTTACTCATGCCCCGCCCAATACCCCCCGGTATCCTGCGGACGTCCGACACCCGAAGCCGAAGGGCATATCCGTGAGCGCCAATCGCCCGGCAGCCGTCGTCGTCCTCGCAGCGGGTGAGGGCACCCGCATGAAGTCGAAGACTCCCAAGGTCCTCCACGAGATCGCCGGGCGTTCGCTCGTCGGGCACGTCGTGTCCGCCGCCCGTGAACTGGAGCCCGAGGACCTGATCGTGGTCGTCGGGCACGCGCGGGAGCGGGTCGCCGCGCACCTGGAGGAGGGGTACCCGGGGACGCGTACCGCCGTACAGGACAAGCAGCTCGGCACCGGGCACGCGGTGCGGACCGCTCTGGAGGAGCTGGGCCGTACGCCCGAGGGGACCGTGGTCGTGGTGTGCGGTGACACGCCGCTGCTGTCCGGCCAGACCCTGAAGGCGCTGGCGGCGACGCACACGGCGGACGGCAACGCGGTGACGGTGCTGACGGCCGAGGTGCCGGACTCCACCGGGTACGGGCGGATCGTGCGCGACGCCGCGACGGGTGCCGTGACCGAGATCGTGGAGCACAAGGACGCGTCGGACGAGCAGCGGGCGATCCGGGAGATCAACTCCGGGGTGTTCGCGTTCGACGGGGCGCTGCTCGCGGACGCGCTGGGCAAGGTGCGGACGGACAACAGCCAGGGCGAGGAGTACCTCACCGATGTGCTGGGGATCCTGCGCGAGGCCGGTCACCGGGTGGGCGCGTCGGTCGCCGGCGATCGCCGGGAGATCCTTGGGATCAACAACCGGGTGCAGCTGTCCGAGGCGCGTCTGCTGCTGAACCGGCGCCTGCTGGAGCGGGCGATGCTCGCGGGTGTGACGGTGGTGGACCCGGCGTCGACGCATCTCGATGTGACGGTGACGTTCGAGCCGGATGTGACGGTGCTGCCGAACACGCTGCTGCTGGGTGCCACGCATCTCGGCGAGGACGCGGTGGTGGGCCCGAACACGCGGCTCACGGACACGACGGTGGGCCGCGGGGCGCGGGTGGACAACACGGTCGCGGATTCGGCCGTGGTGGGCGAGGGCGCCTCGGTGGGTCCGTACGCGTATCTGCGGCCGGGTACGGCGCTTGGCGCGAAGGCCAAGGCGGGTACGTATGTCGAGATGAAGAACGCGACGATCGGTGAGGGGACGAAGGTTCCGCACCTGTCGTACGTGGGTGACGCGACGATCGGCGAGTACACGAACATCGGTGCGGCGAGTGTCTTCGTGAACTACGACGGCGAGGCGAAGCACCACACGACGGTGGGGTCCCACTGCAAGACGGGGTCGGACAACATGTTTGTGGCTCCTGTCACTATCGGGGACGGTGCTTACACCGCCGCCGGGTCCGTGATCACGAAGGACGTGCCGGCCGGCGCGTTGGCCGTCGCCCGTGGCCAGCAGCGGAATATCGAGGGTTGGGTGGCCCGGAAGCGGCCGGGGAGCGCGGCCGCTCAGGCCGCTTCGACGGCCGGGGAGAAGGCCTCGGGCGAAAGCTGACCGGAAACGAGCGCGCCGGACACGGCGTACCGTGATACGTGCACATAAATTCGGCTGGCTCGCACACACGCGCATCGAGCGCGGGGATCAGCGGCCAGAGAACCCGTCGAGGAGACAGTGCTGTGACCGGGATCAAGACGACCGGCGAGAAGAAGCTCATGCTCTTCTCCGGCCGCGCCCACCCCGAGCTGGCCGAGGAGGTCGCGCACCAGCTGGGTGTCGATCTCGTTCCCACCAAGGCGTTCGACTTCGCCAACGGTGAGATCTACGTCCGCTTCCAGGAGTCCGCGCGCGGTGCGGACTGCTTCCTGATCCAGAGCCACACGGCTCCGATCAACAAGTGGATCATGGAGCAGCTCATCATGGTCGACGCGCTGAAGCGGGCTTCGGCCCGCAGCGTCACCGTGATCATCCCGTCCTACGGCTACGCCCGTCAGGACAAGAAGCACCGCGGTCGTGAGCCGATCTCGGCCCGCCTGATCGCCGACCTGATGAAGACGGCCGGTGCGGACCGCATCCTGACCGTGGACCTGCACACGGACCAGATCCAGGGCTTCTTCGACGGCCCGGTGGACCACCTGTCGGCGCTGCCGGTCCTCGCGGACTACGTGGGCACCAAGGTGGACCGCAAGAAGCTGACGATCGTGTCCCCGGACGCCGGCCGGGTCCGGGTCGCGGACCGCTGGTGCGACCGTCTGGACGCGCCGCTGGCGATCGTGCACAAGCGCCGTGACAAGGACGTCGCCAACCAGGTGACGGTCCACGAGGTCGTCGGTGACGTGAAGGGCCGCGTCTGTGTCCTGGTCGACGACATGGTCGACACGGGCGGCACGATCTGCGCCGCCGCGGACGCGCTGTTCGCGCACGGTGCGGAGGACGTCATCGTGACGGCCACGCACGGCATCCTGTCCGGTCCGGCCGCGGACCGGCTGAAGAACTCCAAGGTGAGCGAGTTCGTGTTCACGGACACGCTGCCGGACCCGGGTTCGCTGGAGCTGGACAAGATCACCGTGCTGTCGATCGCTCCGACGATCGCGCGCGCGGTGCGCGAGGTCTTCGAGGACGGTTCGGTGACGAGCCTCTTCGAGGAGCACTGAGCCTCCTCCGGATCGCCCGACGGTCTGATGGCCTGATCGTCTGATGGCCTGATCGTCCGATCCACAGGGTTCGAGCGTGGGGCCCGCTTCCTTCGTACGCGTCTTTTGTGCGCGCACGAAGGAAGCGGGCCCTTTCGCGTGGCCGCGGGCGGTTCCGCAGGCGGTGTCGCGGGCGGTGTCGCAGGGGGTTCCGAGCCTCCCCCGGGTGATCCATTTGGGCGGGTCGGAGGGGGACGGCTAGACTGTCGAGGTTGCTCGGCGAGGGAGGCCGGAGTCGTACGCGTGTCGTGCGAGGTTCCGGCGGTCCGTTATCGACGCGCTCTTCGTAGCAGGCCATCGTGCAGGTCGTGGCCGGGTGACAGTCGTATCCGTCACCTTTCTACGAGGAGTGCACATGTCCGACGTGAAGATCTCCGCCGCCCTCCGCACCGAGTTCGGCAAGGGCGCCGCCCGCAAGATCCGTCGTGCCGACCAGGTCCCCGCGGTCCTCTACGGCCACAAGACCGAGCCGGTCCACATCACCCTCCCGGCCCACGAGCTGACCATGGCGCTGCGTACGCCGAACGTCCTGCTCACCCTGGACATCGAGGGCAAGGGCTCCGAGCTCGCCATCCCGAAGGCCGCCCAGCGCGACCCGCTGAAGGGCTTCCTCGAGCACGTCGACCTGCTCCTGGTCAAGCGTGGCGAGAAGGTCACCGTCGAGGTCCCGGTCGTCGCCGAGGGCGAGCTGGCCGTCGGTGGCAACCTGCTGGAGCACGTGCTGAACACGCTCTCCGTCGAGGCCGAGGCCACCCACCTGCCCGAGGCCCTGACGGTCTCCATCGCGGGCCTGGAGGCCGGTGCCTCCATCCTGGCGAAGGACATCGCGCTGCCGAAGGGTGTCACCCTGGCGACCGAGGCCGACACCGTCGTCCTGCAGGTCCTGGCCGCGCAGGCCGAGGAGCCGGCCGCCGAGGCCGAGGGCGACGAGGCCTGAGCCGTAGGCTCTGCCTGACGTGACGGGGTGAGGGGCCCAGCGGGCCCGTCACCCCGTTTCTTTTGCCCCGCACGCACGACGGCATATGCCGGTGTGTGCGGGGTGCGCGCATTCGAGGACACGAGGAGACGAGACGCATATGACGGACGACGCGAACGCCCCCTGGCTGATCGTCGGCCTCGGCAACCCGGGCCCGGAGTACACGGGCAACCGGCACAACGTGGGCTTCATGGTGGCGGATCTGCTGGCCGGGCGGATCGGCGGGAGTTTCAAGCGGGCGCAGAAGGCGCAGGCGCAGGTCCTGGAGGGGCGGATCGGTCCGATGGGGCCGGGCAGCCGCCGGGTGGTGCTGGTCAAGCCGATGTCGTTCATGAATCTGTCGGGTGGTCCGGTGACGGCGCTGCGGGACTTCTACAAGGTGCCGACGGCGCGGGTGGTGGCGATCCACGACGAGCTGGACATCGACTACGGGGTGCTGCGGCTGAAGCTCGGCGGCGGGGACAACGGTCACAACGGTCTGAAGTCGATGACGAAGTCGATGGGGCCGGACTATCACCGGATGCGGTTCGGGATCGGGCGTCCGCCGGGCCGGATGCAGGTGGCGGACTTCGTGCTGAAGGACTTCTCGTCGACGGAACGCAAGGAGCTGGACTACTTCGTGGACCGGGCGGCGGACGCCGTGGAGTGCCTGGTGACGGAGGGTCTGGAGCGGGCGCAGTCGGCGTACAACGCGTAGCGGGTCCGGGATCCTTAAGGGTGCGGCCGCCGGTGGAGCGCCCGGGGCCTCGCGGGTACGACTGTACGATCGCGGGTCATGACGTTCGCTCGTAATACCGCTGTGGCCCTCGTCGTTCTGCTTCTGCTGGTGGCGGGGGCGTGGACCTCGTGGGGCTCGGCACAGCATGTGCTGTTGTCGGGACGTGAGCACGGGACGCTGACGGTGACCGGCTGTACCGAGGACGTGTGCAGTGGTCGTTTCGTGTCGGATGTCGCGGGGTCGTCGCTGCACGCGCTGACGATCGCTCATACGGTGGCGGCGGAGCGGGGCGAGACGCTGTCCGTGGTGGTGAAGCCGGGGACGGCCGAGGCGGTGCGGGCGGGCTGGGGCGGTGGTCTGCACGCGTGGCTGCCGTTCGGGGGCGCGTTGTTGCTGGCGGCTCCGCTGGTCGGGGGCGGGATGCGGCTGGTGCGGACGGCGTGGTCGTTCGCTGCCGCGGGTGCGGCGGTGCTGCTGGGGGCGTTCTTCCTGCTGTGAGGGGGCCGGCGGGGAGCGTTCGGAGAGCTTCCGGGGAGCGTTCCGCGGGCGTTTCGAAGGGCGTTGGGACGCGTTCCGGGGCCGGTGGGGCCGGTTTCACGCGCGTCGCCGGGGTGTTTCGCGGGCAATTGTGATCTTTTGACCGCTTGGTGAACGACCCTTGGGGTTAGCGTGACTTTATGTGATGGATAGGCTGCCCCCGCCGCCCCTCACGGCACCTCTCCCATTCGTCTCTCAGATGGACAGCAGCCCTATGCGACGCATCCTCATATCCGCCGCCACGGTGGTCAGCTCGGTCACCGCGGCTTCCCTGCTGCTCGCTCCGGTGGCCTCGGCCACCGGCAAGGCCAAGGGCGACAACGGCACCGTGAAGATCCACGATGCCAAGACCGGCGAAGAGCTCATGCAGAACGAGCCGCACGTCTGCGCGTTCTACCTCGACGGCTTCAAGTTCGACGCCGCCCAGAAGGTCTCCTGGTCGATCAAGGGCCAGGCCCCGACCAAGGACCTTCAGGGCACCTCGGGTTCGCTCACGATGGACGCCTCCGGCCACGGCCGCACCGACGACCTGAAGCTGCCCAACGGCCACTACAAGCTCACCTGGAACTTCGCGGGCGAGAACGGCAACGGCAAGCACAAGGCCTTCTGGGTCGACTGCGAGGACACCGAGCCGGGCGAGCCCGGTACGCCGGTCGAGCCGACCCCGGGCGAGACCCCCGGCACCCCGAGCGAGACCCCGAGCACCCCGGGCGAGACCCCCGGCACCCCGAGCGAGACCCCGAGCACCCCGGGCGAGACCCCCGGCACCCCGGGTGAGACCCCGGGCACCCCGGGCGAGACCCCCGGCACCCCCGGCACCCCGGGCGAGACCGCGGGCACCCCGTCGCCCTCCGCCACCACTCCCGCGACCGGCTCCACCGGTGGCGACAACGGCACGGGTTCCACCGGTGGCGAGAACGGCAGCACCGAGGGCGACCTGGCCCAGACCGGTTCCAGCGCCCCCGTCGGCATCATCGCCGGTGTCGCCGTGGTCCTCGCGGCCGCCGGCGCCTTCCTGGTGAGCCGTCGCCGCAAGGCCCAGCAGGGCTGAGTCCCGGCAGGAGCGGCGGTGATGGCGGCACATCACCCCGAAGATCCGGGATGACCCGTCGTCCGTCACCCGCCGCCCTTCGCTGAAAGAAAAGCCCCCGTGGAGCGATCCACGGGGGCATTTCTCGTATCCGTGAAGCGGCGTATCCGTGACGCGGCGCGGTCCGCAACACGCCCCGGCCCGTAACGCGCCCGGTCCGTAACGCGCCGGACGTCAGCCGGTGTTGCGCAGTCCGGCCGCCACTCCGTTGACGGTGAGCAGCAGGGCGCGGGCGAGCAGCGGGTCGGGTTCCGCTCCCGCCTCGGCGGCGGCGCGCTGCCGGTCGAGGAGGGCGACCTGGAGGTAGGAGATGGGATCCAGGTAGGCGTCGCGGATGGCGAAGGTCTGCTGGAGGACGGGGTTGGAGTCGAGCAGCCGCTCGCCGCCGGTCACCTTGAGCACCTCGGCGACGGTGCGGGCGTGTTCGGTCTCGATGGTCTCGAAGACGTGCCGCAGTTCGTCGGGGACGAGGGTATCGACGTAGTGGCGGGCGATCCGCAGGTCGGTCTTGGCCAGCGTCATCTCGACGTTGGAGATGAAGTTGCGGAAGAAGTGCCACTGTTCGTACATCTCGCCGAGGACGGCGTCGAGGCCGGCCTCGCGCAGGGCCTTCAGGCCGGAGCCCACGCCGTACCAGCCGGGGACGATCTGCCGGGACTGGGTCCAGCCGAACACCCAGGGGATGGCGCGCAGTCCGTCAAGTCCGGCGCCGGAGTCGGGGCGGCGGGAGGGGCGGGAGCCGAGGTGGAGGTCGGCGAGCTGGTCGACGGGGGTGGAGGCGAAGAAGTACGCGGGCAGGTCGGGGTCCTCGACGAGCCGCCGGTACGCGCCATGAGCGGCGTCGGAGACGGTGTCCATCGCGGCGTCCCAGCGGGCGAGGGCCTCGTCGGACTGGCGCGGCGCGGTGTGCAGGGCGGAGGCCTGGAGGGTGGCGGCGACGGTCAGTTCGAGGTTCTCGCGGGCGAGGGACGGGATGAGGTACTTGTCGGAGATGACCTCGCCCTGCTCGGTGACCTTGATCTCGCCCTCCAGGGTGCCCCAGGGCTGGGCGAGGATCGCGTCGTGGGAGGGGCCGCCGCCGCGGCCGACGGTGCCGCCGCGGCCGTGGAAGAGGCGCAGCCGTACGCCGTAGCGGTGGGCGACGTCGCGCAGCCGGCGCTGGGCGCGGTGGATCTCCCACTGGGAGGTGGTGATGCCGCCGAACTTCGAGGAGTCGGAGTAGCCGAGCATGACCTCCTGGACGTCGCCGCGCAGGGAGACGAGCCGGCGGTAGGAGGGGTCGGCCAGCATGTCGTTCAGGATGACGTCGGCGGCCCTGAGCTCGTCGGTGGTCTCCAGGAGGGGGACGATGCCGATCTTCGCCCAGCCGGCGTGCAGGTCGAGCAGGCCGGCCTCGCGGGCGAGGACGGTGGCGGCGAAGACGTCGTCGGCGCCCTGGCACATGGAGATGATGTACGACTCGATGACGTGGGGGCCGAAGACCTCCAGGGCACGGCCGACGGTCCCGAAGACGCCGAGGGTCTTTCGTCCGGCGGCGTCGAGCGGGGCCGGGGTGGGGGCGAGGGGGCGGCGCGAGCGGAGTTCCTTGGCGAGGAGCTTCTGCCGGTACTCGCGGGGCATGTCGGCGTAGCGCCAGGATTCCTCGCCGAGCCGGTCGAAGAGCTGGCCGAGGGCGTGGTGGTGGGCGTCGGCGTGTTCGCGGACGTCCATGGTGGCGAGCTGGAGGCCGAAGGCGGCGAGGGTGCGGATGGTGCGGTCCATCCGGCCGTCGGCGAACAGGCCGCCTCGGTGCTCGCGCAGGGAGGTCTGGACGAGGGTGAGGTCGCGCAGCAGCTCGTCGGTGCCGAGGTAGTCGCGGCCGTCCTGGTGGGGGGTGCCCTTGGCGAGGCGGTCGCGGGTGTTGAGGAGCTTCTGGCGGACGCAGGTGACCTTGAGCCGGTAGGGCTCCTCGGCGTTGAGGCGCTTGTAGCGGGGGCTGATCTCGGGGAGGCGTTCGAGGTCGGCCTGGAGCGATTCGAGGAGTTCCTCGGTGGCGCCCGCGTACCGGATGGAGTTGGAGAGCAGTCCGCGCAGGAAGTCGACGAGTTCGAGGGCGTCGGTGATGCCGTGCTCGTGCTGGAGGATCAGGACGTCCCAGGTGACCTGCGGGGTGACGTTGGGGTTGCCGTCGCGGTCGCCGCCGATCCAGGTGCCGAAGGTGAGGGGGCGGGTGCCGGCAGGCAGTTCGAAGCCGACGCGCTCCAGTTCGGCGGCCAGGTCCTCAAGGACGTCGCCGACGGCGTCGGCGTGCAGTTCGTCGAGGTAGTAGATGGCGTTGCGGGCCTCGTCGGAGGGCTCGGGGCGCACCACGCGGAGCTCGTCGGTCTGCCAGATGAGGTCGATGTTCTCGGCGAGCCGCAGGTCGTGGCGGCGCCGGTCGGCCTCGATGACGGGGGTGTCGAGGAGGGCGGCGATGCGGCGCAGCTTGTTGAGGACGGAGCGGCGGGCGGCCTCGGTGGGGTGGGCGGTGAAGACCGGCCGCACGTTGAGGTTGCGGATGGTGGCGCGTACGTGGTCGGCGTCGCCGTCCTTGAGCATGTCGGCCGTACGGGCGAGCAGTCCGCCCTCGGCGGCCCTCTTGTCGCGCAGTTCGCGGCCCCGGTGCACCTGTTCGGTGACGTTGGCGAGGTGGAAGTAGGTGGAGAACGCGCGCACGAGCTGGGCGGCGGTCTCCAGTTCGACTCCGCGCAGCAGCTCGGCGGCGGCGTCGCCGTCCTCGCGGGTGAGGCGGCGCACCTTCTCGACGAGTTCCAGGAGCGCGGGGCCCTCCTGGCGGACGAGGGTCTCGCCCAGCAGGTCGCCCAGTCGGCGGATGTCGGAGCGCAGCTCGGAGCTGGCGGTGGAGGTCTGGTCGGCACTGCTCACAGGTGTGGCTCCTTGCAGTGTTTGAGCACGTCTGGAGGGGTTCTGCAGGCTTGCGGACCGCGCTGTCCGGCGCACCCAGGATAGGTGTCCGGGTGTGCGGCACGGGCCATGCCCCGGTTTGCCGGTCTTGCCGGGCGGGAAGGCGCTGCCATACTTACGATGCCGTAGGTTACGGAGGCGTAGCCATGCCGCCGGACAGCCCCCAGGCACTCCCACCCCTCACTCTCTCCCCAAGGGACATCCATGACCACAACCTCCGAGGTGACCTCCGCGACCGAGCGGACCGCCCCGCCCGCTGCCGGCCAGGCCGGGCCGTCCGCCACGCTGGGCGGGGACAGCAAGCGTTCGATCGAGCAGATCACGCTGCTGCTGTTCATCTTGGTGCCCTTCCTCGCCCTGCTCGCGGCGGTGCCGCTGGCCTGGGGCTGGGGGGTGAGCTGGCTGGATCTGGGGCTGATGACGGCGATGTACTACATCGGCTGCCACGGCATCACGATCGGCTTCCACCGCTACTTCACGCACGGCGCGTTCAAGGCGAAGCGTCCGCTGCGGATCGCGCTGGCGATCATGGGGTCGCTGGCGGTCGAGGGCCCGGTCGTGCGCTGGGTGGCGGACCACCGCAAGCACCACCGATTCTCGGACGCCGAGGGCGATCCGCATTCGCCGTGGCGGTACGGCGAGACGGTGCCGGCGCTGATGAAGGGCCTGTGGTGGGCCCACGTCGGCTGGATGTTCGACGAGGAGCAGACGTCTCAGCAGAAGTACGCGCCCGATCTGATCAAGGACCCGGCGATCCGCCGTATCTCCCGCCAGTTCGTGATGTGGACGATCGTGTCGCTGCTGCTGCCGCCGCTGGTGGGCGGGCTGGTCACGATGTCGTGGTGGGGCGCGTTCACCGCGTTCTTCTGGGGCTCGCTGGTGCGGGTGGCGCTGCTGCACCACGTCACCTGGTCGATCAACTCGATCTGCCACGCGGTGGGCAAGCGTCCGTTCAAGTCGCGGGACCGTTCGGGCAACGTGTGGTGGCTGGCGGTGCTGTCGTGCGGCGAGTCCTGGCACAACCTGCACCACGCGGACCCGACGTCGGCGCGGCACGGGGTACTGCGCGGCCAGATCGACTCCAGCGCCCGGCTGATCCGCTGGTTCGAGCTGCTGGGCTGGGCGTCCGACGTGCGCTGGCCGGGTAAGGACCGGATCGACGCCCGGCGCCGGACACCTGCCGCAGACCCGGCATGATGGACGACGTGGCGATCGACGGCGGTACCAGCGGTACGAACGAGCAAAAGCCCCGGCGCGGCCGCCGGGTGAGGATGACGGGCGCGGAGCGCCGTGAACAGCTCCTCGACATCGGTCGCACGCTCTTCGCGGCGAAGGGCTTCGAGGGCACCTCGGTGGAGGAGATCGCGGCGAAGGCCGGGGTGTCCAAGCCGGTGGTGTACGAGCACTTCGGCGGCAAGGAGGGCCTGTACGCGGTCGTGGTCGACCGGGAGATGCGCCAGCTGCTCGACATGGTGACGGGGGCGCTGACCGCCGGGCATCCGCGCGAACTCCTCGAACAGGCGGCGTTCGCGCTGCTCGACTACATCGAGCGGTACACGGACGGTTTCCGGATCCTGGTGCGGGACTCGCCGGCGGGGCAGTCGACGGGCACGTTCGCGTCGCTGATCAGCGATATCGCCACCCAGGTGGAGGACATCCTGGGCCTGGAGTTCAAGGCCCGGGGCTTCGACCCGAAGCTGGCGCCGCTGTACGCGCAGGCGCTGGTGGGCAGTGTGGCGCTGACCGGTCAGTGGTGGCTGGACGTACGCAAGCCGAAGAAGGCGGAGGTCGCCGCGCATCTGGTGAACCTGGCCTGGCACGGGCTCGACGGTCTGGAGCAAAAACCCCGGCTGATAGGGCATCGCAAGAACTGAGCGTGGAGCGCCGGGCGCGGAAGCCGGGCGCGGAAGCCGGGCGCGGAAGCCGGGCGCGGAGGGGCGTCGCACCGAGAGAGGTGCGGCGCCCCTGGCCGTATCAGCGCACCGGTCCGGCGGGTTCGGGGGACGCGTCCGGCCCTTCCGGCGCTCCCTGCCCGTCCGGCTCGTGGGGCGCGACCGGCTCCAGGAACTCCAGCCGGTTGCCCACCGGGTCCTCGGAGTAGAACCGCCGGTGCCCGGGGAGGTTGTCGTCCCAGACGACGGCCCCGCCGTAGCGTGCGACACGCGCGGCGAGGTCGTCGATGTCACGGACCCGCAGCCCGGCGTGGGCCTTCCTGGCCGGCCGACAGTGACATTTTCCGCCTCCGGCGGGGGCGTGCTCCACCCCCACGTGCACCTGGACCGCGCCGCCGGCCGCCGCGAACCAGCAGCCGCCCCGGGCGGCGAGGACGGGCGGCTTCGGGATCTCGCTCATCCCGAGCACGCCCTCGTAGTAGGCGCGCAGGAGCGGCTCGCTGCCCGCGGGGGCGGCGAGCTGGACGTGGTCGAGCGCTACGAGCATGTCTGCGCGGCCTTCCGGACGAGGGCGAAGATCCTGCGGAACGGGAAGGCGGTGCCGTGCGGGCCCCGCGGATAGACCTCGCGCAGCCGCTCCCGGTACGCGCGGAGGAAGGCGTCGACCGCGGCCGGGTCGTCGCCGAGGGCGGTGAGCACGGGCCGCAGGGCGGTGCCCTTCACCCAGTCGAGGACGGCGTCCTCGCCGGACAGCATCTGGTGGTACGTGGTCTCCCACACGTCGACGCCGTCCCCGAGGTCCGACAGCCGGTGGAGGTACTCGTCGGGCTCCAGGATGTGGACGAACCGCCGGCCCTGGTCGCCGACCCGGCCGCGCCACTCGGGGGTCTCGCACAGCTCGCCGAGCAGGGCGTGGCTGGGCGCGGTGAAGTTGCCGGGGACCTGGAAGGCCAGCACTCCGCCGGGTCTGAGCCCGTCCATCCACAGCGGGAAGGACTCCGGGTGGTTGGGCACCCATTGGAGGGCGGCGTTGGAGATGATCAGGTCGTACGGCTCCTCGGGCGTCCAGTGCGCCGCGTCGGCCAACCGGAAGTCGAGCCAGCCGCCGCCGGCGGTGGTGCCGGACCAGTCCTTCTCTGCCTGCTCCAGCATCTCGGGCGACAGGTCGAAGCCGGTGATGTGGGCGTCGGGCCAGCGGTCGGCGAGCAGCGCGGTGACATTGCCGGGGCCGCACCCGATGTCGGCGATCCGGGCGGGCCGGTCATGGCTGGGCAGACGCGGTATTCGCGCGAGCAGATCGAGGAACGGACGGGTGCGGTGTTCCGCATGCCGCAGATACTGCTGCGGGTCCCACGTCGGTGCGGCGGAGTCCACGGAACGCATGGGTCGAAGCCCCCTCGCTGGAACGGATGACCGAAACGGAACGGGTAGTCCCGGCCCGGTCTCTTCCCCATAGCCCACCAGACTATATCTTGACATCAAGATACTCGACCTGAAGAGACTTTATATCAACAGACCCTCTACACTGATCGTCATGGAGGACGAGGTCGACCGACTGGTCGCTGCATGGCGCCGCGAGCGCCCCGACCTCGACGTGGAACCGCTCGAGGTGCTCAGCCGCGTCTCCCGCCTGGCCCGCCACCTCGACCGCGCCCGTCGGCTCGCCTTCTCCGAGCACCACCTGGAGCCCTGGGAGTTCGACGTCCTCACGTCGCTGCGCCGCGCGGGCGCCCCCTACCAGCTCTCCCCGGGCCAGCTACTTACCCAGACCCTGGTCACCTCGGGCACGATGACCAACAGGATCGACCGGCTCACCAAGAAGGGCCTGGTCGAACGGCTCCCCGACCCCAGCGACCGACGCGGCGTGCTGGTCCGCCTCACCGCCGAGGGCCGCGACCGCGCCGACCAGTCGCTGGCCGGCCTGCTCGCCCAGGAGCGCGCCATCCTGGCCCGCCTGTCCCCCACCGAACGCACCGAACTGGCCACCCTGCTCCGCCAGTTGACGGCCCCGTTCGACAACGTCCCCGGCTGAGCGCCCCGGACCGAACACCCCGGGCTGAGCCCGCGCACTTCGGCGCGGGACCGGCCACGGCGGACGACGGCCTACGAGGCGGCTTCCTCCACGGGCCCGACACCGGCCCGGCGGGCGAGCGCGACGGCGGCGAGGGTGGAGTGCACACCCAGCTTCCCCAGCACGTTCTGCATATGCGTCCGCACCGTGTGCGGGGACAGGAACAGCCGCTCCGCGACCGCCTTGCGCCCGAGCCCGGCCACCATGCAGCGCAGCACCTCCTGCTCGCGCGGGGTGAGCGACTCGACGAGCCGCTCACTCTCCGTACGGTGCCGGCGGGCCTCGGTCAGCTCCCGCAGCACCCCGGTGAGCAGGGCGGGCGGCAGATGCGTCTCGTCGCGCAGCACCCCGCGCACGACCGCGAGCAGCCGCTGGAGCGAGCAGTCCTTGGCGACCCAGCCGGACGCGCCGGCCTGGAGGGCGAGCGCGGCGCGCGGGGCGTCGTCCTTCTCGGCGAGCACCACCACCCGCAGCGCGGGCCGTCCCTCGCGCAGCTCCGCCACCAGCGCGACCCCGTCGGCGCCGCCCAGGTCGGCGTCGACCAGGAGGACGTCGAACCGCCGCCCTTCCGCCGCGGCCCGGTCCAGCGCCCGCCGCGCGGCGGCGCCGCTGCCCGCGGCGGCCACCTCGACATCGGGCTCCGCCGCGAGGGCGGCGGCCAGCGACTCGGCGAAGACGCGATGGTCGTCCACCACCAGAACCCGGATTCGGGCCAATGGAAACCCCCAAGAGTGGATGAGGCAGGCCCGGCGCGAGTACGGCGCCGGGGGGCGGGCCCGTCGACGCGCACGGCCGCCGCCGTGCCCTGACAGTTACCCCGCCCCGGGCGCCGTACCCGGCGGGTCTCGATACCCCTGATCGGCACCGGCCCCCACCGCTGCCACGAACCAACGTACAAGCAGCCCGCCCCCGCACGAGGCGAATTCCCCGAAGTCCCCCACCCCTCCCCCACATACCCCCCACCCCCACCCGTACCAAGAGGGGCAACCCACCTCAACCGACCCGCCGCGCCCCCGCAGACGCCACCGCCTCGAACACCCCCGGCACCCCGTACCCCGCCAAGCCGAACGCCTCCCCCACCGCCTTCGCGACCGCGTCCACCGCTTCGTCCTCCACCAGCACGACCGCCGAGCCCCCGAACCCGCCGCCCGTCATCCGCGCCCCGAGCGCCCCCGCGCCGACCGCCGTCTCCACCGCCAGGTCCAGTTCGGCACAGGACACCTTCATGTCGTCCCGCAGCGACGCGTGCCCTTCGACGAGGAGCGGCCCGACGGCGCGTGGGTCGCCGCCGTCCAGGATCCGGATGACGCGTGCGACGCGGTCGTTGTCGGTGACGACGTGCCGGACGTATCCGCGCACCGCGTCGGCGCCGTCCCCGATCGCGTCCAACTCGCGCAGCGCGTCGTCCAGTCGCGTCACGTCCACCTCGCGCAGCGTCCGCACTCCGAGCGCCCGCGCGCCCGCTTCGCACCCGGCGCGCCGCTCGGCGTACGCGCCGTCTCCGAGCGCGTGTCTCACGCGGGTGTCGACGACGAGGAGGCGCAGTCCGGCGGCGGCGAGGTCGAACGGGATCTGCCGGTACGACAGATCCCGGGTGTCGAGGAAGAGGGCGTGGCCTTCGGTCGCGCAGGCGGAGGTCATCTGGTCCATGACGCCGCAGGGCACGCCGACGAAGTCGTTCTCGGCGCGCTGGGCGAGGACGGCGAGTTCGGGCCGGGAGAGGCCGAGGCCGTAGAGGTCGTTGAGGGCGAGCGCGGTGACGACTTCGAGCGCGGCGGAGGAGGAGAGCCCGGCGCCGGTGGGCACGGTGGAGGCGAAACAGATATCGGCGCCGCCGACGGCGTGCCCGGCGTCGCGGAGCGCCCAGGCGACGCCGGCGGGGTACGCGGCCCAGCCGGGGACGCGCCCGGGGGCGAGACCGGCCAGGGCGACCCGCACCACGCCCCCGGTCGCGTCGCGGGAGTGCACCCGCAGCACGCCGTCGTCCCTGCGGGCGACGGCGGCCGCGGTGGTGTGCGGCAGAGCCAGCGGGAGCACGAAGCCCTCGTTGAAGTCGGTGTACTCACCGATGAGGTTGACGCGTCCGGGCGCGGCCCAGATCCCTTCGGGCCGGGCCCCGTACAGCGCGTCGAACTCCGCCGCGATCCTCATGCGTACTCCTTACTCCTGTTCGGCTTCCTTCTTCTGCGCGAACGCCCACGCATCCTCGACGATGGCCGCGAGGTCGGGGCGGGACGGGGTCCAGCCGAGCCGCTCGCGCGCGGCGTCGGCGGAGGCGACGAGGACGGCCGGGTCGCCGGCGCGGCGCTCGGCCATGACCTCGAGCACGGGGTGCCCGGTGACCTTGCGGACGGTCTCGACGACCTCGCGGACGGAGAAGCCGTTGCCGTTGCCGAGGTTGCAGATCTGGTGCTCGCCGGGCTTCATCGCGCCGAGCGCGGCGAGGTGGGCCTCGGCGAGGTCGGCGACGTGGATGTAGTCGCGCACGCAGGTGCCGTCGGGCGTCGGGTAGTCGTCGCCGTAGACATTGATGGCCGCGCGCTTGCCGAGGGCGACCTGGAGGACGAGCGGGATGAGGTGCGACTCGGGGTCGTGGCGCTCGCCGCACTCCTTGTAGGCCCCGGCGACGTTGAAGTAGCGCAGCGACACGGCGGCGAGGCCGTGGGCCGCGCACTCGCCGGTGATCATGTGGTCGACGGCGAGCTTGGTCGCGCCGTAGGGGTTGGTCGGCGCGGTGGGCGCGGACTCGGTGATCGGCACGGTCTTCGGCTCGCCGTAGGTGGCGGCGGTCGAGGAGAAGACGAGCTGCCGTACGCCGGCGTCGCGCATCGCGGCGATGAGGGCCATCGTGCCGCCGACGTTGTTGTCCCAGTACTTCTCGGGCTTGGCGACGGACTCGCCGACCTGCGAGAACGCGGCGAAGTGCAGGACTCCGTCATAGGAGGAGTCCAGCCAGCGCGCGGCGTCCTGGATACGGCCCTCGATGAACTTAGCGCCGGCGGGAACGCCTTCGCGGAAGCCGGTGGAGAGGTCGTCGAGGACGGTGACCTCGTGCCCCGCCTCCAGCAGGTGCGTGGCGACCGTGCTGCCCACGTAGCCGGCTCCACCCGTCACCAGGTACTTACTCAACTGCTTGCCACCTCTCGGAGTCTGTCGGCCGCGGACTCCGGGGAGACGTCGTTCATGAAGGCGCCCATCCCGGATTCGGTGCCCGCGAGATACTTCAGCTTGCCAGAGGCTCGGCGGACGGTGAAAAGCTCCAGGTGCAGGGCGAACTCGGCACGGCTGTCGGCGGGGGCCTGGTGCCAGGCGGCGATGTACGGGGTGGGTGGGGCGCCGGGGCCGAAGAGGCGGTCGAAGCGGCGCAGCAGTTCCAGGTAGAGGCCGGGGAGTTCGGCGCGGGCGGCGTCGCCGAGGGCCGTGAGGTCGGGGACGCGGGTGTGCGGGTAGAGGTGGACCTCGTACGGCCAGCGGGCGGCGTACGGCACGAACGCGGTCCAGTGCTCGCCGGCGAGGACGACCCGCTCGCCGGCCCGTTCGCGGGCGAGGACGTCGTCGAAGAGGTTCCGGCCGGTGCGGGCGCGGTGGGCGGCGGTGGTGCGCAGCATGGTGGCGGTGCGCGGGGCGGTGAAGGGGAAGGCGTAGATCTGGCCGTGGGGGTGGGCGAGGGTGACGCCGATCTCGGTGCCGCGGTTCTCGAAGCAGTAGACCTGCCGGACGCCGGGGCGGGCGGCGAGGGCGGCGGTGCGGTCGGTCCAGGCGGCGAGAACGAGGGCGGCGCGGTCCTCGGTGAGGTCCGCGAAGGACGCGGTGTGGTCGGAGGTGAAGCAGACGACCTCGCAGCGGCCCGTGTCGCCGGAGAGGGAGGGGAAGCGGTTCTCGAAGACGGCGACGTCGTAGGCGTCCGCGGGGATCTCGCCGTGCCGGTCGCCGGTGGCGGGGCAGAGCGGGCAGGAGTCGGCGGGCGGGTGGTACGTACGGCCCTGGCGGTGCGAGGCGATGGCCACGTGTTCGTCGAGGAGCGGGTCGTGACGGATCTCGGAGGCGGAGGCGACGGGCGCGAGGGGGCGCGGGTCGACGGCGGTGCGGACGGTGTCGTCACGGGCGTCGAAGTAGATGAGCTCGCGCCCGTCGGCGAGGCGGGTGACGGTCTTCTTCACGGCGGGGCCTCCATCGAACAGAACCCTTCACAAAAAACCACGATCCAACATCGCCGCGCAATACGTCCCGCCGTGGGTGTTCCGGGTGGGGCCCGCGTCGGGTGTTCCGTCCTGGCGGTCCCGTCCTGGCGGTCCCGTCCTCGGGGGGCCCGTCCTCGGGGGCCCTCGCGCGCGTGGCGCGGGCGCGGGTCAGCCGCGGGCGGCGCGGCCTAAGCCGAGGCCGGTTCCTCCGCCGGGGCCCGCGCCGGGCCGCGGACCGGCCCCGGGACCGAACACCCCGAACCCCGCGCCGGTCGCCATGCCGGCCGCCGTCCCCGGCGCCGGGACCCGGTCGAGCAGCCCCGTCCGCGCCGCCAGCGCCGCCGCTTCGAGACGCGAACCGACGCCCAGCTTCATCAGCACCCGCTGCACATGCGTACGGGCCGTGCTCGGCGCGATCGCCATGCCCGCCGCGATCCCCCGGGTGTCCTCCCCCTCCGCGACCCGGACCAGCACCTCCGCCTCACGCGGCGTCAGCAGCCGCAGCAGCCGCTGCCCCTCGTCGTCCGGCTGTGCCACCGGGTGCAGCAGCTCCGCGAAGGCGCCCTGGAGCAGCTGCGGCGCCACCGCCGCCTCGCCCGCCCGGGCCTTCACCAAGGCGCGCTCCACCCCCTCGATGCGCTCGTCGTGCCGGACGTACCCCGCCGCCCCGGCCGCGAACGCGGCCGCGATCCCGCGCGGCGACGGCACCGGGCCGAGCACCACCACGGCGGTCTGCGGGCGCTCGCGCCGGATCCGTACGACCGGATCGAAGACCCCCGGCTCGGCGGGCGAGGACGTGCCGAGCAGACAGACCTCCGGCGCCCGGCTCACCACCAGGTCCGCGACCCCCGAAACCGGCGCCGCCGCGGCGAGCACCCGGTGCCCGCGCAGCTTCAGCGCCGAGGCCAGCGCCTCCGCGTGCAGACGGTGGTCGTCGACCACCATGAGCCGAACCCCCATCGGTCTTCCTCCTTGCCCCGGCCAAGCCTCCCCCGGCCCTGGACCCGGCACGGTACACACTCCCCGGCCCTCCGCCGCCCTGTTCGCACGCATCGGCCGGACCTCGCCGGTGCGGGAAACGCGCGGGGCCCCTCCCGCCAGGGGAGGGGCCCCGAAACCGGCCTGCCGCCGCGTACGGGCGGCGGTACGGATGTGCGTACGGTCAGCCGGCCACCGAGAAGGCGACGACCAGGTATTCCCTGCCGATCGGCCGCTTGCTGATCAGCGTGTCCGACAGGAAGAAGCGCCCGTCGCCGTACAGGAACTCGGCGCCGGTCACGCTGAAGCCGGTCTCGATGTCCCGGATCGGCTTCTCGTCCGGGTTGCGCATCAGCACCGTCTGCTTCATCGAGCCGCCGTCGATGGACACGATCTGTCCGCCCTTGTTGTACGGGGGCAGCTTGTACGCGATGACGTCGCCGCCGTCCATGCGCAGCGGCATCAGGGTGTAGCCGTCGCCCGCGTCGGCCTTCTCCGGCGCGAGACGGCCGGTGTCCAGGTCGAAGGCGACGATTTCGTTGGTCTCGTCGCCGTACTCGCCGGTGCTGCCCTCGTGCTCCTCGGTCGGCACATACAGCTTGTTGTTGCCGACCGCGAGCTGCGTGCAGCCCTCGACCTTGCTGGAGGGGCAGCGGCCCGCGTAACGGGCCGGGTCGGCCGTGATCTTGGCCTTCAGCTTGCCGGTCTTCTCATCGATGGAGAAGAAGTCGGAGATACCGCTGCCGTCTCCCTCGACGTCGCCGACCTCCGCCGCGACGACGAGCGGCTTGACGGAGACGACCGACGCGAAGTCGACGCCGCGCGGCATCTTGTACTCCGACTTCGGCGCGCCCGACATCGGGTCGAGGGTCTGGATGCTGACGACCGGGTCGTCGTACGAGCCGCACCTGCGGACCGCGACCAGGCCGCCCTCACCGCCGCCGTAGCCCGCGTCCTCGCAGTTGTCCGCGTTGGCCTGCGGTTTCCAGCGGGGGTTGCCGTTGGCGATGTCGAAGCCCGCGCCGCCGTCGAGACCGCCGGCCGCGACGGTCCGGTCGTGCACGGTGACCCCGCTGAAGGTGGCCTTCTTGTCACCGGCGGTACCACCGGTGATCGAGGTGGACCACACCAGCTTGCCACTGGTGAGGTCGACCAGACCGACCTCGGTGCAGGGCTGGTAGTAGCGCGGCGCGACCCGCTTCGTGGCCTCGAAGAGGATCGGGACCTTGAAGTCGGCCGTCATGTGCGTGGAGGCGGCGCAGACCTGACCGGTCAGCGGCAGCGTCCACTTCGGCGTGCCCTTGTCCGGGTCGTAGCCGACGATCGAGTTGATGCCCACCTTCGCGTACGTGGTGTCGGTGAGCCAGGCACCGGGGGCGGTCGTGGTGTCCGGGACCTTGGGCAGGTCGACCTTGAACGCGAGCTTCGACTTCGGGTCGGCCGGGGCCTTCTCCTTGCCGGGCCCGTCCGCGGCGCCCGAACCGCCGCCCTTGCCGCCACCCGTGGCGCCGCCGGCCGTACTCGCGGGGCCGGCGGAGTCGTCACCGAGACCGGCGTAGACCAGACCGCCGCCGACCAGCAGGACGACCGCGGCGGCCGCCGCGATGACGATCTTCATCTGGGTGGACAGCTTCTTGCGCCCACCGGGCCCCCCGGGCGCCCCCGGCTGGCCGGGCTGCCCCGGCTGCATCGGCTGGGTGGGGAACTGCTGGTACGGCTGCGGCTGCGGCGGGCCCTGCGGGAAGCCGTACTGCTGCTGGGGCTGCGGCGGGCCCGGCGGATAGCCGTACGGCGGCGGCACCGGCGGCTGGCCGGGCTGCGCCTGCGGGAATCCGTACCCGGGCTGACCCGGCTGACCCGGCTGACCCGGCTGACCCGGCTGGCCGGGGTGGCCGGGCGGCGGCGGGGTGCCGAACGCGCCGGGCTGGGGCTCCTGCGGCGCGCCGAACCCGCCCGGCGGGGGGTCCTGCGGTGCCCCGAAGCCGCCCGGGGGCGGCCCGGGGGGCTGGTTCGGCGGGGGCGGCGGCTGCGTCATGGCGTACGTACCTCGGAAAGGTCGGGGCGGGAACGGCGGGAACGGCGGGAGAGGCGGGGCGGACGGAGCGGACAGTGCGTCATATGCACGGCTTCACGGGCGGGACTTCACAGGCCCGGGGGCCGGGTGGAACGGCATATGCCGAACGTCTCCACCCGTCCCCCGGGCCTCTCCCGCGGACGGCTCACCCGGGCGGTCCCCCGGGGACGGCCCCTCGGGACCGCCCGGGAGAACTCACCCTCGGCACGTCACTTGCCGTAGGCCATCATCGACTTGGTCTCCAGCTCCGCCTTGTCGTTGGAGCCGGAGATCCGGCCGGACGCGATCACGAACGTCCCGTTCGCGTACGCGTAGGCGGTGTTGTAGAAGGAGCTCTCGATCGAGGTCAGTCCGACCTGGCCCTTGAGCAGCACCTTCGGCGCGCCGCCCGTCGGGGCGATCGTCTCGAGCGCGCTGCCCTTGCCGTAGCGGGGCTCGACGTACACCAGCACCTCGGAGCCCTCCATGCGCAGCGGCTTCATGGACTGTTCGGCGGGCGCCTTGGAACGCCACTTGATCGCGCCGCTGTTCAGGTCGAAGGCGACGACCTCGTTCGACTTGCCGATGTCGGCTTCGGTGGCCATGTAGAAGGTGTTCGCGTCGGCGGCGACCCCGGTGCAGCCCTGGAGGTTCTTGCCGAAGATGATGATGCTGCCGCCGCAGCGCGGGGAGAAGCGGTCCGAGCCGCCCGCCTTCATCTGCGAGCGCAGCTTGCCGCCCGAGGTGAGCGAGAAGATCGACCACTTCTTCTGGGTGCTGTCCTCGTCGCGCTGGACCGTGGAGACCACCAGCGGGTCGACGGAGTAGACCCGGTCGATCTCCCAGGTCAGCGGGAGCTTGTAGGTCCACTTGGCCGCGCCGGTGGTGGGGTCGATCTCGCTGATCGCGTGCGACTCCTTCTTCACGTCCCCGGACGGGCACTTGGAGGCGGCGATCAGCTTGCTGCCGCCCGCGTACGCGTACGGCTTGCAGCCGCTGGTCGGCGAGGCGAAGAGCTGCTTGCCGTCGGTGAGGGAGAAACCGTAGGCGGAGCTGGTGCCCGACGCGGTCACCGTGTTCGCGCTGATGGCGAGGGTGTTGTCGGAGAAGGCGAACAGGCCGGTGGGCTTGGGGATGGACTTCTTCCAGCCCGCCTTGCCGGTCTTGAGGTCGACCTGCTGCATCTGGAGGCACTTGGCGCGGTCGCCCGCGCCGTCCTTGACGCCGAAGGCCATCAGGCCGTCGGCGGACGGCTCCGGCGGGGCGGCGCACAGCTCGAAGGGCACGTCGACATGCCACTTGGCGGAGCCGTCGGCGAGGCTGTAGCCGTCGATGCCCTTGTACATGGCCTTGACGACGGTGTCGCCGACGATCCACGGGCCGAACACGGTGGAGCCGTTGCGGGGCACGTCGACGTTGTTCTTGAGCAGCCACTCGACCTTGGCCTCGCCGCTCTCGCGCTGCGCGTTGAGGTTGTCCGCGCTGCCGTCGTCGCCGTCGCCCTTGCCGTCGCCCTTGTCGACCGAGGCGGTGGGCTTCGGGCCGACGGGGGACTCGGTCGGGTTCGCGACCGGCTTGCCGTCGTCGCCGCTGCCGAGCGCCAGCCAGGTGCCGCCGCCGATCACGAGCAGCGCGGCCGCCGCCGCGGCGACGATGACGCCGGGCTTGCCCTTGAACGGGTTCTTGCCGCCCCCGCCCCCGGCCCCGCCGTCGGCCGGACCGGTCAGGGGCATGCCCTGCATCGGGGCCTGCGCGGTCGGGTAGCCGGCGCCGCCGTAGGGGTTTTGCTGCTGGCCGTAGGCACCGGGCTGCTGAGCGTACGGTCCGGGCTGCTGCGGGTACCCGTAGGGGCCGCCGGGCTGAGCGGGCTGGTTGTAGGGGCTCGGCTGCTGCGGAGACCCGTAGGGGCCGGGCTGCTGGCTGTAGGGGCCCGGCTGCGCGGGCTGACCGTACGGACCGGGCTGCTGCGGGTACCCGTAGGGGCCGCCGGGCTGCGCGGGCTGACCCGGCTGCGCGGGCTGTCCGGGCTGTCCGGCCGGGGGTGTCGGGCCGGAGGCCGCGGGCGGCTGCTGCTGCGCGCCGGGCGGGGCCGCGGGCGGCTGCGGGGGCGTCGCGGGTGCAACGGGTGTGGCGGGCGCCGTGGGCGGTGCCGCGGGTGCCTGCGGCGGAGCCGGCGGCACGGGCGGCACATTGGAGTCCGGGTTCGGTGCGCCGAAGCCCGGCGGCTGGTTGCTCGGCGGCTGGGTCACAGCGCGGATCCCCCTTGAATATGAGCGGTTTTTCTTTCTACCACTCGGAGGATGGCTCAAAAGTGGCCGGTCCGCGCCTTGTTCCCAAGGGCGAACCGGCCTGTGATGCCGTCGTTACTCGACCTCTACGACTTCTCTACTTCTCCACGCCCACAGGGCTCGCGGAGAAGTGGACCCCGCGTCTTCCTACGCGTCCTCGGCCAGCTCCAGCCAGCGCATCTCCAGCTCCTCGCGCTCGGCCACCAGCCCGCGCAGTTCCGCGTCGAGCTTGGCCACCTTCTCGAAGTCCGTGGCGTTCTCCGCGATTTGGGTGTGCAGCGCGGACTCCTTGGCCGAGATCTTGTCCATCTGGCGCTCGACCTTCTGGAGTTCCTTCTTCGCGGCACGCGCGTCGGCGGCCGACACACCACCCGGCTTCTGACCGGCCGCGCCACCCGCCGAAGCGGCCGGGGCGGACGCCGGGGCGGCGGCCGGCTCGACCATCTTGCGGCGGCGCTCCAGGTACTCGTCGATCCCGCGCGGCAGCATCCGCAGCGTCTGGTCGCCGAGCAGCGCGAGGACCCGGTCGGTGGTGCGCTCCACGAAGAACCGGTCGTGGGAGATCACGATCATCGAGCCGGGCCAGCCGTCCAGCAGGTCCTCCAGCTGGGTCAGCGTCTCGATGTCGAGGTCGTTGGTGGGCTCGTCGAGGAAGAGGACGTTGGGCTCGTCCATGAGGAGCCGCAGCAGCTGGAGCCGGCGCCGCTCACCACCGGAGAGGTCGCCGACCGGCGTCCACTGCTTCTCCTTGCCGAAGCCGAACTGCTCGCACAGCTGCCCGGCGGTCATCTCCCGGCCCTTGCCGAGGTCGACCCGGTCGCGGATCTGCTGCACGGCCTCCAGGACGCGCAGCTCGGCGGGGAGCTCGGTGACGTCCTGCGAGAGGTACGCGAGCCGCACCGTCTTGCCGACGACGATCCGCCCCGCGGCGGGCTGCTGCTCGCCCTCGGAGGTGGCGGCGTCCGCGAGGGCGCGCAGCAGCGAGGTCTTGCCGGCGCCGTTGACGCCGACCAGACCGATCCGGTCGCCCGGGCCGAGCTGCCAGGTGAGGTGCTTGAGGAGGGTCTTCGGACCGGCGGTGACGGACACGTCCTCCAGGTCGAAGACGGTCTTGCCGAGGCGGGCGTTCGCGAACTTCATCAGCTCGCCGGTGTCGCGCGGCTCCGGCACGTCCGCGATGAGCGCGTTGGCGGCCTCGATCCGGAAGCGGGGCTTGGAGGTACGGGCCGGGGCGCCGCGGCGCAGCCAGGCCAGCTCCTTGCGGACCAGGTTCTGCCGCTTGACCTCCTCGGTGGCGGCGATCCGCTCCCGCTCGGCGCGGGCGAAGACGTAGTCGGAGTAGCCACCCTCGTACTCGTAGACGTCACCGCGCTGCACATCCCACATCCGGGTGCAGACCTGGTCGAGGAACCAGCGGTCGTGGGTGACGCAGACGAGCGCGGAACGGCGATTACGCAGGTGCTCGGCGAGCCAGGCGATGCCCTCGACGTCGAGGTGGTTGGTGGGCTCGTCGAGGACGACCAGGTCCTGGTCCTCGATGAGCAGCTTGGCGAGCGCGATGCGCCGCCGCTCGCCACCGGAGAGCGGGCCGATGACGGTGTCGAGGCCCTGCTCGAAGCCCGGCAGGTCGAGCCCGCCGAACAGCCCGGTAAGCACGTCGCGGATCTTGGCGCTGCCCGCCCACTCGTGGTCGGCCATCACGCCGATCACCTCGTGGCGGATGGTCGCCTTCGGGTCGAGCGAGTCGTGCTGGGTGAGCACGCCGAGCCGCAGCCCGCCACTGTGCGTGACCCGGCCGGTGTCGGCCTCCTCCAGCTTGGCGAGCATCCGGATGAGGGTGGTCTTGCCGTCGCCGTTGCGCCCGACGACACCGATCCGGTCCCCTTCGGAGACGCCGAGCGACACCCCGTCCAGCAGTGCACGGGTGCCGTACACCTTGCTGACGGACTCGACATTGACCAGGTTGACGGCCATTTCACTCCTGTACGGGATGGGTAGACGTTCAAGAGTAGACGGTGCGGGGTATGCCTCACTCTTTGTAATGACGCGGGCGGAAGCGGACGGCCGCCCGGGGATCCGCTCCGGAGAATCGGCCCCATGGGAGAAACCACGGGGCCCGGGCCGGCGGCCCACTCGTCCGCGGAGCCGGACACGGAGCCGGATCCGGCCTTTCTGCCCCCGGAGTCTGATCCGCCCTGGCCTGATCCGCCCTCCTGGCCGAGGCCGCCCGCCGGGGGCTGGACGGTGGACGACCTGATGACGCTGCCCGGCCTTCCGCGCCACACCGAGCTGATCGACGCGAGCCTGGTCTTCGCGGCGCGGCGGCGCCGCTTCGACGGCGTGATGGCCTCGCTCCTTGGTGAGGCGCTGCGCGCGAGCGCGCCGTGCGGGGTGCGGGTCTACACCTCGATGACCGTGGTCATCGACCGCGCGAACGCCCCCGAGCCGGACATCGTCGTGGTCCGCGAGGAGGTCGTCGGCGGTCTCGACCAGACCTCGTTCCCCGTCTCCGGCGTCGTCCTGGCCGTGGAGATCGTCTCGCCGGACTCGGAGTCCCGTGACCGCACCACCAAGCCGCACAAGTACGCGGCCTCCGGCATCGAGCACTTCTGGCTGGTCGAGATGGAGGGCGAGGAAGAGCGCCCGGTCGTACGGGTCTACGAGCGCGACCCGGTCACCGGGACCTACGTCCCCACCGGCGTCCACCGCGACCGGCTGAAGTCGGCCGTGCCGTTCCCTCTCGACATCGACCTGACCGCCGTCGACGAGCTCTAGGCACCCCCCGCCCGCCCCGCCCGCTCCACCAGGAACCAGCCCGCCAGCGCCATCGCCACGGCCGCCGGTGCGGTCACCCGGACGGCGATCAGGGCGGCGGTGTGGCCTTCGAGGAGGCCGCCGAAGCCGGTCATGGACAGGCCGAGGACGCCGAGCAGGGCGAGGGTGATGCCGAGGGCCGCGAGCGGGCCGCCCGTGCCGTCCGAGGGGGTCGGCGGGGCCGGGTGTTCGAAGCGGCGGAAGACGGCGACGAGCAGCGCGGTGAGCAGGACGGCGGCGCCGATCCGCAGCGGGACCTGGGCCCACCAGATGCCGGTCGCGGGTGCGGGGAGGCGGACGCCGAGGGCGAGCATCGCCCCGTACACGCCGAGCATGGCCGTCAGGTGCCACAGGAACGCGGTCATCGCGACGCCGTTCGCGGCGACGACCGCCCGCCAGACCCGGGCGCGGGCGGCGAGGCGGGTGCCGGGGCCCCTCAGCAGTTCGACCGCGCCGACCAGCCACAGGCCGTGGCAGAGCAGGGCCAGGGTGGGCGGGGCCATGTTGGAGATCTTCTCGCCCGGCATGCCGACCATGGACAGCGGATACGGCCCGAGGGCCACCAGCGACGCCGCGCCCGCGAGACCGGCGGCGGCGAGGACGGCGGGGCGGCGGATCAGGCCGTCGGCGCGCAGGAAGCCGAGCTGGTGGATCGCGAGCCAGACGAGGGCGAAGTTCAGGAACTCGACGTACGGCACACCGAAGGCGAACCGCAGCACGTCCACCAGGGCCGCGCCCAGCACGAGGCCGGCGAAGGCGCCCCAGCCGTACCGCCCGTGCAGTCGCAGCAGCGGCGGGGTGAAGGCGACCATGGCGAGGTAGACGCCGATGAACCACAGCGGCTGGGTGACCAGGCGCAGCGCCACCCCCGCGAGGCCGTGCCCGGCGCCGTCGGCGGCGAACAGCTGGAGGGCGAGCGCGAGCGCGCCCCAGACCGCGATGAAGACCATGGTCGGACGCAGCAGCCGTCGCAGCCGGGCCCGCAGGAAGCCCGCGTACTGCGGGCGTGAGCGGTGGGCGAGGGCGTGCGAGAAGCCGCCGACGAAGAAGAAGACCGGCATGACCTGGAGGGCCCAGGTCAGGAGCTGGAGGCCGGGGACGACGGCGAGGAGGTTGCCGACCTGCCCGTCGGGGGTGACGGCGGCCATCAGCCAGTGGCCGAGGACCACGACGGCGAGCGAGGCCACCCGCAGCAGGTCGATATAGCGGTCGCGCGACGCCGGGGTGGCGGCGGCGAGTTCCCGAGCGCTGATTCCCATGGGGGTACGGTGCCGGGCCGGGCGGGCTTGGGGGCAGCGCTCACGTACTCATCTCGCGCATGAGTACGAGCGGGGTGGGTGTACACGGAAAACGCCTCCGGCGCCGCCCCTTGCGGGACGGCGCCGGAGGTCTGTCCGAGCGGCTGCCGGTCTCGGCCGAGATCAATCGACTTCAATCGATCTCAACCGGCCTCAACCGGCCTCAACCGATCTCAGTGCCCGGCGGTGCTCTTCTCCTTCCCCTGGCCGCCCTTGCCCTTGGGCTCGGCCTTCTGCTCGTCCTTGCGCTCGCCGTCGCCGTAGTCGTGGCAGTCGCCGTAGTCGTCGCCGTACTCGCAGGGCTTCTTCACCAGGACGGTGATGTGGGCCTCGGCCGGCGGGCTGGTGATCTCGTGGCCCTCCGGGTCCGTGCCGGTCGCCCGGGCCACGTTGGTGATCACGCACTCCTTGCCGTGGCCACCGCCCTTGCCGCCCTTGCCGCCCTTGCCGCCCTTGGTCTCCTTGGTGCCCTTGGCTTCCTTGGCACCCTTGGCGTCCTTGCCCCGGTCGGCGCACCTGTCGAGGGATTCCTCGGTGACGGTGTACGTCCCGGTGCAGGTGGTGGAGGCGCCCGGCGCGAGCGTCGTCGACTCGCAGGTGACCTCGGAGATCAGGTCGTCACTCACCCGTACGTCCTCAAGGGGCGCGGTGCCGGAGTTGGTGACGGTGTAGCCGTACTCGACCTCCGAACCGACGTGGAACGGTCCGCGCGAGACGACCCGCTTGGTGACGGTGAGACCGCCCTGGCCGATCGGAACGGTGACGCTGGCCTCGCCGGGCTCGCTCGTGGCGTCCTCGCCGCGCGGGTCGGTACCGGTCGCCCGGGCCACGTTGGTGATGACACAGCTGGTGGTCGCGCCGGCCGCCTTGCACGCGTCGATGTCGGCCTGGGTGATCGTGTACGTGCCGTGGCAATAGGTGGAGGCGCCGGGGTCCAGATCGGTCTCGTCGCAGACGGCGTGCTGGATCCGGTCGTCGCTCACCCGCACGTTGTGCAGCGGTGCGGTGCCGGTGTTGGTGACGGTGTAGAGGTAGTCGACCGTCGATCCGACCTGGAACGGCCCTTCCGAGACGACCTGCTTGTTCAGGGAGATGCCCGGCTCCCCGATGAGGATCTCCACACTGGCCTGGTCGGGCTCGCTGACGACCGAGTCGCCCGACGGGTCCGTGCCGTTGGCCCGCGCCACGTTGGTGAGCACGCACGGCCGGGTGGTACCGCACGCGTCGGCGTCGGCCTGGGTGATGGCGTGCGTACCGGTGCACTCCGTGGAGGCCCCGGGCGCCAGCGTGGTCGCCGCACAGGTGATCGAGGCGACCTTGTCGTCGCTCACCTGCACGTTGGTCAGCTGGACGTTGCCGGTGTTGGTGACGGTGTAGCCGTACGTGACCGTCGACCCGACCTGATACGGGCCGGTCGAGGTCACCCGCTTGTTCACGGTGATGTGCGGCTCGGCGAGGGAGATGCCGACGCTGGCCTCGTCGGGCTCGCTGACGATCTCCTCACCCTGCGGGCTGGTGCCGCCGGCCTGGGCCACGTTGGTGATGACGCAGTCCGTGGTGCCGGCCTGTCGGCACTGGTCGATGTCGGCCTGGGTGATCGTGTACGACCCGGTGCAGGTGGTGGAGGCACCCGGCGCGAGCGTCGTCGCCGCGCAGCTGACGGAGGCGGCGTGATCGTCCAGCACCCGCACGCTGGTGAGGTTCGTGGTGCCGGTGTTGGTGACGGTGTACGAGTAGTCGACCCGCGACCCCACCTGGTACGGGCCGGTCGACGTCACCGACTTCGCGATGGTGATGTGAGGTGCCCCGATCGGCAGGGTCACCTCGGTCTCGGGAGAGGTGATCGTGTTCCCGTCCGAGGAACCCGTCGCCGTGACGGTGTTGGTGACGGAGCCTGCCGCGCCGTCCCCGCTGGTGATCACGTAGGTGCCGGTACAGGTGGTCGTGTCACCCGGCTCCTCGGCGGGGGCCAGTGTGGTCGACTCGCAGGTGATGCCGGTGACCTTGTCGTCGTGGACCATCACGTTGGTCAGTTCCGTGCCACCGACGTTGCGGACGGTGTAGCGGTAGGTGACCGTCTGCCCGACCGAGTAGGGCCCGGGGGTGTCCACGTTCTTCTCGATCTCGATGCCGGGAGGCCGCCGGAGCGGCACCCGTTCCGAGGAGGGTGGCGACTCGACCGGTTCACCGTCCGACGTACCCGACGCGATGGCGGTGTTGAGGATGGCGCCGGCGGCCACGTCGGCGGCGGTCACGGTGTACGTGCCGGAACAGGTGATGGTCTGTCCGACCGCGAGATCCGTCGTGGGACAGACCACCGGGCCGATCTTCGGGTCGGTGACGACCAGGTCGTTGATCGGAGTCGTCCCCGAGTTGGTCACGACGAAGTCGTACGGCACCTGCGAGCCCACGCCCAGGTCGCCGGGCAGCGGCAGCCTGGCCTGCTTGACGAGGTTCAGCTCGGGGAGTTCCTCGGCGGTGGTGACGACCACGTTGCGGATGAGGTGCACGTCGGTGTTCGCGCCGGTCGAGGACGCGAAGCCGAACTTGTACGTCAGAGGGAGGGGCGTCGGCGCGGGGGTGGACAGCACCTGCTGCGGGCCGTTGCCGTCGTTGAAGTCGACGGACACGGTGAGCTGGGGGTTGGCCCCGGCGGTGATGTGCACGTTCACCCGGCGCCGGTCGGCCTCCAGGATCGCCGCCGCCTCGGCGGGGGTGGAGCCCGCCGGGATCACGGTCGTCGGCCCCTGGAGCTGTCCCGGCAGGGTCGACGGCCACGGCGGGGTGGTGGTGAAGTTGTTCGTCGTGGCGGTCATGAAGCAGTAGCCGATGCCACCGTTGCCCGGACCGCGCAGGGTGATCATGTTGGGGGCCGGCGGCGGCCATGCCTCGAAGGTGGGCGAGCGCCGCTCGCAGCCGTTGCCGCGCGCCTCGCCGTCGCCGAAGTAGTTGCCGTAGACGTCGAGACCCACGCCGAGGTAGCCGTGGTCGACGCCCGGCTGCATGGGAAGCGACGGGTTGTTGCCCTCGCGGAGCTGGGCATAGCCGAGGCTGCCGCCGAAGGCCCCGGGGTGGGTCAGCGAGGCGGCGCCGTCGACCAGGAAGAAGGAGATCCCGTCGGCGGGGCGGGCCGGGGTCGTGCTGCCGTACTGGTACTGGTCGAAGGAGACGTCCAGACCGTGCCCGGCGGGGATGGCGTGGTTGTAGAGGACGGCCGCGCTCTGGAAGTGGCTGGCGTCGGTCAGCCGGAGGAAGCCGTCGGGCGCGGCGTTGAGCGGCGGCACCGGACCGACTTCGGCCGCCGGGCAGCCGCCCAGCGGGTGACCGGAGGACGGCGGCGCGGGGGCGGTCGGCGCTCCGGTGAGACACGCCGGCCCCACGCCGGTGAACTCCGGAGCCGTGACCCCGGTGAACGTCTCGTTGAGCAGCGGCGAGCCGACGGCCCGGGGCTTGGGCTGGGGCTTGGGCGCGGCACTCGCCCCCGGCTTCGGCTGGGGCTTCGGCTCGGCGCCGGCGGTGCCGGTCAGCGCGAGGGGCGTTCCCGCGCCGACCACGAGGGCCAGGGCCAACGCGGCGAAGCGGGAGGCGCGCCCGGGCGGTGTGGGCCGGCCGGGCGCGGAAGGGGGTCGTCTTTTCCTCATACATCGCATCAGACAGTCGCGACATAAATGTGACTACCTGACAAATAGCCACGTACCCCCAAAGACTGCCGCATTGGAGCCGAGTGCCGTAACGCTCATGGCCCGGGCGGGGCGGCGAGGAGTTTCTGAGGGGTCGTGACCCGGTCTCGACGCCGGGGGCCGGGGGTCGGAGAACCGTACCCCCGGCTGCCGGAGGGGACCCGAAACCCCCCCACCCGACCGCCGAAGAAAAAGGCTTCTAGAGGACGGTGGCTCCGGCCGCCGGGGAGGTCGCCACTCGTGCCGTACGGCAGGTACCCGAGGCGATCAGCGCGTCGGCGACCACGGCGGCGGCGTCCGCGTCCTTCACCAGGAACGCGGTGGTCGGCCCCGAACCGGACACCAGCGACGCCAGCGCGCCCGCCTCGGTGCCGGCCGCGAGCGTCGCGGCGAGCGAGGGGCGCAGCGACAGGGCGGCGGGCTGGAGGTCGTTGGCGAGAGCGCCCGCGAGCGCGGCGGTGTCGCCGGTGCGCAGCGCGTCGAGCAGGACCGCCGAGGCGGCCGGCTCCGGCACGTCGACGCCCTCGGCGAGGCGGTCGAACTCGCCGTATACCGCCGGGGTGGACAGACCACCGTCGGCGACCGCGAACACCCAGTGGAAGTCGCCGCCGACGGCAAGCTCCGTCAGCCGCTCGCCCCGCCCGACGCCGAGCGCCGCGCCGCCGACCAGACTGAACGGCACGTCACTGCCCAGCTCGGCGCAGATTTCAAGCAGCTCGGCGCGCGGCGTGGACAGACCCCACAGGGCGTCACACGCGAGCAGCGCGCCCGCGCCATCGGCGCTGCCGCCGGCCATGCCGCCGGCGACCGGGATGTCCTTCGCGATGTGCAGCCGCACGTCCGGGGAGATCCCGTGGCGGGCGGCGAGCAGCTCGGCGGCCCGCGCGGCCAGGTTCGTACGGTCCAGCGGCACCTTGTCGGCGTCGGGGCCGGCGCAGGTGACCGTCAGCGTGTCGGCGGGCGTCGCCGTCACCTCGTCGTACAGGGAGACGGCGAGAAAGACATTGGCGAGGTCGTGGAACCCGTCGGGGCGCGCGGCGCCGACCGCGAGCTGGACGTTGACCTTGGCCGGGACCCGTACGGTGACGCCGCCGCTCATGCCGTGGCTTCCTTCTCCCGCATCTCCTGCGCGGGCTTGTTCTCGGCGATCCGGGCGAACTCCTCGACCGTCAGCGCCTCGCCCCGCGCCTGCGGCGAGATCCCGGCCGCGACCAGGGCCTCCTCGGCGGCGGCGGGCGACCCCGCCCAGGTCGCGAGCGCGGCCCGCAGCGTCTTGCGGCGCTGCGCGAACGCGGCGTCGACGACGGCGAAGACCTCGCGCTTCGAGGCGGTGGTGGCGACCGGCTCGGCGCGTCGCACCAGGGAGACCAGACCCGAGTCGACGTTGGGCGCGGGCCAGAAGACGTTACGGCCGATGGAACCGGCCCGCTTGACCTCCGCGTACCAGTTGGCCTTCACCGACGGCACGCCGTACACCTTGTTGCCGGGCTTCGCGGCCAGCCGGTCGGCGACCTCGGCCTGCACCATGACGAGGGTGCGCTCGATGGTCGGGAAACGGTCCAGCATGTGCAGCAGGACCGGCACGGCGACGTTGTACGGCAGGTTGGCCACGAGCGCGGTCGGCGCGGGCCCGGGCAGCTCCCGGACCAGCATCGCGTCGGAGTGGACCAGCGCGAAACGGTCCTCGCGCTCCGGCATGCGCGCCGCGATCGTGGCGGGCAGGGCGGCGGCGAGGATGTCGTCGATCTCGACGGCCGTCACCCGGTCCGCGGCCTCCAGCAGCGCGAGGGTGAGGGAGCCGAGCCCGGGGCCCACCTCCACCACCACGTCGTCGGGCCGCACCTCGGCCGTGCGGACGATCCGCCGCACGGTGTTGGCGTCGATGACGAAATTCTGGCCCTTCTGCTTCGTGGGCCGGACGCCGAGGGCGGCGGCCAGCTCACGGATGTCGGCGGGGCCGAGGAGGGCGTCGGGGCTGTCGGGGCCGGTGGTGGTGCTCACCGGTACAGCGTAGGGCCTGTCGGCACGGACCCGCGGCGCGGAGCCCACGAGGACGCTCCCGTACCCCCCGAGATCGCCCTTCTTTCCCTCCCCCGTCTTTCTCTCCCCACCCCACCCCTCCCCCACAGCCGAAGGCGGACCCACCACGCGCACCCCCACCCACCTCCCACCCCACCCAAGCGGGAGGGGTGCGGGGCGGTGCGCCACGACGCGGACGGGAGCGGGGGCCGGGGAGGGGGTCGTGTTCGGAACGTAAAGCGTGATTTGTGGCGCGGAAACAGCAGCGCTTCACGCACTACAAAGGCGACCGCGCCGTAAATCATGCAGTGCAGAACGCGACCCCCGGACCGGCCCCCGCGCCCCCACCACGAACCCCAGCGCAGCGCCCCGCACCCCGACCGCGCCCCCACGCCCCGCCACCCCCACGCGCACAGCGCAGCGCCCTACCCGAACAACCGCGACCCGCAATGCGGCCACGGCGCCGCCCCCCTGCTCACGTACAACCGCTTCGCCCGGTACGTCTGCTCCGCCGCCGGCGCGTTCTGCGCCACCCCCGTCCCCCCGAGCGCCCGCCACGTCCCCGCGTCGAACTGGTACAGCCCCCCGTACGTCCCGGACGGATCCACCGCGTCGGCCCGCCCTCCCGACTCGCACGCGGCGAGCGCGCCCCAGTTCAGCCCGTCCGCTCCGGCGACGGAGCCGGGCAGCGGGCGGGTGCCGACGCGGATCCGTTCGGAGACGGGTTCGCGGACGGTCTCCTCACCGGTGGGGCGGGGTTTCTCCCGGACGCCGTTGACGGTGCGCACGGCGTACGTGACCCGTCGTACGCCCGGCACGCCTTGGCGTTCGACGACTTCGGTCCCGGCGAAGAGCGCGGGGTCGCGGGTCCGTTCGACGGCGAACGGCACGGGTTCCTCGCGGATCTCCTCGCGGCCGGTGATCCGCAGAACGCTGACGGTCTGGCCGTCGCGGGGGAAGGAGCCGGGCGGTACGGAGGTGGTGTCGTGGCCGGTGAGGACGATCCCGGCTTCGTCGACGGCTTCGCGGACGGTGGCCGCGTTGGTGCGGATGGTCCGCTCGCGGCCGTCCGCGAGGAAGGTGACGGTGCGCTCGGTGCGGACGTCGAGCGCGAGGCCCCGGCGGGAGATGGGCGCGGAGCGGGACACCGACAGGTAGGCGCCTTCGGCGCGGACGCCGAGCTGGCGCAGGGCGCCGTCGACGGTGGGGGCGGTGGTCCACACCTGGCGGCGCTGTCCGTCGAGGGTGAGGGTGACGGGGCGGCCGTAGCGGACGGCGACCTCGTCGCCGTCGAAGAGGGCGGCGCCGGGCGCGGGGGCGACGATGTCGTGCGCGCCGGCGTGAAGGCCCTGTTCGGCGAGGAGTTCGCCGATGTCGCCGGCGAAGGTGTGCAGGGTGCGCGGGACGCCGTCGACGGAGAGTTGGACGGTCTTGTCGTGGGCGACGAACGCGCTGGTGCCGCCGGCGAGGCAGGCGACGACGAGGGCCTGCGGGACGGCGCGGCGCAGTCCGTCGGCGGCGGGCGGGGGCGCCTTGCGGCGGCGGCCGGTGCCCGCGCCGGATCGAGTGCTCACGAGGCCGGGACCCTAGCCCCGGCGCCGGTCGCGCTCGATGACGGCGCGGCTACTCCACGCGATCGTTATGCGGTGGTGATGTGAGCCGGCGTCACCGGGGTCCGGTGAGTGCCCGGCGGCAGCGCCACCGGCGCCCGTCAGTAGTCGAACGCGCGCGCCGTGTTCACCGCGAGTGCCTCCGCCAGCTCTTCCTCCGCGATCCCGCGCACCGCCGCCATCGCGCGGACGGTCACCGGGATCAGGTACGGGGCGTTCGGGCGGCCCCGGTAGGGCGCGGGGGTCAGGAAGGGGGCGTCAGTCTCGACGAGGACGCGGTCCAGCGGGACGACGGCGAGCGCGTCGCGCAGCGGCTGGGCGTTCTTGAAGGTGACGTTGCCGGCGAACGACATGTAGTAGCCCTTCGCCGCGCAGATCTCCGCCATCTCGGCGTCGCCGGAGTAGCAGTGGAAGACTGTCCGCTCGGGAGCGCCCTCCTCGTCGAGGACGCGCAGCACGTCGGCGTGGGCCTCGCGGTCGTGGATGACCAGCGCCTTGCCCTGCCGCTTCGCGATCTCGATGTGGGCGCGGAAGGAACGCTCCTGCGCGGCCATGCCCTCGGGGCCCGTACGGAAGTAGTCGAGCCCGGTCTCGCCGACGGCCCGCACGTACGGGAGAGCGGCCAGCCGCTCGATCTCCGTGAGCGCGTCGTCCAGGGCGGCGTCGCCGCCCGCCTCGCGGGCGCCCTGGCGCGACCAGCCGTCCGGGTCCCCCAGGACGATCCGGGGGGCCTCGTTGGGGTGCAGGGCGACGGCGGCGTACACGTTCTCGTGCACGGCGGCGGTCTCGGCGGCCCACTGCGAGCCCTTGATGTCGCAGCCGACCTGGACGACGGTCGTGACGCCGACGGCGGCGGCCTTGGTCAGGGCCTCCTCGACGGTGCCGGACTGCATGTCGAGGTGGGTGTGCGAGTCCGCGACGGGGACGAGAAGGGGCTCGGGCAGGGGAGGCGGGGCGTCCTTGGCGGTCATGGGGTGATCGTAAGTGAGGACGTACCCCCGCCCCCTGTCCCCCGGTCACCTGTCCCCCGGTCACCCGCTTCCGGTCGTCCCGCACGCACCGCCCCACACCCCTCCCGCTCGAACGAGGAGAGAGGGGCGAGGGAGGTGGCGGGCCGGAACGAGGGGTTACCGGCGGGACCGGAAGGGGTGGAGCAGGTCGGACAGGTGCCAGTGGTGCGGCACCGGCGGGCGGTCGGCGCTCGCCGTGGTGTCCGTGTCGTCCGCGGTCAGTTCCTGGCCGATGGGGCCGGCCGGACCCACCGGGCGGGCGGCGTGGGCGCCGCGGTGGTGGCGCTCACGCGGGGCCATCAGGTCGAGGACCGAGGACACCTGCCCCGAGCGCATGATGCGCACGACGTGGCTTCCGCAGTTCATGCAGGTCGGCTTCGAAAGCGGGGAAGGGACCCGCTCTCCGTCGGCCTTGTAGACGACATACGCGTGTCCGCGGGCGTCGACGTGGTGCTCGATGACGTACGCCTGCTCCCATCCGTAACCACATCGCATGCAGGCGAAGGCGTAGGCCTCGTGGGCGACGGGCGTTCCGGTGCCGGTGATCTCACTCATTCCAGCTCCTCTCCACTGATCCAGTGGACGCCTTTTCGAGTCGGAACGCATCAGCGCCGGAACAACCATGGACGCGCTTTGGCGTTTCCTTGCCAAAAGGCCCCTCGCCCGGCCTATCCGCCGGGGCACCGCTTTGCTTTTCAGGTTATCCCTTTACCGTCCTCGGGGCCCGTGGCGGACGGTCAGCCGCGGTCCCCTCCCGGGGCGGGACGTGCTACGCGACGCCGTTCTTCCCCGCGCCGCTCTTCGCGTCGGCGTTCTTCGCGGCGACGACGGCGTCGAAGACCTCGCGCTTGGGCAGGCCCGCCTCGGCGGCCACCGCCGCGATGGCCTCCTTGCGGCGCTCGCCCGCCTCCTCGCGCACCCGCACCCGGCGCACCAGCTCGTCGGCGTCCAGCTCGGCCGGAGCGGCTTCCGGGGCGCCCTCGACGACGACGGTGATCTCGCCCCGCACGCCGTCCTTCGCCCAGACCGCCAGCTCGCCCAGCGGGCCGCGCTTGACCTCCTCGTACGTCTTGGTCAGCTCACGGCAGACGGCCGCCCGCCGGTCGGTACCGAAGACCTCGGCCATCGCGTCGAGGGTGTCGTCGAGGCGGTGCGGGGCCTCGAAGTAGACGAGGGTGCGGCGCTCGGCGGCGACCTCACGGAGCCGGGACAGCCGCTCGCCCGCCTTGCGGGGCAGGAAGCCCTCGAAGCAGAAGCGGTCCACGGGCAGACCGGACAGCGCGAGCGCCGTGAGCACGGCGGACGGGCCGGGGACGGCGGTGACCTTGATGTCCTGCTCGACGGCGGCCGCGACCAGGCGGTAGCCGGGGTCGGACACGGACGGCATCCCGGCGTCCGTGACGAGGAGCACCCGGGCCCCGCCGGCCAGCGCCTCGACGAGTTCGGGCGTACGGGCGGACTCGTTGCCCTCGAAGTACGACACGACACGGCCCTCGGTGTGCACGCCGAGGGCCCGGGTCAGGCCGCGCAGCCTGCGGGTGTCCTCGGCGGCCACGATGTCCGCGCGCGCCAGCTCGGTGGCGAGACGGGGCGGGGCGTCCGCGATGTCGCCGATGGGGGTCCCTGCGAGTACGAGCGTTCCAGTCACACGGGCCATCCTCCCAGCCCGGGCCCCGTTCCTCCCAGTCCGGCCGCTCCCCGGGCCGATCCGGCCGCTGCCCGGGCGCTTCCCGGGGGGCTTCCCGGCCGCTCCGAGCGGTCCAGTCCGGGCTCCTCCCGGGCCGGCCCGGGAGCCGCCGCAAAGCCGGCCCGGGCACCGCCGCCGGGCCGCGCCGGACGGCCCCGCGCGGGATCCGGCTCGTCCGGACAGGCGACCTGGCCGAGGCGCGTTCCCTACGATGGCGCGATGACCAGTACCGCGCCCGAGGCCCCGGAGGGTCCGCATCCCATGGCACCGACCGTGGCCGAGCCCTCTTCGTGGGCACACCGGCTGCGGCGCTTCGGCTACCGGCCGCCCACGACCGGCCCGCTCGCCCTCGGCCTGCGAGAACGCCTCGTCCCGCCGTACACCCGGCCCTCGCCCCGCCTGTGGGAGACGATCGGGGTCTCCCCGGCCGGCGCCGAGCGGATCGTGCGGCTGTCCGCCTGGGGCGGGCCGCTGCTCGTGGCGCTGGTCGCCGGCGTGCTGCGGTTCTGGAACCTGGGCAAACCGCACGCGGTGATATTCGACGAGACGTACTACGCCAAGGACTCCTGGGCCCTGATCAACCAGGGCTACGAGGGCGCCTGGCCGAAGGACATCGACAAGACGATCCTCACCGACCCCGGCTCGGTGCTCGTGCCGACCGACCCCGGGTACGTGGTCCACCCGCCCGTCGGGAAGTGGGTGATCGGCCTCGGCGAGAAGCTGTTCGGCTTCGAGCCCTTCGGCTGGCGCTTCATGGTGGCGCTGCTCGGCACCCTGTCCGTGCTGATGCTGTGCCGGATCGGCCGGCGGCTGTTCCGCTCCACCTTCCTCGGCTGCCTGGCGGGCCTGCTGCTCGCGGTGGACGGCCTGCACTTCGTGATGAGCCGCACCGCACTGCTCGACCTGGTGCTGATGTTCTTCGTGCTCGCCGCCTTCGGCGCGCTGGTGATCGACCGGGACCGGGCCCGCGCCCGGCTCGCCGGGGCGCTGCCGGCCGGCGAGGACGGGCGCCTGCGGCCCGACGACACGGTGGCCCGGACGCTGAACCTCGGCTGGCGGCCCTGGCGGCTCGCCGCCGGTGTGCTGCTCGGCCTGGCCGCCGGCACCAAGTGGAACGGCCTGTACGTCATGGTCGCGTTCGGCCTGATGACGGTGGTGTGGGACGTGGGCGCGCGCCGTACGGCCGGGGCGGTCCGCCCGTACGCGACGGTCGCCCGGCGCGATCTCGTCCCCGCGTTCGTGTCGGTGGTGCCGGTCGCGATCGCCACCTATGTGGCGTCCTGGACCGGCTGGCTGGCCACCGACAACGGCTACTTCCGGCACTGGGCCAAGCAGCAGGACCTGACCACCGGCGGTGGTGGCACGTGGGGCCGGCTGCCGGAGTGGCTGCGCAGCCTGTGGCACTACGAGACCGAGGTCTACGCGTTCCACGTGGGCCTGCACGAGCCGCACACGTACCAGTCCAACCCGTGGAGCTGGATCGTCCTCGGCCGCCCCGTCTCCTACTTCTACGAGTCCCCCGCCCCCGGCGTCAACGGCTGCCCCGCCGACGCGGGCGAGAAGTGCGCGCAGGAGGTACTGGCCCTCGGTACACCGCTCTTGTGGTGGGCCGCCTGCTTCGCGATCCTGTACGTGCTGTGGCGCTGGGTCTTCCGCCGCGACTGGCGTGCGGGCGCCATCGCCTGCGGCATCGCGGCCGGCTGGCTGCCCTGGTTCCTTTATCAGGAACGCACCATTTTCCTTTTCTACGCGGTGCTGTTCGTGCCGTTCCTGTGTCTCGCGGTCGCGATGATGATCGGTGCGATCGTGGGTCCGCCGGGTTCCTCGGAAAGGCGCCGGACTTTCGGCGTGGTGGGCGCGGGGGTACTCGTTCTGCTCATCGTCTGGAATTTCATCTATTTCTGGCCGCTGTACACCGGGACGCCGATTCCGCTGGACGCGTGGCGGCACCGGATGTGGCTCGACACCTGGGTCTGACGGGACGACAGACGAAAACGGAGAACCGGGAGAGGGCGTGGCCGTTCGGCCGCGCCCTCTTTCGCGTCGGTGGCCGCACCCCGGCCGTCTCGTACCGGGGCCGGGAGCGGGGCCGTTCCGGGCCTTGGAACCGGGGCCCGGCACGATCGCGTTCCCGTAACGATCACCACTCCCGCCCCGCCGTGTCGGAGCGTGCTCGTAGGGTGACGGCGGGGCGGGATCCGGCCGGTTCGGCCGGGTAACGGCCCCGAAGGCCCCGCGCGAGGCCGTGAAGGCCGCGCCCGGGGCCGTGTCCAAGGCCATACCTGGGGAGGGAGCGCGTCATGCGCAGTGGGGCCAAGGTCTCGATCGTCGGCGGGGTGTTCCTCGTCGTGGCGAGCGGGGTGGGGTACGGGGGCTACAACCTCTGGAACGCGATGGCGGGCGGGGGATCCGACACGGTCTCCACCGCGTCCGGGTCCGAAGCCGGGGACGGTGCGGGGCCGAAGAGGACGGGGCCGGTCACCCGCGAGGAGGTCGCGGAGGTCTCGAAGGACTTCCTCGCGGCCTGGGCCGGCGGGGAAGCCGACCGGGCGGCCCAGCTGACGAACAATCCGGGCGCGGCCGGTCCCGCGCTGAGCGGCTTCCAGGAGAACGCCAAGGTCTCCGCCGCGAAGATCACCCCCGGCCCGGCGGACGGGGCGACGGTGCCGTTCACGGTGAAGGCGACCGTCACCTACGGGGGCGTCAGCAAGGATCTGACGTACGGCTCCGAGCTCACCGTGGTGCGCGGGATCACGACGGGGCGGGCGCTGGTCGACTGGTACCCGACCGTGCTGCACCCGAAGCTGACGACGGCTTCGGCGACCCTGCGCACGGGCGAGTCGAAGACCGGCGCGATCCAGGCCGTCGACTACCAGGGGCGGGTGCTGACGGCGGAGAAGTACCCGTCGCTCGGGCCCGTCCTCGCACAACTGCGCGAGCGGTTCGGCTCCACGACGGGCGGGACGCCGGGCGTCGAGCTCGTCGTCGACTCCGGCGACCCGAACGTGCCGGACACCACGCTGCTCACGCTCTCCAAGGGCAAGGAGGGCAGGCTCCAGACGACCATCGACGCCGATGCGCAGGCGGCGGCCGAGCGTGAGGTACGGCGCTACTCCGAGGCGTCGGTGGTGGCGATCAAGCCGTCGACCGGTGCGGTACGGGCCGTCGCCAACAACCCGGCGACGGAGTTCAACGCGGCGTTCATGGGCCGCAAGATGCCCGGCTCCACGCTGAAGATCGTGACGGCGGCGCTGCTCCTGGAGAAGGGCCTGGTGAGCTCGGACCAGGCGGCGGAGTGTCCGAGCGAGGCGATGTACTTCGGCCGGACCATCCATAACCTCAACCGTTTCTCGCTGAGCGACGCGCCCTTCAAGGAGAGCTTCGCGCGCTCCTGTAACACCGCCTTCATCAAGAAGATCGACGACGTGAAGGCGATCGACGGCGACGACTTCGCGCTGGGGCGGGAGGCCAAGGAGGTCTTCGGCATCGGCCTGGAGTGGAAGACCGGCATCGGCTCCTTCGACGGCTCGGTCCCCGAGGCGACGGGCGGCGGCGCCGCCGAGCAGTACATCGGCCAGGGCACCGTCCAGATGAACCCGCTGAACATCGCCTCCATCACCGCCACCGCGAAGGCCGGCGTCTTCAAGCAGCCGTATCTGGTGCCGAGTTCGGTCGACGGGCGCCCCTTCGCCACCGCCCAGCGGCCGCTGTCGCCGTCGGCGGGCCGGCAGCTGCGGGACATGATGCGGCTCACGGCGACGGCCGGTTACGGCACGGGCACCCGGACGATGGCCTCGGTGAGCGGCGACAAGGGCGCCAAGACCGGTTCGGCCGAGGCCGACGGGCAGGCGACGTCGGACTCCTGGTTCACGGCGTTCGCGGACGACCTCGCGGCGGCGGCCTTCGTCCAGAGCGGCGGGCACGGCGGCGACGCGGCGGGGCCGCTGGTGGCCCAGGTCCTCAACGCGCGTTAGGAACACGGGAACAGCGGAGATCCCCGGCGCCGGTGCCGGTCCCGATTGCTGGTCCCGGTCCCGGTGCCGGTGCCGGTGCCGGTCCCGATTGCCGGTCCCGGTCCCGGTTCTGATCCCGGCCCTGATCCCGGCCCCGCCCCTCGTCGTCCCACGGGGCGGGACCGGGGTCGAAAACCGTCGCATGCCCTGTGCACGTACCGCTAGCGTGCGGCCATGACGACACCCGACTCCCCCGACACCACTTCCGCTCCCGCTTCCTCCGCCGCCTCCGCCGGTTCCCCGTCCGCCGGATCCGCCGAGGCCCACCCCCGGTTCGCCGCCGCGCTCGCGAAACTGGGCCTCGACGTCGAGGTACGGCGCTTCCCCGACGCGACCCGGACCGCCCAGCAGGCCGCCGACGCCATCGGCTGCCACGCCTCCGAGATCGTGAAGTCGCTGATCTTCGCAGCCGACGGGGAGCCGGTGCTCGTCCTCATGGACGGCGCGTCCCGGGTCGACGTGGAGCGGGTCCGGGCGGAGCTGGGCGCGGCGGCCGTGACCCGGGCGGACGCGACCGTGGTCCGGGACACGACGGGGTACGCGATCGGCGGCGTCCCGCCCTTCGGCCACCGCACCCGCACCCGGGTCCTCGCCGACCGGGGACTGCTCGACCACGCGGTGGTCTGGGCGGCGGCGGGCACCCCGCACACCGTGTTCGCGCTGGACCCGAAGTCGCTGATCGCCCACGCGGGCGGCACCCTGGTGGACGTCCGCGAGCGCACGGCGTGACACCGCTGGTCGTGGCGGCGGTACTGGCCGCCGCCGTGACGCACGCGAGCTGGAACGCGATCGCCGCGCGCATCCGCGAGCAGCTGTTCTCGTTCACCCTGATCACCGGCGGCGGCGCGCTGATCGGCGCGGTCGCCGCCTGCTTCGTCCCCTTCCCGGCGGCGGGCGCCTGGCCGTACCTCCTCGGCTCCGCCGCCCTGCACCTCGGCTACTACGCCCTGCTGATGCGGTGCTTCACGCTCGGCGACTTCGGCCAGGTGTACCCGGTCGCGCGCGGCACCGCGCCGCTGGTGGTGACGCTGATCGCCGCGCTGTTCGTCGGTGAGATCCCAGGCCCGGGGCAGCTCGCGGGCGTCGCGGTCGCCTGCGCGGGCCTGACCGGGCTCGCCCTGTGGGGCATCCGGGGCAAGAGCGACCCGGGCACGGGGCCCGATGGGGCACGGGCCCGGGCCGACTGGCCGGCGCTGATCGCGGCGGGCGCGACGGGCCTCGCGATCGCCGCGTACACCGTCGTCGACGGCCTCGGGGTGCGCGCGGCGGGCAGCCCGCTCGGCTACATCGCCTGGCTGATGCTCGTCCAGGGCCTGGCCGTCCCCGCCTACGCCATGGCGCGCCACCGCTCCGGGCTGTGGCCCGCCCTGCGCCCCGACGCCGTACGCGGTCTGCTCGCCGCCCTGCTGTCCGTGGCCGCGTACGCGCTCGTCCTGTGGGCTCAGACCCGCGCCCCGCTCGCGCCCGTGGCCGCGCTGCGCGAGTCGTCCATCATCGTCGGCGCGGCCATCGGCGCGGTCCTCTTCAAGGAACGCTTCGGCGGCCCGCGGATCGCCGCCGCCGGGCTCATGGTGGTGGGCATCGGGCTGATGTTGTACGCGAGTTGAGCCGGGCGAATCCGGAGCGGGCCGGGGCGGGGACGGGGGTGCGTACCGGCCCCGGGTCGGGAACGGCCCGGGGCCAGGGGGAACGGCCCCGGTTCAGGCACCGCCCCCGTCGCGGAAGGCCGATCGGACCGGGACCCGGTGGTGGCCCGCCCGGCGGCGCAGCCAGAGCAGCAGTTCCGCGCCGGGCGTACGGTCCCGGTGCCGGTAGGTGGTGCCCCGGTCGGGCTGCGGTACGGCGGTCAGGGGCGTGCCCTGCTCGTACGCCAGGGCCAGTTCGACCAGCCGGAGCGCGGCCAGTTGGCCGGCGCGCGCGGAGAGGCGTTCGTCGGTGTCGCCCGGCCGGGTCTCGGGCCGTACCCGGGCGAGCACCGGGCCCGTGTCGAGGGCCGGGTCCACGATGTGGAGGGTGGCGCCGACGCGTTCCCAGTCGCCCGCCTTGTAGGCGAAGTAGTAGCCGTGGTTGCCCCGGTACTCGGGCAGCCAGCCGCCGTGCAGATTGACGATGATCCCGGGGGTCGAGGCGAGCAGCCGGCGGCCGAGGATCATCGTGCCGCAGACCACGGTGAGTTCGGGCGCCAGCTCCGCGACCAGCGCGCGGGCCTCCGGGTCGTTGACGGACTCGACGGTGTGGCTGGGGCTCTCGACGGCCGGCAGCCCCTCCGCGAGCCGGTCGAAGAACCGGGCCCGGCGGCTCGAACGCCCGGTGAGACGGCTGCGCCACTCCTGATAGCGGCGAGCCGCGAGATCGCGGTAACGGCGTTTGCGCAGTTGCCGCCGCCGCTGCGCGTCGCCGGGCTCCACAAGGGTCGCCACCAGGTCGAGACGGGCGGCGAGCAGGCTGCGCAGATACCGGTGGAGCGGGTCGTCCGAGCAGAGCAGCACCACCCGGAGCCGGGTGCCGGCGCCGCCCGGGGCGGGGACGGCCCGGCGGTATTCCAGGGTGGCGGGGCCGGGCTCACGGTCCGGGTCGGGGTCGAACTCAGGGGTGCGGTCGGGGTCGAACTCAGGGGTACGGCCGGGGGTGCCGCCGGGGGTGCGGTCGGGGTCGAACCGGGGTGCCGCGCCCGGTCGTTCGTTGGTGGACGTCACTGACTGGCCTGCCTCTCGCGCGGGTCCGGGGCCGGCGGGCCGAGCACCCGGTGGCCTCGGTCCGGGTGGTAGAACGTGTGCATCGGGTGGTACCGGCCGCGCAGCGCGCTCAGCACCGCCTCGGCGATCACCGGCGCCTGGGCGAACCCGCCGGTGTTGTGTCCGCCCGTCAGGACAAGCACCCCGTCCTCGGCGGGGGCGAGGTCGAACAGGCCCAGGTTCGACGCGGTCCACGGCCGTACGCAGTGTTTACGGGACGCCATCAGGCCCGCCTCGCCGCCCGCCGCCTCGTACGCCGCCGGGAACAGCCGGCGCGCGGTGTCGGCGAGAGCGGCCTGCACCAAATCCAGATGCCGTTCGTCGATGTTGTCCGGGTCGCCGCCCGTCCAGCCGTAGCCGGAGCCGACGATGAGCACCCGGTCGCCGGTCTCGTCGCGGCCGAGGGTGACATTGGCGTCCTCGGTGAGATGGCCGCGCCGGCCCACCTTCAGGGAGTGGCCGAGCCCCGGGGCGAGGTCGGGCAGCGAGGCCCAGCAGCCGAGCACCCCCTGGACCTGCCCGAGCGCGCCCGCGTCCCGGGTCAGCGTCCCGCCCGTGACCCCCGGGGACACCACGTAGTGGGTGGCGCGGTGCACCCCGTAGGGGGTGAGCACCCCGCTGACCTCGCCATGCCGGGTGCGCAGGATCCGGTCGGCGCGGCGGCCGAAGTGCAGCCGCGCGCCGCCCGCTTCGAGCGAGGTCAGCAGGGCCGACATGAAGTCGTGCACGGTCACGGTGAAACCGCGGACCATGATGCCGCCCGCGTACGCGTCCGGCACCGCCCCGGCGAGCGCGGGGAACCGTTCGCGGATCTCGTCGGGGCCGTAGCGGGCGAGGGTCGCCCCCACCTCGTCCTGCCGCCGTGCGGACTCCTCCAGATGGGCGGGGTCCTCGTACAGCCGCAGGATGCCGTGGCTCAGCCGTACGTCCGCGAACAGGTCCGGCCGGGTCTCCATCCACCGCTGCCACAGACGTTCGCTGCGGCGGTTGAGGGCGAAGATGTCCTCGTTGTAGGTGCGGGCGAGCCACGGGGGCACGCTCTTGAAGTCGCGTACCCACGCCGTTTCGGCGTCGGCGCGGGCGGCGGCTCCGGGGGAATGCGCGGCGGGGGCGGCGGCGGACGGGGTGGGCGCGGTGGCGGACGGGGTGGGCTCGACGTGGGCCGGGCCGGGCCGGCTCGCTCCGGGACGGGCCGCTTCCGGGCGGAGGGTGTCGATACGGACCGGGTCGGGACGGGTTCCGCCGGGCCGCGCGGCGGGGTCCGGCGGCTCGTCCGGATGACGGCGGACGTCCCAGCCGCAGTCGTCGGGAGTCCGGTCGAAGACGGACGGACTGACCGTGTCGGACGGGGACTTCGCGTGGTAGTCGTCCATCTCGGTGAGCGTGAACATCCGCGCGTTGCCGCCGCCCCGGGAGGTCCCGTACAGCCGCCAGGGCGCGCCCGCGCGCGGATCGGGGCCGGCGTCGACGACCGCCACCTCGTAACCGGCGCTCTGGAGCCGCTGCGCGGTGACCAGGTTGACGATGCCCGCGCCGACCAGCAGAACCGATTCCGGACCGGCGGGCACGGGAGTGCGGGCACGGGTGCGGGTGTGGGGGTGGGCGCGGGGGTCGAGCTGGGCGCGGCTGTGGGTCGGAGAGGGGCCGGGGTGGTGGGGCGGGGGCCCCGGTGGTCCGGCGCTCCTGACCTGTCGCTGGAGAAAGCGCTCGGCCGCGCCCAACGCTCTGACCAGCGTCTCTTCGGTGATCCCGGGGAGTGGCGGGCCCGCTGTCGCGTCGGGGCCGCACTCAGGGGACCGGCCGGGGATGGCCTCGGGGGCCGACTCGGGGAATCCCTCGGGGGCTGACTCAGGGAGGGTCTCAGGGATCGTCTCAGGGGCGCTCTCGGAGATCGCCTCGGAGGTTCTCTCGGAGATCCGCGCGCCGGTCGCGTCGAGGATCGGGGCGCCCGTCGCGTCGGGCAGCGGCGCTCCGGCCGGGGCGCCGGTCCCGGCGGGGACCGGCGGGGCGGCGACGGTGATCGCGGGGACGCCGGGCGCCGCCATCTCCCGTCCGGTCAGATCCCGCGCCGGGCCGCACCGGACGACCACGACGGGGTCGTCCGGCATCGCCCGCCGCCATTCCCGCAGCGGCAGAGGGCCGAGCGCGCGGTCGGTGACGACGGCGTTCGGGCGTTCCGAGCGCAGTGCGTCCGCCAGGGTGACGTCGTCGGCCGCGCCCAGATCCGGCCGGTAGAGCACCGGCCCGCCCAGAACGCCCTCCGGCGACTCGGCGGCCGGGCAGATGATGAGAAAACGCATGGTGACCCGTCCCATCGAACGTAGTGCCGACAGTCCTCGTGGTCTTGCCCGTGCGGGACGGGACTGTAGTCACGCGTGAGGCGGGGGGACAAGACCGCTTCCGGTTGCCCCCACGCGCCCACGTGCGGGAACGCACTCGCGAATCCGCGTGCGGACCCGGGCGTACATCGGTGTGCGGACCCGTGTCCGCGTCCCGCGTCCCGCTTCCCGCTTCCCCGTGGACCGTCGGCGGCCGGCGCCGGTGCCCGGCGCCGGAGACCTCAGCGCCGGGGCGCGGGCCGGATCAGTCCGGCCTCGGTCCAGGCGTCGTGCCAGGCGGCCATCCGCGCCCCGGCCTCCAGTGGGGTGTCGGCGGCGACGGCGAGCATGCCCCAGCGGCCCGGGATCGAGCTGATGACCTCCGACCAGGGCGGCCGGTCCTCGCCATGGGCGCGCAGCGCCGCCAGGTCCAGGACCGGGTTGACCACCTGGGTGACGGCGCAGCCGGGCCCGCCCCGGTCGAGCGTCCGGTCGCGGAACAGGCGCAGGTACTCGGCGCCGTGGGAGGAGAGATTGGGGTCCTGGAGGACCACCTGGGTCTCGTCCCCGAAGCGGCCGCCGAGCCGTCCGACGGCGAAGTCGAATCCGGCCGTGACCAGGCTCAGTCCGTGTCCGTCGAACCCGTCGCGCAGTTCGGCGAGGGCGTCACGGACGGAGCGGTACGCGGCGGTGGACAGACCGAGCTGCCGCGCGTGCTCCTCCTCGAAGTACACGTTGCCCTGCCAGGAGGTGCCGTTCGTCAGCTGGAGGGTCAGCCCGGGGGCGAGATGACCGTCCCTGACGTGCCCGGACGGCGAGAGGAACACCCCGGGCGCGAGCGGCGATTCGAGGTAGTCGACATGGGCCTCCAGGACGAAGGTCTCCTGGGCCCGCCACACCCGTTCCGCCTGCCGGGAGAGCGTGTCGGGGTCGGTGAGGTCGAGACCGGCCACGATCCGCGCGCCGGCGCCGCCACCGGACGGTTTCAGACAGCCTCGTACGATCCCGTACCGCTCGGCGAGCAGCCGGCCGGCCGCGACCAGTTCGTCCCGGACGGTGGCGGTGTCCGGGGTCCGCCCGTCGACGGCGTACCCGGGCACGACCGGGCAGGTGACCCCGAGCCGGCGGCCGAGCGGCGCCACGGCCGCCTCGGCCCGCATGATCTCGTGCGGGCCGAGACCGGCCACGGACAGGGCGGCCGCGTCGGGGACCGACGGGTGCAGCGGGGCCTTGGTGTTCCAGTAGCTGCCCACCTCGTGGCTGTTCGCGTCGGTCAGCAGGGCCGGGACGCCGGCGGCGCGCTTGAGGTAGAGCAGGAAGATCTGGATCTCCAGGTCGACGGCGTACAGCCGGACCAGGGTCTCCGGCCGCTTCCGTACGGCCTCGATCAGCCGCGCGAGAGCCGGGGCCCGTTCGCCCTCGGTGACCGCGAGCCGCAGCAGCGCGTGCGACAGGTAGTAGTACTCGATCCCGGGGACCTCCACGACCCCGACCCCGTCCGCCCTGGCGGCGAGCCGGGCGGCCTCCCGCCACGGCCGGGTCCGGCCCACGACCAGATCGCCGGGCCCGGCGAGGCTGACCGCCCGGGTCTCGACGTAGGTGGCGACATCATCGGCGACCCGCCCGTTGGCGGTGTCGTCGAGATCTGCCTCCAGCGAGTTCAGCATCGGGGTCGCGGAGTGCAGTACGAGGGAACGGACCGGCGAGCCGTCCGACACGTACGGCCGCAGCTCGCGTCCGGTGGCGGCCGGCACCTCCTCGGGGCCGATGTCGAGCAGCGCGCGGCAGATGCCGTCGATCTCGTCCGCGTCCAGCCGGAGCGGGCCCTCGTAGAAGCCCTTCCAGGTCACCTCGCCGACTCCGGGCACCACGACGTCCCAGGTCCCGGGGAACTCCGGTTCGGCCGGTCCAGCAGGCTGGACCGGCTGGACCGGCTGGACCGGCTGGACCGGGCTCTCGGCCCCGCTTTGCTCCGGCACTTCGACCGCGCTCACGTACTACACCTGCCCGTCTTGGTCGCTGTCATGCCCAGGCGTACCTTCCCCATGCCCACGCCCCCGCACCATGACCCGCCCGGCCGCCCCCGCCCGGCCCACCCGATTCACCCGAACCGCTTGACGCACGCGACGCGGCGGACGGGGCGGGGACGCCGGGGCGGGTCCGTCTCTCCTTCCGTCGCGGGCACCCCGGTCCTGGCACTGTGGTGGACTCGGACATCGGACACCGGACCCAGACACCGAGCAAGGAGGCGACGCGGTGATCTCCGCACAGGACCGGGCCGACGCGCGAGTGCTGTGGGACTTCCAGCGCATGGGGCACACGCCCCGGCCCTGCTCGGTCGGCATCGGGCTCGGCAGCCACGACCTGGGGGTGGCGGAGGTGACCGCCGGGCTGTACCGGCGTGGTCTGCTGCCGCTCGTCGTCTTCACCGGCGCCACCAGCCGCACCACGGCGGAGCGGATGCCGCGCGGCGAGGCCGAGCACTACCGGGAGCGGGCGCTGGAGCTGGGCGTGCCCGCGGCGGCGGTGCTGGTGGAGCCCCGGGCGCGGAACACCGGCGAGAACATCCGCTTCTCCCGCGCGCTGCTCGCCGAGCGGGGCATCGAGGTGTCGTCGGTCCTGCTGGTGAGCAAGCCGTACGAGGAACGCCGGGCCTACGCCACGGCCCGCCGGCTCTGGCCCGAGGTCGAGGTGGTCAGCGCCTCGTCGCCCCTGACCTTCGACGCGTACACCGACTCGATCGGAGATCCCCGGCTCGTCCTCGACATGCTCGTCGGCGCGGTCCAGCGCCTCATGGTCTATCCCGCGCGCGGCTTCATGATCGAGCAGGAGATCCCCGGCCCGGTCGCCGCCGCGTACGAGCGGCTGCGGGCCGGGGGCTTCACCGGCCGGCTCGTGCCGGACACCTCGTGACGCCGGGCACCGGCCCCGGTGTCCGACATCACGAGGCGTCCGGCGCGCGACAGCCGGTCGGAGAGCCGGCCGATCAGTCCTCGGAGCCGAGAATCTCGGAGAAGCGGGTCGGAACGGCGAGCAGGCCGCCGTCGACGCGCAGCGTGATGCCGGTGATCCAGGACGCGTCGGCCGAGGCCAGGAACGCGACGGCCGCCGCGATGTCCTCCGGCGTACCGACCCGGCCCAGCGGGTAGACGCGCTCGCCGAGACGCGCGAGGTCCTTCTCGCGGCCGGCCCAGGCGGGGGTGGCGATGGTGCCCGGGTGGATCGTGTTGACGCGGACCCCGCGCGGCGCCGCGTCGCCCGCGAGCGTACGGGTGAGGGAGCCGAGGCCCGCCTTCGCGGCGCTGTAGGCGTGGCTGCCGAAGTCGGCCTCGGCGTTGACCGAACCGATCGTGACGATCGCCCCGCGCCCGCCCGCCGCCTCCAGCAGCGGCAGCGCGGCCCGCGCGCAGCGGAACGCCCCCATGAACGTCACCTCGAACTGCCGCCGGAAACCGTCCTCCGGCTCGTCCTCGAAGCGCTCGGTGTCGGCCGGATTGTGCGCGAAGGCGTTGTTGACGAGGACGTCCAGGCCGCCGAAGGACTCGGCGGCGTACGCGACCGCCGCGTCCACCGACGCCTGGTCGCCGACGTCGCAGCGCAGGGCGAGCGCGCCCGGGATGCCCTCGGCGGTGCGCCGGGCGCCGTCCTCGTCGATGTCGGTGACCAGGACCCGGGCGCCCTCGCTCGCGAGCCTGCGGGCGATGGCCGCCCCGATCCCTCGGGCGGCGCCGGTGACCAGCGCCGCGTGACCTTCGAACCGCTCGCGTATCAGTGACGGTGTCATGCGGCGATCACAGCACCGAACGCACCGCCCGCACCAGAGCCTGGGCGCGCGGATCGGCCGTGACCGTCTTGCGCATGCCGTTGGTGACATAGCCGAACGCGACCCCCGTCTCGGGGTCGGCGAAGCCGAGCGAACCGCCCCGGCCCGGGTGGCCGAAGGAACCGGCGCCGAGGAACGGCGCGGCGGCGCCGTGCAGCATGTAGCCGAGGCCGAAGCGGGTGCCGACGACCAGCACCCGGTCGGGGCCCGCCGACTCCTCCGTACGCGCCAGGGCCAGGGTCTCCGGGTCGAACAGGCGGGCGCCGCCGCCGTCGACCGGGCCGAGCGTGGCGGCGTAGAAACGGGCCAGCGCGCGGGCCGTGGCGACCCCGGCCGAGCCGGGCAGCTCGGCGGCCAGATACGCCGGATCGTTCTCGTCGGGACGGGTCTCGATGACGTCGAAGGCCCGGCGGGTCAGCGACTCGGGGTCGCCGTACGCGGCGGTGACCGCCGGCTTCGGCCGGATCTTGAGCGCCGGGCTGTCGGCCGGTTCGGTCTCCGGGGCCACACCGACCCGGCCGACCCGGTGGGTCTGCTCCGGGGGCAGCCCTATCCACAGCTCCAGGCCGAGCGGGTCGGCGATCTCCTCGGCGACCCAGCGGCCGATGGTGCGGCCGGTGACCTGGTGGACCAGGCCGGACAGCAGCCAGCTGAAGGTGTGGGCGTGGTAGCCGTGCGCCGTGCCCGGCTCCCAGATCGGGGCCTGCGCGGCGATCGCGCGCGTGGAGGCGCCGAGGTCGATCGCCTCGGCGAGGGTCAGCCGGCGGTCGAGGACCGGCACGCCCGCGCGGTGCGCGAGCATCTGCCGTACGGTCACCCGGTCCTTGCCCGCCGCCTTGAAGTCCGGCCAGTACGTGGCGACCGGGGCGTCCAGGTCGAGCAGACCGCGCTGGTGGAGCAGCAGGGGGACGGCGGCGGCGACGCCCTTGGTCGCGGAACGGACGACCTGCGCGGTGTCCGCCGTCCAGGGGGTGGGGCCGGTGGTGCCGCTGTTACCGCTGTCGTCTCCGTCACCGCTGACGCTGTCGCTGCCGCTGTCGGTGCTGTCCGTGCTGTCCGTGCTGTCGGCGTGCTTGGCGCCCGCCCACAGGTCGACGACCTTGGTGCCGTCGCGGTAGACGGAGACGGCCGCGCCCGCCTCGCCCCGTTGCTCGAAGTTGCGCCGGAACGCTTCCCTGACCGGCTCGAAGCCCGCCGCCACCGTGCCCTGGACGTCCATCCGGCCCACGCTTCCTCTCGTCCGTACGACCCTCCATGGTGCAACGGAGTGGGCCGTCCGCCGAATTCCGGTCCCTGGGGGCGGGAGGTCGGGAGAGCACGGACGTCGGGAGAGCACGGAGGCCGAGAGGTCTCGGAGGCCGGGAGGTCACGGCCCCCGGGTGGGCCTCGGGTCCGCGACGGCCCCCGGCCGGGTCAGACGACCGAGCTCGGCACGAACCCGTACGGCAGCTCCAGCCGGTGCCGCGCCATCAGCTCCTCGTCCGTCAGGATGTCCGCCGTCCGCCCGTCCGCCGCGATCACGCCCTCGCTGAGGATCACCGAGCGCGGGCACAGTTCGAGCGCGTACGGCAGATCGTGGGTGACCATGAGGACGGTGACGTCCAGGGTGCGCAGGATGTCGGCGAGTTCGCGGCGCGAGGCCGGGTCCAGGTTGGACGAGGGCTCGTCGAGGACCAGGATCTCCGGCTCCATCGCGAGCACGGTGGCCACCGCCACCCGGCGCCGCTGCCCGAAGGAGAGATGGTGCGGCGGCCGGTCAGCGAACTCCGCCATGCCCACCCGGGCCAGTGCCTTCGCCACCACCGCCTCCAGTTCGGCGCCGCGTACGCCGGCCGCCGCCGGGCCGAAGGCGACGTCCTCGCGGACGGTCGGCATGAACAGCTGGTCGTCGGGGTCCTGGAAGACGATGCCGACCCGGCGCCGGATCTCGGCCAGGTTCCGCTTCTCCACCGGCAGCCCGGCGACGGTGACGCCGCCCGCGCCGCCGGTCAGGATGCCGTTGAGGTGCAGGACGAGGGTGGTCTTGCCGGCGCCGTTGGGGCCGAGCAGGGCGACCCGTTCGCCGCGCCCGACGGTGAGGTTCACCCCGAAGAGAGCCTGATGGCCGTCCGGGTAGGCATATGCCAGACCGCGTACGTCGAGGGAGGGCAGGTCCGAGGCCGGATCCGAGGCATAGTCCGACGGACGGCCCGAGAGACGGTCCGAGGAACGAGAGGAGGAGGTCATAGCGTCCATCCGAGGAGGCAGATCAGCAGGGCGGTGAGCGGGAGCGCGGCGGCGTACCGCCACTGGGCGGCGGTCGCGGTGGCCTCGTCGATGACCGGGATGCTGCCCGTGTAGCCGCGGCTGACCATGGCGAGATGGACCCGTTCGCCGCGCTCGTAGGAGCGGATGAAGAGCGCGCCGGCGGACTTGGCGAGGACGCCCCAGTGCCGTACTCCGCTCGCCTCGAAGCCGCGCGAGCGGCGGGCGATGGACATCCGTCGCATCTCGTCGGTGATCACGTCCCCGTAGCGGATCATGAACGACGCGATCTGGACGAGCAGCGACGGCAGCCGGAGCCGCTGGAGGCCGAGGAGCAGGGCGCGCAGTTCGGTCGTGGCGGCGAGGAGGACGGAGGCGGCGACGCCGAGGGTGCCCTTGGCGAGGACGTTCCAGGCGCCCCAGAGGCCGGGGACGGAGAGCGACACCCCGAGGACGGTGGTCTGCTCGCCGGGCACCACGAACGGCATGAGCACGGCGAAGGCCACGAACGGCACCTCGATGAGCAGCCGTTTCAGCACGAAGCCGGCCGGGACGCGGGCGCACGCGGCGACCACGCCGAGCAGCACCGCGTACAGCGCGAAGGCCCACATCGCCTCGCGGGGCGTGGCGACGACCACGGCGACGAAGGCGAAGACGGCGGCGAGCTTGGTGTGCGGGGGCAGGCCGTGGACCGGGGAGCGGCCCCGCCGGTAGAGCTTGTGCGCGTGTCCGGCGCCCATGTCAGGCGGCTTTCCCGGCCGAGCCGGAGGTGGAGGCGGAGGCGGACGCGGAGGCGGAGGCGGAGGCGGAGGCGGAGGCGGAGGCGGAGGCGGAGGCGGAGGCGGAGGCGGAGGCGGACGCGGAGGCGGAGGCGGAGGCGGACGCGGGGGCCGTACGGCCGGTGCCCCGGCGGCGGACGATCCAGAACGCGCCGGTGCCGACGGCCAGGGTCGCGCCCACGCCGATCACCCCGGCGAGACCGCCGGAGAGGCGGGCGTCGGAGACGTCCTTCACGCCGTAGTCGGCGAGCGGGGAGTCCGCCGCGGCGTGCGGCTTGGCCTCGGCGTCGATGCCCTTGTCGGCGGCCACCTTCTCCAGGCCGTCGGGGCTCGCGGAGGCGTAGAAGGAGACGAAGCCGGCGAGGACGAGGGCGGTGACAACGCCGGTGATCCACAGCTTCCGGGACGATCGGACGGCTGGGGCGGTGGCCGGGGTGGCGACCGGGGTGGCGGCACCGGCGGCCGGAGCGGCAGCGGTCGGAGCGGCGTCGACGAGTTCGCCGTCGACGCGCAGCTTGAGCGGGGTGGTCAGGCCCCGGGCGCCGTACACGAGGTCGGGGCGGACGGCGATGACCGCGCCGACGGTCAGCATGGTGATGACGGCCTCGCCGACCCCGATGAGGACATGGACGCCGACCATCGCGGTCAGGACCTTGCCGATCGGCACGTCGGTGGTGCCGCCGAGCGCGTAGATGGCGGTGAAGACGGTGGCGGCGGCCGGCACGGACACCAGCGCGGCGACGAAGGAGGCCACGGTGACCGAGCGGCGGGTGCGCGGGAGGACGAGGACCAGGCCGCGGAAGAGGCCGTACGCGACGACGACTGTGACGACGCCCATCACGGTGATGTTCACGCCGAGCGCGGTCAGACCGCCGTCGGCGAACAGGACACCCTGCATGAGCAGCACGACGGCGACGCACAGGACACCGGTGTACGGCCCGACGAGGATGGCCGCGAGCGCGCCGCCGAGGAGATGGCCGCTGGTGCCGGCGGCGACGGGGAAGTTGAGCATCTGGACGGCGAAGATGAAGGCGGCGACGAGTCCGGCCAGCGGGGCCGTCCGCTCCCCGCCGTGACCCCCGTCGCCGGTGGCCGTGCCGCCGAGTTCCCTACGGGCCCCGCGCAGGGCGACGGCGACCGCACCGGCGGCGACGACACCGGCGGCGGCCGATACGGGGGCGTTGATAAATCCGTCAGGTACATGCACAACCGGCATGATAGAGCGCTCCTGCGAATGGTTTGCAAGAGCACGTACCGGACAGGAGCGAACGGAAGACCCCACTCCGTTCACGCGCGCGTTCGGGCTTGCGTTCGAGCGAAGCGGGGTACCCGTTACTGATGACGCGTACGAGTGTGAGGAGTCGTCCCATGCCCCGCATACCCCGCGCCGCACACACACCGGGAGCCGCCGACCCGGGGCTCCCCGGAGCCACCGGGCCGCCGCACGAAACGGCCGGAGTACCCGGGACGCCCGGGAACACGGCCACCACAGGCCCCCCTGGCCTGCCCGACACCACCGGACCCACCGGAATTGCAGGCCCCACCGGACCTACCGGAATCGCAGGCCCCACCGGACCCACCAGCCCCGCCGAGTTCCGCGAGATCGCCGACCAGGCCCAGGGGCAGATCGTCGGCGACAACCCGCTGACCCGATCCGTACCGGTCCGGCTGCGCTACGACCCCGGCACCGATCCCGCGACCGTGCGCTTCGGCTTCCCCGACGACATCGAGTGGGCCTTCCCCCGCACCCTCCTGGAGACCGGGCTGCGCACCCCGGCCCGGGGCGGGGACATCGAGGTGTGGCCGTGCGGGCGGGTCCAGACGGTGGTCGAGTTCCACACGGCCGACGGCGTCGAGGTGGTGCAGTTCGAAACGACCGCGCTCACCCGATTCCTCAGACACACGTACGCCGCCGGCGCACCGTTCCCGGCGCACTGACGGCGTACGACCGCACCGTGTCCCCGTCCCCACGGGCCCGGCGCGAGACCGGAGCCGGCCGCCCGCTCGTGCGGCGGCCCCGGAGCCGAGTTGTTCCGCGAGACGCCCCGGGATGGCTCCCGGGGCGCACGCGCGTCATCGGCGGTTCGTGACGAGCTCCATGTCGGTCTCGGTCTCGGTCCCGGTCTCGGCACCGGCGCCGGCACCGGGCGTGGTCGCTCCGGCCGCAGCACCCTCCGCCGCCAGGCCCTCGCCCTCGACGTCCACGTTGGGGAGCACGCGGCCGAGCCACTTCGGCAGCCACCAGGCGGTGTGGCCGAGGAGCGCGAGCACGGCCGGGACGATGGCCATCCGGACGATGAACGCGTCGAACAGGACGGCGACGGCCAGACCGAAGCCGATCATCTTGACCATCTGCTCGCTGGAGCCGATGAAGCCGGAGAAGACCGCGATCATGATCACCGCGGCGGCGCCGACCACCCGGGCACCGTGCCGGAAGCCGTCGACGATCGCCTCGCCGGGGCGCGCCCCGTGGACGTACGCCTCGCGCATCCGCGTGACCAGGAAGACCTCGTAGTCCATGGCGAGACCGAAGACGACACCCACCATGAAGATCGGCATCATCGACATGATCGGGCCGGTCTGCTCGACCCCGAACAGGCCGCCGAGCCAGCCCCACTGGAAGACCGCGACGACCGCGCCGAGGGCGGCGACGACGGAGAGCAGGAAGCCGAGGGCCGCCTTCAGCGGGACGAGGACCGAGCGGAAGACCACCATGAGCAGCAGGAAGGCGAGTCCGACGACGAGTGCCAGGTAGGGCAGCAGGGCGTCGTTCATCTTCTGCGAGAAGTCGACGTTCATCGCGGTGGCGCCGGTGACCAGGACGTGGTCGCCGGTGGCGTCACGGATGTCGTGGACGAGCTGCTCGGTCGCCACGGAGGACGGGCGGTCCTTCGGGACGACCGTGATCATCGAGGTGTCGCCGGCCTTGTTGGGGGTCGGCGGGGTGACGGCCGCGACGCCGTCCAGGCCCTTGACCGCGGAGACGGCCTTGTCGGCGGCGGCCTTGTCGCCGTCGACGACGAGGAGCAGCGGACCGTTGAACCCGGGGCCGAAGCCGTCGGACAGCAGGTCGTAGGCGCGGCGCTCGGTGGTGGAGGTGGGCTTCACACCGTCGTCGGGCAGGCCCATCTCCAGGGAGGCGGCCGGTACGGCGATCGCGCCGAGGCCGAGGACGCCGACGAGCAGGACGAGCAGCGGGCGGCGGATGACGAACCGGGCCCAGCGGGTGCCGGCGTTCGGCTTGCCCTCCGGCCGGACCGTCGCGCCGGCGCCGTCGGCACCATGGGCACCCTCGCCGCCCTCGGCGGCGGCCTGGGCCTTGAGCTGCTTGCGCGCCTTGCGGCCGACGACCTTGTCGCCGGCGAAGCCGAGCAGGGCCGGGATGAGGGTGAGCGCGATGAGGACGGCGATCACGACCGTGCCGGCCGCGGCGACACCCATCTTGGTGAGCATCGGGATGTTGACGACGGCCAGGCCCACCAGGGCGATGACCACCGTCAGACCGGCGAAGACGACGGCGGAACCGGCGGTGCCGACCGCTCGCCCGGCGGCCTCTTCCTTGGCTCGGCCCTCGGCGAGCTCCGCGCGGTAGCGGGAGACGATGAACAGCGCGTAGTCGATGCCGACCGCGAGGCCGATCATCATCGCGAGGGTGGAGGTGGTGGAGCCGAGGTCGAGCACACTGGCGAGCGCGGTGATCGTGGAGACACCGATGCCCACACCGATGATCGCGGTGAGCAGCGGCAGCCCGGCCGCGACGAGCGAGCCGAAGGTGACGACGAGCACGAAGCCCGCGATGACCACACCGACGACCTCGCCGGGGCCGGTCTCCGGCATGCTCTGCAGCGCGTCGCCGCCGATCTCGACGGTCAGGCCCTGGCCCTGCGCCTTCGCGCCGGTCTCCTTGAGCGCGTCACGGCTCGCGTCCGACAGCTCCATCGCGTTGACCTTGTACGCGACGGAGACGTAGGCGGTCCTGCCGTCCTGGGAGACCGCGTTCACCGCGAACGGGTCGACGACCTGGGCGATCTCCTTCGAACCGGCCTTCAGGTCGGCGACCGTGCGCTCGACCTTGGCCTTGTTCGCCGGATCCGTCATCTTCTGACCGGCCGGGGCCTGGTAGACGACGCGCGCGGTGGCGCCGTCGGCGCTGGCGCCGGGGAAGCGTTCTTCGAGCAGGTCGAAGGCGCGCTGGGCCTCGGTGCCGGGTATGGAGAAGGAGCTGGAGGTCGCGGTCGGCGCGGTGGCGGCGCCGACTCCGGCGATCGCCAGCAGCGCCACCCAGAGCAGGGCGACGAGCCGGCGGCGCCGGAAGGCGGACCGGCCGAGCTTGTAGAGGAACGTGGCCACGGGGGCGTACTCCCGGTATCGAGGGGTCAGGGCATGGGGAGCCGGCCCGACGGCGTGAGCGGTGCGACGTCAGGGTTTTCGGGGGCAGGGTCTGCGGGGGTGTTACGGAGGGTGCAGAACCTACGGGTCAGGGCTTGCGGGACTTGCGGGGCCTACGAGGTTCACGGGGTTCACGGGGGTGTCAGGCGCCGAGCGAAGGGAGCACGACGGCGTCGACGTAGGACCGGAGAAACTCCAGGTCCACCGGTTGCCCATCGATCAGCGGGCGGGTGATGAACGCGCCGATCATCATGTGGGGAACGAGTTTCAGCGCCGGGTTGCCGGCGTCGATCTCGCCTCTGCGGACGGCCCGCCCGAGCATCTCGTCGAGCCCGGTGATCTCGGGTTCGATGAGCAGTTCGTGCAGCGCCTGGAGCAGTTCGGGGTTGTGGTGGACCGCGTGGATCAGGCCCCGCATCAGGGCGGAGTCCTCTTCCAGCCGGCAGTCGTCCGACGCCTCCAGGCCCGCCATGAGGTCACCGCGCAGGGTGCCGGTGTCGATCCCGGCGAGCGCGACCGGCTTGCCGCGGCGCAGGGCCCTCGCGACCAGTTCGGGCTTTCCGCCCCACTGGCGATAGAGGGTGGCCTTGCTGCAGTGGGTACGGGCGGCGACGGCGTCCATGGTGAGCGCGTCGTACCCGACTTCCCGCAGCAGATCGAGCACGGCCGCGTACAGCTCGGTCTCCCGCTCGGGAGTGAGCCTGCTGCGTGCCATGTCCGGCCTCCTGGTCCGTACTCGGTGTCCGGGTGTCGCGCCCGTCGTCCACACCCGTCGACAAGACAGGACGGGTGGTACCGGGCGTGTGGGATGGGTGCCGAGTCCGAGCCGCGCCGGCATCAAGGGATGGGGACGGCCAAGATGAACGAAACGGTTTCGTACTCGTGCCCCTCGACGATACCCCCGGGTTCTCAGCGAAACGAAACCGTTTCGTACGTGTCCTGGGCCACAGCCGGAACGGGAACGATGGGACTGACGTACGAGTTGCCGCACCCCCCTCGCGCGGAAAGCATGAAAACGTGAGTGACGACCGCGCCTACCTCCGCTTCCCGCACCTCCACGGCGAGCTGCTGTGCTTTGCAGCCGAGGACGACCTCTGGGTCGCGCCACTCGTCCCCGAGGGCCACCGGCCGGACCGGGCCTGGCGGATCACCGTCGACCGCACCCGGATCGGCCACCCGCGCTTCTCCCCCGACGGGCGCCACATCGCCTATACCAGCTGGCGCAGCCTCGACCCCGAGATCCATCTCGCCCCCGTGGACGGCGGGCCATCCAGGCGGCTCACCTACTGGGGCTCCACGGACACCCGGGTCTGCGGATGGTCCCCGGACGGGGACATCCTCGCCGTCTCCTCGCACAACCAGCCGTTCTCCTACTACTCCTGGGCCTACACCGTGCCCACCGACGGCTCCCCCGGCGGCCGCATGCCCTGGGGGCCGGTCTCCGACATCGCCGTCGCCGACCTCGACGGCCGGCGGCGCACCCTGCTCCTCTCCGGCACGCCCCCGCACGAGCCCGCGTCCTGGAAGCGCTACCGCGGCGGCGCCATGGGGCGGCTGTGGCTGCACGGCGAACGGCTCCTCCCCCACCTCGGCGGCCACCTCGAAGCCCCCCTGTTCGTCGCCGCGCCCGACGGCGAACCCGGCGGGACCCGGATCGCGTTCCTCTCCGACCACGAAGGCATCGGCAACCTCTACTCCTGCCTCCCGGACGGCACCGACCTGCGCCGCCACACCGACCACGACGAGTTCTACGCCCGGGCCGCGTCCAGCGACGGGCGGCGGGTGGTCTACCAGTGCGCCGGCGAACTGTGGATCGTCGACGACCTGACCGCCGGCGCCCGGCCGCGCCGCATCGACGTACGCCTCGGCGGACCGCGCACCGGGCGACGCCCCTACCAGGTGCCCACCGCCCACCACGTCGACGGCCTGTCCGTCGACGAGACCGGCCGGGCCAGCGCCGTCACCGTGCGCGGCAGCCTCTACTGGCTCACCCACCGCGACGGCCCGGCCCGCACCATCGCCGACACCCCCGGTGTACGGGTCCGGCTGCCCGAGATGCTGGGCAGCAGCGGACAGGTCGCCTACGTCACCGACGCCGACGGCGAGGACGCCGTCGAGATCGCCTACCTGCCGCGCGCCAGCGGCGGCCGCGCACCCCGCCGGCTGGCGTCGGGTGTCCTCGGCCGGGTCGAGGAGATGGTCTCCGACCCCGACGGCGAACGCCTCGCCATCGCCTCCAACGACGGCCGCCTCCTCCTCATCGACCTCACCGAGGAACCCGGCACCGCTCCTCTCGCCCTCACCGACGTACTCCCCTCCGCACCCCTGGACCCCCTCACCGCCACCCCGCTCCCCCTGACGGAACCCCTCACCACTTCGCCGCTGGGCAGCCACGGCACTGTTGCTGCTCCCGGGGCCGAGGACGCTTCGGGGGGCGGCGCGAGGACGGATGCGGTGGCGGGGGCGGGGGCGGGGGCAGACGCGGACACGAGTGCGGGGAGGGCGACTGAAACCGAGGTAACCGAGGGGGACGGCGGGCCGGCGGGGACCGCGGGGGCAACGGAGGCCGAGGGGCCCGCAGGGGCCGGGAAATCCGAGGAAACCGAAGGGGCGGGGGGCCCCTCCCCCTCCCCCTCCCCTCCCACCCCACCCCCACCCACCGCCACCACCAGCCCGCCCACGCCCGCCGGCCCCCCGGCAGGCACCGGGACCACCGGGACCACCGGGACCACCGAGGGCAACAACGGCTCCGGCGACGCGTCACCTCCCGAGGCCCCCGCCACTCCCGCCGCCGCCGAGACTTCCGCCACCTCCAAGGCCGGCGAAACCCCCGGGGCCACGGGAACTCCGGCCGGCTCGGGCACCCCAAGCCCGGGTGCCCCAGACAGCTCGAACGGCTCGGACGGCTCGACCGGCCCAGGCGGCTCCGGTGCCCCCGCCGGCTCCGACAGCCCCACCAGCCCCACCGACGGAACCGACGCCGAAGCCTCCGGTGGTTCCTCGGACACCGGCGCCGGACAGGTCACCGAACTGATCCGCTCCGTCAACGGCCCCGTCCGCGACCTCGCCTTCTCCCCCGACGGCGCCTGGCTCACCTGGTCCCACCCCGGTATCGGCCGCTCGCTGCGCTCCATCAAGATGGCCCGCATCTCCGGCACCGGGGCCGGTGTCGTCGTGGACGTCACCAACGGGCGCTTCGAGGACGAGAACCCGGTCTTCACACGTGACGGCCGCTATCTCGCCTTCCTCTCCTGGCGCGGCTTCGACCCGGTGTACGACGTGCACACCGGCGACCTGTCCTTCCCGCTGGGCTGCCGTCCCTATCTCGTACCGCTGTCCTCCGCGACTCCCTCTCCCTTCGCGCTGCTCCCCGACGGGCGGCCCGCCGGCGGCGGTATGGACCCCGCCGACGAGGAGGCCGGCGCCGGAGACGGCACGGTCACCGTCGAGGTCGAGGGACTGCCCGACCGGGTCACGCCCTTCCCCGTGACCGCCTCCAAGTACTCCGCTCTCCAGCCCGTCGCCGGCGGCGGCCTGGTGTGGCTGCGCTGGCCGATCTCCGGCGCGCTCGGCGAGACCTTCGCCAATCCGTCCGATCCCTCCCCCCGCCCCACGCTGGAGCACTACAACATCCCCAAGGCCCGCAAGACCGAACTCGTGGGCCACCTCGACTGGTTCGCCGTCAGCGGCGACGGTTCCCGGCTCGTCGTGGTCGACGAGGGCGACCTGCGGGCGGTGCCCGCCGCCGAGATGGGCGACGCCGACTCCACCGTCTACCTCGATCTGCGGCGCATCGTGCACGAGGTGGACCCGGCCGCCGAGTGGCGACAGGCGTTCGACGAGGCGGGCCGGATCATCCGCGCCTACTTCTGGGAACCGGACATGGGCGGCGTCGACTGGACGGCCGTGCTCGACCAGTACCGGCCCCTGGTCGAACGGGTCGCCTCACCCGACGAGTTCGCCGACCTCCTGCGCGAGGTCCTCGGCGAGCTGGGCACCTCCCACGCGTACGTCACTCCGGCGCGGCGCAACGAGGGGCCGCCCCAGTACCAGCGCCCGCAGGGCCTGCTCGGTGTCAACCTCCTTCCCCGGGACGGCAACTGGACGGTCAAGCGGATCCTGCCCGGCGACTCCTCCGACTCCAAGGCCCGTTCGCCGCTCGCCGGCACCGGCATCCGTGAGGGAGCGGCCCTCACCCATGTCGACGGCCGCCCCGTCGACCCCGTCGCCGGCCCCTACCCCCTCCTCTCCGGAACGGGCGGCACCACCGTCGAACTCACCTTCAGCCCCGCCGAGGGCGAGGGTCCCCCCCGGCGGATCGCCGTCGTCCCCCTCATCGACGAACGGCCCCTGCGCTACCAGGACTGGGTGGCCAAACGGCGGGCCGTCGTCCGGGAACTCAGCGGCGGCCGCTGCGGCTACCTCCACATCCCCGACATGGGCGGCTCCGGCTGGGCCCAGTTCAACCGCGACCTGCGCATGGAGGTTTCCCGGCCGGCTCTCATCGTGGACGTCCGGGGCAATGCCGGCGGCCACATCAGCGAGCTGGTGATAGAGAAACTCACCCGCAGGATCCTGGGCTGGGACCTCACCCGTAACGCCCAGCCCGTCTCGTACACCTCCAACGCTCCGCGCGGCCCCGTCGTCGCCCTGGCCGACGAGGCCACCTCCTCCGACGGCGACATGATCACCGCCGCTTTCAAGCTGCTCCGGCTCGGCCCCGTCGTCGGCCAGCGCACCTGGGGCGGTGTCGTCGGCATGACGGGCCGCCATCTGCTGGGCGACGGCACCCAGATCACCGTCCCCATGAACGCGGCCTGGTTCCCCGAGTACGGCTGGTCCATCGAGAACCACGGCGTGTCGCCGGACCTCGCGGCCCTGCGCACCCCGCTCGACTGGGCCGAGGGCCGGCACGCCCAGCTCGACGACGCCGTCGTCGTGGCACTGGCCCTGCTGGAGGAGAACCCGGCCGCGAGCCCGCCCGGCTACGAGGCCGTGCCGGATCTCTCCAGGCCCAGACTGCCGCCGAGGTCCAGCTCGTAGGCGATCCCCGGCTGGTCCCCGCCGTCACCGCCCGCGCCCGGGAGGGTCACCCCTCCGACGGCACCGAACCCGACCCGGGTCAGCACCGCCCGGGACGGCCCGTTGTCGAGGGTGGTGACGGCGGTCAGCCGGCTCAGCCCGTACTCCTCCCGGGCCAGGCGGCACAACTCCCGTATCCCCGCGGTCGCCACCCCGCGCCCGGTGGCCTTCTCGGCCACCCGGTAGCCCAGTTCAGCGCTCCCGTCGGCCAGATCGACGAGATTGAACCGCCCGACTATCTCCCCGTCGTCCCCCACCAGTACGTGGAAGGCGATGGTCCCGCTCTCCTGTTCGTCGAGCAGGGCCTGGTGCCGGGCGTCGAACCCGGCGAAGTACGCGTCCCCGCGATCGGGCACGAACGCGGAGAAGTAGGCCCGGTTGTCCCGCTCGAAGGCGAGCAGGGCGGGCGCGTGGTCGGATCGCAGTCGCTCAAGGGCGAGTTCTGTGACGGACATGTGGATCACCGTACGTACCCGGCCGGTTCCGTGCAGCAAGTTATCCACAGGACTTCTTCAAACTCGGATTGTCGTACTACGACTCCGCCATGTCCCCACCCCGGACCCGCCCCCAGGCCTGGCCCCAGGCCCCGTCCCGGACACGCGAAGGCGCACCCGGCGTCCCGGGTGCGCCTCCACGCAAGGCCAGGGTCAGACCCGACCACAGACCAGGGTCAGGGCCGACGACCCTGCGGCTCGTCCTGACCGCCCTGGGGCTTGTTCCGGCCCTGCCGCGCACGGTCCTTGGCCTGTGCCGCGCGCTCGGACGCCTCGTCCTTCGCGCTGCCCATCTGCTGCCTGCCGCGGCTCTGGAGCTCCTGCTCCTTGTCCTGGAACTGGTCCTTGATGCCCATGAACGTCACTCCTAGACGGGGGTGGGGAGGCCCGGAGTTCGTACCCCTCGGGCCTCGACCAGACTGACACGGCCCACCACGCTGCGCATGTCGATCAGACACGCACGGTCACGGCCGCGCCGACGCCCTCCGGCCCCGCACCGCCGCGCCCCGCACCCCGTACTCAGCCCGTCATCAGGGGGTCCTCAGCTCAGTCCGCTCGGTCCGTCCTCGGCCGGCTCCAGCCCGTCCTCAGTCGGTCCGCGCCCCGCCCTCGCCCCGCTCTCGACAGCGGGCCCGTCACACCCGTTCGGAGCGGGTCTGTTCATCGGCCACTCCGCCCGCGCCGACCAGCCCCTTCGAAACCGACCCGAGGCGCGGCTCGAAGCGCCGCATCTCGCGCTGCCCGACCCCGGCGATGAGGCCCGGCAGATAGCCGCGGCTCGACTGCATGCCGCGCAGCCACCACTGCGCGTACACATGGGCCGAGCGGCGCTCGACCCCCGCGACGATCCGGTCCACGGCCGGCCCGAGCGGATACGTGCGGTTCGCCGGCCACGGCAGCCGGGACCGCAACTCCCGCATGACGTCGTCCTGATCGGCCCCGCGCACCATGTCGGTGTCGGTCCACGACAGATAACCGACCCCGACCTTCACCCCCTTGTACGCGACCTCGGCGCGCAGACTGTGCGCGAACGCCTCGACGCCCGACTTCGAGGCGCAGTACGCCGTCATCATCGGCGCCGGTGTCATCGCGGCCAGCGAGGCGATCTGGAGGAAGTAGCCGCGCGACTCCATCAGTACGGGCAGGAACGCCCGCGCGGTCACGGCGCCGCCGATCAGATTGACCTCGATGACCCGCCGCCACGCGACCGGGTCGGAGTCCACGAACGGACCGCCCGCCGCGACACCGGCGTTGGCGACGACGACATCGACCTTGCCGAACCGCTCCTTCACCTCGGCCGCCACCCGCGCCATCGCCTCGTGGTCGGTGACGTCGGCGTGCCACCAGTCGGCCTCGGTGTGCAGCCGCCCGGCGACATCCTTCAGCAGCTCCGGCTCCAGACCGACCAGCGCGATCTTCGCGCCGCGCGCGGAGAGTTTCCGCGCGAGGAGCTCGCCGACACCGCGGGCGCCACCGGTGACGACCGCGACCTGTCCTTCGAGGTTCATCCTGCTCATGCCCCTGCCTCCTCGTTCTCGCGTCCGTCTCCGTCTCCGCCGGCGTCGACCACCGCCGCGGCCGCGCCGCTCCGCTCGTCCCGCTCGCCCGGCTCCACCCGCTCGCCCTGCTTCACTCCCAGGTATGTGAGGGTCAGCTCGCGGATCTGCCCTGTGATGGCCTCCGGCGCCTCCACGGGTGTCATATGCCCCATGCCCGGAAGCACCGTCAGGCCCGTGCAGTGCGGCAGTGCGGCGGCCAGGCGGCGGGCGTGGACGGGCGGGGTGAGCCGGTCGTCGCTGCCGACGACCACGGACACCGGCAGCCGCAGCTCCCGTACCTCGGCGTCGAGATCGAGCGTCGCCAGCACCTGCGACCAGCCGTGCCGGGCCCCGCGCGGGCACGCGTGCACGAGGCGCGCGCAGGCGTCGACCCGCTCGGGCGGGCTGGCCGGGCCCATCGTGGCGTACTTGAGGATCCGCCGGGACACCGGTGTGACCGGCCCGAGCGGCGCCTTCGCGCCGAGCACGGCGCCGGTGAGACGGGTCCGCAGTCCGCCCGGCCCGAGCGGTACGACGAGTGCCTCGGCGGTCAGCCGCGCGGGCCCTGTCGAGCAGAGCAGCGCGGCGGCCGCGTGCTGCCGCAGAAGGGGCCGGCGGGCGGCGGCCATGATGGTCATGCCGCCCATGGAGTGGCCGACCAGGACGGCGCGTTCGCCAGGGCCGAGGGTGACCGCGAGCACGGCCTCCAGGTCGTCGGCGAGCGCCTCGGTCGAGTAGCCCCGGCCGGCCGTACCGACCCCCGCCGCCCCGGATCCGATGCCGGAGCCAACCCCAGCCGGGGCCGGGGCCGGGGAGGCGCCGTGCCCCCGCTGGTCGTACACGACGACCCGGTGATCGGCGGCCAGGTCCCGTATCTGCGCGTCCCAGAAACGGGTGCTGCAGGTCCAGCCATGCGCGAGGACGACGACCGGCGCGCCGGCCGGCCCGTACTCCTCGACATGGATGGCCGCCCCGTCGGCGGAGGTCACCATCGACGTACGCACGGGCGGGATCTTCGCCGCCCCGGCCACGCGGCTCACTGGACCGCCTCCTTCGCGCGCGTGGAGCCGGCCGCCGGCGCCCCGGCCGACCCGGCCGACCCCGCTTCGGAGTTCTCGGAGGCTTCGGGGGCGCGCAGCACCTCGTACTCGGAGAGGTCGACGGACCGCGTCTCCCGCCGGAACTCGGAGGTCGTGCCCGGCCACAGCGTGGTGTTGCGTCCGTTGGCGTCCAGGTACCAGCTGTCGCAGCCGCCCGCCTTCCACACCGTCCGCTGCATCCGGGACTGCACCCGGCGGTTCCAGACGCCGACGGCGGAGGGGCGGGCGTCGAGGGCCGAACGCCCGCCGAGCGTGTTCAGCTGGCGCAGATAGTCGGCCATGTAGTTCAGCTGGGACTCGATCATGAGGATCATCGAGGAGTTCCCGAGGCCGGTGTTGGGGCCGATGATCGTCATGAAGTTGGGGAACCCGGCGGCGGTGGCGCCGCGCAGCGCCTCCATGCCGCCCTTCCACTGCTCGGCGAGCGTGCGGCCGTCCGCGCCGACGACCCGCTCCGCGATCGGCATGTCGGTGACGTGGAAGCCGGTGCCGAAGACGATCGCGTCGACCTCGGTCTCCGTACCGTCGGCGGCGACCACGGTGTTCCCCCGGACCTCCTTGAGGCCGGAGGCGACGACATCGACGTTGGGGCGGGTGAGCGCCGGGTAGTACGCGTTGGACAGCAGGATGCGCTTGCAGCCAAGGCGGTACGAGGGGGTCAGCTTGGCCCGCAGGGCCGGGTCCTTGACCGCCCGGGCGATGTTCGCCTTGGCGAGCCGCTCGATCAGGCCCAGCTCGTCGGGGCGCTTGGTGAACGCGCTGACCTGCAGCTCTCGAATGCCCCACAGCAGGCCTCGGCGGGCGGCCGTGGTGAACGGCAGCTGCCGGTGCAGCCAGCGCTCTGGGGCGCTGATGGCGCGGTCCACGCGGGGCATGACCCACGGGGGTGTGCGCTGGAAGACGGTGAGACGGCTCACCCGGGGCTGGATCGAGGGGACGATCTGAATGGCGGAGGCGCCGGTTCCGACCATGGCGACCCGCTTGCCCGTGAGGTCGTAGTCGTGGTCCCACTGGGCGGAGTGGAAGATCTTGCCGGTGAAGTCGGCGAGCCCCGGGATGTCGGGAATCTTCGGGTCGGAGAGCGGGCCGGTGGCGGAGACGACGACGTCGGCGGAGAAGGTGCCGCGGCTGGTCTCGATGTCCCAGCGCAGTTCGTCCGCGTTCCAGACCGCCCGCACGACCTCGTGCCCCAGGCGCAGATGCGGCCGGATCCCGAAGGTGTCGGTGACGTGTTCCAGGTACGCGCGGATGTGGCGCTGCCCGGAGAAGGTGCGCGGCCAGTCGGGGTTGGGCGCGAAGGAGAAGGAGTAGAGGTGGGAGGGGACGTCGCAGGCGCAGCCGGGGTAGCTGTTGTCCCGCCATGTACCGCCCACGGAGTCGGCCCGTTCCAGGACGACGAAGTCGGTGATCCCCTCGCGGCGCAGCCGGACGGCGGCTCCGAGTCCGCCGAATCCCGATCCGATCACCGCCACTCGTACGTGCTCGTGCTTCGCCACGCCGCCTCCCGCGCACCCGGCCAAGATTCCGCCAGCGATCACTGGCACGATTGGACTGTAGGGCACCCACATACCAAGCGGTAGGGGTTGAGCGAGGGAAAGTTACCGGCGGTACAACATAGGCTGGCGGCCGTGGCGAAACGATCGGGAGAACAGGCCCCAGGACGGACCCCGGGGCAGACCGCGGGGCAGACCCCGCCCGCGCCCGGCTCCGGCGGGACGCGGACGGACACGGGAACGGCGGGGACACCGGGGGCGGCGGGGCCTTCGGGAACGGCGGGGACGGCCGGGCCGGCGGGAACCCCTGGAGCGGTACGCGAGTACCGGATGGCCGACCTGGCCGCCGAGGCCGGCATCACCGTACGCACCCTGCGCTTCTACCGTGAACGCGGACTGATCCCGCCACCGCGCCGCGAGGGCCGGATCGCCTGGTACGACGACCACCATCTGGCCCGTCTGCGCACCATCGCCGCCCTCCTCGAACGCGGCCACACCCTCAACGGCATCGCCGACCTGACCGCCGCCTTCGAGTCCGGACGGAACGTCGGCGAGGTCCTCGAACTCGGCCCGCCCACCGAGGAGGAGCCGGTCCGCCTCACGCCCGAGGAACTGGCCGACCACTTCGCCGGCGAGGTCACCCCCGAGAACCTGGCCCTGGCCCTCGACCTCGGCTACCTCGCCACCGACGGCCAGGACATCGTCCACATCAGCCGCCGCCTCCTCGACGTCTCCGCCGCGCTCGTGCGCGAGGGCGTCCCGCTGGCCGCCGTCCTGAAGGCGGGCGGACGGGTGCGCGAGCACGTGGAGGAACTGGCGGACCTGTTCACCGAGCTGCTCGGCACCTACGCCGGCCCCGAGGACGCGCGCCGGCTGCGCCCGCTGGCCAAGAGCGTGGTGGAGGCGGAACTCTCCCTCGCCCTGGACCGACGCCTGCGCCCCTGACCCACCAGCCGGACAGCCGGGGAGCAGGGGCGCGAAAAGCCGGAGCGCGGGGAGCCGGGACATGGAGACGCGGGGCCCCTCCGGCGGCTGACCCCGGCTCGTACGTACGTCTACAGCTCGTAGACGACGGTGACGGGCGCGTGGTCGCTCCAGCGCTCCGCGTGCGTGGCGGCCCGCTCGACCTCCGCCTTGACGGCCTTGGCGGCGAGCCCGGGCGTCACCATCTGGTAGTCGATGCGCCAGCCGCTGTCGTTGTCGAAGGCCCGGCCCCGGTAGGACCACCAGGAGTACGGACCGTCCTGGTCGGGGTGGAGGGCGCGGAAGACGTCCACGTACCCGCCGTCGCCCTCGTCGAGGACCCGGCCGAGCCACGCCCGCTCCTCGGGGAGGAAGCCGGCGTTCTTCTGGTTGGCCTTCCAGTTCTTGAGGTCGGCCTCGTGGTGGGCGATGTTCCAGTCGCCGCAGACGACGACCTCGCGCCCGTCAGCGGCGGCACGCTCCCTGAGCCCCTTCAGGTAAGGCAGGAACTCGTCCATGAAGCGGATCTTCTCGTCCTGCCGCTCGGTGCCGACCTCGCCGGACGGCAGATAGAGGCTGGCGACGACGACACCCGGCAGATCGGCCTCGATGTAGCGACCGCTCCCGTCGAACTCCTCGGAGCCGAAGCCGACGCGCACGGCGTCGGGCTCGCGCCGCGTGTAGAGCGAGACCCCGGCGCGCCCCTTGGCGGCTGCGGGGGCATGGGTGACGAACCAGCCCTCCGGGGCGCCGGCCGCGGCGGGCAGCTGCGCCTCCTCGGCGCGCACCTCCTGGAGGCAGACCACGTCCGCGGAGGTGCCGGCCAGCCACTCGACGAAGCCCTTCTTGGCGGCGGCACGCAGACCATTGACATTCACGGAGGTCACAGTGAGCATCCCGGGAGAATACCGGCACCTCCACCCGAGCTCCGAACGAACAGAAGTGCGATTTACGGCATGCAGATCCGCCCGACCCCTTTCGATCACCCCGACGCGATCAAGCTCAACGACGCCGTCCAGCTGGAGTACGCGGAGCGCTACGCGGACGAGGACGAGGTCGGCGAGGGCGATCTCACTCCGCTCGACGCCACGATGTTCGTCCCGCCGCGGGGCCTGTACCTGCTGGCATATGACACATCCGACAGCCCGGTTGCCTCGGGCGGCTGGCGCACCCAGGACACCAACCCCGAGGGCTACTCCGACGGCGACGCCGAACTGAAGCGCATGTACGTCACCCCGGACGCCCGCGGCCTGGGCCTCGCCCGCCGCATCCTGGCCCTCCTGGAGGCCGACGCCCGCGCGGCCGGCCGCACCCGCATGGTCCTGGAGACGGGCACGGCCCAGCCCGAGGCCGTCGCCCTCTACACATCCAGCGGCTACACGCCCTCCCGCCCGAAGTTCGGCTACTACCGCGCGTACGACAGCAGCCTCTGCTTCGCGAAGCAGCTCTGAGCCGGCGCGGTGCGAGCCGGCCCCGTCACGGCACGACACCTTGCCGACATGCCCGGAACTCTCGGCTCCACCAGGAGCTCAGTCGTGCACTGGCTGGGGCTGAGGCTGAGACTGGGGCTCGGGCCGGGAAGCCCGCTTGGACCCGAGGGTCTGCACACCCAGCACAAGGGTGGCCAGGACAGCGAGAACGGCACCGGTCCACATGGCGGCGGACGAGGAGGTACCGCCGACAGAGCTGATGGTGAAGCCGCCGACAGCGCTGCCGAGCACGACGCCCAGGGTGATGACGGACGTGTGGACGGTGTTGACCAGATTGCCGGCCCCGGCCACTTCGAACACCCGGGCGACGAGTGCGGGGTTCATCGTGACACCGACGAGCCCGACAAGGAGCACGCCGGGCAGCGCGGCCCAGGGCAGGTGGGCGAAGAGGGCAAGAACCACCAGGGCCACGGTCAGGGCAAGGTGCCCGATACGCAGCAAGGGCACCGCGTGGCGGTCCGCGTAGCGGCCCACCAGGTTGTTGCCGATCACCGTGCACAAGCCGTAGCCGAAGAGGATCACCGTCGTCGTATTGGCGGAGAAGCCCGCGTCGTGCTCCAGCAGCGGGGTGAAGTAGGAGAACGCGCCGTAGGTCGCCCCGATGGTCAGCAGGCTGACGAGATACCGGCTCCACAGTCGCGGCGAGCGGAACTGTGCCACGTCGTCGGCGGAGGTCTGTGCCGAGACAGCGGGCAGCGCGGGGAGCGCGGGGACATCGAGAAGGGCGATGATCAGACCGGCGATGCCCAGGGCGACGAAGCTCGCCTGCCAATTCCACGTGGTGGAGATGGCGTGGCTGATGGGCAGACCGAGAACAGCGCCGAACATAAGGCCGTTCAGCACGATGGCGATCGAGGACGCGATGCGGTCGGGGCTGGGGGCGAGCCTGGCGGCCATGGTCAGGGTGAGGCCGAACACGGCACCCCCGAGGCTTCCGGTCAGCAGTCGAAGCGCGGCGACCCACCAGTAGTCGTGCACCAGCGGAACCGCGGCTTCGAGAATCGCGTACGTGATGACGACACCCAGGAGCGCGGACTTGGGCGCGGTCAGCCGCAGCGCCCAGGCGATCAGCGGACCACCGACGGCCATGCCGAAGGAGTAGATGGAGATCAGGGCGCCGACCTTGGCGGTCGAGGCGCCGAGACCGCGCGCCATTTCGGGCAGCATGCCCATCGTCTGCAGCTCGCTCATGGCAACGAGAAGCAGGGTGAGCATCAGCCAGTAGAGAGGTCGCTTCACGACACGGATACCCTTTCTGTATTCTAAAATCCAAAATTTGGGCAGCGCGAGGCCGGACCGACGTCCCTGCGCTCAGCCCAGCAGGGAACGGAGCCCGTCGAAAGCAACCCTGCTCAGCACCTCCGGGGGGACCCCGGCCTGGGCCGTCACGCGGAGACCGGAAACAAGGGTGTTGACGAGGAGCGCACCCTCGGCGACATCGGGGCCGCCAGGAATGCTGCCGTCCGCCCGCCCGACCCGGATGACGTCCTCGAGCAGGCCGAGCCGCTCCCGTAGATCCCGCTCGAGGATCTGCGCGATGCGTTCGTCGCGCGCCCGCAAGTCGGGGTTCATCAGCGCGTGCACGCCCATGCAGCCGGCCGCATGCCCTTCGTCGCGAGCGACGCGCTCCTCGTCGACGATGGCATCGATCAGCTTCCGGAGCCGTTCGGCACCACTGAAGGAAGCATCGGACAGGATCGCCGCCTGACGCGCCCTCATGGTGGACGCGTAGTGCTCCAGCGCCCGCACGAACAGCTCGTCCTTGGACGTGAACGCGTTGTACAGACTGCTGCGCCGCACCCCGGCGGCCTCACAGAGTTGCTCAGTGGACGTGTCGGCGTAACCGTGGACACGGAACTGCGCCGCAGCCGCGTCAAGAACCGCCGTCTCGTCGAATGTGCGCGGTCTGGCCATGCGTACAAGCTACTACGTTCTGTACTCCAAAATCCATAACTTGCCCTCAGGGCCTCTCGTCACGGTCACCCTTGGAAGGCTGACGCCATGACGGGTCTTGGATCGACATCGCCGGCGGAGCGGCCGACGCGACGAGCCCTGACGCCGACTGCGACTCCCTCCACCCCGGCGCCCCCTCATCCGATCTCGGGGACGCCTGAGGGGTGCCGCCGGGTGGAACGACCTCAAACGACAAGAATCCCGCCCGATCAGATGATCGGGCGGGATTCTTGGTGTCTGTGGACCTGAGGGGATTCGAACCCCTGACCCCCTCGATGCGAACGAGGTGCGCTACCAGACTGCGCCACAGGCCCTTGCGACGTGTGAAACATTAGCATCCCGAGTGGCGGACTCGGAAATCCACTCCCTCCCTGGTCAGCCGGGGCTGACGCGGGCCCGGGCCGCCGGGTCATTCGTTGGCCGCGCGGGGGCGGTCGTCGTCCGCGTACTGGTCGAAGAGCGGGGTGCGGCCGTGGTCGCGGCGCGGGCGGTGGGGACCGCCGCGGCGGCGCGGGACCGGTGCCGGGGTGGGCTCGGGGGCCGCCGCGGAGGATCGGGCGGCACTCCAGGTCTCCGGGTCCGTCACGTCCACGCCGCCCGGCGCGCGCGGGGCGACCGGGGCGGTGACGTACGTGGGGAGCGGGACCGGCACCGGGTTCCAGCTGTCACCGCGGGCCGGACCGCGCTCACGCTGCTGGTCGACCCACTCCGCGTGGTCGGTCTGCTCCACCAGCGCGCGCCGATCCGCCTCCTGCGGGGAGACCGACGGCTCGGGCGCCAAAGGCGCCGCCGGGGCGGGTTCCGGCTCGGGAATCGGAGCGGGGCGGCGGCTCTCGCGCAGCCGGGCCGCGGCGGCCTCGGCGTTGCGGCGGTCCATCACGTAGACGAAGCGCCGCCGCTCCTGGACCCGCAGATAGACGATGTACGCGCTCAGCAGCAGAGCCGGGACCGCGGGGGCCCACAGGAAGGCGAGACCGCCGACGGCCGCGACGATCGCGCCGATCGTGAACGCGAAGAAGAGGCTCACCGTGGTGCGCCGGCGACGGGCCAGGACTTTGCCGCGGCGGGCTCGCTCGGCCGCTGCCGCGTGCGGCTTCGCTCCCCGGGCGGACTTCGCCGGTCCCGACGGCCCCGCAGGCTTCGGCGCCGGGGCCGGGCCGTCCGCGGACGACGGGGACGGAGACGAGGAGGAGACCGCCGGGGCCCCCTTGGTCGCGGGCCCCGTCCCCGGGACCTCCAGACGGGCTTCCGTCCTGGCCGCGGGCGCGCAGAAGCCCCGGACGTCGACCGAGCTCAAATGCTCCGTCGCCGCGTCCGGGTCCACCTCGGACACCGTGCCGTCCGCCGCCTTTTCCCGGTCCCGAAGCTCCTTGGCGTAACGACGCTCCATGCCCGCCCGTCCGGACAGCAGCCGGATGGCGGTGCTGAAGCGTTCCGTCGGACGAGCCTCGTTCAGCTCGTCCTGCCTGCGGAGCCACATCGGCACCAGGTAGGCGGCCCAGGCTCCGACGATGACTGCGTAGATGAGGCCGCTGCTGCTCACGCCTCACACGGTAGAGGGGTTCGGGTGAGAGGATCGCCCAATTGGGCCGGTGTGTCGCACGATCTGGCTGATATCACTGAACTTTTTTCAGATTATTCAGTTCGACCGGCCGTCAATCGCCCCTGGAATTCGAACATTTATTTGAATTACTGATGCTGGCGGCGCTTCTGCCTCTGATGCCAACGGCGCAGCAGACCCTCCGGCACCTCCTCCGCCGTCAGCGCGAAGACCAGATGGTCCCGCCAGGCGCCGTCGATGTGCAGATAGCGGGGCCGCAGCCCCTCCTCCCGGAACCCCAGCTTCTCCACGACCCGCCGTGAAGGCCCGTTCTCCGGCCGGATACAGACCTCGACGCGGTGCAGCCCGACCGTACGGAAGCAGTGGTCGACGGCGAGCGCGACCGCCGTCGGCATGACACCCCGACCGGCCACCGCGCTGTCGACCCAATAACCCACGTGCCCCGAACACATCGAGCCCCAGGTGATGCCCGCGACCGTCAACTGGCCGACCAGATTCCCCTGGTATTCGATGACGAACGGCATCATCCGGCCGGCGTTCGCCTCCGCCCGCAAATGGCGCACCATCTGACGGTACGTGGGACGCTGGGCCACCGGGCCACCCGGACCGGGCGGCGGGACGGTCGCCTCCCAGGGGCGCAGCCATTCGCGGTTGCGCCGGTTCACCTCGCGCCAGGCCCGCTGGTCACGCATCTTCATCGGACGGAGCAGCACGTCCCCGTCCACAAGGACCACGGGCCAGGACGGCATCATGACGCCGGGCCCGCTTCCGCCGCCGGTCTCGGGTGGTCGCCGCCGCGGATCTGGTCCACGGCGTGGACGAGGAGCGGCTCCAGGACGGCGAGCCCGTCCCGTACCCCGCCCGTCGACCCCGGCAGATTGACGATCAGCGTGGTCCGCGCGACGCCGGCGAGACCGCGCGAGAGCGCCGCCGTGGGCACCTTGTCCCGGCCGTAGGCCCGGATCGCCTCCGCGATGCCCGGGATCTCCCGGTCGAGCAGGCTCCGGGTCACCTCGGGGGTCTCGTCGGTGGGCGAGATGCCCGTGCCGCCCGTCGTGACGATCACGTCGTAACCGGCCTCGATCCCGGCGCGCAGCGCCGCCGCGACCGGCGCGCCGTCGGGCACCACCCGCGGGCCGTCCACGGCGAAGCCCGTCCGGCGCAGGCCGTCGGCGATCAGCGGACCGCCCTTGTCCTCGTACACCCCGGCCGCCGCCCGATTGGAGGCGGTGACGACGAGGGCGGTGTACGGGGCGCGCGGAGCGCCGCCGGCCGGGTCCGCGCCCGGCTCCGCCGCGGCGTGCGCCCCGTGCTTCGCCCGCACCCCGGCGCCCGCGTCCTGTCCGTGCGCCTGGCCCTGGCCCCGGTCCGCGCCCTGGTCCGCGCCGGTCACGCCTCGCTCCTCGTCCAGTGGCCGGACTTGCCGCCGGTCTTCTCCTCCACCCGTACGTCGGAGATGACCGCGCCCTTGTCGACCGCCTTCACCATGTCGACGACGGTCAGGGCCGCCACCGACACCGCCGTCAGGGCCTCCATCTCGACGCCCGTACGGTCCGTGGTCTTCACCGTCGCGAGGATCTCCACCGCGTCGTCCGCGACCGCCAGGTCCAGCGTCACGCCCGAGACCGCCAGCGGGTGGCAGAGCGGGATCAGGTCCGAGGTCCGCTTCGCGCCCATGATCCCGGCGATCCGGGCCGTGGCGAGCGCGTCGCCCTTGGGCACGCCCTCTCCCCGCAGCAGCTCGACCACACGCGGTGACACCAGGACACGCCCGCTGGCGCGGGCGGTGCGGGCCGTGACGTCCTTCGCGGAGACGTCGACCATGCGGGCCGCCCCCGCCTCGTCGATGTGGGTGAGTCCTTGCTGCGTACTCATGGCGGTGACACTCCCGGTCGCTGGATGGGACGACACCGTACCCCCACGATGCGCCCCTCAGCCGAGGAGGACCACTTCGAGCTCCGTTCCCGGCTTCACATCCGTCACCTCCTCGGGCACGACGAGCAACGCGTCGGCGTGCGCGAGCGCGGCGACCAGGTGGGAGCCGGCACCGCCCACCGGCGTCACCGTGCCCGACCCGGCGTCGTACGTCCCCCTCAGGAACTGCCGCCGACCGGCCGGCGAGGACAGCACCCGGTCCCCCGCCAGGGCGGCCCGCAGCCACGGCCGTCGCTCGTCCGGCCGGTCCGCGAGGCCCATGAGGGCGCGGATCGCGGGCCGTACGAACAGCTCGAAGGAGACGTACGAGGAGACCGGGTTGCCCGGCAGCGCGAGCAGCGGGGTGTGATCGGGGCCGATCATGCCGAAGCCCTGCGGCTTGCCCGGCTGCATCGCCAGCCGGCGGAAGTCGACCTCGCCGTCCGCCGTCAGCGCCTCCTTCACCACGTCATATGCCCCGACGCTGACCCCGCCCGTGGTGACGATCAGGTCCGCCCGGACCAACTGGTCCTCGATGGCGGCGCGCAGCGACTCGGCGTCGTCGGCGACCGCGCCGACCCGGAAGGAGAGGGCTCCGGCGTCGCGGGCGGCGGCGGCCAGCGCGAAGCTGTTGGAGTCGTAGATCTGTCCTTCCGCCAGCGGCTCGCCGGGCTGGGCCAGTTCACTTCCGGTGGACAGGACCACCACGCGCGGACGCGGGTGGACCCGTACGCGGCCGCGGCCGATCGCCGCGAGCAGACCGAGCTGCGGCGGGCCGAGGAGCGTTCCGGCCGCGAGGGCCAGCTCGCCCGCCTTCACGTCGCTGCCGCGCGCCCGGACATGGGCGCGGGCCTCGGCGGGGCGGTGCACGCGGACCTCGCCGGCCGCGCCCTCCGGGGCGGCGCTCGCCGGGCGCATGGTGCCCGTCGCGCCCGCGTCCGCGCCCGTACCGCCGTCGGTCCACTCGACCGGGACGACGGCCTCGGCGCCGGGCGGCAGCGGGGCGCCGGTCATGATCCGGGCGGCCTGGCCGGGGCCGACCTCGGGCAGCCCGCCCGCGCCCGCCGCGACGTCGCCGATCACGGTCAGGACGGCCGGGAACTCCTCGCTCGCCCCGGCCACATCGGCGACGCGGACGGCGTAGCCGTCCATGGAACTGTTGTCGAAGGGCGGCAGCGCGACCGGCACCGTGACGTCCTCGACGAGGACGCAGCCCTGGGCGTCGGGCAGTTGCAGCTCGATGGGCTCCAGCGGGGAGAGCGCGGCCAGGATGTCGGCGAGGTGTTCGTCGACGGTCCACAGGTCCCGGGCCGGGCCCGCGCAGGGGTCGCCGGCCGGCCCGGGCCCGCCGGATGCCCCGGCGCCGTTGCTGCCGGTGGTGCCCGCGGCGCCTGTGGCCGTGGTGTCGTCGCCGGCCGAGCCGTTGGGAGCGCCGTCGCCAGGGCCGTGGCCCGACGATGCCGTGGTGCTGCTCAAGTGCTACATCTCCTCGCTGACGTAACCGCGGAGCCAGGTACGGAAGTCCGGTCCCAGATCATCACGTTCGCACGCCAGTCTGACAATGGCGCGCAGATAGTCCCCTCGATCGCCGGTGTCGTAGCGGCGGCCCTTGAAGACGACCCCGTGGACCGGGCCGCCGGCCCGCTCGTCCTGGACGAGCTTCTGCAGCGCGTCCGTCAGCTGGATCTCGCCGCCGCGGCCCGGCTCGGTCTCCCGCAGTATCCCGAAGACGGCCGGGTCGAGGACGTACCGGCCGATGATCGCGAGGTTGCTGGGCGCGTCGGCCCGCTCCGGCTTCTCCACCAAGTCCGTCACCTTCACGACGTCCGCTTCACCGGTGGGGGCGACGGCGGCGCAGCCGTAGAGATGGATCTGGGACGGGTCGACCTCCAGCAGCGCGATCACGCTGCCGCCGAACCGCTCGCGCACCTCGACCATGCGGGCGAGCAGCGGGTCGCGCGGGTCGATGAGGTCGTCGCCGAGGAGGACCGCGAAGGGCTGGTCGCCGACGTGCGGCGCGGCGCAGAGCACGGCGTGGCCGAGGCCGCGCGGGGCGCCCTGGCGGACGTAGTGCATGGTGGCCAGATCGCTGGATTCCCGGACCCGGGCGAGGCGTTGGCCGTCGCCCTTGCGGGCCAGGGCCTCCTCCAGCTCGTAGTTGCGGTCGAAGTGGTCCTCGAGTGGGCGCTTGTTGCGGCCGGTGATCATCAGGACGTCGGAGAGGCCCGCGGCGACGGCCTCCTCCACGACGTACTGGATGGCCGGCTTGTCGACGACCGGCAGCATCTCCTTCGGCGTCGCCTTGGTGGCCGGCAGGAACCGGGTGCCAAGGCCGGCGGCCGGGATGACAGCCTTGGTGAGAGAAGGCGTCTGAGTCATGCGGAGCACCCTAGCCGTTCGGTATGGGCGGAAGGCGGGGCTCCCATGAGCTTTCCCGGCGCTCGTACCACTACCGTCCGATTTCAGACGAACCGAGGGAAAGGAACACGCCTCCGCTGTGAACAGCGTCGACCCCTCCGCCGAATCCGCCGCCGATTCCACCGCCGCCACGCCTGCCGGTACGCCCTCGGACGCCGCGCCCGAACTCGCCGCCCGGAAGGCATCGCTGCGGCGTGCCCTGCTCGACGCCCGTGCGGGACTGGACGCCGGCGACCGTGACCGCCATGCCGCGGCTCTGGCGGAACACGCCCTGGAACTCCCCGAACTCACCGACCCCGGCACCACCGTCGCCGCCTATGTCTCGGTGGGACGCGAACCGGGCACGCGCGCGCTCCTCGACGCGCTGCGCGCTCGGGGCGTACGGGTCTTGCTGCCGGTCCTGCTGCCGGACAACGACCTCGACTGGGCCGCGTACGAGGGCGCCGACCGCCTCGCGAAGGCCGGCCGCGGGCTGCTCGAACCGGTCGGCGAGCGGCTCGGCCCCGAGGCGGTATGCGAGGCCGGCGCGGTGCTGCTGCCCGGGCTCGCGGTCGACGCGCGCGGCATGCGGCTGGGGCGGGGCGGCGGTTCGTACGACCGGGTCCTCGCCCGGCTCGCACGCGCCGGATCGGATCCGGCGCTCGTCGTGCTCCTCTACGCGAACGAGGTGGTCGCGCGGGTCCCGGAGGAACCGCACGACCACCCCGTGCACGCGGTGGTGACCCCGGAGGGGGTCCGGCGTTTCAGGCCGTAGGCCCTGAGGCCGTCAGGCTTGAGGCCGTCGGACTCGGGCCCGGAACCATCAGGCCCGGGCCCGGGCCCGTCGGGCCGTGAGCCCTCAGGGCTCCAGCCGCAGGGTGTCCTGGGTGGCGGCGCCGACCGCCGCCTTCCCGTACGCCCAGTCGAGCATCTCGCCCTTGGCCCACTTGTCCGTCTGGTCGGTGTAGTGGGCGTTGAAGGCGTGACCGGAGGCACCGCTGAGATTTATCCAGCGGGACTTGTCCCAGTCGCCGACGTTCACGACCATCCGCATCGACGGGACCCAGATGACGTCGTACCCGCCGGCCGCGTTCCAGCCGGTCGCGTTGACGGCCGCCTCGCCACCGCCCAGGTTCCACGGGCCGCGGTTGAGCAGGGCCTGGACGACGCTGGGGCCGGCGGTGCCGAGGGTCTGGTTCTTCAGGGTCAGCTGGTGCAGCCGGCCCCAGCTCCAGCTGGAGACGTCCTTGCCGAGCTTGGCGGTCAGCTCCCAGCGGGCGTCCTTCATGGCCTGCGCGAGCAGCTGGTCACGGGTCTCGGTGGGGGAGTTGAGCCGGTCGCCCGGCGTCTTCCACCAGGAGTTCTTCTCCTGCTTGAGCAGCGGGCGGACCACCTCGAACCAGCGGTCGCCGCCGTCCGGCTGCGCCGAGGTCGCATCGCGCCGGCCGCACTCGCGGACCAGCTTGTTCTGCTTGTCGACCGGACCGGTCGCGTCGGCGACCCGGACGTTGATGCACTCGCCCTGGACGCGCAGTTCCTTGGGCAGCTTGTCGCCGAAGGCGAGCTTGAGGACGTTGCGCCAGACCGCGTTGAAGTACGCGGCGGGCGCCGAGTCCGGCTCCTGGGTGTAGTCCCAGCCTTCGAGGAGCTTCTGGGCCTCGCGGACCTGCGGGTCGGCGATGTCGATCTTCAACAGGAGCGGGTTGAGCAGGGTCGCGATCTCGCTGCGGTTGTCCATCTGCAGGGAGACCATGTCGGCGGGCGACACCTTGCCGCCGTCCTTGATCTTCGACTCGATGAGGTCGTTGATCCGCTGGCTGCGCGAGCCGAAGCCCCAGTCACGGGTGAGGAGGTAGGGGTACTTCTTCTCGTCTATGACGGACTGGTTGGCGGTGACGATGTAGCCGCGCGCCGGGTCGTACTCGTAGGGCAGCTCGTCGAAGGGGATGTAGCCCTTCCAGTCGTACGCGGAGTTCCAGCCCGGTGCGGGCAGGGTGCCGTCGTAGCCCTTGGCGTCGCTGCGGACCGGGATCTTGCCGGGCGACTGGTAGCCGATGTGGCCGGCGGTGTCGGCGTAGACGAGGTTCTGGGACGGGACCTCGAAGTGCTTGGCCGCGGCCCGGAAGCTCTTGAAGTCCTTGGCGCGGTTGAGCTCGAAGACGGCGTCCATCGACTTGCCGGGCTCCAGCGCCGTCCAGCGCAGGGAGACGCCGTAGCCGGTTCCGCGGTCCGGCGCGGCGTTGCCGACGGGAGCGGTCTTGCCGACCTGCTCCAGTTCGGAGGAGCGGTCGGAGACGAGCGGGCCGTGCTCGGTGGAGCGGACGGTGATCTTGCGGTCCGAGCCGCCGGCGACCTTGATGGTCTCCTCGCGGGACGTGAACGGCTTGGTCTTGCCGTCGACCACGTATCCCTCGGGGCCGATCTTCTCCAGGTAGAGGTCGGTGACGTCCGCGCCGAGGTTGGTGAAGCCCCAGGCGATGGAGTCGTTGTGGCCGATGATGACGCCGGGCATTCCGGAGAAGGTGTAGCCGGCGACGTCGTAGCGGCAGGTGGCCGACACGGAACGGCAGTGCAGGCCCATCTGGTACCAGAGGGACGGCAGCATCGGGGCGAGGTGCGGGTCGTTGGCGAGCAGCGGCTTGCCGGACGTCGTGTACTTGCCGGAGACGACCCAGGAGTTCGAGCCGATGCCGTTGCCGTTCGGGCCGAGCAGAGCCGGGATCTGGTCGAGGGCGTCGGAGAGGCCGGAGAGCTGGGACTGGACGCCCTGCGTGCCCGTACCGGTGCCGGTTCCGGCGCCGGTGGAGGCGGTGCCGGCTCCCGTCCCGGTCCCGGTCCCGACGGTGCCCGTGCCAGTGCCGACGGTGCCGGTACCGACACCCGTGCCGGTACCGACGCCCGTGCCGGTGTCGGTGGTGCCGGTACCGACGCCCGTGCCGGTGTCGGTGGTGCCGGTGCCGGGGCCGGTGCTGCCGGTGTCCTGGGTCGTCGGCTCGGCCTTGGGGTCGAACGTACGGGTGACCGGGTCGACGGCGCCCTTGCCGACGATCGGCTGGTGCAGCCCGTACGGGTAGTCCGGGTACAGCTGCGCGATCTCGTCCGTCCCCAGACGGCTGGCCATCAGGGAGCGGTCGATCTCGTCCTGCATGTTGCCGCGCAGGTCCCAGGCCATGGCCTTGAGCCAGGCCACCGAGTCGACCGGGGTCCAGGGCTCGATGGCGTAGTCGTTGGTGAGGGCCAGCGCCGCGTACTCGACGGAGATGTCGGACGGGGCACGGTCCTTGAGGTACGCGTTGACACCCTCGGCGTAGGACTGGAGGTTCTTCTTGGTGTCCGCCGACAGGACCTTGTCGTATTCCTCCTGGGCGACCCGGCGCCAGCCCAGGGTGCGGAGGAAGGCGTCGGTGTCGACCTGGCTCTTGCCGAACATCTCGGACAGTCGACCGGCCGTCATGTGGCGGCGGACGTCCATCTCGTAAAAGCGGTCCTGCGCCTGGACGTAGCCCTGGGCGCGGAAGAGGTCGGCCTCGTTGTCGGCGTAGATCTGCGGGACCCCGTAGGAGTCGCGCTTGACCTCGACGGGGGCGGAGAGCTTGTCGAGCCTGAGGGTGCCGGTGGTCTGCGGGTACGAGCCCCGGACGGTGTCGACGCCCCAGTACGCGCCGTACCCGACGCCCGCGACCAGCGCGAGAACCAGGGCGAGAACGATCAGACGGGCGCGCCGCCCCTTCTTCTTGGCAGGGGGCGCGGTCGTGTTGGAGGGCATCGCTGTCCTTCGAGGGGCAGGGTGGTCCTGGAGTACAGGGTGGTCCTGGAGTACGGGAGCAACCTTAGGCGCAGCGCCGGGAGGCCCCGGACGCGGTATCAGGAAGAGAACCGTACTCACCGGTACTGATGTGCGATCAGCCATCGGGAAGGCATCAAGAAGGCGTTAAAGTTTAGGTAAGGTAACGAAGTACCCGTCCCTGGCGCCGGAGGAACGATCCGGCGGAGGCCGGGCTGCGCCCGAGGGGAAGGAACGGCCACTGACTGTCCACCAGCTCAATGAACTCCTGCTCATCTGCTCGCTCGTGCTGCTCATCGCTGTCGCGGCGGTGCGGATCTCGTCCCGGAGCGGGCTGCCCAGCCTGCTGCTCTACCTCGGGATCGGGGTCGCCATGGGGCAGGACGGCATCGGCAACGTCGCCTTCGACAACGCCGAACTGACCCAGGTGATCGGCTACGCCGCACTCGTGGTGATCCTGGCCGAGGGCGGTCTGGGCACCAAGTGGAAGGAGATCAAGCCCGCGTTGCCCGCGGCGGTCATGCTGTCGACCGTCGGCGTCGCGGTGAGCGTGGGCATCACGGCGACGGCCGCGCACTATCTCGTCGGCCTGGACTGGCAGCCGGCCCTCATCATCGGCGCCGTCGTCTCCTCCACCGATGCCGCCGCCGTCTTCTCCGTTCTGCGCAAGGTCCCTCTGCCCACCCGCGTCACCGGCGTCCTGGAGGCCGAGTCCGGCTTCAACGACGCCCCTGTCGTCATCCTCGTCGTCGCCTTCTCCACCGTCGGACCCATCACCTCCTGGTACGTCCTCGTCGGCGAGATCGCCCTGGAACTGGCCATCGGCGCCGCCATCGGCCTGGCCGTCGGCATCATCGGAGCCTTCGGACTGCGCCGTATCGCCCTGCCGGCCTCGGGCCTCTACCCGATCGCCGTCATGGCCATCGCCATCACCGCGTACGCCGCCGGAGCCATCGCCCATGGTTCGGGCTTCCTGGCCGTCTATCTGGCCTCGATGGTGCTCGGCAACGCCAAGCTGCCGCACGCCCCCGCCAACCGCGGCTTCGCCGAGGGCCTCGGCTGGATCGCCCAGATCGGCATGTTCGTCCTGCTCGGTCTGCTCGTCGCCCCGCACGAGCTGATCAACGACTTCTGGCCGGCCATCATCATCGGTCTCGTCCTCACCATGCTCGCGCGGCCCATGGAGGTCTTCGTCAGCCTCCTTCCCTTCCGTATCCCCTGGCAGGAGCAGGCCCTGATGTCCTGGGCCGGCCTGCGCGGAGCCGTTCCGATCATCCTCGCCACCATTCCGATGGTGTCCGGGGTCGCGGGCAGCGAGCGGATCTTCAACATCGTCTTCGTACTGGTCGTCGTCTACACCCTGATCCAGGGCCCGACCCTGCCCTGGCTGGCCAAGGCCCTCAAGCTCGGCCGCCGGGCCGACGCCGCCGACCTCGGCGTCGAGTCCGCGCCCCTGGAGCGGCTGCGCGGCCACCTGCTGTCCGTCGCGATCCCGGAGGGCTCCCGGATGCACGGCGTCGAGATCTCCGAACTCCGGCTGCCCGCGGGCGCCGCCGTCACCCTGGTCGTCCGCGACGAGAAGAGCTTCGTCCCCGCCACCGACACCATGCTGCGCCGGGGCGACGAACTGCTCGTCGTCGCCACCGACCCGGTCCGCGACGCCGCCGAGAACCGGCTGCGCGCGGTCGACCAGGGCGGCAAGCTCGCCGGCTGGCTCGGCACCAGCGGGGCCACCGCGCTCACCATCCAGGAACACGAGGGCCCCTTCCGGAACCCGCTCCGAAAGGCCGGCTGACCCCGGACAGCCGACCTCGGACAGCTCTCCGGACGCCCCCGGGGTGCCTGTCGTATGAAGCCCTCTCGCGGGTCTTCACACGGCAGTCGCCCCGGTCCGGTGAGAACCGGCCCCGCACGTCCCGGTCCCCGAGCGGACGGTGCCGTCCGCCGGGTACGGCCTTGAACGCTTTCCCCTCTCGGGGACCCCTCCCGGCTGTACCATGCAAGCAACACCTGATCGAACCAACTCTGCCTGACGCAGAGCTGGCGCGACCGTATGGCGGCCGAGGCGTCTCCACCGTGGAGCCCGGTATCTACCGCAGTTCCGCGCAAGAGGACAGCTCTCGGCGAGCCCGCGCCACGCGTGCACGGACCGCTACCAGGCGGCAGAAAGGCATGGACCGTGGCGTCCACGGTCGTCTCCGAGAAGCGGCCCGGTTACGGGCAGCTGCTGCGCACTCCCGGCGCACTCTCCTTCCTGCTCCCCGGCTTCGCCGCCCGGCAGCCGTTCGCGATGCTGACCATCGGCATCGTGCTACTCGTCCAGCACACCACCGGCTCCTACGGCAGCGCCGGTGCCGTCGCCGCCGTGACCGGCGTCTCCATGGCGCTGTTCGCCCCGCAGAGCGGCAAGCTGGCCGACCGTTTCGGCCAGCGGGCCGTGCTCCTCCCCGGTGTGCTCGTCCACGCCGCCTCCGTCTCCCTTCTCGTCGCACTCGCGCTCGCCGGCGCCCCGCTGTGGGGCCTGTTCCTCGCGGCCGTGCCCGCCGGCGCCTCGGTGCCCCAGGTCGGACCGATGGTCCGGGCCCGCTGGGCGGCCGTCCTCGGAGGAACCGCCCCGGGGGAAACCTCCGGAAAGGGCATGTCACTGCTTCCGACGGCCGCCGCCTTCGAGTCGGTGACCGACGAGTTCACCTTCGTCATCGGCCCTGTCCTCGCCACCGCCCTGTGCACCGGCGTCCACCCGGCCGCCGGTCTCGTCACCGAGGCCTCGCTCACCCTGGTCGGCGGTCTGCTCTTCGCCGCCCAGCGCGCCACCCAGCCCCCGCACGGCCTCACCCTCGCCGGCCAGGGTGACGCCGAGCCGCGCCGCTCGGCCCTCTCGGTGCCGGGTGTTCGTGTTCTCGCCATCGCCTTCCTGGGAATCGGCTCGGTCTTCGGCGGCATGCAGGTGTCCGTCACCGCCTTCGCCGGCGAGATCGGCAACCCGGGCATCAACGGTGTGCTCTACGGCGTCTTCGCCGCCGGCAACATGCTCGCCGGCATCGCCATGGGCGCCATCGCCTGGAACGTCGGCCCGCGCCGCCGACTGCTCCTCGGCTACACCGGTCTGGCCATCACCGCCTCCCTTCTCTGGTCCGCGCACTCGGCCCCGCTGCTCGGCGCGCTCGGTCTGGTCGTGGGTCTCTTCATCGCCCCGGCCCTGATCAGTGGCTTCACGATCATCGAGACCCTGGTCCCGGCCTCCGCCCGCACCGAGGCCTTCACCTGGCTGACCGGCGCCGTGGCACTGGGCCAGGCCGGTGCCGTCACCGTCGCCGGACAGCTCGCCGACGCCCACGGCGCGAGCACCGGGTTCCTGGTGCCGATGGCGGGCACACTGCTCGCCCTCGCCACCCTGGTCGCCCTCCGCTCGCACCTGGAACCCCGGGAATCGGGGCGGGTCACGGCACGTGGCATCGGTCACCGAGTCCCGGTGTCGGTGGACTGAACCGACGGAATACGTCACTATGGATCGTCGTTAGCACTCGATGAGTGTGAGTGCCAGGAGGAAGACAAGTGCCGACCTACCAGTACCAGTGCACCGAGTGCGGCGAGGGCCTCGAGGCGGTGCAGAAGTTCACGGATGACGCTCTGACCGAGTGCCCGAACTGCAAGGGACGCCTGAAGAAGGTGTTCTCCGCGGTCGGCATCGTGTTCAAGGGTTCCGGCTTCTACCGCAACGACAGCCGCGGCTCGTCGTCCAGCAGCACGCCGGCCTCGTCGAAGTCCACCTCTTCGACCTCGTCGTCCACCTCCACGTCGTCGACGTCTTCCTCGTCCTCGGACTCGAAGCCCGCGACCTCGTCGAGCACCTCGGCGGCCTGACCCGCCGCTCGCCCGATCCATCCGATGCCCTGCCGCCTCGCGCGGTGGGGCGTTCGGCATTCCCGCGGTCCTGTCCGATTCCGGTTCCCGGCCCGCCGGAAACACGGCACCGTCTCCCGGACCCCGCCTAGGGTGACCGCATGACGACGCAGACGGCGGACTCGTTCGCGGACATCGGTGTGATCGGCGGCTCAGGGTTCTACTCCTTCCTGGACGATGTGACGGAGGTGTCGGTCGACACCCCGTACGGCAGTCCCAGCGACTCCCTCTTCCTCGGCGAGCTCGCCGGCAGACGGGTCGCCTTCCTGCCCCGGCACGGCCGCGACCACCGCGTGCCACCGCACCGGATCAACTACCGCGCCAACCTCTGGGCCCTGCGCTCCGTGGGCGTGCGCCAAGTCCTCGGGCCGTGCGCGGTGGGCGGACTGCGCGAGGAACACGGTCCCGGCACCCTCGTCGTACCCGACCAGCTCGTCGACCGGACGAAGAGCCGCGAGCAGACCTATTTCGACGGCGCACCGCTTCCGGCGGCCTGGGGCGGGGCCGTACCGAACGTGGTGCACGTGACCTTCGCCGACCCCTACTGCCCGGATGGGCGCCAGGTGGCCCTGAAAGCCGCCCGGGGGCGAGGCTGGGACCCGGTGGACGGCGGCACACTGGTCGTCGTCGAAGGACCCCGCTTCTCCACACGCGCCGAGTCGCGGTGGCACGCGGCCGCGGGCTGGTCGGTGGTCGGCATGACCGGCCACCCCGAGGCCGTACTCGCCCGGGAACTGGGACTCTGCTACACCTCCCTCGCTCTTGTGACGGACCTGGACGCGGGCGCGGAGACGGGGGACGGCGTCTCGCACGCCGAGGTGCTTCGCGTGTTCGGCGAGAACATGGGCCGGCTGCGCGAGGTGCTCTTCGACGCGGTCGGAGCACTGCCCGCGACCGTCGACCGGGACTGCCTGTGCACACGGGCACACGACGGATGGGACCTGGGCATCGAACTGCCGTGATCACGCGGGCCGGGATTCGAGCCGGCCCGCGGGAACCGGACTGGCTCAAGCGTCACCGATCCCGCCTCGCGTCGGCAATCGCTCGCCAGGGTGAGGAAGTTATCCACAATCGCGTGGTCGTCCACAGGCCCGAGCGGGATCTCGACGAATGCGGGACGGTGAGTGCGGTTCGCCGGAGATTCCGGTGAACGGCTCGTCCACGACAGGCGGTTGCGCGATGACCACGGACTCCTGCTTCCCTCACACCGGTACCTCGGTGCCCGCGCCCCTCGGGGTGCCGCCCTTCGATCCGCTGCGGGTACGCGGCACGCGGCTCCGGCTGAACCGGGCGCTACGGCGCCGGCGCCGGGCTTCCGCCACGGTACTGGCGGTGACCGCGGCCGCCCTCGCCGCCACCGGCGCGACCGGCGCCGAGGGCCTGGCCCCGCGGTCCACTCCCCCACCCGTGCGCGAGCGGCACCGGACGGTCCCGGTGCCGCTGGTGTCCGCCCCGGTGCGGATCGCCGACGCCGAGACCGTCCGGCTGCTGCGGCCGGGCGACCGGGTGGACGTGATCGCCGCGCCCGCCGGGCCGATGGGAGGCGAGGGCGAGGCCCGGGTCGTGGCCTCGGGCGCCCGGGTGACCGAAGTGCCGCGGGCGGGTGGGGCCCGTCCGGACGGCGGGGCGCTGATCGTCCTCTCCGTTCCACGGACGACGGCGGCCGCGCTCGCCGGGGCGGGCATCACCTCTTCATTGGCGGTGACACTGTGCTGACTCACGCCGGCCGCAGGCCGCACGATCGTCCCGTGTGCACGGACCGGACGCCGCCGCGCCGGTCGCGGTCCCACGGCTCCGCGTGCCGGTGGGCACATGACGCAAGGCCTCGTGCGGGCCGGGAGGAAGGAAAAGGTGCCGGGAGGCTGCCATGCCTTCCTGACGTGCGGGAACGTGAGCGACCTGGTCGCGCGCCCCGGTCACGCGTACCGGCCCCGGCGGTGATGGCGGCGACTGGAGTGGCCCCGATGGGGACACAGGGACGCACCCCACCTCGTGACCGGCGGCTCGCGTCGGCGTCAGAGGTGGTGCGGCGGCTTCTCGTCGAGGAAGCGCGCGAGGTCGGCGGCGCCTGCGTCGCCGGCCGGAGGCCGCTCGCCCCACCCGCGGTCCGTATCGTCCGCGGACTGCTGGTCCAGCGGATCGTCGAAGATCAGTTTCGGCTTCGGCCGCGATGCGGGAGCGGAGCCGGTCCGATTCTCTGCTCGCGGACCGTGTGCGGGGGCGGTGCTCATGTACTCAGGGTACGCCGGACCGCCCGGCCCGCCCCGGCCCGATCCGGATGCTTCCGGTCACCGGTCCTTGGGGTCGAGCAGCCACAGGCCGAGGACCATGAGGAACGACAGAACGAGGAAACCGGCCCCCCACCAGGCCGTACCGGTGTTTCCGATCATCCATTCGTCGACAAGGATCGTCAGGCCCCACAGCTGTCCGACGACCACGGTGAGGGCGAGGGTCAGGCGGGCGGAGAGCTTCGCGGAACGCTCGGGTTCCTGCTCGAATCCGGCGCCGGGGCCCGGGCCGGTGTGCCGGATCCTCGGGTCTCCGTATCCGCTGGTGGGCCGGATCTGGGGGTAGCGCTCGCGGACCGGCCGGTTCAGCCGGGGCTGGGCGCTGCCGGGGGTGTACGCGGGGCTCGGCGCGATGTCGCCCGGGGATACACGCGGCGGCTCGGGGACAGGTTCGGGGGCACCCGGGTCCTTGGGGAAGGGGGTGTCGGTCACGTCCGCTCGCTCCTCTCGGTTCGGGCGGCACCCGGACAGAAGCGGAAGGCGTTGTCCTGCTCGCGGCACAGACCCTCCTCGACGCTCTCGCCGGACCGCGCGGTGCCGATGGCCCACACGCTGCCGTCGGCCTGTTCGAGCAGGACGACCTTCGGCAGTGGTCGCGGCGGCGGGCCGGCGGCGACTTCCCCCGTACGGGCGTCGAAGATCCCCTCGTGGCAGGGACAGTACAGCTCGCCCTCGCTGCCCCGGTCCTCGCGCCACAGGACCGCGCACGCCAGGTGGGTGCAGACGGCGGAATAGCCCTTGAGGGTGCCGTCGGTCATCCGGAAGGCGATGGCCCGGTCCTCGTCGCCGGGGTAGCGGAAGGCGAGGGATTCACCGGGCAGGAGACGGTCGGTCACCTTCTTGGGTTCGGGTCGGGTCTCACTGTCGCCGTGCCGGTGGAGGACGCCGGAGGCGACGGCGATCCCGCCGACGGCCAGGCCGCCGGAGACGGTGGCGACGATGCGCAGGTAGTCGCGGCGGGTGGAGAGGGAGTCGGCGGAGATCCGGTCGCGCAGGGCCTGCCGGGCCGTGTCGGTTCGCTCCGTACCGGTGCCGGATCCCGGGCCGGGGTCGGCGGGCGGCTGTTCGGTGGCGCTCATCGGACATCCACTCCGTTGACTTCGACGATGGGCAGACCTCCGGGCACGGGCCACTGGACCTTGTCGGCGGGGACGACCATCGCCACTCCGGTGGAGACGGTCGAGGCTCCGAAGGTGAAGGAGTCGGCGACCTGCACACCGGGTCGTTCGGAGCGGAGTTCGTCGAGGGTCCCGTAGAAGAGGGCGCCAGTGGGGCAGACGGTGGCACACATGGGGGCGAGACCGTGGGCGGTGCGGTCGTAGCAGAGGTTGCACTTCATCTGGAGCTTCGCCTGGAGGTCGATCTTCGGGACCCCGAAGGGGCAGGCGTTGACGCAGTTGGCGCAGCCGATGCAGCGGGTGGTGTCGGCCTGCTGCACCACGCCGTCGGCGGTCACCAGGATCGCGTCGGCGGGACAGACCTCGGCACAGGGGGCGACCGGGTCCTCGCAGTGCATACAGACGGTGGGAAGGGAGGCGACGGAGCGCCCTTCGTCGGTGTAGTCGAGATGGATCATCGACTTGCCGCGGTGGGAGTCGCATTCGCGGCAGGCGGAGACACAGGCCTGACAGCCGATGCAGCGGCCCGGGTCGATGAAGATCGTGCGGCCCATCATGTGCGGCGTCAGCTCCTCTCCGAGGTGCCACGGCCCTGGGAGGACGTGGGCGGCAGGGGGTCGTCGCGGGAGACCTGGGCCTCGGGGTAGGCGACCTGGCCGGGGCCGGTGGGCGGTTCGGGGACAAAATCGACCCGCTCGGCGGCTTCGATGCGGGCGGCGCAGACCTTGTACTCGGGGATCTTGGAGCGGGGGTCGAGGGCGTCGATGGTCAGCGCGTTGGCGGAGGTGGGCACGGGCCAGTGGTAGGGGATGAAGACGGTATCGGGCCGGATCGCCTCGGTGACCAGGGCGGGGAAGACCTCGCTGCCCCGGCGGGTGACGACGCGGACCGGGTCGCCGTTGCGGAAGCCGTGGGCGGGGTGGACCTCGACCCAGGGGCGGGGGGTCTGTTCGACGAGGGCGCCCAGGCGGCGGGTCTGGTTGCCGGAGAGGTAGTGGGCGACGGTGCGTCCGGTGGTGAGGGAGAGGGGGTACTCCTCGCTGTACGGGTCCATGGGCGGGTGCCATTCGACGACCTGCATATGGATCTTGCCGTCGGGGTGGTAGGAGCGGCCGTCCTCGAAGAGGCGGGGTGTGCCGGGGTGGTCGAGGGACGGGCAGGGCCAGACCATGCCGCCGGTCTCCTCCAGGCGTTCGTAGGTGATGCCGAAGTAGTCGTTGACCGTGCCGGCGGAGGCGGTGCGCAGCTCGTCGAAGAGGGTGCGGGAGTCGGGGAAGTCGAACTTGTCGCCGGAGCCGAGCCGTCTGGCCAGCTCGCACATGACCCAGGTGTCGGTGCGGACTCCGGCGGGGGGTTCCTGGGCCTTGTTGTGCTTGACGACCCGGGCTTCGGCGTTGGCCATGACGCCGTCGTCCTCGGCCCAGACGGTGACGGGGAAGACGACGTGCGCGTTGGCGGCGGTCTCGGAGAGGAAGAAGTCGAATTGAGCGTGGAACTCGAGGGTGTCGTATCCGTCCTTCACGGTGGCGTAGTGAGGGAGGGACACGAAGGGGTTGTTGCAGATGCCGATGAGGCCGCGGATCTCCTGGCGCTGCATCTGCCACACCATTTCCATCATGGAGGTGCCGGCGGGCGGGAGTTCGGATTCCTCGATGCCCCAGATCTCGCAGATCTGGCGGCGGTGTTCGGGGTTGGTGATGGAGCGGCCGCCGGGCAGCAGGTCGGCCTTCTGGCCGTGCTCGCGCCCGCCCTGGCCGTTGCCCTGGCCGGTGAGGGTGCCGTAGCCGGCGCCGGGGCGGCCGATGTTCCCGGTGGCGACGCACAGGTTGATGATCGACAGGCAGTTCTCGACGCCCTGGGAGTGGTGTTCGACGCCTCGGGCGTGCCAGGCCATGGCGCGGTCGACGCTCCCGAAGGCGCGGGCGACCTGGACGATCTGTTCTTCGGGGACACCGCAGATCTCGGCGGCGCGAGAGGGCGGGTACGCGGCGACGGTCCGCTTCACCTCCTCCCAGCCGGTGGTGTGGGCGGCCAGGTACGCCTCATCGGTGAGGCCCTCGGCGACGATGACGTGCAGGACGGAGTTGAAGAAGGCGGAGTCGGTGCCGGGCTTGAGCGCCACATGGATGTCGGCGGTGCGGGCGACGGCCGTCTCGCGGGGGTCGACGATGATCAGCGTCGCGCCGCGGTCCCGGGCTCCCCACACGTACTGGGTCATCACGGGGAAGCACTCGCCGACGTTGGAGCCGGCGATGAGCAGGCACTCGGTGCGGAGCATGTCGGAGAACGGGTTGCCGGCCCGGTCGATGCCGAAGGCGAGTTTGTTGGCTCCGGCGGCGGAGACCATGCACAGCCGGCCGTTGTAGTCGACGTGCCGGGTCTTGAGGGCGACCCGGCCGAACTTGCCGACCAGGTAGGTCTTCTCGGAGAAGAGGCTGGCCCCGCCGAGCAGCCCGAAGGCGTCGTTGCCGTGCGCGGACTGGATGCGGCGGATCTCGGAGACGGTGAAGTCGAGCGCCTCGTCCCAGCCGACCTCACGGAAGGGCTGGTCGCGGCTTGGCCGCAGCAGCGGGGAGGTGAGCCGGTCGGGGTGGTTGACCTGCTGGTAGGCGTTGATGCCCTTGGGGCAGAGGCGCATCCGGTTGATGTCGTGGTTGCGCGGTTCGACGCCGAAGACCTTCCCGCCGCTGTCGACGCGGAGATACATGCCGCACTGCACGCCGCAGAAGCAGCAGTGGGTGGGGACGAGGGTCTCGCCGTTCTGGTCGGCATGCCAGCGGTCGGCGGGGATGCCGCCGGCCTCGCGGAAGTCCCGGGTGCCGGGTGGCGCGACGGACGGGCCGAGAGGGGGCGGGGAGTTCACTTGTAGCCCTCCTTGACGTGGGAGAGGTAGGCGCCGCCCCGCAGGACGCGCTTGCAGCGGGGGCAGTACTCGGCCCATTCGTCGAAGTCGAGCCGCAGGTCACGCATGGTGCCTCGGAGGTTCTCGACGTAGGGGGCGGTGTCGATGGGTTCGCCGCAGCGGCGGCAGGAGAGGAGCCCGGCGCCGGTCTCGTCGGCGATGAGCGTGCCGTCCTTGGTGTGGGCGGTGTACTTGAACAGCTGCATGCCCACGGCCGCCGGGCGCTGGACAATGTGGAAGAACTTCCCGAAGGGGATGTAGATGAGGGTGAAAACCACCGCCACCATGTGCAGGATCGCCAGGACCTGGTAGCCGCCGCCGTGCAGGAAGATCGCGGAGAAGGTGAGCAGCAGTCCGGTGACGGCGATGACGATGAGAGCGATGAGGGGGACCATGTCGTACGCGAAGCGCTGGCCGGTGATGGCGCCGCGGTCCTTCATACGGCGCCACAGGAAGTAGCAGGCGCCGGGGATGACGAGGACGGCGGCGATGTCCAGGCCGTGGAACATGAGCCAGCCGACGACGCTCAGCGAGTCGAAGCCGATGATCTTGAAGCCCCAGATCCGCATCTCGTAGCCGGGCCCCGCTCCGGTGGACGAGGTGAAGGTGAACCAGCCCCAGGTCAGCGGGAAGGTGATCAGGGCGGCCAGGACGCAGCCCCAGAAGATCAGCTGGTGGGCGGCCCAGCGGGCGTGGGAGCGGGCACCGAGGAACTTCTGGAAGCCGAGGTAGGTGGCGATCATCCTGGGCAGCGCGGTGGGCGCCTTGCGGAAGTTCCGGGCCGAGAAGAGGGCGCGCCAGCCCTGGGTGAACAGCCGCCGGGCGCCCGGGGCAAAGACCCAGACGGTGTAGCGGTAGGCCACCCCGAAGGCGAGGAAGACGGTGGCGACCGCGTACGGAAGGAGGGCGGAGTCGAAGTCGCTGAGCAGCCGGCTGCCGAAGACGATCGCGAGGATCAGCAGGACGGCGACGGCGGCTCCGGCGAGGACGGCCCGGCGGCGCACGTGCACGGGGGTCCGCGGTGGCCGGTCCCCGTGGGCGGGCGGGGATTCGGCCGGGGTGGGCGGGGGGTCCGAGGGGGCCTGCTGTGGCTCGGTCACACAGCCACACTAGGGCGATAGATCACTCTTTCGCCCGTTTTGAGGTGCGGGCGAGTGAGCGGAGGTGCTCAGACGGCGTAGAGCCCGTGTGACTGGAAGACGGCACGCGCGGTGCTCAGTTGCGCCGGAGTCGGCGACGGAATGTTACGGAGGGGAAAAGGTCTGGCGAGTGCTCGCCATTTCGCCTCACCGAGCTTGTGAAAGGGCAGAATGTCCACACGGGAGACATTTCCGAGGGCGCTCGCGAAGGCGGCGATTCCCTCGAGGTTGGCGGCGGCGTCGGTCAGTCCGGGTACGAGGACGAAGCGGACGTGGATCTCCTTGCCGAGACCGGCGAGACGGCGTGCGAAGTCCAGGGTCGGCTGGACCGGCCGGCCGGTGATCTTCTTGTACGTGTCCGGGTCCCAGGACTTGATGTCGAGAAGCACCAGGTCGGTGTCGCGCAGCAGGGCGTCGGTGGCACGGGCGCCGAGGAAGCCCGAGGTGTCGAGGGCGGTGTGCAGTCCGAGTTCGTGCTTCAGCCGGTGCAGAAGTTCGCCGGTGAAGACGGGCTGGAGCAGGGGTTCGCCGCCCGAGACGGTGGCCCCGCCGCCGGAGGCCGCGATGAAGCGGGTGTACTTGCCCGCTTCGGCGATCACGTCGTCGGCGGAGGTGCGGGTGCCGTCGCGCATCCGCCAGGTGTCGGGGTTGTGGCAGTACAGGCAGGTCAGTGGACAGCCGGAGAGAAAGGTGACGAAGCGGGTGCCGGGACCGTCGACGCCTGTGGACAGGTCCCAGGAATGGAGGAATCCCGAGGAGGTCCGGTGGGTCGCGGCGGCGGCCGGGGTCGCCGGCGTCGCTGGGAGGGGTGGCAGGTCCGAGCCGGTCAGTGCGGTCATGGCAGGGCCTCCTGTCCAGAGAGGAGCGAAGAGACGTGAAGGACGAGGACGTGCGGGATGTGACGGGGAGGTCCGCGCGGCTCCGGGGGCAGGGTGAGGGGCGGGACATACGGGCCTCGGAGTCGCACGGGCGGGCTGGGGGCCGGCCGGTGTGAGGGCCGGCCCGGGCACCTTGGGGTGCCAGGCCGGCCGTGCCGTCCGGGCCGGATCAGGGAGCGGGGTCCTGGTGCTCCGGGTCCCAGGCGGCGAAGGGGGACCGGCACGCGGCCGGGGCGGCCGGTGACGAGACCGGCGGCCGGGGGCCGTGGCGCCGGGAGCCCGGTGTGATCGGCATGGTGTCGTCCGGGATCACAGGGAGCCGTGGAAGGTGCGGTTCAGGACGTCGAGCTGCTGCTCGCGGGTGAGCCGGACGAAGTTCACCGCGTATCCGGAGACCCGGATGGTGAGCTGCGGATACTTCTCCGGGTGTTCCATGGCGTCCGTCAGCACCTCGCGGTCGAGGACGTTGACGTTCATATGGAAGCCGTCGGCCGCCGTGTAGCCGTCGAGGATGCCGACGAGGTTGGCGATCCGTTCCTCGGGTGTGCGGCCGAGGCCGTCCGGGGTGACGGTGCTGGTCAGCGAGATGCCGTCCTCGGCGTGCTCGTAGGGAAGCTTGGCGACGGACAGGGCCGAGGCGACCCAGCCGTGGGTGTCGCGGCCGTTCATCGGGTTGGCGCCCGGGGAGAACGGCTCGCCGGCGCGGCGCCCGTCGGGGGTGTTCCCCGTCTTCTTGCCGTAGACGACATTGGAGGTGATGGTCAGGACGGATTGGGTGTGTTCGGCGTTCCGGTAGGCCGGGTGCTTGCGGATCTTCCGCATGAACTCCTCGACCAGCCGGACCGCGATCTCGTCGGCGCGTTCGTCGTTGTTGCCGTATGCCGGGTAGTCGCCCTGGATGTCGTAGTCGGTGACCAGGCCGGTCTCGTCGCGCAAGGCGGTGACCCGGGCGTACTTGATGGCGGACAGGGAGTCGACGGCCACCGAGAGGCCGGCGATCCCGCAGGCCATGGTGCGGCGTACGTCGCGGTCGTGGAGCGCCATCTCGAGCCGCTCGTAGGCGTACTTGTCGTGCATGTAGTGGATGACGTTGAGCGCGTGGACGTACACGCCGGCCAGCCACTCCATCTGCGCGTCGAACTTGCGCAGCACCTCTTCGTGGTCGAGCACGTCGGAGGTGACGGCGCCGGTGTCGGGGCCGACCTGGAGGCCGGACCGTTCGTCGCGGCCGCCGTTGATCGCGTAGAGGAGGGACTTGGCGAGGTTCACCCGGGCGCCGAAGAACTGCATCTGCTTGCCGACGGGCATCGCGGAGACGCAGCAGGCGATGGCGGTGTCGTCGCCGAAGCGGGGCCGCATCAGCTCGTCCGACTCGTACTGCACGGAGGAGGTGTCGATGGAGACCCGGGCGCAGAACTCCTTGAAGCCCCGGGGAAGTCGGGGCGACCAGAAGACGGTCATGTTCGGCTCGGGGGCCGGGCCGAGGTTGTACAGGGTCTGCAGATAGCGGAAGGAGGTCCGGGTGACCAGAGGACGGCCGTCCTGGCCGAGGCCGGCGAGGGACTCGGTGACCCAGGTCGGGTCGCCGGAGAAGAGCTCGTCGTACTCGGGGGTGCGCAGGAAGCGGACGATACGCAGTCTGATGATGAAGTCGTCGACGAGTTCCTGGGCCTGCTCCTCGGTGAGGCGGCCGGCGTCGAGATCACGCTGGAGATAGACATCGAGGAAGGTGGAGGTGCGGCCCAGGGACATCGCGGCGCCGTTCTGCTCCTTCACGGCGGCGAGGTAGGCGAAGTAGAGCCACTGGATGGCTTCGCGGCCGGTCGTGGCGGGGCCGGAGATGTCGTGGCCGTACGCGGCGGCCATGGTCTTCAGCTCGCCGAGGGCGCGGATCTGTTCGGCCAGTTCCTCGCGCAGCCGGAGAGTCTCCTCCAGTGAACGGCCGTCGGCGGGAGGGGAGTCGAGTTCCGCCTTCTCCTCGCACTTCACCTCGATGAGGCGGTCGACGCCGTAGAGCGCGACGCGGCGGTAGTCGCCGATGATGCGGCCTCGGCCGTAGGCATCGGGGAGTCCGGTGACGATGCCCGCTTTGCGGGCGGCGCGGATCTCGGGGGTGTAGGCGTCGAAGACGCCGGCGTTGTGGGTCTTGCGGTACTCGGTGAAGACCTTCTCCAGTTGTTCGGAGACCGGGTAGCCGTAGGTCCGCAGGGCGCCGGCGACCAGGCGCCAGCCGCCGTTCGGCATGATCGCGCGCTTGAGCGGGGCGTCCGTCTGGAGGCCGACGATCAGTTCCTTGTCGCGATCGATGTATCCGGGAGCGTGGGCGGTGATGGTGGAAGGGATGTCGTACGCGATGTCGAAGACGCCCTTGGCCCGTTCTTCCGGGAACTTGTCCGTGATCGTCTTCCAGACGGCGGTGGTCCGCTCGGTGGGCCCGGCGAGGAAGGAGGAATCGCCTTCGTAGGGGGTGTAGTTCTGCTGGATGAAGTCGCGTATGTCGATGGCGTCCCGCCACAGACCGCCCTTGAAGCCTTTCCAGGCCCGCTCGTTCACCGTCATCGCCGCAGGGGTCGCAGTCACTGCCCGCACCGCCTTCTCGCTCTCGATCGCCGTCGCGTCGTCGTGTCGCCCGCCGCCCGGTCGGTGCCCGAGAGCGCCGGCGGGCAATGGCCGGTGCCCGCACGAGTGCGGTGCGCACGGGTGCGGGCACTGGTGCGAGGACGTTCGCTCCGGCTCGTTGCCTGGGTCCATTGCACTCCGTTCGATCGATCGGAGAAGGTCGGCAATGGTCACCAGTGGATGGCCGTTGGTCCTGTCCCGGGCCTGCGCGAAGGCCCCGCTCGGGTGGGGCCGTTCGCGGACCTTCGCCAGGTCGTACGGCAGGACGGCCCGGGACGCGGTGCGCGGACCGCTCCGGGGACGGGCCGGCCGGCCCTGGCGGGCGTGGGGAGCGGTGTCGCTGTCGGCGCGTGCCGCGCGCGCCTCTCACGGCGGGTTCGCGCGGGCCCCCTCGCCCCGCCCGGAGCGGAGGCGGGGCGACGGCGGCGCGAGAGCGGGACCGGAGCGGGCGAGAGCAGGGCGAAGTCAGGGTGCCGACGGGGTGCGGGTGCCGGGCTCGGGTACGTAAGGGCCCCCGGGGAAAGGGACTTGTGGCCCTGCGGGGAGGGCCTAGCGGCGGGGGCGGCGGCCGGTGGGGCGGGCGTAACGTGAAACGTGGCACGGGGGGCCGTGGCGCCGTACGACACCGGCGTCACGGCCCCAGGCCACAGCCCCGGCGAGGGAGGGGAGTCGCACTCCTCGACCGTGGGATTCCAAGGCCCGTGCGGCAGGTACCGGCAGTCAGATGCCACATCTCTCAGGCACTCGGCCGGCCGGGTCGGATGGGTTTGGTTTGGACAGGGCCGGATCGGACTGGGCCAGGCCAGGCCAGGCCAGGCCAGGGAGTCGGTGGACGGGACCCGAGACCGTGAAACGCCGATCCCACAGGTGAGGGGCCCGGGCGGCTCTGATGTTCCATAGGGGAATGACGTTTCCGCCCTTGCTTCCCCTCACCGCCCGGCCTCGCGACGAGGCACACCGGGTCTCCACTCCGCTGGAGCTGATCTTCGACCTCTGTTTCGTGGTCGCCGTCGCGCAGGCCGGGGTCGAACTCGTCCACGCGGTCGCCGAGGGGCACGCCGGGTCCGGGATCGGCAATTACGTGATGATCTTCTGGGGCATCTGGTGGGCCTGGATGAACTTCACCTGGTTCGCCTCCGCGTACGACAACGACGATGTCGTCTACCGCCTCGTCACCCTCGTCCAGATCGCCGGTGTCCTCGTCTTCGCCGCCGGAGTGCCGAGCGCCTTCGAGTCGCACGACTTCCTCGTCGTCTACATCGGCTATGTGATCATGCGGCTAGCTCTCGCCTCCCAGTGGCTGCGGGCCGCGCGTCATGCCGTCGATCCCGCCGAACGGAGGCTGTGCCGCCGTTACGTGACCGGTGTCCTCGCCTGTCAGGTCGGCTGGACGGGGCTCGTACTGGCCCCGGTCGGCGCGCGGCCATGGGTGTTCCTGGTGATGGCGCTCGCCGAGATGGCCGTACCGGTGTACGCGGAGAAGGATCTGCCCAGCCAGTGGCATCCGCACCACATCGCCGAGCGCTACGGCCTGTTCACGATCATCGTGCTCGGCGAGACGATCGCGGCGGCGACCGTCGCCGTGAAGTCGGGCGTACGGGAGCACGACGCCCTCGGCGAGGTCCTGCCGATCGCCGTCGGCGGGCTACTGCTGGTCTTCGCCGCCTGGTGGATCTACTTCGTCGTCCCCGCCCATGACCGGCTCACCTCCAGTCGGCAGGGATTCCTGTGGGGGTACGGCCACTTCCTGATCTTCGCCTCCGCAGCCGCCATCGGCGCGGGCATCGAGGTCACGGTCGAGCAGGCCGTCGGCGGGACGCGTCTGTCGGCCCTCGCCGCGGCCGCCGCGGTGACGATCCCGTCGGCTCTTTTCCTCCTCTGCGTATGGCTCCTGCACGCCCGCTACTTCAAGAAGGGCTTCGCCGAGCAGGCCGTTCTGCCGGCCGCCGCGTGCGCGATCCTGCTGTGTACGTTCGCCGGGCGCTGGGCCGTGCTCGCCGCGGGGCTCGTCGCCGCGGCGGCCGTCGCGCTGGGCGTCTGGCTGACCGCGTCCGGGGCCTCGTCCGGGTCCGCCGCCGGCTCCGTTTCCCGTACCCCCTCCTGAGGGGCGGGGCGTCGGCGAGAACGCCGCGCATGATGTTCCGACCGCTGGGTCCGCTCACCGTTTCGGGGTCCCCCGTCGCCGGCGGGCGGGCGGGCGTTCACGGTGGGGGCCGATCTGGCGGCGTACGACGGGGTGACGGCGCTCGTGGAGGGCGTACGGTCCGGGTTCGCCGCCCACGCCGGGCGTGCGGCGGACGGCGCCCCGCTCTTTCTCGTGCAGCAGCTCCTGCCGGCGCTGCGGGACGGGGGGAAGCACCGTCGACATCGGCTCGGGTGTCACCCGGATCGCGCTCGCCGACGAGCCGGCGTACGCCATGACGAAGGGTGTGAGGGAGACCTTCACCCGCACGCTCGCGAACGTCGTCGGCGGCCGGCGGATCACCGTCGACACGGTCGTGCCGGGACCCACGGAGACCGCCGGGCTCACGGCACGGCCGGCCGCGTCGCCGGAACCGGAGCGGATGCCGCTCGCCGGGCAGGCGCTGCCGTGGGTGGGGCAGCTGGAGGGCATCGCCGACCCGGGGGCGTTCCTGGCCTCGCCGGACGGGCGCTGGATCACCGGTACCGTGATCCAGCGCCTCGGGCGGTACATATCTGGGGCCCAAGTTCTGACATCTCCGTACGCGAATGGCATGACCGGGCATCCGCACGATGACGGACTCGAAGGTGGACCAAAAATCGGTCCCGGGAGTAGCCGGCGAGCGGACCCGGGAGTGGCCCCGGAGTGAACCGGCGGACGCGGCCGGCCTTCGGGTCGGCCAGGCGCGCGGGGCGCGACACGGAGCCGGACGCGGGGTAGGGGTCGGGCACGGAGGCGGGGCCGGAATCGGCGCACGGGGAGGGCCACCGCGCACCCCGGCGCGAGGCGGGGGCCCGCGCACAGGCGCAGAAGGTCGCAGGGACGGCGCACGACGGCATCACACGCGCCGTGCGCGCCCTCCCGACCCCCTCCACGGAGGGGCGCGGCTTCACCCACACGGCCCGACACACCTGAACTGCCCGTGATACGGCGGCAGTCGGCGCACTGCGAGGGTCTCGCGGCGGGCGCGCACAGGGCCGTTCGCGCTCTTCTCCGCGCCCCGCCCGCCCTCGCCACCAGGGAGTGGGCGCGAGCGGTGCCCCGCACCGCGTATCGCGAGCTGGGCGGTGATGCGGCGGCCGGTTCCCGGGCCGGGGCCGGATCGCGCGAGACGGCGGAACGATGGGTTCCGTCCGGGCGACACGCCGTCGACACGCGCGGCACGCTGTCCGGCGACTAGCCGCGGAAGCCGACTGGGGGTATACCAAGGGAAGTTGAAGAAGACGCACGGGGGGCGCGGGAACTCATCGTGTGCCCCCCTCGTTTTTCCGAACGCCGGACACGATGTCAGCCCCAAGGGCTACGTTGAGCAAGCACCAAGTGACATGCGGCGACGGCCTGGAGACCCTCTTGAACGATCCGAAGGATCCTTCCCCCGATCCGTACGAGACGACCGAGACCCAGCTTGAGCGACTCCTCGGCCGGGCGCTCAACTCCTTCGATCTGCCCGACTCCGTGATCGAGCGCCTGGAGACGGCCCTGGCCCACTCCAGCGCGCTGTACTCCTCGCACCACAGCGCGACGCTGCACCGCACGACGTACCGCCACACCTACCTGCTCCCCGACGGCTCGGCGCTCGGACTGTGGGAGCTGGTGCACAACTGCGGCCGGGACGGCGCCGAGCAGCACGAGCTGTACACGGAGGAGGCCGAGGTGCGGCTCGCCGCGTCCCGGCTTCCGGACGGCCCGTCGCCGCACTGGTCGGTGGAGCACTCCGACGGCGCGCCGGCGGACGAGGACGACGATCTCGAGTCGCTGAACTCGCTGTTCACCCACCCGATACAGGCTCAGCCGCGCATGTACGTGCCGGACAACTCCGACGACCACGCCCGCCGGGTGCTGCGTCGCGCGGAGAACGCGGACCGGCCGGGCGAGGCGACCGCGCGCCGGCTGCGGCTCGCGTTCGCGCACCACATCACCCAGGCTCTCGGGCGCCAGTGTCCCGTGGAGGGCGGCCGGGACGCCGGCTTCACCCTCTACGAGCACCAGTTCCTGCTGCTCGACGGCAGCGAGGTCAGCCTGTGGGAGGTCGAGCACACGGCGACCCCCGACGGCCGGCACATGTGCGAGGTGTACGAGAGCGAGCGCGCCGCCCGCGAGGCCATGGAGTCCCGCGCCCGGGTCCGCTGACACCCCGCACTCCGGCTCGTCCCGCCCCCGCCCCACGTGGCGCGGGGGCGGGGCGGGCCGGAGTGGGCGTCCGGGGCGCAGGGTGCCCGCGGTGCAGGGGGTGCCCGGGGCACGTGGGGCGCATGGGGCGCACAAGAGGCCCGGGAACGAGTGAGGGGCGGCGCGCCCTTGATGGCAACACCGTCCCTCGACTTCCCCTGGGCCTCTCAGCCGTTCCCGGCCAGGACGCCGGACCCGCTCCCGCTCAGGAGACCAGCACCGGCGCCTTCGGCTCCTCGGCGCTCGCCGCACCCGGCTCCGTGCCCGGCTCCGCACCCGGCTCGTCCTCGCCGCCCTCCAGGTGCTGCTGCGGCTTGGCCGGCAGCGCGAACATCACCAGGAAGATGGCGGCGAGCACCGCCACCGTCCAGCCCAGCGAGTTCCGAAACGCCCCGACGAACGCGTCGCCCGTCTCCGCCGGCACCGCCGCCAGCCGCTTCTCGTCGATCGACCCGAAGAACACCACCGACACCAGACCGAGGCCGAGCGCGTTGCCCATCTGCCCGGTGGTGTTGATCAGGCCGGAGGCCGAACCGGCGTGCTCGCGCGGCACCCCCGACAGCACCGCGTCCGTCAGCGGAGCCACGATCAGGCCCATGCCGAGACCCATCACCACCAGCGGCGGGATCATCTGCCAGGGCTGGATGCCGGTGCCGTAGCGGCCCGCCTCGAACAGGTAGAGCAGGATGCCCGCCGCCATGGTCAGCGCACCCGTCTGCAGCACCTTGCGGCCGAAGCGCGGCACCAGCTGCTGCACCGACAGACCCGCCGCCGTGGACACGGCCACCGAGAACGGCACCCCGGTCAGGCCCGCCTTCAGCGGGCTCCAGCCCAGACCGATCTGCATGTAGAGGGTCCACACCAGGAAGAAGATGCCCATCACGACACCGAACGTCAGCTGCACCGCGATGCCCGCCGCGAACGACGGGACCCGGAACAGCGACAGCTCGACGAGCGGCGAGCCGTCCTTGCGCGCCTTGTACTTCTCGTACGCGACCAGCACACCGAACACGACCAGGCTGCCCGCCATCATCAGATGACCCCACAGCGGCCAGCCCAGCTCGCGGCCGCGGGTCAGCGGGTAGATCAGCATCAGCAGCGCGCCCGTCACCAGGACCACGCCCACCAGGTCCAGGCGGAGCGCCTTCGGGGCCTTGGACTCGGCGATGAAACGGCGGCCCAGGATCAGGGCCGCGACGCCGACCGGCAGGTTGATGAGGAAGATCGGACGCCACTCCAGGCCCGCGATGTTCCACTGGGTCAGCAGCGCGCCGAGCAGCGGACCGGACACCGCGCCCAGGCCGATGATCGCGCCGAACAGGCCGAAGACCTTGCCGCGCTCGTGCGCCGGGAACGTGACGTGCACGATCGACAGCACCTGCGGCACCATCATCGCCGCTGCCGCGCCCTGGAGCAGGCGCGAGCCGACCAGCATCTCCTGGTTCGCGGCGACACCGCACAGCGCGGACGCCAGGGTGAAGCCGGCGGTGCCGGCGAGGAAGAGCCGCTTGCGGCCGTAGATATCGCCGAGTCGGCCGCCGGTGATCAGGCCCGCGGCGAACGCGAGCGCGTAACCGGCGGTGATCCACTGAATCGCGCCGAAGGTCGCGCCCAGGTCGCGCTCGATGCTCGGGATCGCGATGTTGACGATCGTGGCGTCGACCAGGTCCATGAACGCGGCCGTCATGACGATCGCGAGGGCTATCCAGCGGCGGCGATCGGCGGGATCGACCGGATCGGCAGGATCGGCAGGGCCAACGGAGCCGGCCAGGTCGACGGGAGCGGTGGCAGAAGCGGTGGCAGGTGCGGGAGCGCCGCCAGGGGCGGTGGCGGTGGTCGCGGGGTCCGGCGCCTGAACGGCGGCGTGTGAACTCATACGAAGAAACCTAGAGGCCATATAGGTCAGCTCGTGTCCTCGTTCGACCGCATCCTGGACCCATGACGGACACTCCGGCACGACTCCTCAACCTGCTGTCCCTCCTCCAGACCCCGCGCGAGTGGCCCGGCAGCGAACTGGCCGACCGGCTCGACGTCTCCCCGCGCACCATCCGGCGGGACATCGACCGGCTCCGCGACCTCGGCTACCCGGTCGAAGCGACCAAAGGCGCACTCGGCGGATACCGGCTCGTCGCCGGCACCGCCCTGCCCCCGCTCCTCCTCGACGACGAGGAAGCCGTCGCCATCGCCGTCGGACTGCGCGCGGGCGCCGGACACGCCATCGAAGGCGTCGAAGAGGCGTCCGTCCGCGCCCTCGCCAAGCTGGAACAGGTCCTCCCGTCCCGGCTCCGGCACCGCGTCTCCACCCTCCAGAACGCCACGATCCCGCTCACCCGCGGCGACGGCGCCACCGTCGCGCCCCAGACCCTCACCACCCTCGCCGGCGCCGTGACCGGTCAGGAACGGCTGCGGTTCGGCTACCAGGCGGGCGACGGCGCCGAGACGAAACGGCTCGTGGAACCGTCCCGGCTGGTGTCCACCGGATACCGCTGGTACCTCGTCGCCTACGACCTCGGGCGCGAGGACTGGCGGACCTTCCGCGTCGACCGGATCAGCGACCCCTTCGCCACGGGCGCGCGCTTCACGCCGCGCGAGCTGCCCGCGGGGGACGCGGCGGCGTACATGACGCGCTCCATGTCCCGGGCCAAGCCGGAACTGGACCTGGACGTCACCTTCGACGCGCCGGTGGAGGTGGTGGCGGGGCGGCTGCCGTCGCATCTGGCGCCGGTGGCCGAGGGCGAAGGACGGTGCAGGGTGCGGGTGCGGACCGTGGACTCGGCGGAGTGGCTGGTGGTGCGGTTGGCGCTGGTGGGGGTGGGGTTCCGGGTGCATGGGCCGGAGTCGTTGGTGGCGCATGCGAGGGATGTGGCGGGGCGGCTGGGGGCGGCGGTGGGGTAGCGGTGCGCTGCGCGGGCGCGTGGCACGGGGGCGCGGTTGCGCGGGGCTGCGGGGATACGGGGATACGGGGATACGGGGCTGAAGTAAAGGGCTCCGCCCCTCTCCCGAGGGATGGAGCCCTTTCCGACTCAGGCCACCGCGTCGAAGCCCGTGTCCGTCGCCATCTTCTTCAGTTCCAGCAGCGCGTGCTTCTCGATCTGGCGGATGCGCTCACGGGTCAGACCGTGTTCCTTGCCGACCTCCGTGAGGGTGCGCTCGCGGCCGTCCTCGATGCCGTAACGCATCCGGATGATGGAGGCGGTGCGGTGGTCGAGCTTGCCGATGAGGTCCTCCAGTTCCTCGCTGCGGAGCAGCGTGAGGACGGACTGCTCCGGCGAGACCGCCGAGGTGTCCTCCAGGAGGTCGCCGAACTGCGTCTCGCCCTCGTCGTCCACGGACATGTTGAGGGAGACCGGGTCGCGCGCCCAGTCGAGGACGTCGATGACCCGCTCCGGGGTGGAATCCAGCTCGGCGGCGATCTCGGCGGGCTCGGGCTCGCGGCCGTGCTCGCGGTTGAACTCGCGCTGGACACGGCGGATCCGGCCCAGCTCCTCCACCAGGTGGACGGGCAGCCGGATGGTGCGGGACTGGTCGGCTATGGAGCGGGTGATGGCCTGGCGGATCCACCAGGTGGCGTAAGTGGAGAACTTGAAGCCCTTGGCGTAGTCGAACTTCTCGACCGCGCGCACCAGGCCCGCGTTCCCCTCCTGGATCAGGTCGAGCAGCGGCAGGCCGCTGCGCGGGTAGCGGCGGGCGACGGCGACGACCAGCCGGAGGTTGGACTTGATGAAGAGATCCTTGGCGCGCTCACCCTCGGCGACCAGGGCTTCCAGTTCCTCCCGGGAGGCTCCACCCGCCTTGGTCTCGGCCTCGCCGTCGAGGATCTGCCGGGCGTAGACGCCCGCCTCGATGGCCTGGGAGAGGTCGACCTCCTTGGCGGCGTCGAGCAGGGGCGTACGCGCGATCTCGTCGAGGTACATGCCGACCAGGTCGCGGTCGGCGATCTCCCCGCCCACGACGCGAACGCTGCTGGCCCGGCTTGCTCCGCTCTTGGCGGAGGTCTGGCGACGGGCGACGGCACGGGTTGCCATGCGTGCTCCCTTGCTGAGTAGGTCGCGACACCCTTTCGGGTGCCCTGCATCCGACGGAAACAACGACTGGAATCAGGACAGAATTCCCACGCGGCACAGGATTTTCGTGATCATGCAGTATCCTGCGCGGCCATCGCGTCGCCGAACGGCTGGAGGAGCGGGTCATGCGGTCGAAGGATGTGCAGGTCAGAGCAGGCGCAGAGGATGATCTCGGCGCTCTGACGGATCTCTACAACCACTATGTGCGTGAGACCGCGGTCACATTCGACACGGAGCCCTTCACTCCGGAGCAGCGGCTTCCTTGGCTCCGCTCCCGTCTCGAAGACGGCCCGCACCACCTTCTGGTTGCCCAGGACCGCCAGACCGGCGAGATCCTGGGCTACGCGACCAGCGGCCCCTTCCGAGCGAAGGCGGCGTACGACACCTCGGTGGAGGTGAGCGTGTATCTCTCCCCCACCGCGAGCGGACGTGGCGTCGGGACACTTCTGTACGAGGAGCTGTTCACCGCCCTGGCCACACAGGACGTGCATCGGGCGTACGCGGGGATCACCCGGCCGAACGAGGCCTCGGACCGTCTGCACGCGCGCTTCGGTTTCCGCCTCGTCGGCACGTTCGGGGAGGCGGGTCGGAAATTCGGCCGCTACTGGGATGTGGCCTGGTACGAGAAGCGACTCGACGAGAAACGCTGAGGGGCGCCGAGAAGCACAGAGAAGCACTGAGGAGCGCCGACCGGGCGCCCGGGAGCGCCGGGGACCGCCACCGGGGCCGTCAGCCGAACTGCACCGAGCGCTTCGCCAGGCCCATCCAGAAGCCGTCGATGACACTGCGCTGCGCGTCGAGATCGCCCGCCGCGTCGGCCGCGCCCAGGGTGACGAAGAGCGGGGCGAAGTGTTCGGTGCGCGGGTGGGCGAGGCGGCCGGACGGGGACTTGTGCTCGAAGTCGAGCAGGGCGTCGACATCGCGCGCGGCGAGCGCCTCGCGCCCCCACGCGTCGAACTCGGCCGACCAGCCGGGCACCCCCTGGTGCCGCAGGGCGGCCAGGTTGTGGGTGAAGAAGCCGCTGCCGACGATCAGGACGCCCTCGTCGCGCAGCGGGGCGAGCTTGCGGCCGATGTCCATGAGCCGGCGCGGGTCGAGGGTGGGGAGGGAGATCTGGAGGACGGGGATGTCGGCGTCCGGGTACATCTCGACGAGCGGGACGTACGCACCGTGGTCGAGCCCCCGGTCGGGAGTGTCCTGGACCGGCGCACCGGGGGCGCGCAGCAGCTTGCGGACGGATTCGGCGAGCGCGGGCGCGCCGGGGGCCGCGTACTGGACCTGGTAGTAGTGCTCGGGGAAGCCCCAGAAGTCGTACACGAGCGGCACGGTCTCGGTGGCGCCGAGGGCCAGCGGGGCCTCCTCCCAGTGCGCGGAGACCATGAGGACGGCGGTGGGGCGGGGCAGCCCGGCCGACCAGGCGGCCAGTTCGCCGGGCCAGACGGGGTCGTCGGCGAGCGGCGGGGCGCCGTGCGAGAGGTAAAGGGCCGGCATCCGGGCCGGGGCCGGGGCGGGGGTGAGCGTCCCGGCGGGGGCCGGGACGGGCTGGTCGAGCGTGGCGCCGGTTGCTGCGTCCATGGCGGGCGTCCGCCTCCTTGGGCTTCGACTCGGGCGTGATCCGCGAGGGCTTGCTCCGCCGCCTGATCCGCGAGATTTTCTTGAAAGTTCAAGCTTTGCGTTACACCTTAAACCGGATCTAGTTCAACATTCAAGGAACGGTTGTACGGTGGGATCATGACGGAACTCCGCTGGCTCAGCGACGGGGAACAGCGCACCTGGCGCGCCTACCTGCACGCCACCACCCTCCTGGAGGACCATCTCGACCGCCAGCTGCAGCGCGACGCCGGGATGCCCCACCTCTACTACGGGCTGCTCGTCCAGCTCTCCCAGGCGCCGGAGCGCCGGATGCGCATGACGGAGCTGGCCAAGGACGCGAAGATCACCCGGTCCCGGCTCTCGCACGCCGTCGCCCGCCTGGAGCAGCACGGCTGGGTCCACCGCGAGGACTGCCCCTCCGACAAACGCGGGCAGCTCGCCGTGCTCACCGCCGAGGGCGAGGAGGTGCTGCGCCGTACCGCGCCCGGGCACGTCGACGCCGTACGGCAGGCCCTCTTCGACCGGCTCACGCCCGAACAGGCCGAGCAGCTCGGCGCGATCATGCGGACGGTCGCCGAGGGGCTCCAGCCGCAGGGGCCGGACGCCGACCTGCCCTGGCTGCGCTGACCCGGAGCACCGGACTTCGCACCGGCGGTCCCGGGGCCGGGCCGAATCGCACGGTCGGCCCGTACCACCCGGCCGGCCCGTACCGCCCGCATCACCCGCATCACCCGCACCGCCCCGCCCCGCCCGTAACGCCCCCACCGCCCGTATCACCTGCTCGGCCCACCCCGCGCGCGTACCCGGCCCCCTCGTCACAGGCTGATCGAAGCGCCGCGTCCCGCGCGGCACCCGCGGCACGCGCGTACCGCTCACCCCGCACCTCCCGCACGCGCTGCACGCGGTCGACCGGCTGTGTGACAGGCGAGAGGCGACCGGATGCAGGACAGCCCCCGGCGGATACGCAGGCCCGTCGTCCTGGCCTCGGCCGCTACGCTCCTGCTCGCCGCCCTCGCGACGGCCGACGGCGCGCTGACCGGCCCGGCGCCCGCCTCGTCGGGGCCGGTGGCCGCCGGGCACGGGAAGCAGTCCCTCGTGCCGTGCCGGATCGCCACGACGATGGGTGTGCAAATGTCGGAGGGGGTGCCCACGGCGCCCGGGTACGTACATTCCACCGGACCTGTCCGGGCCCTCAACCTGATGGTCGACTTCCCCGACGCGCCAGGTCAGGGCACGGCCATGAGCCGCTACCGCGAGTTCTTCCCGCAGACCGCCGAGTGGTTCAAGGCCAGCTCCTACGGTCGGCTCGTCTACCGGCCCGAGGCCCCGATACCCGACTGGCTGCGGATGCCCCACCCCTTCAGCTCGTACGCGGTCGGGCGCGGCTCCCCCTACGAGCCGGGCTACCGCTCGCTCGTCGAGGACATCGTCAAGGCGGCCGACTCACGGGTGGACTTCAGCTCGTACGACCTGGTCAACGTCCTCATGACACCGAACGCCGGCCCGTCCGCCCTGGACACCGTCCTGTCCGTGACCTTCTCCGGCAACGACGAGGCGCCCTACGCCGACGGCGTCGCGCTGTCCAACACATCCTTCGTCTACAGCCGTCAGGACGACGGCTCCGGCGCCTACGACGAGACCGGCTACCGCGTGCTCCCGCACGAGAACGGCCATGTCTTCGGACTGCCCGACCTCTACACGGCGGACGGCGGCGGCACCGTCGGGCACTGGGACATCATGTCGGAGGACTGGGGGGCCAACAACGACATGCTGGGCTGGCACAAGTGGAAGCTGGGCTGGCTCGACAACGAGCAGGTCGGCTGCGCCGCCCGGACCGGCGAATTCGAGTACACGCTCACCCCGCTGGCCGTCGCGGGCGGCCCCAAACTGGTCTTCGTACCGCTCTCCGCCACCTCCGGCTACGCGATCGAGGTCCGCACCCGCGGGGGCAACGACGAGGCGGTCTGCAAGCCGGGCGTCCTCGTCTACCGCGTCGACACGGACGTGGACACCGGACATGGGCCGGTCACCGTCACCGACAGCACCCGCGGCAGCAACGGCTGCACCCGACGGCCCAACGTCCACTCGGAGTTGTCGGACGCCCCTTACGGGCCGGGCGAATCCTTCACCGACCGCGCCGCGGGCATCCGGGTCACCGTCGCCGACAAGGACGAGACCTCGGGCGGCTACCGGGTCCGGGTCTCCCGGCGTTGAGTTCCCACCTTCTCAACTCGGATCTGACGCAGCGGACTTGGCACCTCAGGCCTGGCGCGACGGTCCCGGCAGGTCAGACCTCGCCGCCCACCGTCACCGGCACCCCGCGTCCACCGCAGCGCCAGGGCGCCTCCGGCTCAGGCCCCCGTTCCCATCCGGGCTCCGGATCCGGCTCCGGCTCCGGCTCCAGTTCCCGCTCTCGCCGGCCCGAGGCCACGAAGAGCCCGGCCCGCCCCGTGCCCACCACGCGCGGCAGCAGGAGCGCCCAGAAGCGGGTCAGCGGGGCGGTCTCCAGCCAGCGCGGGTCGTGGTGGGCGAGGACCGTGTGCCCGGTGGCGACCGTGACGACCGTCTCGGCGACCTCCTCGGCCGTCACGTCCGGCGCGAGCTGGCCTTCGCGTTCGGCCCGGGCCACGACCGACTCGACCCAGCCGCACCACAGCCGCCGCAGATCCGTGCCGGGACCGGAGTCGGCGGCGGGGGCGGGGGCGGGGACAGGGGCGGGCCCGGAGTAGGCGGCGGGGTCGGGATCGGGAGAGGCGCCGGGGCCGTGACCGGCTGCGGTACGAGGCCCGTCGGCCGGCTCCGGCGCGCAGGCGCGGCGGCGGGCCCGGCGGCAGCCGCTCAGCGCGAAGCCCGCGCGCAGGACGGCGTCGGCGCGAAGGCCCCGGACAAGTTCGTGGCTGGCGTCGATCACGGTCTGGAGGGAGGGCACTTCGCGGTCCCGCATGATCCGTACGAGCCGTTCGGCGGCGGCCTCGACGACCGCCTCGGCCAGCTCCACCTTGCTCGGGAAGTGGAAGTTCAGGGCGCCGCTGCTGACTCCGGCGCGGGCGCTGATCGTCGCGAGCGAAGCGATGTCGAAGCCGTCCCTGTCGAAGAGCGCGGCAGCCGACTCGACCAGGGCCTCACGCGTCCGGATCGCCCGCATCTGCCTGGCCAAGAGGACTCCGTCGCTGCGCCGTTGGGATGGCCACGCCTGTTCACGCGGACATTGCGCGAACTGTAACAAACCACCCCAGTCGGCTCCGACCCGGAAGGGTCCGAGAAAATTGATACTCCGTCACTACGCCGGGATATCCGGGGACATCGGCCAGACACCGACGGCCCACAGGGCCTCCTCGTGCGCGGGCCGGGCGCGGGACGGGGAGAAGTCGAGCCGGACGAGGACGCCCGGCACGGCGACGGAACCCATCGTCGTCCGCAGCAGATCGGATACCCGCTCCACCATGTCGGCGTGCCCCGTCATGACCTTGGAGAACACCTGCACGCCGGTGAACGAGGCCGCGAGCAGATGGGCCGTGGCGGGCACGTCCACATGGGGCAGCAGCTCACCGGCCGTCCGGGCGCGGGTGAACAGATCCGCGACGCGGTCGATCCAGGCGCGCATCGGGGCCCGGCGGTCGAGGCCGTCGTGAGGCGAGCCCTGGTCGACGACGAGCCGCACGCTGCCGCAGGTCAACGGGTCGCCGGTGCCGAGGAGATGGGCCAGTACCAGCGCCTCGTCGATCAGCGTCTGGAGCAGCAGCGGACGCGGCGGCACCGAGGGGAACAGGGCGGCCTGCCAGGCGAGGACCTCCTGGGCCAGCTCCTCCTTGGAGGAGAAGTGGAAGTACAGGGCACCCTTGGTGACCCCGCACCGCCGCAGCACCTCCGCGATCGTCGCCGCCTCGTAGCCGACCTCGTCGAACAGTCCGGCCGCGGCGAGCAGGATCTTCCGCCGTGTGCGCACGGCCCGTTCCTGTCGTGCCACGGCGACCCCTCCCCCTCGTGTGCCCGCGTGCCCCTCCGCACCTCACGATCCGAAGCCACGATAAGGCCACCGCCAGGTCAGGCCGCGCCGCCCACCTCCCCCGCCCCGGGGCCCGCCACGGGGTGCGTCCCAGGGTGCGTCCCGTGGTCCGCCCCGCCCGTCTCCGCCGGGCCCCGCGCGTGCCGTGCGGGCGACGCGGGCCGCGCGAGGAGGTGGCGCGGGTCGGCCGCGCGGGTGATCGCGGTCTCGACGGCCGCGACGCGGTCGGCGAGCAGACCGAGGGCGGCGACCGCGCGTCCCAGCGGGTCGTCGGGCGCGCCGCCGAGCGCGCGGCCGCGGGCGTCCGCGGCGACGATGTCCCGCCAGCGGGCGTCCTGTTCGGGGGTGCGCGTGCCGCGCAGCGCGGCCAGCCGGAGCAGGTTGGCCTCGGCGCCGCCGGTGAGGGTCTGGGCCTCCGCGGTGTAGTGGTCGTCGACGACGGCGGCGAGTTCGGCGTCGTTCATGGCCGGGGAGATCCGGGCCACGATCTTGTTCATGTTGCGGTACGAGCCCTGGAGCCGGAACGGCGGTTCGGTGCGCGCCTCGTCGGCCTGGGCGGCGGAGGCGATGTACGCCTCGTTGACGGCGAGCACCGTGGAGCGGGCCGTGAGCAGATGCCGCAGGACGGCCAGCAGGCGGTCCAACTCGACGGGCGCGTAAGGGTGCTGGAGCCGGGTCCGGTCGGCGAGCGGGTCACCGGCGGCGAGCCGGGCCAGGAGCGCGATGTCGGCGCGGTCGCGGCCCGCGAGCGGAGCGAGGTCGGGGTGGGAGGTGAGGGCGTTCTCGACGAAGCTGAACGCGAACGCGTCCTCCTTGCCGGTCAGGACGTCGCCGAGGTTCCACACGTCGGCGCGGTTGGCGAGCATGTCGGGGACGCGGAAGCGGCCGCCGGACTCGGTGTAGGGGTTGCCGGCCATGCAGACGGCGAAGCGCTTGCCGCGCAGGTCGTGCCCGGCGAGGGTGCGGGTGGCGTCGCACAGCGGGATGAACTTTTGCAGGAAGTCCGGCGAGCAGTGCTGGATGTCGTCCACGTACAGCATCACGTTGTTGCCCGCCGCCAGCGCGAAGGCGATCTTCTCCAGCTCGCGCCGGGCCGCCGAGTCGGGCGCCTCGGCCGGGTCCAGGGAGGTGGTGGCGCGGCCGAGGGCCGGGCCGTCGACCTTCACCAGGAGCAGGCCGAGGCGGTCGGCGACGTACTCGACCAGGGTCGTCTTGCCGTAGCCGGGCGGCGACAGCAGCATCAGCAGGCCGTGGGTGTCGGAACGCTTGGCGTCGCCTGCCGCGCCGAGCTGCTTGGCGAGGTTGTCGCCGATCAGCGGCAGGTAGACCTCGTCGACGAGCCTGCCCCGAACGAAGGACGACATGACGCGCGGCTTGTGCTCGTCCAGTCGCAGCCGGGCGCGGGTGGCGGTGACGAGTTCGGCGCGGCGGCGCTGGTAGGCGCGGAAGGCCGGGACGTCGTGGGCGGTGAACTCGGCGGTGCGGTGCAGGAATTCGGCGAGATCGAGGTCCAGCGTCCGCCCGTTCAGGCGCGGGTGGGCGCCGAGCAGACCGGTGACGGTCGTCGTGGTCGTGCTCTCGACGTCGTAGTGGCCGAGTTCCGGGCAGAGTTCGACGGCGGCCGCTTCGGCGAGGACGCCGTTCGCGGTGTCCCCGGCCGCCTCGCCGGACGCGGTCGCGTAGGCGTGCAGCCAGCCCTCGACGAGCCGGCGGCGGGCGGCGGGGTCCGCCAGAGCGCGGACGTCCTCGTCGTACGCGGTGGTGCCGACCGCCCGGCGGAACTTCTCCAGGAGGGTACGGGCCTCGGCCGAGACCGCGAACCCTTCCCGCGGCGCGGCCAGCTCTTCCACCAGGTACGCGGCGGCGGCAGGGTCGCCGATCTCCTCGGCGAGTTCGGCGCGCAGCGCGTCGAGCGCCGGGGCCGCGCCGAACAGGTCACGGGCCCGGGTCAGCGAGACGGCGCTGCGCTGCCAGCGGGCGCGGGAGTCCTTATCGGCCGTGTGCGCCCAGAAGAACTGGGCGGTGGCGCGGGCCGCCGCCGGGTGGCGCAGCACTCCGGCGCCCTCGCCGAGCCGCAGCACGGCGCGCAGGACGGCCGTCGCGTCGTGGTCGTGGACCCCGCGCTCGTACCCCTCGTCGTACGCGGCTTCGGCGGCCCGCCGGACGAGCGCCGCGAGACCGTCGCCCGACGTACCGCCCGCCTTGCCGTCCGCCCCGCCGCCTTCCTTGGCACCCGGCTCGCCGGCCGGCGCACCTCCCTCGGCGTCCGCCAGGGCCAGGGCGGCCAGGGTGTCGGCGCCGTGCTCGGCGAGCAGCCGGGCCGCCAGGTACTCGGCGCGGTAGACGTCCGGCGACTCCGACGGCAGGGACCGGCTCCAGTACGGGCGGGCCGCCGTCAGCTCCGGGTCGTCGACGGGCACGCGGTAGTCGGTGCCGGTCAGCGCGAAGGCGAGGGCGTCGCCCTGCGGGACCAGGGTGAGTTCGGGCGTCTGGCGCTGGACGGCGAAGCGGTGCCGGCCGAGCCGGATGGTGTCGCCGCCGCCGTCGTACAGATCGGCCCGGTCGCGCAGCGCCCGCCCGGCCTCCTGCCGGGCGGCGGCGAGCCGGCCCGCGAGTTCCTCGGCCCTTACCTGGTCGCCGAGTTCGCGCAGCTCGTCGGCGGTCCGGCGGACCTTGGCGACCATCGGGTCGGAGGCGAAGTAGGTGTGGACGTCCTCGTCGCTGCCGAGCTGCGCGGCCCGCCGGGTCACGGACGCGAGGACCCGGACGGCCGATTCGGCGAGACGCTCGGCGCGGCGGGCGCGGGCGTCGGTGAGGGTCTGCCGGCGGGCGGCGAACGCGTCGTGGATCTCGACGCGCTTGTCGCCGAGTTCACCGAGGAAGCCGTCGTGCTCGGCGAAGCGGGACTCCAGGTTCTCCAGCTGGAGCAGCAGTCCGCCGAGCCGGGTGTCGCAGTCCTCGGGGGTGGCGGCGTCGGCGAGCGCGCCGGTGACGGACTCCGCGAGCAGCGCGAACTCGGCGGTGAACTCGGCCCGCCCCTCCTGGTCCAGGAGTTCCGCGCGGCGCGAAGCGAGCGTGGCCCGGGCCCGGTTGACCCCGCCGAGGACGTCCGCGATCCGCTCCAGGATCCCGGTGCGGACGGTGGCGTCGGCGATGTCGAGGCCCGCGACGACCTCGCTGAGGGTGCGCAGCCCGGCGGTGTGCTCGTCGACGCGCTCGCCGAGCGCGCGGGTCTCGGCGACGGTTCCCGTCCCGGCCGCGGCGTCGGTGAGCCGGTCCGCCTCGGCGGCCTGCTCGGTGAAGGCGTCGTCGCGGCGGAGGAAGGCGACGGCCCGCTGGGCGGCCGAGGCGAGGTCGTCGTCGGTGCGGCGGGCCAGGGCGTCGACGGCGTCGGTGTCGGCGTAGCGCAGTTCGCGGACGGTGAGCAGCCGGCCCTGGGCGCGGCGCAGGGCGGTGAGCCGGGAGATCCACTCCCCGGCCGTGGCCGGAGACTCGCCGCGGACCTGCCGGACGAGCCGAGTGAGGTCGCGCTCGGCCTCGGCGAGGGCGTCGGCGGCCCGGCCCGCGAGGGCGGTCACCGTCTCGAACTCGGCGAGCACCTGGGCGGCGGTGACGCGCACCGCGTCGAGCGGAGCGGCGAGATCGCCGGTGCCGGGGTCGCCGAGCCAGTGGTGGAGGTCGGCGGCGCGGGCGCAGGCGGCGGCCAGCGCCTCGTACGCCTGCCCGGACCCCGCACCCGCAGCGCCCGACGGACCCGTGGCCTCGGCCGGGTCGGCGGCGGCGGAGGCGGGCGCCGCCGGGGTGGTCTCCGTGGCCAGGCGGGCGATGGCGAGACAGTCGGAGATGCCCCGGACCAGGTCGGCGTTGCCGATCCGGACGAGCGGCCCGTCGGCCTCGGCGCCGGCCTCGGTGCCGGCCTCGGTGCCGGCCTCGGCGCCGGCCGGGTGGGCCGCGTACGTGTCGGCCGTGAACGGGGTCCGCCACACCTGCGCGGTGTGCACCCGGCCCGCCTCGGTACCGCCCGCGCGCAGCACCACCATGGTGCCGTCGTCGAGCAGCGCGTGCCCGCGCCCGGTGACCGGGCGGGGGGACGTCTCGCGGACCCTGTTGTACGGGAGCAGCAGGCCGCGCCCGTCGTCCGGCGAGCGGAAGGTGTACAGGACGTCCTCGCCGTGCGGGGAGGCGACCGAGCCGTCGTACACGAGCCCGGTGGTGTCCGTGTCGAAGGTCCGCACGGTACCGTCGGCCAGGCAGTAGCCGCCCGGAAACACCACGCCCCGGTCGTCGGGCAGCCGCAGACACGCCTGGCCGAGCCCGTCGAGCCGGACCGTCTCGCCGGTGAGGGTGTGGAAGACCAGGTGGCGGACGGTCTCCTCCTTGTACGGGCGGACCCGCACCAGGAGCAGCGGGCCCACGGCGGCGTACGCGACCTCGGCGTCGGCGAGCGCCTGGAGCGGCTCGTCGACCGGCTCGGCGTACACGCCCTCGCGGGTCTCGGTGTCGTCCACCGTCTTGAGGGTGAGCGTGCCGCCGACGGTGGAGACGAACAGCCGTCCGCCGAGGGAGACATGAGGGTGCCGGCCGGGCACCTGGTCGTCGCGGCCGGTGCGCCGCCACTCGACGTCCTGGGCGGGCGGGGTGAGGGCGGCGAGATCACGCTCGCCCCGGGCGTCGAGGAAGCGGTACGTACCGGACGGGCCGGCCTCCCAGCGCAGCACCCGCAGATCCTCGGCGCCCTCACCGGAGCCGAGTCCGGAGCCGGAGCCCGAGCCGGATGCGGAAGTGGAGGTGGACCCGGCCGCCGGCGCAGAACCGCCCTTCGCGGTACGGAAGACGGCGAGCAGCCGCCCCTCGGCGCGGCGCAGCCGGACCAGCCGGGCGCCCTGGAAGTAGCGGTGCAGCGCGGTGAACTCGCGGACGAAGGCCGGGTCGTCGAGCAGGCCGGGCACGGCGTCCTCGGGCAGGACCTCGAACTCCCGGTCGTACAGGGCGAAGACATCGCAGACGCGCGGCTCGCCGCCACTCGGGGCAGCGGCGGGGCGGGTACGGCCGGCCAGCAGCAGACCGGCCGCGGGGTCGACGGTCACCAGGTCCGTCAGGACGCACGGGTCGGCGGTCCGCAGCTGCCCGGTGCCGATGAGTTCGAGCTCTCCGGAGCCGAAGGTCCGGGTCCTGGCCTCGTTCAACGCCTCGGCGCGGGCCGCGAGTTCGGCCGCCTGGGCGACGAGCCGGTCGCGGAGCACCGCGTACGCGTCCTCGTCGACGCCGGGCGCCTGGGCGCGCGCGCCGTTCCGGTCCCGCTGCCCGGTGTCCCGCTGCCCGGTGTCCCGGTGGCGGGCGTCCTGCTGTCGGGTGTCCTGCTGTCGGATGTCCCGCGCCTGGGTGGCGGTGGTGGTGTCCATCTGGCCGTACCTCTCTCGTTCCCTCCGCGAGGGGCCGGCGCCGGGACCCCCGTACCCGGCACCGGCCCCTCACGGCCCCCATCCCCCGATTCCCCCGATTCCCCTCGATTTCCCCCGGGGGGTGTCCGCTCCCCTTGATCCCCCCTCGGGCCAAGGGGAGCGGCGATCAATTGGCCGCGGCGGCCGTCGCGTTCACCTCGACCGCCGGGGCGGCGGAGGCGGCCGGGGTGACGCCGGCCGGGACGGCCGGGGCGAGCGCTCCCGCGTCCAGGACGCCGGACCGCATGACCTTCGACAGCAGCGCCGAGACGCTGAGGTTCTGGACATCGGCGGTGGACAGCGAGCCGAGCACCTTCGTCAGATCCTCGGTGAACGGCCGGTCCCCGTTCAGCCACGGCCCCGCGAGGCTCTGGGCCGTCTGCGAGCTGTCGACGAACCCGTCGACCGCCTTGCCCATCGAGACGGACTGCACCAGCCGGTCGAGGAAGACCGACTCGCCGCCCACGATGTTGATGTCGGCGTGCTCCAGACCGGTGGCGAGGACCGTGGCCTGCGCCTCGGCGACCTGTCGCTGGACGTCGAGCCCGGCGAGCCGGATGTCCTTCTCGGCCTCCAGGCGGAGCCGGAACTCCTCGTGGGTGCGCGAGGCCTCGTCGAGGGCGGCCATGGCGGCGGCCTTCTCGGTGAGACCGGCGGCCTCCGACTTCAGCTTCTCGCCGATCGCCTCGGCCTCGGCGAGCGACTTCGCCCGCAGCCCCTCGGCCTCGGCACGCAGCCGGGCCTCGGTCGCCCCGGCCTCGGCGCGGCCGGTCTTCTCCAGGGCGGCGGCCTTCTCCGTGAGGCCCTCGGCCTCGGCGAGCGCCATGACCCGCAGTCCCTCGGCCTCGGCGCGCAGCCGGGCCTCGGTGGCCTCGGCCTCCGCGCGGCCGGTCTTCTCGATCGCGGCGGCCTCCTGCTCGCGCACCCGGGCGGCGGCGAGACCCTCGGCGGCGGCCTCGGCCTGGATGCCCTCGGCGAGACGGATCTTGGCGCGGGCGTCCAGCTCGGCGGCCTGGTTGCGGGCCTCGGCGAGCGTCAGCTCCTCGGCCGCGCGGTGGACGGCGGCCTGCTCGGCAGCCTCGGCCGCCTTGATGTCCTTGACCAGCCTCTCCTGCGCCTCGGCCTCGGCGGCGATGACGAGGGCGGCCCGGTCGCGCTCGGCCTCCTCGACCGCGCGCAGCCGCTTGATCGACTCCTCCTGCTCGGCGACCGTACGGTCCACCGCGACCCGCTCGCGGATGACCTCGGCGATCTCCCGGCGCTCGGCCTCCAGCTCCTTCTCGGCGGCGATCCGGGTCAGTTCGGTCTCCCGGTCGCGGGCGATGACCTCAAGGACGCGGTCCTTCTCGATCCGCTCGTTCTCGACGGCGATGACGCGCTCGCGGTTCTTCTGCGCGACGGCGACCTCTCGGGCCTGGTTCTCGCGCTGGACGCCCAGCTGCTCCTCGGTCCGCAGGAAGGCGCTCTGCGCGCGCAGCCGCTCCTCCTCCATCACCCGGGCCGTCTCGGCCTCCTCGCGGGCCCGGACGGTGTCGATCTCGCGCTTCTGCTTGATCTCGGCGTCGGCCTGGCGGCGTTCCAGCTCCAGGATGGCCTCCCGGGCGTCGACGTTCTGCCGGGTGATCTCCTTCTCCTCGGTGCGCCGGAACTCGTTGGTCCGCACGTGCTCGACCGAGGTCAGCTCGGTGATCTTCCGGATGCCCTGCGCGTCGAGGACGTTGTCGGGGTCGAGCTGGGTCAGCGGCGTCTGCTCCAGGTAGTCGATCGCCGCGTCCTCCAGGCTGTAGCCGTTGAGGTCGACGCCGATGATCTCGATGATCCGGAAGCGCAGTTCCTCGCGCATCGTGTACAGGTCGGTGAAGTCCATCTGCTTGCCGACGGTCTTCAGGGCCTCGGAGAACTTGGCGTTGAACAGTTCCTGGAGGGTGTGCTGGTCGCTGGCCCGCGCCGTGCCGATCGCCTGGGCGACCTTGACGACGTCCTGGACGGTCTTGTTGACCCGGACGAAGAACGAGATCCGGATGTCGGCCCGGATGTTGTCCTTGCAGATCAGGCCGTCGCGGCCGGTGCGGGAGATCTCGATGGTCTTCACCGAGATGTCCATGACCTCGGCCTTGTGCAGGACCGGTAGGACGACCTGTCCGGTGAAGGTGACATCGACCTTGCGCATCTTGGACACGATCAGCGCCTTGCCCTGTTCCACCTTGCGGAACAGCCTGCTGATCGCGAACAGGACGACGAGGGCGAGGATCAGGACCACGGCGATGACGACACCGATACCTGAGGTGATGGCATCCATAGGAAACCCCCCTAGCGAGCTGACGAGCCGACGAGCGAAGAGGACGGGTGTCCCGGCGCCGTCCCCGCGCCCCGCGCGGGAGAGCGCGGGGCGCGGGGAAGACGGCGGGAACCGAAGCCGGGGCGGGAACGGAAGCGTGCGTGCCGGCGTCACAGCTGACGACACGGCGAGGGCGCGAGGACGGACGGACGCGGCGCGAAGGCGGCGACCGGCCCGTCGTCGGCGTGTTGCCCTCTTCCCCCCACACGCTTCCGGAGCCCGGCAGCGAGGAAACTTCCGTACCCCCGCTGTCACCATCCTGACGTGCCGACAGCCTCCGCCGCATTGCCGGAGCCCGGCAGTTTTTACCGCTCCTTTATGCCGACCTCGCACCCCTGGGGTTCTTTCCAGGCAGCCCAGTGGGGTGCGGGGCGGGGCCGCGCGGGTCCGAGCCCGGACCCGGCTCCCGGCTCAGATCTCCTTCGCGGGCCAGCCCAGGAAGCGCGCGCCGATCACGGCGGTCTGAAGCGTGTAGCGGCTCGTCGGGTCGGCCGGATCGGCGCCGGTGAGCCGGTGGATCCGGTCGAGCCGGTAGGTGACCGCCCGGACCGACAGATTGAGCCGCTGGGCGGTCTGGGTGGTGACGCAGCCGCTGTCGAAGAAGGCCGTCAGCGTGTCGAGCAGCGGCTCGGCCCCGCCGCGCGCCGTCCGCAGCGGGCCGAGGACGCTGAGCACCAGGTCCTCCATGGCCTGCCGGTCCCGGGTGAGGACCGGATAGACGAGCAGGTCGGCCGCGTACAGGACGGGCGCGTCGAGTTCGAGCCGGTCGGCGAGTTCGAGGGCGCGCAGGGCTTCCTCGTACGAGTGGACGACGCCGCCGGCCCCGGACTGGGACCGGCCGATCGCCGCCTGGCCGCCGCCCGTGGCGGCGAACGCCTGCTTGGCGAAGTACGCGAGGACGTCACGCTGGTCGCCCGGCGCGACGCACACCATCCGGCCGTCCTTGGTGGTCAGCAGGATGTTCCGGTCGCCGAACCGCCCGAACATCGCCCGTTCCACCTGCTGTGTCACGGGGTCGGCCTCGCCGTACGGCTGCGGGCCGCGGGCCACGGCGACGGCGTGGGCGTGCGAGAGCCACAGGCCGAAGCGCTCGGCCCGGGCGGCTATCCGTCCCAGGTCGCTGCGTCCGTGCAGCAGGTCGTCGATGAACTCCCGCCGCTCCGCTTCCTCTTGGCGCACCGCGAGCCGCTGGGCGCGCTCGAAGCCGCCGGACAGGGCGTCGATGGACTGCTCGACGACCGCGAGCAGATCGAGCGTGGTCCGGCGCGACAGCGCACGCTCGGGCCACGCGGTGCGCACCTCGGCCAGATGCCGGCCGATCAGCGCCCGCAGCGCCTCGCCGTCCCCGGCGGCCCGCTCCCCGGAGTCGCGCAGCCGCTGCAACTCGTCCCGGTTCAACCGGCGCCCGCTCCCCGCGACGTCCGCCAGCAGCGGCCCGTAGTCGTGGTCGTACGCGCCCTTCGTCTCGTCAGCCATGTCCCCGCCCGTCTCCCCGCCCATGTCCCGGCCCGCCTTCTCCCCGCCGTTGTCCACGCGGTTCGCTGTACGGGACCGCTCAGCAGTCGTAATGGATGCACGCGGCCGGGGGCAAACCGGGAGGGGGTGGGGCGAGGCCATCGGCGTGGATATGCCTATCCCACGTTCCCCGGCCTCATCGGGTAGAGGAACGTGGGATGCGACCCTGATCAGGCGAAGAGATCAGTCACGAGATCAGCCCTTGAGCAGGTGATCGAACTCGCCCGCCTTGACGCCCTTGACGAAGGCGGCGAAGTTCTCGCGGGTCGTGGCCATGACCGTCTCGGGCGACTCGCTCTCGACGAGCTCGATCTCGCCACTCGCGGCCAGGCGGACGTGTACACAGTTCTGGTTGTCTTCCGGTCCCGAGAACGAGGACTTCTGCCATGCGGTTGGAGCGATCATCTCTCTCGCCTCTTCTGTGCGATCCGATGGGTGAACGTGCCAGTGACGGCCTGCCGTCCGGCACCGAATGGGCAGCCCGTACTCGTCCAGCTTGCACATGCCGACCCGAGTCGGTAGCCAAGCCCCTTGCGAAGTAACTCCCTTCAGACCCTCCGTGGCGCGACGAAGACTCGTTCGCGCGCGGCACCTGGCCGAGGCCGAATCCGGCTGACATGGGCGAAGGGGCTCTGCGAAGATCGCTCGCCATGGACTTCACCCTGCACCGTGTACGCCCCGAGGACTGGCCCGCGTACCGGGAGATACGGCTGGCGATGCTGCGGGACACCCCGCTCGCCTATCTGGAGACCGTCGAGGACGCGCTCGGCCACCCGGAGTCCGAGTGGCGGTTCCGTACGACTCGGGCCGCGAGCCCCGGCAACATCGGGGTCGCGGCCGTCGCCGCAGACGGCACCTGGATCGGTGTCATGAACGGCTTCCTGCCCGCGCCGGACACCGCCAAGCTGGTCGGCGTCTGGCTGCGTCCGGACCACCGGGGGCCGGGCGCGGCACCGGCGGGGGCGGCCGGCGGGCCCGGGCCCGCCGCGCTCATGCTGGGCGAGATCGTGCGCTGGGCCCGCGAGGAGACCGGGGCGGAGCGGCTGACGCTGCTCGTCCACGAGGACAACCACCGCGCCCTCGCCTTCTACCGCCGCAGCGGCTTCGTCCCGACCGGCCACGAGGAGCCGTACCCGCTCAACGAGGCCCAGAAGGAAGTGGAGATGGACCTCCCACTGCGCGGCTGAATGGCCGGGCGACTGAGCGGACCGTTCAGGCACCGGCCGGGCGGAGGGCCGGGACGAGCGGAACCCGGAGATTCCCTAACAGGGCTTGAGTTCCGTTACAGCCGTGAAGGTGGCACCCTGCGCATGCAATAGGAACCCCAGTTCCGATAAGCTGATCACAGTGCCCCACCCGAGCCGCCCGATCCGTCTCAGCCGCCCCAAGGAGTTCCTCGTGCCCACGCCCTCCACTCCCCCGCCGGCCGACGAGCGCACCACCGCCCCCACCGCCACCACGGGCGCCACGGCTCCCGCCGGCACCGTGCGGCCCGGCGGCCGGACCGCCCGCGTCCGCGAAGCCGTGCTCAAGGCGGCGGGCGACACCCTCGCCGCCGAGGGCTTCGCCGCCCTCGACCTCGCCGAGATCGCGCGCCGCGCCGACGTCGGCAAGACGACCGTCTACCGCCGCTGGGGCACCCCCGGCGCGCTCGCCGCCGACCTCCTCACCGAGATGGCGGAGACCTCGCTGCCCCGCGCGGACACCGGCACCCTCGACGGCGACCTCCTCGCGAACGCCCGGCTCGTCGTCAAGACCCTCACCGACCCGCGCCAGGGGCCCCTGTTCACCTCCCTGATCGCCGCTTCCCTCTGCGACGAGCAAGCGGCCCAGGCTCTCCACCGGTTCTACGAGGTACGCATCGCCGAGTGGTCCGACTGCGTCACCGACGCGATCGCACGGGGCGAGATCCCGGCCGGCACCGACCCGCACGCCGTCATCGCCGCCGTCTCCGCGCCGCTCTACTACGCCCTGCTCAACACCGGCCGCACCCCGGACGACCGGGACGCGCGGGCGGCGGCCCGGGGCGCCGCCGAAGCGGCCCGCGCCGGAGTCTGGGGCCCCGAATCCGGCTGAACCCCACGTGGAGTAGAGGGATGTGGAGACCTCTCCTGCGGGAGATGGCCTCGGAGCGCAAGGGCCCGGATCTGTTCACCGGCCGCTCCACCGGCAGGCCGGGGCCCACGGCCGTCTGTCCTCCCGGGCAGGGGCCGATGCCCCCGACCTCGAAAGTCCAGGACCTGTCCTACGCCTTGCAGCCGTACAGCTCGGCGAGTCGTGTCACGGCCTCGCGCAGCACGGCCCGGTTGTTGCGGATCGCGATCTCCGGCTTCACCAGTTTTTCCTTCTCCTCCTGGGAGCGGGCGCTGACGCTCACCACGATGTACGGCGCCGTCGACCCCATCACCGCCGCGCACCCGTCCGGCAGCGCGGCCTCGGCCTCGTCCGGGCGGATCCAGCCGGTGATCCCGCCCCCGACGGGCACCGTGTCCTTCGTACGGATCGCGGCGGCCTTGGTGTCCTGGACGACCAGCGCGGAGACGGCGCGGGGCGCACCGGCCGACGCGGCCCGCTCGATGTGGCACGACTGGAACACGGCGTAGTCGCCCTTGCCCCGGCGCTCCCACTGCCCCGCGGTGACCATGCCGCTTCCCGCCCCGCTCCCGCCACTGGGGTCGCCGAGGAGAGCCGCCGTCTTCGCGGTCAGGGCGCCGAAGCAGATCACCTGCGGAGGACGTACGTCGCGGTGCGCGAACGAGGGCGGGAGCGCCGCCAGGAGAACCCCGACCGCGGCGACGCCGAGCACGGCGCCCAGCGGGATCCACTTCCGGTTCTCGTCCTTCATCGCGCTCCCTCGTCGTCACCGTCCCGCCCGCGGGCGCCCCTTCGGCCGCGCCTCGATCATGTCAGGCGGGGCAGCGCGAAACGCCGCGCGGGCCCGTCGGGGCGGAGCTTCCCCAACGGGCCCGCGAGCGGGGTCACTTCGCCAGGAAGGCGAGCAGCGCCTCGTTCACCTCGGCCGCGTGCGTCCACAGCAGACCGTGCGGGGCGCCCTCGATCTCGACGTAGTCGGCGGACGGCAGCGCCTTGTGGAACGGGCGCGCGGTGCCCTCGACCGGCAGGATGCGGTCGGCCGTGCCGTGCAGGATCAGCGCGGGCACGTCGACGGCCGGGATGTCGGCCCGGAAGTCGGTGTACCAGGTGGTCGGCGCGGCGGCCGCGGCGAAGAAGCCGCCGCCCGCGGCGACGTTCCAGCTGTTGCGCACGGCCTCCTCGCTGATGCGGGAGCCGAGGGTCTCGTCCAGGTTGTAGAAGTCCTGGTAGAAGGCGGTGTAGTAGGCGTAGCGGTCGGCCTTGACGGCCGCTACGACACCGTCGAAGAACTCCTTCGGCGCGACACCCTCGGGGTTGTCGTCCGTCTGGAGCAGGTACGGCTCCAGGGAGGCCAGGAAGGCGACCTTGGCGACGCGGGCCGAGCCGTACGTGGACACGTAACGGGCGACCTCGCCGGTGCCCATGGAGAAGCCGACCAGAACGGCGTCGTTCAGGTCGAGGGTCTCCATCACGGTGTTGAGGTCGGCCGCGAAGGTGTCGTAGTCGTAGCCGGTCGTCGGCTGGCTCGACTGGCCGAAGCCGCGGCGGTCGTAGGTGATCACGCGGTAGCCGGCGTCGAGCAGCGCGGCGCTCTGACGCTCCCAGGAGTGGCCGTCGAGCGGGAAGCCGTGGATGAGGACGACCGGCTGGCCGGCGCCGTGGTCCTCGTAATAGAGGTCGATGGAGGTGGTGTTCTCCTGGCCCACGGTGATGTACGGCATGGTCTCTTCCTTCGTTTCGTGGTGCGGCGGTTCGGTGGTTCGGTGGGAGGTGCGCGTACGTACGCGGGGCGGCGTTCCGGTCCGGCGGGCCGGGCACCGTGGGAACGGGGCGGGCTCGCCGATGGTCGGGGTCCGGACAAGCGCGGCATTCACGGCACGGACGGCACCCGGTGGCTCACGCTAGGGCCGTTGGTCCACCCCGGGTTGCTCGCACGCGCACGCTTCTTGCCTGGCAGCGCGACAGCGGGCTCGCGAGCCTCCCACGGACTCCCTGAGCTGGGACGACCACCCGCCGAGTGCATGGAGGGAACAGTTAGAGTGCACGGACAGACAAGTCCGGACCGGCCCCACCCCCTCAGGCCCCGGCTTCGGCGCAGCAGGGCGGAACGGAACGGAACGGGTCGGGCATGGTGGGAGCGGACGGTGCCCTGTCCCGTAGAGGTCTGCGCGGCCGGGAAGCCGAACTCCGCGCGCTCGACGAGCTGATCACCGCCGTCGCCCGTACCGGAAGCGGCGCGCTCGCCCTGATCCAGGGCGAACCGGGCATCGGCAAGACCACCCTCCTCGCGGAGACGGCCGCCAGGGCGGAGGCGGCGGGGTTCGCCGTCTGCTCCGGCCGGGCCGACGAACTGCACCACCTGGTGCCGCTCTCCTCTCTGGGATCCTGCGTCCTGCGCGGCGACGGCCCGAGTGCGGGCGCGGATGCGGGTACGGGCACGGGCTCCGGCGCGGGCACGGGCGCGGGCGCGGGCGCGGATTCCCGGCCGCTGATGTCGCTCGCCGCGTTCGCGGAGCCGGCCCGGGTGCACGACCAGGGCATCGGGCTGGTCGAGCGGCTGGCGGAGGCGGTCGAGAGCCGGACCGGCGACCGACCGGTGCTGTTCGGCCTGGACGACGTCCAGTGGGCCGACCCGCTGAGCCGGTTCGTCCTCCAGCAACTTCCCACCCGTCTGGGCACCTCCCCGGTGCTGTGGATCCTGACCAGCCGGCGGGAGCCCGCGGGCCCGGCGGCGGAGATCGCCGCCGCGGCGGCGGACCACCTTCCGACGGTCACCCTCCCCCTGGGCCCCCTCCCCTGCCCGGCCGTCGACCAACTCACCCGAGACGTCTACGGCGAGGAAGCCCACGGTGGCGAAGTCGACCCGCGTGTACGGGAACTGCTCGACGGAGCGGGCGGAAACCCCTTCCTGGCCGTCGAGTTGCTCACGGGCCTGCGGACCGCCGGCACCTCGGACGACTTCGCCCGCGCGGACACCGGCACGACGGGCAGCGGCGGGACAGCGGGCAGTGGGACAGGGGCGGGCGGGACAGGGGCGGGCGGGTCGGCCGGGACGATCCGCCCGGGCGAGACGGGCCATGAAGCCGTGTCCCCCGGGCTCGTCGCGGGCGTACGCGCCAGACTCCGCCCCCTGCGCCCCGAGACCCTGCGCCTCCTCCAGATGGGAGCGGTGCTGGGCCGCCGGTTCGGCTTCCACGAGGCCGCCGCACTCTGCGGCCGGCCGGCCGCGGAACTGATCGGGGCGCTCGACGAGGCCATACGCACCGGTCTGCTGGACGACGACGGCGACCGGCTGGCCTTCCGGCACGATCTGCTGCGCCAGGCGGTCTACGCCGACATCCCGCCGTCGGCGCGCAAGGCCCTGCACCGGGAGGCCGCCCGGAGCCTGGTCGCCGCCGGACACCCGCCGATCGACGCCACCTCGCACCTGCTGCGGGGCGCCCTGCCCGGCGACGAGGAGGCCGTGGCGCTGCTGCGGAGCGCCGCCGACGACGTCCTGCCGGTCACCCCGGACCTCGCCGCCGATCTGGCGACCCGTGCCCTGGAACTCGTCCCCCCGGCGCGCCCGTCCCGGTTCGCGGTGGGCGAGCAGGCGATCCTCTGCCTGACCCGGGCGGGCCGGAACCAGGAGGCCCTGGCCACCGGCGACCGGCTGCTCGCCGCACGGCCGCCGCTGGCGACCTTCGGCCGGCTCCAGTCGGCCCTCGGCGAGACCCTGTGGAGCATGGACCTCGCCGGCGAACTGCGCCGCCGGACCGAGGCCGCCCTCGCCACGGGCAGCGCGTCACCCGAGATCGCCGCGCGGCTGACCGCCCTGCGCGCGCTCGCCCTGTCCCGGGAACAGGATCTGGTCCTCGCGCGCGAGACGGGCGAGAGCGCGCTCGCCGCCGCCGTCGCCACCGGCGACCGGGAGGCGCACGTCCTCGCGCTGTCCGGGCTCGGCGAGATCGCGCAGAACGCGGGCGAAAGCACCGCGGCGCTCGGCCGTTTCACCGCCCTGAGCACCCTCGACTCCGTCTTCCTCCCCGAGGCGGTCGTCGCGCATCTGCACCTGGACGACTTCGACTCCGGCGCGCGGCTGCTGCGGCGCGCGATGGACGCCGCTGACGCCACGGCGACCCGTCAGGCGATGCTCCTGTGGGCCCAGGGTCAGCACGACCTCGGGCTGGGCCGGCTCGACGACGCCGACGCCGTCCTCGCGACCATGGAACGCCTGGAGAACGAAGTACGGGTCGTTGTGCAGCAGTTGAACGCACGCGTGCTGCGCTCCCGGATCGCGCTGCTGCGCGGCGACCGGGACGCGGCAAAGGAGCATCTGGACGTGGCGCGCACCCGGCTCGCGGCCAAGCCGAACCCGGGCAACACCGCCGCCGTACGCCATCTCGAAGCGGTCCACGCCGAGGCCGACGGGGACCTCGACCGTGCCGTCGAGCGGATCCGGCAGGCGGAGCGGGACGGTGCGTTCATGCGCTGGCGGCTGCTGCGCGACAGCGTGGCCGCCGCCGTGGCGACGGCCCTGCGCGGCGGGGAACGGGCGCTCGCGGAGGATCTGGCCACACAAGCCGCGGCGTACGCGGACCGCAACCCGGCCGTACCGACCGCCACCGGGCTCGCCGCGCAGGCCCTCGGGCTCGTACGCAACGACCCCGCCCTCCTCGAACGTGCCGTGGAGCTGCTCGGCGCGGGCCCGCGCCCGCTGCTGGGGGCCGCCGCCCGCACCGATCTGGGCGAGACACTGCTGACCTCCGGCTCTGGCTCTGGCTCTGGCTCTGGCTCTGGCTCCGGATCGGGATCGGGAGAGAAACGGCGGGCGGCGGAGGAACTGGCCCGGGCTCGCGACGCGTTCGCCGAGGCCGGGGCCCATGCCGCCGCGGCCCGGGCCCAGCGCGCCCTGGACGGTGCGGGGCGCGGGGCCGCCGGGCCGCGCGGCGGGCGCGGGACGGCGGCGGCCGTCCACCAGGCCGTCCAGACCATTCAGGCCGTCCAGCGCCCTGTTCAGGGCTGGGAGGCACTCACGGCCTCGGAGAAGAAAATCGCGCGGCTGATCGCCCAGGGGCACACCAACCGGTCGGCCGCCGAGCTGCTCGTCCTCTCCCCGCACACCGTCAACACCCACCTGACCTCGGCGTTCCGCAAGCTGTCGATCAACTCCCGGGTGCAGCTGGCCAATCTGGTCGCGGCCCTGCCCGACGGCTGAGGCAGAACCGCCGTCGGCGTCAACTCATCCCCGGGGCACTCGCCCCCGGGGCGGCCCGGCGGCCGTGTCCAAGATGCGTCCGGCCCCGGGCCGCCACCCCCCGCCCCGTACTCCGTCACTCTCCCTCGACAAAGGCACCAGCATGAATGCACCGGCCCGCAGGCCGGCGCGGCGCCCCGCCGCCCGCCCGACCACGGCCACGGCCACGACCGCCCCCCTGGCCATGGCCATGGCCCTGTTGCTGGCCACCGTCACCGGATGCGCCGGCGGTACGGGCGCGGGCACCGGTAACGGCTCCGGCTCCAGTTCCGACGACAAGGCCGCCGTCTCGTCCCTCACCGTGCTCGACTACTACACCGACGCTCCCGAGCACCAGCAGTGGGAGGAGGCCCTCGCCTCCTGCGGCAAGGCGGCGGGCGTCGGAATCGAGCACACCAGCGTGCCGCCCGCTTCGCTCGTCCCCCGGGTCCTGCGGCAGGCCTCCTCGCGGACTCTCCCCGACCTGCTGATGCTGGACAACCCCGACCTCCAGCAGATCGCCGGGGCCGGGGCGCTGGCTCCATTGGACGAGTTCGGCGTCGACACCCAAGGCGTCACCGAGGGCATCCTGTCGGCGGGCACGTACGACGGGAAGGTGTACGGGCTCGCGCCGTACGTCAGCACCGTCGCCCTGTTCTACAACAAGGACATGCTCGCCGAGGCCGGGGTGGCCGTGCCGAGGACGTGGGACGAGCTGCGGACGGCGGCGGCCCGGCTGACCCGGCCCGGGCGCTACGGCATGGCCGTCGACGCGAACGCGACCTTCGAGGGCACCTGGCAGTTCCTGCCCTTCCTGTGGTCGAACGGCGGGGACGAGACGAAGCTCGACACCTCCGAGGCGGCCGGGGCCCTGCGGCTGTGGACCGACCTCGTCACGAGCGGGTCCATGTCGAAGTCGGTGCTCACCTGGGACCAGGGCGATGTCCACGACCAGTTCGCCGCCGGCCGGACGGCCATGATGATCAACGGCCCCTGGCGTATCCCGGCCCTCGACAAGCTCGACCAGCTCGACAAGGACGACAAGAACGGGAAGAGCGGGAAGAACGGGAAGCTGAAGTGGGGCGTGGCCCCCGTCCCCGTACCCCGGGCCGGACAGCGGCCGGTCACCCCGCTCGGCGGCGAGGTGTGGACCGTGCCCCGGAGCGATTCCCCGGCCCGGCAGCGAAAGGCCGCCGAGGTTCTGGGCTGCCTGAACGATTCCTCGCACTCCCTCGCCCTCGCCACCCAGCACCACACGGTGCCCTCGCGCACGGCGGTCGCCGCGCGGTACGCGGAGCGGAACCCGTCGATGGGCGTGTTCGTCGACAGCGTCGGGGACGCGCGCGTACGGACCGCGCGGCTCGGCGTCCGCTGGCCCAAGGCGGCCACCGGGATCTACACCGCGATCCAGTCGGCGCTGGCGGGACGGCAGACGCCGGAGGAGGCCCTGAGGGACGCGCAGCGGATCGCGACCGACGATGACGGGGCCTGAGGGCGAGCGCGGGCCGGGGGCCGACGGACCCGGCGGAGTCCGGAAGACAGGCCTCCAGGGCGCCGGGCGACGGCTGACCGGGTGGCTGTTCGTACTGCCCGCCGCCGCGTATCTGCTGCTCTTCTTCGGCTACCCGCTCGCCGCGAACGTCTCGATGAGCCTGCGCCGGTACACGGCCGCGACGTTCTTCACGGGCGACGCGCCGTTCACCGGCCTGCGCAACCACACGAAGGTGCTGTCCTCCGGCATGTTCCGGGAGGCGGTGGTGAACACGGTGCTGTTCACCACCGGATCGGTCCTCGGCCAGTTCGCGATCGGACTCGCCCTCGCCCTGTTCTTCCAGCGCCGCTTCCCCCTCGGCGGGCTGCTGCGCTCCCTCCTGACGCTGCCCTGGATGCTGCCGCTCGTCGTCTCCGGAACGGTCTGGCGGTGGATGCTCGACCCCGACACCGGACCGGTCGACGCGGTGCTGCGCGCCCTCCACCTCACCTCGTCCGGCGTCCCCTGGCTCACCGGCACCAGCCACGCGCTGGTGTCCGTCGTGCTCGTCGACATCTGGGTGGGGGTCCCCTTCACCACCGCCGTCCTGTACGGCGGACTCCAGGACATACCGCCGTGTCTGTACGAGGCGGCACGACTCGACGGCGCCGGTGCCGTACGGACGTTCCGCCATCTCACCTGGCCCCTGCTGCGGCCGGTGACGGGCGTCGTCCTGCTGCTGAGCGTCGTCTACACCCTCAAGTCGGTGGACCTGATCCTCGTCCTGACGGGCGGGGGCCCGGCGGGTGCCACACAGACGCTCGCCACGCGCGCGTACGAGCTGTCCTTCCAGCAGTACGAGTTCGGGCGCGGCGCGGTGCTCGGCAACGTCCTCGTCGCCGCCTCGACCGTGTTCGCCCTCGTCCATCTGCGGGCGGGGCGGCGGCGCGCGGAGCCCGTACGGCACAGGGAGCCCGTACGGGAGGTGCCGGCGTGACGCGCGTACAGAGACGCCACGGCAGGCGCCGGGGACCGTTGTCCACAGTCGTCGGGATCGTCCTGCTCGCCGTGCTGCTGTTCCCCGTGTACTGGATGGTGAACGCCTCGTTCCAGCCCGCCGGCGGCATCGTGCGCGGCGACTGGTTCCCCTCCTCCCCCGATCTCGGCGGGTACGGAGTCGCGCTGCGCGACCAGGGACGGAACCTCCTCACCAGCCTTGTCATATGCCTCGGCAGCGTGGTGCTCAGCCTCGGACTCGCCGCACCGGCCGCGTACGGACTGGCGCTGCTCGGCCTGCGCGGCACCCGGCCCGTCCTGCTCGGGGTGCTGGTCACCCAGATGGTGCCGGGGATCGTCCTCGCGAACGCGCTCTACGGGGCATATGCCGAACTGGGGCTGCTGAACTCGTACCTCGGACTCGTCCTCGCCGACGCCACCGCCGGAGTGCCCTTCGCGATCGTCATCCTGCACACGTCCATGCGGACCGTCCCCCGGGAGATCGTCGAGGCGGCCCGACTGGACGGCGCGGGCCGGCTGCGCGTCCTGTGGTCCGTGGTGCTCCCCCTGAACGTCAACGCGCTGGTCACCGCGGCGGTCTTCACCTTCCTCTTCGCCTGGGGAGACTTCCTCTTCGCGCTCGCCCTGACCACGACGGACACCGTCCGGCCGATCACCCTGGGCTTGTACGACTACCTAGGCGCCCACACCAGTCAGTGGAACGCCGTCATGGCGACCGCCGTCCTCGCGTCCCTGCCGGCCGCCCTGCTGCTCGTCCTCGCCCAGCGCCGTGTCACCTCCGGAGCGACCGGCGGCGCCCTCGACTGAAGACCCCGTCCGCGCGCCGGAACCGGCCCTCCGGCAGGCGGGCGCCGGCCCGGAACAATCGGCCGATCTAGCGGGTTCACGCGATGTGCCGGCCCGGCCCGGCTGGCACGGTGGGGTGCGGAAGGCACCCGAGTCGAAAGGCACGAGCATGGCCTCGGACATTCCGGAGCGCGCCGCCCCCGACCACATCGACATCACCGACGCCCCGCCCGGCCCGGCCGAGCGGGCGTTCCGGCGCGCGGTCCTGCCCCAGACCCGCGGTGCCGTACGCTTCCCGGTCCCCGCGCGGGCGTCGCGCACCACGGACCCGGGCGCGGGACCGGGCCCGGGCGGTACGCCCCCGCGCGACCCGCTCGGCCCGCTCGCGTCCGCGACCCAGGCCGTCACCCTGCCCGGCGACTTCCCGCACGCCCCGCGCGCCCGCCGTCTCATCCGGCCGGACGGGCAGCCCCGGTACGTCGTCTTCACCATGCTGGAACGGGGCGTCGCCCAGCTGGAACACGACGACCGGGAGGTCCTTCTCGGGCCGGGGGACGTCGTCGTCTACGACCTCGCGCGCACAGGCCGGGCCGACCGGGCGGCCTCCGCCAAGGAGCCCGCACCCGCGCCCCTGCCGGACATCGCGACGAACATCGCGACCGGCACGGCCGTGGACACGCCCGTGGACCCGTCCGCCGGCAACCGGGCGCTGCGCGCGCGGATCCACGCGTACATCGACCGTCATCTGCCCGACGCCGGGCTGACCCCGCGGACCATCGCCCGGGCCCATCACATATCCCTGCGCTACCTGCACAAGCTCTTCGAGGGCGAGGACGCCACCGTCAGCCGGTGGATCCAGCGGCGCCGCCTCGAACGGTCCCGGCGCGACCTGGCGCGCTATCCGCACGTGACGATCGCGGCGGTGGCGCACCGCTGGGGATTCGCGAGCGCCGCGCACTTCAGCCGGGTGTTCCGGACGGCGTACGGGATGTCCCCGAGGCAGTGGCGTACGGGCGAGGAGGCGGCGACGCTGGGCGCGGCCCTGTCCGTACGGTCCGCCGGGGCGACCGAGGCGACGCCCGGCAGCCGGACGACGACCGGCCCGACCGAGGCGACCGGGGCAACCGGACCGACCGAGGCGACCAGCCGACGGGTGCCGTCCCCGCGAGGCCGCGTTTAAGCCGAGTCCGGTCCACTCAAGCCGGCATCGGCCCGTACCCCCACCACCGGACCGGCGGTGACGTCGAAGGCGTGCGTGACGCTCGGTGCGGTGCCGGGCATCAGCAGGCCGCGGGCGCGTTCCTCGTGGACCCGGTCGGTGACGGTGAGCCTGCGGTGATGCTGGGCGAGATGTTCCGCCCACGAGCCGACCAGGTAGGTCTCGACGAACTCCGCCGGGTCGTTGCCGTCCTGGAAGAGTCCCCAGTCGAGGGCTCCGGTACGCCGCCGGGACCGGGCCACGTGCGCCATGTGCCCGATGAACGCGGCGCGGTGCTCCGGCGCGACCCGGTAGGAGACGGAGATACGCACGGGTCCGTCGGCCGGGCCCGGTTCGAACACCAGCGGTGGTTCGGGCCAGTGGCCGGACGGCCTCGGGTCGATGGCGTCCCCGTCGTACAGCGGCCACCAGCGCACACTCACCGCGCCGGCCACGAGCAGCCCGCCCGCCGCCAGGAGGGAGACGGCCGGCCCCCAGCCGGCCGCCAGCGCGCCCCACACGGGGGCCGCGAGGGCCTGCCCGCCCTGGAAGAACAGCAGGTACACGGCGAGCCCGCGGGCCCGTACCCAGCCGGGCAGCCGGGTCTGAAGGGTGGCGTTGAGGGTCGACAGGACGCCGATCCACGCCAGTCCGGCGGGCAGCAGCACGAGCACCGCGAGCCACGGGGCGGGGGCCGTCGCCAGGACCGCGAGGACGCCCGCGTAGAGGACACCGCCCGCGGCGAGGGTGCCGTTGGCGCCGAGCGCGCGCTGGACGGCGGGCAGGACGAAGGCGCCGGCGACGGCACCGACGCCGACCGCGCCGAGCAGCAGGCCGTACCCGCCCGGCCCCAGGTGCAGGGAGCGGCTCGCGACCAGCGGGAGCAGCGCCCACAGGGCCGCGCCGCCGGGGATGAACAGCATCGTGCGCAGCAGGACCCGGCGGACCCCGGGCGCGTTCCGGACGTAGCGGCGGCCGGTGCGCAGCGCCGTCAGCAGCTTCTCGCCGCCGTCCACGGGGACTTCGGGCCGCTTCCACAGGATGAGGACGGCCGCGATGCCGAGGTAGGACACGGCGTTGAAGGCGAAGACCCAGCCGACGCCCGCCGCCGCGACCACCACGCCACCGAGGGCCGGGCCGGCCGCCCGGGCCAGGTTCATGTTGACCGCGCCGAGCGCGGCGGCCTGCCCCAGCTGGCTCCGTTCCACCAGCTCCGGCTGGATCGCCTGCCACGCCGGGCCCATCAGGGCGGTGCCACAGCCCATGAGGAAGGTGAGGCCGAGCAGCAGTCCGGGCGTCAGCCGGCCGGTGAACGCGAGGACGGTCAGCACGGTGGACACCCCGAGCATCGCGAACTGGGCGGCCAGCAGCACCCCCCGGCGGTCGAAGCGGTCCGCCAGGACGCCGGAGGGGAGGGCGAGGAGCATGACGGGGAGGCTGGACGCGGTCTGGACGAGGGTGACCAGCGTGGCGCTCTCGCCGACGAGCAGCCACTGCGCGCCCACGGTCTGCATCCAGCTGCCGACGTTGGAGGCGAGCTGCGCGATCCACAGCGCGCGGAAGACGCGCGCCGCGAGCGGGGCCCAGGCGGAAGGAGAGGCGGATGCCGCGGTGGGCATCGTGGGCGTCTTGGACGGAGTGGTCTTGGACGGCGTGGGGCGCGGGTGCATGTTCAGGCCGGGGTACGGGTCCAGGCCGGGTCGCCGGCCGAGAGGCGGTGGGTGATCAGGGAGGTGGCGGCGAGCAGTGCCAGAACCAGGCTCAGCGTGAGGACGAGATGGCCGCGCAGCACCAACTGCGCTCCGCCGTAAGCCCCGAGGAACATCGCCGTCACCGAGAGCAGTCGGCGGCCGGGCCTCGGCGCCTGACCGCCCGCCGAGCCGCCCGCCGAGCCGCCCGCCGGGGCGGAGTCGGCGGCGAGGCCGGTCAGCGTCAGGGTCAGCACGGTCGTGGTGAGGTCGGGGACGGCGAGGCGACGGGCGACCGCGTTCTGGAGGCCCATCGCGAGTCCGAGGGCGACGACGAGGGTGTAGCGGACCGCCGGGGTGATACGGCCGCCGGTGTCGCCGGTACCACTGGAGATCGCGGCGGCCGTCACCGCGACGGCGACCAGCGCCGTCTGCGCGGTGGTGGACCTGGCGAGCAGCCGGCCCCGGTGCGCCGCGAACCGGGCGGACGCCAGGCGGCCCCCGCCGAACGCGCCGGCCAGGAAGGCGACGAGCGCGACGACGGAGGCGAGGAGGGACAGGCCCGGCGCGTGAGCCAGGGCGAAACCGAGAAAGACCACGTTGCCCGTCATGTTGGCGACGAAGACCTGCCCGAGCGCCAGATAACTCACCGCGTCGACCAGGCCGGTGACCACCGTCAGCGTCAACAGGAGGGGAGGCAGCGGACCGTGGCGGTCCCCCGGCGGCGGTACGAGAGTGCGTCGCAGGTCATTCAGCGGCCCGCGCATCCCGCGCCCCTTCCGGCTGCCCGGCGACACCGCCCGCCGCCCCCGGCCCGCTCACCGCTTCCGAGCCGGCCGCCGCACCGGTGGCCGCAGAGCGGTGGAGTACGGCCCGGGTGAGCAGACCGCTCACCGGCCCGGCCGCGATCGCGGGCAGCACCACCCACAACGGCCAGGAGCCAAGACCCAGTTGATGGTCGACCGACCACCGGCCGGGCCCGGTGAGGGCGAGCGCGGCGGAGACGACGACGAGGACCAGCGGGTACTCGTACCCGTCGTTCTGCACCCACAGTCCCTTGCGCCACTTCACGGTGGCCGCGACCGTCATCACACCCATCGCGGCCATCGCCGCGAGGGGGGTGAGCAGGCCGGCGGCCAGGAACAGACCGGCACCGATCTGGCTGGCTCCGGCGACGACCGCGGTCAGTCGCCCCCCTCGGAAGCCGTCATGACGGAACTCCTCGGTCCCGCCCGCCAGTCCGTGGCCCCCGAGGTGGAAACTCACCTTCTGGACCCCGTGCCCGGCGACGAGCAGTCCCACCACCGCGCGGAGGACCAGCAGTCCCGCGTCCATCATCCGATTGCCCGCCTGTTCCCGACTCGTCTGTCCGTTGTCCGTCGTCCGCGACCCGCTCCCTGAGGAACGTGAACCGCGAACCGTCACGCCCCCGCGCGATCCGCCCTGCCCGTGCGCGGCCCTCGACCGGTTCGCGCGCGGTCCGCACGCGGTCCGCCAACGAACCGCGCGCGAACCGCTGTCGAGCGGTGGATCAGCCGGCGGCGTGCGCGCCGATGACGGCCTGCGCGTAGACCACACCGAGGCCGTAGGCGCCGGCGTGCTCCTTCACGACGTCCATGACCGACATGTAGGTCTCGCCGCGGGCCCAGTCACGCTGGAGCTCCAGGAGCACCTGCACCCAGGTGACGGGGACGACGCCGGCCTGGACCATGCGCTGGATGGCGTGCTCGTGGGCCTGCGGGCTGACGCCACCGGAGGCGTCGGTGACGACGTAGACCTCGTAGTCCTGGGCGAGCGCGGAGAGCGCGGGCAGGACGACGCAGACCTCGGTCCACAGACCGGCGATGACCAGCTTCTTGCGGCCGGTGGCCTTGACGGCCTCGACGAAGGCCTCGTCCTCCCAGGCGTTCATCGTCGTACGGTCGACGATCTCCTGGCCGGGGAAGACCTCGGCGAGCTGCGGCATGATCGGGCCGGAGAACGACTCGGCGGCGACGGTGCTGAGCACGGTCGGGACGCCGAACGCCTTGGCCGACTTCGCCAGGCCGACCGTCGCGTTGATGATCGCGGTGCGGTCGCCGCTGCCGGTGCCGAAGAACATCTGCGGCTGGTGGTCGACGAAGAGCACCGCGCAGTTGTCGGGGGTGAGCAGGTCGGGGCTCGGGGACGCGGTGACCTCGGAGATGTTGACCATGGTGGTGCCTTTCCGAAAACGGGGACGAACGCGGCCGCGCGATGGCGGGGCGAACTGCGGTGGTGTCCCGGGAAGGGCGACACGAAGGCCGGGCCCTTCCCGGGAGTTCGAGAGGCGCGGGGGCCGGAAGGAACGCGATACGCGACGGGAATCGGCTCGGCCGCTCCTTGGCGGCCCGCACGATTCACCTCACGGATCGCGTTCCTTCCGGCGTCTCCTCGCCCTCGGCTCCGCCACGCTATTTCCGGCCCGGATTCCCAGGTGGCCCTGAGGCGCACAGCGAACGGTCCCCCTGTGCACTGCCTTTCCACCCGGTTCCGTGCGCGGTGCGCGAGCCGCCCGCCGCCCGCCGCCCGCGCCGGGAACGGCCGCGTCCCCGGACCGCGGCGAGGGCGGTCCGGGGACGGGGGGCGGGGCGGGGGCCGTGCGGGGCAGGGACGGTGGACGGACCGGCTACGGCACCATCGCGGGGGCCGCGGCGGGGGCCGGGACCGCGAGGGTGACCGGAGGTGCCGGCCAGGCGGCCCGCGGGGACGGGAGCACCGTGCCGCCACGCGCCGTCGCCCCTTCGGCGGCCACGGCCTCGACCGAGATGTCGAACCAGTCGAGGAACTTCAGCGTCCGCTCCGCGTCGGCGTACTGCCGCCACACCCGGTCACCGGCCACCACGCCGGCGTCCGCGAGCGCGTGCGCCGCCGCCGGGGTCATGGCCGTGGCCGTGCCCTCGGTGACCAGTTCCTGTACGTAGTGCGCGGAGCGGCGCGGGGTCGGGGCGTCGGCCACCCAGAGCTGCTTCGGCTCGGGGGCGCCGGCCGCCGCGAGCGCTCCCCAGCGCGCGGAGGAGAACGTCATCTCGTGCACCCGGTGCGCGAGCCGGGCGGCCGCGAGTCCGGCCCGGCCGCGCAGCGCCTTGGCCTCGTCGGAGCCGATGAGGTCGAGCCGGGCGTCGACCCGCTGGTCGAGACCGGTGAGGTCGAAGGAGATGAACGAGACCAGGGTGACCGGAGCGACCGGGGTGCCGGACGGGTCACCGGGGACGGGACGGGGCCGGTCCAGGGCCGCCACGAGGGCGGTGGCCGCCTGCCCGTACTGGCGCGGCGAGCGCACCCGGCACACCTCCACCGGGATCCCCAGGGCGAACAGGGCCCGCAGGGTCGCCGGGTCGGCCGCCTGGACGGGGATCCGTACGACCAGGTTGGGCCGCCCGATCTCCTCGCGCAGGGCACGGGCCCGCGCGACCCAGCTCCCGGGCCCGGCCCCCGGCGCGGCGCCGGGCGTCCCCTCGGCACCGGGCGCGCCCCCGGCACCGGATTCGGACGGCTCCGCGCCCTTCGCCGTCAGCTCGGCCGGCTGTACCGAGACCAGGCCCTGGCTGCCCCCGCTGCGCCGGTACAGCGGGAGCAGGCTGTCGCAGGCCTGCCGGATCGCGTCGGCGGACCGGCCGCGCGGCGCGCCCATGCGCGCACCCGCCACCTCGCCCTGGGCGAGCGCGCGGCGCACCTCGTGCGCCGCTCCCCCGCCGAGGGCCGTGACGTCGATCCACACGTCGACGCCCTCGCGTTCCAGGAGCCGCCAGGCCTGGCTCATCCGGTCGGCCTCTTTGGCCGTCACACCTCGTGTCGGGGCCATCGGTCAGCTCCTCTCCAGGACCGCGCACGTCCAGCTGAAGCCCGCGCCGACGCCCACGAGGAGCACCCGGTCGCCGCTCTTCAGCGTGTCGTCCTCCAGGAGCTTGGCGACGCCCGCCGCCTGGTCTCCGGCTCCCAAGTGGCCGACGGTCAGGCCGAATTCCTGGAGGGTGACCTCGGGCTGTATGCCGAGCGGGCCGAGGCACTGGAGCTGGGAGAGCCGGGCCCCGAAGAAGGGCACGATCACGACGGCCATCTCCTGGATGTCGCTGCCGGCCTCCGCGAGACAGTTCTTGACCGCGGACATCATGCCTTCCTCGTTGCGCGTGGTGACCTCCTCCGGGGAATACCCGCGCATGAAGCCCTTCTTGCGCGCCACGAGGTCGAGCACCCCGGACTCGGATCCGCTCGCCAGGAACGGCTCGTCGCCCCGGTGCAGCCCCTCCAGCATCGGCTGCGAGTAGGCCGCGGTGGCGATCAGCCGCAGCGGGCCCGGGGTGCGGGACAGCACGACGGCCGTTCCCGCGTCGCCGAACGCCAGGCCCCGGTCGGTGCTCCAGCGGGGGAAGGCCGGGGCGGCGAACCGGTCGCCGGTGGTGACCAGGGCCGCCTTGGTGGAGGGGATCGCGGTGAGCCGGGCCGCCGCGTTCTCCAGGGCGCTCATGCCGCCGTTGGACATCTGGCGCAGCTCGTACGACACGCAGTCGTCGTGACCGAGGATCCGGTCCTGGAGGTACGCGGCCGTGTTCCAGAACTCCAGCCCCTGGTACCAGCAGTCGGCGTGGATCAGCAGCCCGACGTCCCTGGGGTCCCGCCCGCCGCGGGCGAGGGCCGTGCGCCCCGCGGCGACGGCGAGTTCGGGCGCGCTGCGCGTGGTGCTCACCGACACGGAGCGCTGGCGGCTCTTCTCCCATTCCTCGACCGGCAACAGCCCTTCCGTGACGGCCTCTTCACCGGTCTGCGACTCCCCGAACTCGGCGGCCGCGCTCTCCACGTAGATCTCGTCCCAGCGCACGCGCGCTCCCCTTCCTGATCCTGATCCTGGTCCTGGTCCCGTTCCTGTCCGCGCGCCGGCGCGTCCGGTGCTTCCGGGCCCGGTGCTTCCGGGCCCGGTCGGCGCTCGCCCAACACGGGGGATGTGTCTAGCGGTTGGTCCACTCGGGACTCGGGCCGAACCGGCGGGAGTCGGTGTGCGCCTCGTACGGCATGCCGGGCGGCATGTTCAGCACCTCCAGCTGGAAGCCGCCGACGCCGCGGAAGTAGACCCAGCGGTCGCCGTGGATCGGTCCGCCGTCCACGATCAGCTGGGGCTCGCCGAGGACTTCGGCGCCGTCGAGGTCCGCGAGCCAGGCGGCGGCGCGCTCGACGTCCTCGACGAAGAACGCGAAGTGGTGGCCGCCCACGTCGCTGTTGCGGGGGCGCTCCGTGCGGCCGCCCTCGATCGCGATGGCGCTGAGCTCCACGGTGGTGACGGGGCCGAGCCGGATCGCCGCGGTGTCCTTGCGGAAGGCGCCGGAGGCCGCGTACTGGACGCGCGCCGTCTCCTCGTCCACCGACTCGCCGATGCGGTAGACGAGTTCGCCGCCCATCGGACCGGTGAAGAAGGCGACGGCCTCGTCCAGGTCGGCGACGGTGTAGCCGACGTGGCCGATGCCGAGGGCGCCGGGCAGGCCGCCCCGCCAGTCGCCGACGGGCCGGTAGACCCGCGCGTCCGTGTCCGCCTCGTACGGCAACCACGGGGCGAGCTGGCGCAGTTCGACGCGCATGCCCCAGTCCGTGAGGAGGTGGATCCAGCGGTTGCCCTTCGTCGGGCCGTCCTCGTCCGTGCGGGGCTCGCCGAGCACGCGGACCCGGCCGGAGCGGCGGGCCGCGTCGAGCGCCTCGTCCAGGTCGCACACGTGGACGCCGATGAGGTGGCCGCCGACATCGGTGAACTCCGGTGCCTTGGTGTTCTGTTCGGGCGCGGTGTACTGGAACAGCTCCAGGTTGGCGTCCGGTCCGAAGCGCAGCATCGCGATCCGCGCGCTGGCGCGCGGGTGGACGCCGAGCTGGCGGGTCATCCAGTCGCTGCCCGGCTCCTCGACGGGGCCGAGCCGGTAGAGGACCTCGGCGCCGAGCACCGTGGTGCAGAAGTCCACCGCCGTCTCCAGGTCCGCGACGGTGTAGGCGTAGTGGTCGACGTTGCGGGCGGTGGGGATGGCGACGGCCGTGCCGGTCGCGGTGGTGCGGGACATGCTCAGCTCCAAGGTCGGGGCACGCGGGTGCGGAAGCGGGCTGCCGGACGCGGACGGCCGGGGCGGGGCGGGGCGGGCGGAGCGGACGGCCCGACGGGGCCGAGGTGCGGGGCCGTCCGGCGGTGCCGGTGGTTCCCCGGACCCGGGCCGGGGCCGGGCGGCCTCAGACGGTGCCGGCCCGCGCGGCGTTGGCGACGGCCGCGCTCAGCGCCATGCCGCCGTCGATCAGGATCGAGGTGCCGGTGGTGTACGCGGCGGCGGGCGAGGCCAGGTACGCGACGAGGGCGGCGACCTCGTCCGGGCGGCCGGGGCGGCCGGCGGGGATGGCCGGGCGGGCGATCTCGGCGGCGTCCACGCCCACGGGGACGTTGTTCATCGGGGTGGCGGTCTCGCCGGGGGCCACGGCGTTCACCGTGATGCCGTGCGGGGCGAGGTCGAGCGCCATCGCCTTGGTCAGCGCGCCCAGGCCGCCCTTGGCGGCGCAGTAGGTGCTGCCCTCCCCGATCGGGATGTGCTCGTGGATGCTGGTGATGTTGACGATCCGGCCGCCTCGGCCCTGCTCCAGCATGCGCGCGACGGCGATCTGGCTCAGCCGGAACGGGCTGGTCAGGTTGACGTCGAGGATGCGCTGCCAGTCCTCCAGGGTCTCCTCGACGACGCTCGCACGCCGATTCAGGCCCGCGTTGTTGACCAGGACGTCGATGCCGCCGAACGCGTCGACGCAGGCGCGCAGGGCCTCGCCGGCGCCCGCCGGGTCGGTCAGGTCGAGCCCGAGGGTCTCGGCCCGTACGCCGTGGCGCGCGGCGATCTTGTCGGCGACCTCCTTCGCGGCGGCGGCCTGCCGCCCGTAACCCACGACGAGGTCGAAGCCGGCCGCGGCGAGCGCCTCGGCCACGGCCACGCCGATGCCCGAGCTGGCGCCGGTGACGACGGCGATGGGGCGATTCATGGGTGTGCCCTTTCTGATGGGGACCGGGAAGGCCGGGACGGCCGGAAGGACCGGGAGGACCGGGAGGAGCGTGGGGAACCGAGGAAGTGCCGGGAGAAACCGGGAAGTTCGTGAAGTGGGGGGTGGGGGTGGGGGGTTGGTTGGTGCCGGGGGGTGTTGCGGTGTGGGGGATGGTGCGGTGTGGGGGATGGTGCGGTGTGGGGGGTGTTGCGGGGCGGTTTCCGTACGGGGGCGGGCCCCGGACGGGCCCCGCGGGTGCCCCTGACGCCCGGGGCAAGGCGTCAGGGGCGTCGGCCCGCGACGTCCGACCCCCTTCAGGGACGGGGGGTCAGCGACAGGGCCACCTTGGGGGCGGCCCGGCGTCCTCTCTCCAGCAGTTCGAACGCCTTGTCGACGTCCGACGGCTCGAAGACGTCGGCGATCATGCCCTTCGCCGTCAGGACGCCGTCCGAGAACAGCCGCAGCGCGCGCTCGTAGTAGTCGAGCCCGTGCCGTACGCCGGTCATGGTGACCCCGCGCAGGACCAGTTCGGAGGCGTCGACGGCCGGCAGCGGATCGCTCGGCACGCCGACCGCCGCGATCCGTCCGCCGATGTCGGCGACCCGCAGCGCCTCCAGCAGAGCCGGAACCGCCCCGGACGCCTCGATGACGACGTCGTAGTCTCCGTCGGGCGCCTCGCCGGGCAGGAAGGCGTGTTCCGCCCCCATGCGCAGCGCGGCCCCGATGCCGGCGTCGTCGATCCCCACGACGTCGACCGTGCCCGCCACCCGGCGGGCCATCTGCACGGCCAGCAGACCCATGGTGCCGGTGCCGAAGACGAGGACGCGCTCGCCGGGGAAGACCCCGACCTTGTCCATCGCCGCGAGCACCGTGACCGCGGGTTCCGCGAGAGCCGCCGCGAAATCGTCGACGCCCGGCGGAACCTTGGTCAGGGACTGGGCCGGCAGCCGGATGAACTCCGCCGCCGCGCCCTGCTGACCGTAGAGACCGACCTCCTTGAGTTCGGAGCACTCGTTGCGGTGACCCCGCTGACACGCGCGGCAGCCCCCGCAGGAGAGCATGGTCTGCCCGACGACACGGTCACCGATCTTCAACTGCCGGGAGTACTGGCAGTTTCCGGCGATCGCCACCACGCGTCCGACCCACTCGTGGCCGAACACATGGGGCAATGTGGCCCGCCCGTCCTGCACGTAACTGGCTGTCCCGTGCAGGAGTTCGAGGTCGGTGCCGCAGATGCCGACCGTCGTGGGAGCCACCAGGACGTACCCCAGCTCGGGTCCCGGTATCTCCAGCTCCACCTGGCCGACCTTGCCCTTGTCCAGGATCGCCGCGGCGCTCATGGACCCGTTCGGCCAGCGGCCGCACAGCAGGTCGTCCGTGGGTGGCAGCACTCTTTCGTGGTGTTCAGCCAAAACATCCCCTCCTCAATCGGCGCCCGCCGTGGTCGCCGGGCGGAAAATCGGGGCCTGCAGGTGCGACGGCAGCTCCGGTACGCGCGAAGGCAGTTGGGAGATGACATCGGCCGGCAGGAGCCGCACCGCGAGAAGGTCGAGTCCCTCGGATCCGGCGGTGACCCGGACGGCGGCGCGGGCCGCGACGAGCAGCGCGCCACCGGCGCCGAGCGCCCGCGCACCTGCGCCGTCGCCACTGCCGTGGCCGTCCGCGTCACCCGCGTCGCCGGGGCCGTCACCGTGATCACCGGCAAGGGCGTCGGCGTCCGTGAACACCGACGCCGACCCGGCGACGGCGTACAGGGCCGCCTCGGTGCCGTGCGACGGGGCGTGCGCCCAGGTGGCGCCGGGACCCAGCCGGATCTGTTCGAAGGACTCGCACTCGCTGTGCAGCATGCCGCGGCGGGAGAGGCACCGCCAGGTGCCTCCGGGGGCACTCTGGCCGCCGGGGGTGCCGGCGTCCGGGGTGCCCGACCGCAGTCGGAGGGAAGGGGAAGCGGGTTCGCTGACGATCACCGGACCGGCTCCGGTTCCGGCAGCGCGGTCGCGGGCGCCGGCGCTACCGCGACCTCGGCGTGGAAGAACTCCAGGCCCCGCTCGCGGTCCGCGCCGATCCGGGCCCGGGTGCCCAGGGGCAGCGTCACGGCCGTGCCCGGGTGGAGCTCCGCCGTACCGCTGCCGCCCTCGACCCAGCCCGTGCCGGAGAGCACGAACACCATGTGCTCGCACCCCTCGGCCGCCAGCTCGGCGGTGCCCGCGGCATCGACCGTCCGCAGCGCGATCGAGCGCAGCGGGCCGGTGAAGACCCCGGTCGGGGAGACGGAACGCTCGGCTCGCAGATCGTGCAGGCGCGCGGATGACACCGGGGGCTCCTCCGTGGCGGGGGCAGGGGCGAAAGCGGGGGCGGAAGCATGGGCCGGGGCGGGGACACCGGCGGGGACGCGGGCGGCGAGCGCCCGGTCGAAGCGGGGCGAGCGCATCTCGATGACGAGCCAGTCCAGATCGGTGTCGCCGGTGTTGCGCAGACCGTGCACGGTGCCGAGCCCGGTGAGGATCAGCGTGCCGGGTGCGACCGGGTGGCCCTCGCCGTTCAGATAGATCTCGCCGGTGCCGGAGAGGATGAAGTAGACCTCCTCGGTCCGGGTGTGCAGGTGCTCCCCGCTGACCCCGCCCGGCGGGACGCTCGCCCACTCGACGGCCTCCCAGCCCCCGCGCAGATCCGCGCCGGACGCGAGGGCCTTCCAGCGGGTGAGCCCGGTGGTGCCGTGCACCCCGTGGATGTGGGCGGGGCCGCTGACGTCACCGACGATCACTTCGGCGCCGTACGCCGGCGCCAAGGCCATCGGGTCCACCGGGGCCACCGGGGCCACCGGGGCCACCGGGGCCACCGGGGCCATGGCCGCGCCCATGGACTCCGGCGCCTGCTCCGATGTCCGCGCCGGGGCGGGGGCGTAGGCCGTCTCAGACATGCTCGGGGCTCCCGGCGCGCCGTCCGACGACCTTCAACTCCAAGACCGCGTCGAGCAGTTCCTGCTCGCCGAGGTCGTTGACGAAGGTGACGTCGCCGATACCGACCGGGAGCGGGAGGTGCTGCATGCCGTCGCGGTGGCGGACGGTGTCGCGCAGCGCCGCCGTGAGGAGTTCCGGCTGATCGAGCAGGTCGTCCCAGGCGGGCAGTTCGAGCGAGCGCATCACGTCGTACACCCGCTGGGCGTCGATGTCGTTGATCAGACCGCGGCGCCGGGCGATGGCCGTGGTCAGCGCCATGTCGACGCAGACCGCCTCGCCGTGCAGCAGGGCCGGCAGGGCGCTCATCTCCACGGTCGGGCTGAAGGTGTGCCCGTAGTCGACCGAGCGCTCCAGCTTGGCCTCCCAGAGGTTGGGCTGGAGTTCCTCCAGCATGCCCTGGATGGCGCGGCGGACGACCTCGCGCGCGGCTGCCTCGCCGCCGCCGGTCTCGCCCTGGAACTTCTCGTCGAGGAGCAGCGGTCCGTGGCTCTCCAGGAGGTCGAACAGCCGCGCGTCCTTGATCAGGGCGATCTTCAGGATCTCGGCCATGCCGTTGCCGATGTGGCGGCGGCCGACCGTGGCGAGGAAGCTGCGGTCCAGGAGGGTGAGATCGGCCGGGAAGTAGGTGCCGAGCCGGTTCTTGTGCCCGTTGAAGTTGACCCCGGTCTTGGCGCCCACACCCGCGTCGACCAGGCCGATCAGGGTGGTGGGGACGCGGATGAAGGGGGTGCCGCGGCGGTAGAGGCTGCTCGCCAGGCCGACGATGTCCATCAGGACCCCGCCGCCGATGACGATGAGGGGCTCCCGGCGCCGGTCGACGCCGAACGCGTCGAGATCCTCGACGATCCGCGCGGCGGTCTCGAAGCTCTTGACCGTCTCGTCGGCGGGGACGACGCAGAGGGTGTAGTCCACGTCGTGGTAGTCGAAGTAGGCGCGGATCCGGCTGCCGTGCAGCAGGTCCACGTCCGAGTCGATCACCACGAACCGGCGCAGCCGGGTGCCGGGAGCCGCGGCCGGCTCCAGCAGGTCCGTGCGGCCGAAGTCGAACAGGCCGTCGGCGACGCGCACTTCGTAGCTGACGGGCTTGGCGGTACGGACCACCCAGGCGTCGATGCGCTCGCTGTAGGCGTACAGACCCGCGCCGGGCTGTGCCGCGACGGTCTGGGTGCGCTCGCTGGGTCGGCCCAGAAGTGCCGAATTGTTCCCGGACACAGATCACCTCAACTGGTTCGGAGAGAGCCTCTCGGGTGCGGAGAGCGGTCTTAATCTATGCATTCTCAAGCAATCAACAGCAAGCCTCGATGGACCATTTTCTGGACTTGGCGAAGTAGAACTCCCGTGTACGCGCAGGCCGGAGACGAGAACCGAACGACTGCTACGTTCTGCCGTAATCACATATCTGTAGGAGGCACCTGCGTGCGCGCCAGCACTCTGCCCCGGTACGGGGGCCCCGAAGAGCTCACCGTGGCCGAACTTCCCCGCCCCGCCGCCGGCCCCGGACAGATCCTGGTCAAGGTGGCCGCGGCGGCCGTGAACCCGGTCGACCTCCAGGTCCGTTCGGGTTCCAAGGCCGATCACGTCCGCCTCGACTTCCCGATGACCCTCGGCTGGGACCTCTCCGGCACCGTGGAGGAGTGCGGCCCCGGGGTCGACCGCTTCGCCGCCGGGGACCGGGTCGTCGCCATGTCCGCCCAGATGGCCACCGGCGTCGGGACGTACGCGCAGTACGTCGCCCTCGACGCCGGCCTGGCCGCGCCGGCCCCCCGGGAGGCCGAGCTCGCCCACGCGGCGGCGCTGCCGCTCGGCGGGCTCACCGCCCACCAGGCGCTGGAGGTCCTCGACCCGCCGGCCGGCGGCCCGCTGCTGGTCACCGGCGCGACCGGCTCGGTGGGCGGGTTCGCCGTCCAGCTGGCCGTCCACCGGGGCCTGCGCGTGCTCGCCTACGGCCGTCCCGGCGACGCCGAGCGGCTGCGCGCGCTGGGCGCCCACGAGGTGTACTCCAGCGAGCACCCCGTCCCGGCGGGGGCCGCCGCCTCGCTCCTGGAGACCGCCGGCCTGCCCGCGGCGATCGCCGGGGTGCGCGACGGCGGACGCGCCGTCTCGATCGTGCCGACGGCCCCGCCCGTGGCGGAGCGCGGCATCGAGGTGCGCATGTCGTACGTCGAGCAGGACGGGCGGCGTCTCGAAGAGCTGTCCGGCCTGGTCGACAAGGGCGTACTCACCCTGCGCGTCGCCGAGACGTTCCCGCTGGCCGAGGCCGGCGAAGCGCACCGGCGGCTCGCGGCGGGCGGCGCGCGCGGAAAGCTGCTGATCGATCCCTGGGCCTGACCGGCCTGGGGCTTGACCGGTCCCGACGGGCCCTGATCGGCCTCGGTCACCCCCGGCCGACCCCGGCCGGCCCTGATCGGCCTCGCGATCACCGCGCCCCGCCTCACCGCCGCGCGGTGATCGCGAACCGACCGCTCCGGAACGGCCCACGCCCCGCCCCGCGACCCGACTCGTGACGCGCCTCGCCGCACCCCCTCCGCGACGCGGCGCGTGACCCGACCCGTGACTTGGAAACAGCCATGCCGTTTGCCCTCTTCCCCTTGATGCTCTGCGTCTTCAGCGTCGGCAGCGCGGAACTGGTCGTGGCCGGCGTCCTGCCCGCCATCGCCGGCGACCTGGACGTCTCCCTGTCCGACGCGGGTCTGCTCGTCACCGCGTACGCGCTCGGCGTCGTGGTCCTCGGCCCGATCGTCACCCTCCTCAGCAGCCGGACCCCCCGCAAGCCGCTGCTGCTCGGCCTGATGGGCCTGTTCACGGCGAGCAACGTGCTCGCCGCGGTGGCGCCGAACTACGGGGTCCTGATGACCGCCCGCGTCCTGTCGGCGATCACCCACTGCACCCTGTTCGCGGTCTGCATCGTCGTGGCCGGCTCGCTGGCGCCGAAGGGCAAGGAGGCCTCGGCGGTCTCCCGGGTCGCCGTCGGCCTCAATCTCGCCACCGTGCTCGGTGTGCCGCTCGGCGTCCTCCTGGAGGAGCACTTCGGGTGGCGGTCGGCGTTTTGGAGCATCGCCGCCCTGAGCCTGATCGCGCTCGCCCTGGTGGCCTGGCTACAGCCCGCCAGTCCCGTGCCGAGCGACGCAGGAGCGGCCGACGAGCTGCGGGTGCTGCGCAACCGCCGGGTGCAACTCGCCATCGTCATCACCGCGCTGGCGATGGCGGGCGTCTTCACCGCGTACACCTTCGTGAACCCGATCCTCACCGACATCGGCGGCTTCGATCCCAAGGCCGTCAGCTGGCTGCTGCTGCTCGTCGGTTGCGGCTCGCTCGTCGGCAACCTCGTCGGCGGCCGGCTGGCCGACCGGGCGCTGATGCCGTCCCTCGTCGGTGTCCTCGCGGTGCTGGGCGCCGTCCTCGCCCTGATGGCGATCGGCGGCCGGATCGGCTGGCTCCTCGTCGTCCTCCTCGTCGCCTTCGGCGCCGCGTACTTCGCCGTGATGCCGGGCCTCCAGGCGCGGATCCTCACGGCGGCCGGCGACGGAGCCCCCACGCTCGCCGTCGCCATCAACATCGGCGCCTTCAACATCGGCATCGCCTTCGGCGCCTGGTTCGGCGGCCAACTCCTGGGCCTGGACTTCGGGTTGCGGACGGTCATCGCCGCTTCCGCAGTCCTTTCCTGGCTCGCGATGACCGTCGCGGCCAGTGAGCTGCGCAAGGACCGGCGCACCGCCCGTACCGCCCTCGTCGCCGCCGGTGCGTCCACCCCCGCCGGCGCCGGTGCCTCCGCCCCTGCCCCCGCCTCCGCTCCGACTCCCGTCCCCGCCACGGCCGTTCCCGCCGCGGCCGACGTCTCCCGCGACTGACGAACCCACTGAAGGAGTAGCACGATGAGTGAGCTCACCCGGCGCAAGGTCCTGCGGCGTTCCGCCGTGGCGGGCGGTCTGGCCCTCGGCGCCTCGGTCCCGGCCATGGGCCTCGCCCAGGCCGCGCCCGCCCGCCCCCGGCCCACCATGCCGGGCGGGGCCCCCGATCTCCCGGCGGTCACCATAAGACCCGCGGACGCCCGCTACCCGGAGCTGATACGCGGCACCAACCAGCGCTGGGTCGGCACCCCCGACTACGTCCGGCTCGTCTCCTCCGCCGACCAGGTCGTCGACGCCGTGCGGGAGGCCGTCGCCGCCGGCAAGCGGATCGCGGTGCGCAGCGGCGGCCACTGCTACGAGGACTTCACCACCAACTCCGACGTCAAGGTCCTCATCGACCTGTCGCAGCTGACGGACGTGAGCTACGACGCCGACCAGCGGGTCTTCGTGGTGGAGCCCGGCGCCTGGCTGTCCAATGTCTACAGCGTTCTGTTCAAGCGCTGGGGCGTCACCCTGCCCGGCGGCTCCTGCCCGTCGGTCGCGGCCGGCGGTCACATCGTCGGCGGCGGATACGGCGCGCTGTCCCGGCTGTTCGGACTCACCGTCGACCACCTGCACGGCGTCGAGGTCGTGACCGTCGCCCAGGACGGCACCGTCAGCAAGGTCGTCGCCACCCGGGACGCAACCGACGCGAGCCTGCGCGACCTGTGGTGGGCGCACACCGGCGGGGGCGGCGGCAACTTCGGCATCGTCACCAAGTACCTGCTGCGCACGCCCGGCGCCATCGGCACCGACCCGTCGACGCTACTCCCCCGCCCGCCGTCGGAGCTGCTCACCAGCACCGTCACCTGGTCCTGGGACGGCCTGACGCAGGCCGGCTTCAAGCGGCTGGTGCAGAACTACGGCGACTGGTTCGTCGCCCACGGCGGGCCGGACGCCTCCTGCCTCGACCTGTTCAGTCAGCTCAAGGTCTCCCACAAGTCGGCCGGCGCGATCACCATGGTCACCCAGATCGACGCCACCCGGCCCGGCGCGCAGGCCGACCTCGACGCGTTCATCGCGGCGGTCGGCGCGGGCGTGGCCGTCACCCCGCAGGGCATCACCCAGCGGCTCCCGTTCCTGCACGCCACCAAGTGGCCGGGCTTCGCGGGCGGCGACCCGACGCTGCGGTTCGAGGACAAGTCCGCCTACATGCGGGCCAGTTTCCCCGACGACCAGCTGACCGCGGCGTACCACCACCTGACCCGCACCGACTACACCAACCCGGCGGCGCTGCTGCTGATCGCCGGCTACGGCGGCCGGATCAACGCCGTCGCGCCGAGCGCCACCGCCGTGGCCCAGCGCGACTCGGTGCTGAAGCTCCAGTACCTCGCGTTCTGGCAGGACCCCGCCGAGGACGCCCGACACCTCGGCTGGGTACGGGAGTTCTACCGGGACGTCTACGCCGCGTCCGGCGGCGTGCCGGCGCCGAGCCGCGTCAACGACGGCTGCTTCGTCAACTACGCGGACGTCGACCTCGGCGACCCGGCGCTCAACACCTCGACGACGCCCTGGTACGCGCTCTACTACAAGGACAACTACCCGCGTCTGCAGCGGGTGAAGTCCGCCTGGGACCCGCGCGGCATCCTGCGCCACGCCCAGTCCGTCGAGCCGGCCACCCGCCGGACCTCCTGACGTCCGCGGCCCGCCGGGCCCGTGGCGTCCACATACCGGCGGACCCGCGATCCCGCGCGGTCCGCCGGGCCCCCTGACATCCGCGGCCCGTCCGGCGGGCCGCGGCGCCGCACCGGTCTCCCCCGGCGCGGCATCCCCCACCTGCACGACAGCAAGCTAGGAGAGAGCCATGCCTTTCGCTTCCACGAACGGCTCCAAGGTGGAGTACTTCGAGACCGGCACCGGCCCCGGTCTCGTCCTGGTCCACGGCACGGGCGGCGACGCCGGTACGTACGACCACCTGCGCGACACCTTCAGTGACCGCCGTACCGTCGTCGTCCCCAACTACTCGGGCAGCGGCGCCACCGAGGACGAGGGCGGCCCGCTGACCCTGGACCTGCTCGTCGAGCAGATCGGTGCCGCGATCGAGGACAGCAGCGCCGAGGGCCCGGTCGACCTGCTCGGCTGGTCGCAGGGCGCACTCGCCGTCGCCGCCTTCGCCGCCAAGCACCCAGAGAAGGTGCGCCGCCTTGTGCTGCTCGCCGGCTGGATCAAGAACGACGCCCGCCAGGAGCTGTTCTTCGACCTGTGGGACCGGCTCGACAAGCTCGACCACGAGACCTTCGGCCGCTTCCTCCAGCTGAACGGCTGGACCACCACCCAGGTGAACGCCCTCGGTGTCGCGGGCGTCGAGGAGATGGTCTCGGGCGGCATCCCGGCGGGCATCGGCCGGCAGATCGCGCTCAACCTGGAGCTCGACCTCACTGACCACCTGCCCCGGATCACCGCGCCCACCCTGGTGATCGGTGCCACGCACGACCGGATGATCCCGGTCGCGCACTCCCGTGAGCTGCACGCGGCGATCAAGGGCAGCCGGTACGCCGAGCTGGACGCGGGTCACTTCGCGGTCTTCGAGAAGCCGGCCGAACTGGCCGCGCTGGTCGAGGAGTTCCTGGAGGAGGACGCGGCCTGACGCGTCGGGTCGGGTCGGGTCACGCCGGGCGTACGTCGTACGCGTGCCGTACGCAGGGCGCGACACCCGTACGAGGCCCCGCCGGGGGTGGCGAAAGCCGCCCCCGCCGGGGCTTTCGCGTGGCCGGGTACGGGAAACTCAAGGGAGCGGCGGTTCAGCGCGCCGGGGTCGCGGGGACGTGCCGCAGCCGGTTGACCAGCGACGCCGTCTCCGGTTCAAAGGCGGCCAGGTCGAGCGCGAGCGACAGTTCACGGGCGAAGGTGTCCTGCGCCTGCGCGACCAGCTTGCGGCCGTCCGCGGTGAGATGCGCGAACATCACCCGGCGGTCCTCCTCGCCGACCGTACGGGCGACCAGGCCCTCGTTCTCCAGGCGGCCGACCAACCGGCTCATCGTGGACTGGCTCGACCCCACCGAGTCGGCGAGCTCCTGCATCCGCAGCGCTCCGCGCCCGAGAACGGACAGGGCGGTGAACTCGGAGGCCGTCACGCCGTGTTGGCGCTGGAGCTTCTTGTCGAGCTTCATACTGACCCCGTTCACCAGGAGCAGGAGCTGCCTCCACAGTTCGAGTTCACCACTGAGTCGCCCGCGCGCGGCCGTCGCCATGCCGTCTTCACCGTCCTGTCCTCACCTGCGCCCGGCCCCCGGCCTCGCCGAGGCGGCCCCCACGCCTCGCCCTTCCGTACCGGCACAGCAGTGAATACTTGCCTTTGCAAGCATAGGTCAGCACGCGTCCCGTGAACAGAGTGTGACGGCCGGAGAAGAGCCGGTGCACCCTCGGTACGGACGCACCGGCTCGTTCTCGGCTCCCGTCCGGGGCCCGGCCCCGGACCTGGGGGATCAGCCGTTGCCCGCCGTCACGGGCTGCTTGGCCCCCTTGACTCCCTTGGCCGCGGCGGGCCGCCGCTCGGACCGGGGCTTGGCGAAGTGCCGCATCATCGGCATCTCGACGCCCTTGTGCAGCAGCCACGCGGCCCCGAGGCACACCGCGAAGTACAGGGCCATGACGCCGAGTCCGCCGGCGAAGCCGAAGTGGCGGGTCTCGCCGATCAGCGAACGCACGTACACCAGCAGCACGTTGTGCACGATGTAGAAGGCGAACGACACCTCGCCGAGCCACACCATCACCCGGCCCCGGAACGGCGAGCGCTCCCCGCGCAGGTCGGTAGTGGCGACGGCCGGGATGAGCAGCGCGAACGGGACGAGCGCCGCCGCGTTGAGCCCGAAGAGCCAGGGGGTGGTGTTGGCGATCGCGTAGCCGACGACGACCAGGCCGCACGCGGGCAGCATCCCCAGGTTGATCCAGCGGCCGGTCATCAGGATGCGGGCCATCACGATGCCCAGGACGAAGTCGAGGGTGCGCACCGGCGGCAGCATGTAGACGGCCCAGTACTGGATCTCGGAGACCGGGAAGCCGTTGGACATGGTGCCGTTCGGCAGCAGGAGGTAGCCGAGGGCCGGGATCGCGGTGATCACGACGGCGAGCCCGGCGGCCCAGGCCCACAGCCGCTCGGGCCGTATCCGCGCGATCCAGCGGTGCAGCAGCGGGAAGCAGAGGTAGAAGAAGACCTCGCAGGACAGCGACCAGCTGGGCGGGTTGATGCTCAGGTACGTGTGGTACTTCGGGATCCATGTCTGCAGCAGGAGCAGGTTGGGGAGCCACTGCTGCCAGGTCGCGGTGGCCGCCGCGAACAGCACCATCGCACCGATCCAGCCGGCCACGTGGCTCGGGTAGAGCTTGACGAGACGGCGGCGCCAGAACCGGCGGGGGGTGTCGTTCGGGCGGGCCGAGTACGTCAGCACGAAGCCGCTGAGCAGGAAGAAGAAGGTGACGCCCATCCACCCCGTCTTGCTCGCGGCGGCGTGGAAGAAGTCCGAGACGCCGCCGCTGAAGGGGTTGAGGGGCGGCTCGGTCGTCAGGGACGCGTGGAAGAGGAAGACCATGACCGCGGCGATGAAACGCAGTCCGGTCAGCGAGGGGAGGCGGGTGAAGCCCTCGGGTCTGGCCGCGGGGGCGTGGATCTCGGTACGGGGTGGGGCGACGTTCGCCGCCATGGGGACCTCCGGTGGGTCGGGTCGGTGAGTGAGGGGTGCGCCAGTGCGTGAGCGGGTGGTGGTGGGGGGAAGGTGGGGATCTCGGCGGCGACTCACCGCCTGTACTTGCATCCCGATGCAAGAGTCAGTCGTGCGCCACGGGGAGAGGTCCGGGCGCGTGCGCCTGCGCCGGTACGGACGCGGCGCGGCGTTTCCTGCGGGCCGCCGCCGTCCCCGCCTCCAGGTCCCGCTGGATCGCGTCGAACGAGCGGTTCTTCGTCTCGGGGACCACCCGCAGCACGAACACCAAAGCCGCAACGCAGACCGCCGCGAAGAACCAGAAGACGGCGGCCTCGCCGAGCGCGTCGGCCGCGGGCAGGAAGAGCTGTCCGACGACGAAATTGGCCGCCCAGTTGACGAGGGCGCACAGCGCGGCCCCCCGGGCCCGTACGGCGGGCGGGAAGACCTCCGCCGACAGGATCCAGAACACCGGGCCGATGCCGACCGCGAACGCGGACACGTACAACCCCATGGAGACCAGGCTGACCAGGTGCGAGGCCCCGCCGAACACCCCGTTCAGGGCGAAGCCGAGCGGGACGAGCGCCACCGCCATGCCCACCAGCGAGCCCACCAGCAGCGGCTTGCGGCCCGCCCGGTCGACCAGCGGGATCGCGGCGACGGTCATCAGCAGGTTGGCCACGCCGATGGCGACGGAGTACATGATCGAGTTGGTGGCCGGCAGGCCCGCCCGGCTCATGATGCTGGGGGCGTAGTAGATGATCGTGTTGATCCCGGCGAACTGCTGCACCGCGCCGATCGTCAGACCGATCAACAGGGCGCGCCGTACGACGGGTTCGGAGAGCATCCCGCGCGGAGCGGCGAACCTGCCCGGCTCGCCGGCCCGGCCGCCTCCCGGCACCCCGTTCCCGCTCCCGCTCCCGCTCCCGCTCCCGCTCCCGTTCCCGTCCGCCCGCTCGCGCTGCCGCCGGGCCGCCCACACCGGGCTCTCGGGTACGAAGAAGAGGCCGATCAGCATCACGACGGACGGGACCAGGCCCGCACCGAACATCGCGCGCCAGTCGGCGTCCCCGGCGAACCAGAGGTTGATCAGGTACGAGACCAGGATGCCCGCGGTGAGCATGATCTGGTTCACGGTGATGAGCCGCCCGCGCAGCCGCGCCGGCGCCACCTCGGCCAGGTAGAGCGGGACGAGCGAGGACGCCGAGCCCACGGCGAGCCCGAGGACCACCCGCGCGGCCACCAGGGTCCAAAAGCCGGCCGACACCGTGGCGAGCAGCAGCCCGAGGGTGAAGGTGGCGGCGACGGCGATCAGCGTCCGCCGCCTCCCCCACCGGTCGGCGAGCCTCCCGCTCCACAGCGCGCCGGCCGCCGCGCCGAGGAGCAGCGAGGAGATCACCGCGCCTTCCTGGAAGGAGGTCAGCTGGAAGTCGTCCTTGAGGAACAGCAGGGCGCCGGAGACGACGCCCGTGTCGAAGCCGAAGAGCAGCCCGCCGAGGACGACGACGCCCACGGTGAGCGCCAACCGCCAGGCGGGCAGCCGGAATTCGGGCGGGGCGGGCGGCTCGCTCCCGCCGGATGACGCGGGTGGTGCGGGTGGCCGCCCGGGCGGCCCTGTCGTCTCGTCGATGTGCACGGTCACCGGTGTCACTCGCTTTCCGAGTACGTGTGGTTCGCCTCTGTCTCGTTCGCTGCCTGTGTCTCTGCGTGTGTCTCTACTTGCGTCTCTGCTTGCCGTTCTTCGTACGAAGAGATCCGGGTGCCCCGAGTGCTCATGTCTCGGGGCACCCGGTCGTACTCACACCCCGTATCTCGCCCGGTAGAGGGCGAATCGGGTGGTCAACTCCCGCCGCGAAAGGCCGAATTCGGACGGCTGGAAGAGCCGTGCGCGGCGTGCCTCGCGGGCCGTCCCGTCGACGAAGGTCGACACGACGCGGTCGAACATCGGTGTCGCGGTGACCCCCGCGAAGGCCAGGGCGGTCCGCACCTGTCCGGCCGGATCCGCGAGCAGGTCGGCGAAGCGGACATCGAGCAGCCGGCCCCGGGGTACGTCGGCCCGGGCCCGTTCGGCCGCCACGACATGGCGCTCCACCCGGTCCGCCCACTCCGGCCCGGCCGGCCGCACCCGGTGGGCCGTGCGCGCGCGCAGGGCCGTGGCGATCCCGGCGCACGCGGCGACGATGTCCGCCGGGTCGCGGTGCACCTGGATCACCTTGGCGTCGGGATAGACGCGGAGCAGCTGCTTCAGATAGCGGGCGTGGAAGGAGTCGCGCAGCACCAGCCGGGGGGCCGCGATGCGCCAGGTGACCGCCTGGATCTGGGCCCGGTGGAAGGCGTACGCCTCGGTCGTGTCCGCCGTCTCCAGCCACGCGGCGTAGCCGGGCACCCGCCAGGAGAGCGTCGCCGCCATGCCGTGGAAGGCGTTGCCGAGCAGCCGGTGGCAGCCGCCGGGGCGGGTGGGGCCGAGGAGCAGCCCGGAGCCCCGGCCGGCGGTGGCGCGCGCCGGGTCCCGTACGACGCCCGCGGCGCGGTCCAGCGCGGCGCGGCGCTGCCGCAGACCCGCGGGCCGGCCCGCGGGGTCGTGCAGCTCGGCCAGGGTCGGCGCGTCGAGCCCGGGGTGTTCGGCGAGGGCGTTGTGGAGGATGGCGGCGCCGCTGCCGGGCAGTCCGGTGACGAAGAGCGGGGCCCGGATGTCGTTGAGGGCGATCTCGGGCCGGTCGCGTAACAGCCGGATCATCTGCTGCTGCTTCATCAGGGCGGACACCAGTTCGATACGGGCCGACCCGCGCCCTTCCGGGTGCAGATCGGCCTCGGTGTCCAGGGAGTGCAACAGCCGGTCCAGCGCGGGCAGGAAGCGCAGCCCGACGCCGTCCGCGTCGCCGGCGTCGCCGTCGCCCCGCACCCGCTCCAGCAGGTCGTCCACGGCGAGGACGTCGCGCCCGCGCCCGCCCGCGCGGCCGGGCGACCGGACCGTTCCGACGGCCCCCGCCGCGCGCGGCGTTCCCACCGGGCCCATCGGGCCGGCTGTCGCCGCCGGGCCCGCCGGACCCGTCGGCCCCTCGGTACGGACGGTCCGCACAGTCGTGCCGGGAGCCCGCGACGGGGCCGTGCCGCCCCTGCCCCACGCGGGGCCGCCCCCGGATCCGCCCCAGGGAACAGCCGACTCGCGTGCGAGGACAGGAGGTTCGCTCCGTGTGCTCACCGATCCACCTTCCAGATACGTGCGGGACTTCCCTTGGATCCGTACGCGCGCCCTGCCCCCGCCCTGCCCCCCGCCCTGCCTTCGTTCCCGCTTTGGGGCCACCCCTCAGGGGATCACTCCGCCTCGGGCGGCCCGGTCAGACTGGGGAGGACGAGCGCCCAGAGACGGGAGAGGTGCTGTTCCACGCCGTCGCCGTCGCCGTCGCCGTCCCTGGCCGGCAGACCGGGCAGCGGCCCGCCGAGGCGGGACTCGGCGCCCGCCACGAGGTACTCGGCGAGGAGCACCACATCGTGCTCGCTGACGGCCGGATCGAGCCCGTCCCGGCCCACGCGGGCGAGGGTCTCCGTCACGGCCGGCAGCCAGAGCGTGGTCCAGGTGCCGTCCCCGTCGGGCAGTTCGCGCCACAGCCGGACGGCCGCCCGCGCCACCTCGTCGTCCTCGAGCAGCCGCGCGAGGTCCAGGGTCAGGGCGACCACGGTGTCCAGCGGCGGCGTCGCGGCGGCGGCCGCCTCCGCCACGCGGGCGCGTACGGCGGCGTCGCCGCGCGCCCGCACGGCCTGGGCCAGGTTCGCCTTGGCAGGGAAGTGGAAGGTGAGGGCGCCGATCGAGATCCCGGCGGCTCTGGCCACCCGACTCAAGGACGTGCCCTCGTACCCCGCACGCGCGAACTCGTGGGCCGCCGCGCGGACCAGGGACTCGCGGGTCCTCTCGGCCCGCTCCTGCTTCACCATCTGGTTCTTCTCCATCCCCCGGTCCCACACCGACCGGCCTGTCGCCCCAACAGCCACTTTGGGGACCGGTCGCGTGCCGGACAACGCCGACTTCCGAAAGTCGGCCCTCGCGTCCGCCCGCGTAGGCGGGACTTGGCCAAGTAGCGATTGGACCGTCCGCGGGCTACAAAAGAAAACGAACGTTCTCTATTCTTTTTGGAGTCAGGCACGCATCACGGGGAGGGAACGCCATGCCACAGCCCCAGGAACACCGGCTGCCCGGACTCCAGGGCCGCGGACTGGCCGGGGTGCGGGAACACCGGCTGCCCGAGCTGGTCGAGGACGCCTCGATCACCTCGTACACCGAGACCGTCTTCGGCCATCTGCGCCGCGCGGACCAGCGGCGCTGGGCCGCCGCCTTCGTGGCGGGGGTACTCGCGACGCCCGGCCGCAAGTCGGTGAAGCGGCTCGCCGCCCAGCTGCAGGCCGGCCCGACGGCCGCGCAGTCGCTGCACCAGTTCGTCAACGCCAGTCCATGGGACTGGAATCCGGCCCGCCACGAGCTGCTGCGCCTGGCCGAACGTCGCTCCCGCGTCCGCGCCTGGACCATCGGCGTCGCGGTGCTGCCCAAGCGCGGCAACCACTCCTGCGGCGTGCACCAGCGCTTCGAACGAGCCACCGGCCGGACCGTCAACTGCCAGGTCGGAATAGGCTTGTTCCTTTCCTCGGACAGCGCACACATACCCGTCGACTGGCGGCTGCTGCTCACCAAGGAGTGGCAGGAGGACCCGGAGCTGCGGGCCCGGACCCGCATCCCCGACACCGAGCCGCACCGCTCCCCCACGGAGCAGATACTCGACCTGGTCGACACGCTCACCCCGCTCACCGGCCGCGACCCGGTCCCAGTGGTCGCCGACATGAGCAACCACCCGACGGCCGGTTCCCACCTCGCTGCCGAACTGACCGCACGGGGACGGGACTTCGTCATAGCCGTGCCGCATGGACTGCCCGTCGCCCCGGAGGGTCAGCGGGCCGCCTCGCCCGGGTCACCGGACGGCGTTCTCTCCGCCGGGCAGCTCCTCCAGCTGCTCTCCCCCAAGGGAACGCCGTCCACCGCGATCGACTTCACGCACGGACCGCAGCACCAGCGCGGCGCGGCCGGATCGCCCGGAGTCCCCAGGGCGCTGGGAGCCCCCGGGACGCCCGGGACGCTCGGATCGCCGGGCACGCTCGGATCGCCCGGCGGGCTCGGCTCGCTCGGGTCGCCGCGCGCCGATCGGCTCGTCTCCGCGCTGGTGCGACTTCCCGGACGGCACGGCAACTCGCTGGGTCTGTACCGGGTGTTCGCGCGCTGGCGGCCCGGGATCCCCGGCGTCGGAAGAATCTGGCTCACCACGCTGGTGAACCCGCGCCTGCACGATCTGCTGCCCTTGGTGCAGTCGCAGTCCGGCACCATCGCCGCGCTCACGGACCTCACCGAGCACTACGGCTTGCGCGACTTCGAGGGGCGGTCGTTCCCGGGCTGGCACCACCACATGACGCTGGCGTCCGCCGCGTACGTGTACGACCGGCTCGTCGCGCCGGGCCGCGCGGCGGCCCGGCAGCCGGCCCGCCGGATCGCCTGAGCGGGGCGTACCGCCCTGGTGCGGCGGGGCGGTACGTCCATCCGGGGCGCTGCGCCTGTGCGGGGCGCGGCGCCGGAGCACGGTGTGGAGCCTGAGCGCGGTGCGGCGCGCGGGGCAGGGCACCGGCGCGGCACCCGGGTGCGGCGCGCGGCTGCCGCGTACCGCCCGGGCGCGATGCGCCGCGAGCCGTCCGGGGCTCCCCCACGGGGCCCCGGCCGGCTCGCGGCGCGTCAGTGAACTGCCGGACCGGCGTCGGACGGTGACCGAACGGACGACGCCAGACGGGCATCAGGCGGATATCAGGCGGACGTCACACGGACCTCACGCGCCCGTCCAGCCGCCGTCGACCGGTACCGCTGCGCCCGTGACGAACGAGGACCGCTCGCTGAGCAGCCACGCCGCGGCCTGCGCGACCTCGACCGGGTCCGCCATCCGCTTCTGCATGGAACGGGAGACGAAGCTCTCCTCCAGGGAAGGAGTGTCGTTGAGTACCTGCTCCATGAGCTCCGTCCGAGTGCTGCCCACCACCAGGGCGTTCACCCGGATCCCGCGCTCGCCGTACTCGTGTCCGCCCGCCTTCGTCAGGCCGATCACCGCGTGCTTCGCCGCGATGTACGAAGCCGTGGCACCCGTCGCGACCACGCCCGCGCAGCTCGCGGTGTTGACCACGGCGCCCCCTCGGCCGTCCGCCAGCATCGCCCCGATCTGGGCCTTCATACAGTTCCAGACACCCCGGACGTTGACGTCCATGACCTGGTCGAAGACGGAGTCGTCGGTCTCGTGCAGCGGGGTGCCGGCGGTGGCCCAGCCCGCGTTGTTGAAGCCGCCGTCGAGCCGGCCGTACGTGCGCACCGCGGCCTCGACGACCCGCGCGACGTCCGCGGGGACGGTCACGTCACCGGCGACCGCGAGGGCCCTGCCGCCCTCGCCCGTTATCTCCTCGGCCAGCTTCTCGATGTACCGCTCCCGGCGCGCCATGAGGACCACGGCCGCCCCTTCCGCGGCGAACAGCCGTGCCGCGGCCGCGCCGATCCCGCTCGACGCTCCGGTGATCATGATCGTCTTGCCGGCCAGCATGCCCTCCCCGCCGCCGGTGCCGTTGGTGTCGTGGGTTCCGTTGCTGCCATTCGTGCCGTGTGCGCTGTTCATGGGTGGTGAGGTCCTCTCGTATCCGCTGGGCTCGGGCTCGGGACGTACGGGGGCCGTATGGCCGTCAGTTCGCGCTCACGGCGGGCCAGACCGTGCCCGCGGCGGCCTCCGCGTCGAGCATCCGCAGCAGCTCCTCGTCGATCGCGTCGAGCGAGTCGACGATGTGCCGCACCTCCAGCTCCTTCATGAACGTGCCCTGAAAACTGCTGGGATGGCCGATGAACGGCACGCCGAGCGTCTTGGCCGCCTCGGCGACCCGGGCGACATCGTCCACGAACAGCACCTCGTCGAGGCCGAGATCGAAGACGTCCGTGACGATCTCCTTGATGCCCGGCCGGAAGGAGTCCGTGCAGACATAGCCGGGACCGTCGAAGAGGTGGGCCCAGGCGCCCAGATGGGTGTCGAAGTGGGGCTTGCTCAGGCCGCCGTAGCAGACCACCTGGACGCCCAGGCTCCGTACCCGCTCGATCAGTTCGGGCGCGCCGGGATGGGGGGCCACCGGGTGGTCGGCGACATGGCGGTCGCGCTCGGCGAAGTAGATCTCCAGGGCTTCCTCGCCCGTGATGTCGAGGCCGGCCGCGCGGGCCATCTCGCCGCCCGCCACACGGCGCGACTGGGAGAGGATGCGGCGCTCGGTCTCCGCGTCGTACACACCACCCCGACTGGTGATGAAGTTGCCGATGACGGGGCTGAACGTGTCGTTGAGCAGGACGCCGTCGATGTTGAGCGCCACGAGGCGCAGGCGGTCCAGGGGCCGGTTCATGGTTCGTCCTTGTCCGAGTCGGGTTCAGGCAGATGGAACGGTCATGGGTGGTGCGCCGCCGGGCAGGTTCGCCGCCGGTCGTGCTCGTGCTCGTACTCGTACTCGTGCTTGCCGGAGGGGGCGGGGGTCGGGGCCACGGTCGCTTGGGGACCAGGCGATCGGGGCCGTATCGAATGGAGGGTCGTAGCGGATCGGAGCCGTAATGGATCAAGGTCGTCAGGGGTCGGCATCCTCGCCGATCCGGGCCGCCGCCGACGGGTTTTTTACCGGATCCGGTGGATCACCGGCAGGGTCGCCCCGGCCGATGACCCGGCGCCGCGATCGCGGGGCCACATCAACGGGCCCCGGAACATCAGGCGTTGACGGCGATCTCCCGCGCCTCGCTGATGTCGGTCCGGTCGATGCCCTCCGGCGTGGCGATGGCGGGCATCAGCAGCCGCCACATGCCGCGCGTCCGGGCGGGCAAGTCCTCGCGGCCGTTGGCGAGGAGGGAGTACTCTTGGAGCCCCGTACACGCGGACACGATGAACTCGGCGAGTTCGGGGAGGTGTACGTCGGTGCGGACATGGCCCATGCCGCGGCCCTCGCCCAGGCACTCCTCCATGATCTGGGCCCACTGGCGGTACGGGGTGATGTCGTCGAAGCCGAAACCCGTCTGCTCACTGGTGAGCCGGACGCCCGCGCGCAGCATCAGGTCGGTCCGCAGCTTGTGCGACCAGACGAGGGTGATGTCCACCAGCCGCTGCAGACCCTGTGACTCCAGGGCGGGCACTATGCTCGTCGGCTGTGCCCGCATGACGGCCAGGGCCAGCGCTTCCTTGTTCGGGAAGTGGAAGTAGACGGCACCGAGCGTCACTCCCGCGCGGTTCATGATCTCCCGCATGCCGGCGCCGTTGTACCCGCGCTCGTCGAACACCTCGGCCGCCGCCCGAAGGATCTCCTCGCGGGTCTTCTGTGCCCGCTCCTGCTTGGGTTTCGTCATCAGTTCCGTACCCTCCCTCGACAAACAAAAAGAACGACCGTTATTTTACGTGACGTGGTTCTGGGAGACCAGAGCCCGCGCACTTCGCACGGGCATCGACGGCACTCATCCCTGGGGGGACCCATGACTCTCGCTCCGTTCGCTTCGGCCACTCCGTTCGCTTCGCTCACCCGGACCACGCCCGCACGGAACCTCCAACTCCGCCCTGTACCGCAGGAGTTGGTCCACAAGCTGGATAGATCCGAGGTCCTTCTCACGGGCTGGGCACCCGCCGGCGAGGACCGCGTCACGGTCACCGCCCAATGGCCGCGCACCCACGCCTTCTACGCCCCCGCGGCCGGGAACCACGACCCGATGCTGCTCGCCGAGTCGCTGCGCCAGTGCCTGCCGCTGATCTCGCACGCGGTCTACGACGTGCCGTTCGGCCACCACCTCATCTGGCAGCACTTCTCCTTCGAGATCGACCCCGACTCGATGGGCGTCGGCGGCGGCCCCACGGATCTCCAGCTCCGGATCACCTGCTCGGACATCACCCGGCGCGGCGGCCGTCTCGCGGCCCTCACCATGGATGTCGACGTCCTGCGCGACGACTGGCCGGTCGCCACGGCGCACACCCGGTTCAGCTGCAACTCGCCCGCGATATACCGCCGTCTGCGCGGCGAGCACTACACGGAGCCCGGCAGCGCCTTTCCCGTGCCGTCGGGCGCGTCGGCCCCGGTGGTGGTGCCCGTCCTGGTGGACCGGGAGCAGCCCGGTGACGTCGTGCTCTCCCCCACCGCGGTGCCGGACCAGTGGCAGCTGCGCGTCGACGCCTCGCACCCCGTCCTGTTCGACCACCCCGTCGACCACGCGCCGGGCATGCTGCTCCTCGAAGCCGCCCGGCAGGCGGCCCACGCGCTCCACGGCCCCTTCGCGGGCGAGGTCACGCCGGTCCGCTTCGACTCGGCGTTCTTCCGCTACGTCGAGTTCGACTCGCCCTGTCTCATCACCGCCCGGGTGGAGCCGGCCGGCTCGACCCCGGAGGGCACCCGCTGCGTATCGGTCACCGCGATACAGGAGGACGCCACGGCCTTCACCTGCCGGGTGACCATGGCGGAGCGCACCGGCGCCCGCCATCTGCGCCACTGACGGCGGCAGTCGGGAGAAACAGGGTTCCTCGCGGGGCTGCCACCCCGCGGGAACGGCGAAGGGCCGGGCCGCACCCCTCGGTGCGCCCCGGCCCTGCCCGGGATCGGCCGGCGATCCCGTTCAGTGGTGCCGATCAGTGGTCCCGATCAGTGATTGACGTCGACGACGATCCGGTTGGGAGCGGTCAACTTGGAGACCTTGTAGGAGGAGTGCGGCCCGAGGGCCAGCCCGAAGGTGTTGCCGTCCTCGAAGCTGTACACCAGCGCCTGCCCCTTGAGCGAGGGGAAGGCGAAGGACTCGGAGCGCGGACTCGTGTACGTGGACTGCCAGTTCAGATCGTTCGCGTACGACGGCATCACATGGACCTTGAGATACGAATCCCCCTTGATCGGCACCTCGGCCTGCGAGCCCTCCTCGCCCCAGTACAGCGGAGTCGTCTGCTCGCTCGTGGTCCAGCCGGGAATGGTGCCCTGACCGAGATCGATGACGAAACGGTCGTACGTGTCGTGCGTCGCCGCCCGCACCCCGAGCACGCATATGCCGGCACAGACGGGCTCCGTCCCCACGGCCGCCGCTGCCGAGGTGGTGCCGAGCAGCGTGGCGGCCAGGACCGCGGAGCCGGTCAGGGTGCCGAGTGCCGTCTTGCGCATGAATACTCCTCATGGGATTCGAGTTCCGCAGGCAACGCGAAGAGCCCGGGGAGCCGGCCCGCGAAGATTCCGGCCGCGCGAAGGAAGCCGCGACGGCGCACGCCGCTCGCGCCAGGCCGGAACAATCCAAACAGCAGCCCGCCGGACGCCTCAATGGATCTTCCGGACAACGTCGGTCCGGCGGGACGCTTGACGAAGAGGGCCCTCGACCACCCGGGCCGGGGGCGGCACGCTGGGGCGCCGCGCTCCGCCGGCCTCCCTCGGCCGCGACCACGGGGCCGGCGGCGGTGACGGTGGCGGTGGTGACAGCCGGGAAGCCACAGGCCGCTTACGGGTCCCGCCCACGAGTGCCTTCTGGCCGAAAAATCCCAGTTCAGAGGGCGTAAGACGAACCCGCGACGGCACTCGCCAGTAACAGGGGCGACCGCCGGAACCCCTATCCGCTAGGCTGTCAGCGGTCAGTCGTCCTTCCGGAGCGCCTGCCCGGGAAGGTGTCCCTCAGGGCCCGCCCCCGGCGTCACCCCGGAAGCTTCTGCCGTGCCACGCCTTCGTGGGATCTGCAGGAAATTGGATCCCCGCAGATCAGGGCGGGCGTGCTGGAAGGCCACCGAACGCGCCAGGGCATTTTTCCCAACGCTTTTCCAGGTTCGCGCAGGTCACGCCAGGCCCCACGCCGTTCACCGGCTGCCACTCGGAACGCTGGCTGAAGTACCTCAGCCCATCCCTTGGATGCGCCAGCTCACCCATCCGACGGCCCAGGAGTTGCTACTCAAATAGCAGTTCGTGAGGCTTGAGACGTGACCCTTCACGCCGCCCCTTGGGTGCCCTGGCCCCGCTTCGACCGCCGCGCGTATCTCCTTCTGCTGGACGACCAGCGCCGACTCCTGCTGTGCGGCGGGTGCTGCGGCGGCTGGACTGTCCCGCAAGTCCGCATGCCGAGCGGAGCACAGTTCATGGAGTCGGCTGTCCGGTTCCTGGACGAGCAGTTCGGATTGACGAATCCACGTTTCGGCTCCGTTTACGGATTCCGGCAGTCGCGCGCCGGCGACAACTGGGAGTTCGACCGCGTGACGGCGGCACGTGTCTTCATCATCCGCATCAGCGACACCGAGGGGGCGGCAATCGAGCAGAGATCACCCACACACGCTCGATGGGGTGTCACCGATCTACGAAGGCGGAGGCGCGAGATCTCTCCGGAGGGGATCGTCCTACTGACCACCGGTTACGTCGAAGGATGGATCCCCGACGGACCTCTCTATCTGAACTGACCGCGACGATGAGATGACGTCCGGGCTAAGCGGCTGCTTGTCGGCGTCGAGCTCCGGTTGGCAGCGGCTGAGCGCCGGCCGCCAGGCCCTTCTCGCTTTCGCCCACCTGCGAGCGGGACACACCTATGCCCAGCTCGCGGCCGGATTCGGTGTCGGAACCACGGCCGCATACCGCTACGTCACCGAGGCCGCCGATTTCCTGGCCGCCCTCGCGGCCACCCCTGGCCGATGCCGTCCGCACCGCGTCGGCGAAGGCGTACCTGCTCCTGGACAGCACACTTCTGCCGATCGACCACGTGGCCGCGAACCGCCCCTTCTACTCCGGCAAGCACAAGAGGCACGGGATGAACGTGGAGGTCCTCGCCGATCTCTTCGGCCGACTGCTTGTGGGCCTCACCGGCCCTGCCCGGCGCCGTCCACGACGTCCGCGCGGCCTGCGAACACGCCATTGCTTTACCGAGGCGACATCACGTGCTGGATCGACAAGGCCTATCGAGGGCCGGCGGCACGGTTCGCACCCCATGCTGGGGCCGGTGGGAGGCCCTTTCCACCGGTCAGCAGGCGGTGAACCGGTCCCCCGCGAAGAGCCGCGCACTCGTTGAGCAGGCTATGGCCACCCTCAAGTCCTGGCGACTCCTCCACAAGCTCCAGTGCTCGACCACCCGGATCACCTGCCTTGTCCAGGCCGTCCCCACCCTGCATCTGACCAGCTCAGATCAGTGATGGAAAGCTCAGTGACGTCGTCAAACAGCTCTCAGCAACACCTCTTGCGCGCCACTGCCGCTCAGGCGCTGCCTACAGAATGGCCAGGACGGGTGCCATGCGACTGTCAGCATCGCCGAAGCTCTCCCGGACGGTTGTCGCCGACAGTGCGAGCCCCGCGGCGGGGGCGACCAGAGGGATCGTCGGCGAGGTCACATTCCGGCTGCCCCGCCCAAGGGGCCCCGCGTGTCAGCGGTGTCCCCTAAGCTAATTTTTCACAAAGGGCCGCAGGCGCAAGCTGCGGGGACGCCGTCGCGTCCGGGAAGAGGGTTGGTCACGGATGCATAGTTGCTGCAAGATCTTTTGTTGCGCTCTGGTCAGTAGCCAGCAGGCTGCTGACCAGAGCGCCGTCAGGCTGCCTGGGGCCCATACACAGCGCCCCCTGGTGGCTTGTTTCGTAGGGGAACTCTGGCTGTGACCAATGCTCTCTCGCACAGCCGCTACTCAATGTTGGACGTCGATCAGGCACCTGAGACTCCTGGGCTGTACGCCTGGTATGTCAGTTTCCGAGCCGGTCCACATGACTGGAAGACGAAGCCTAGCCCGGAGGGCGATCAAGCGATCGAGGGCTTCTTGCGGCTGCTCAGAAAGTACGCCGGCTACTACGAGCCGCTCCCTATCACCCTGCGGGGGCGTGGCTCCTACGGCGCCGCGTGGGAGGGCGAACTCCAGCTCGACACGCCCCTGCACGATCCGGATGAGTCAAACAACGACACCGCTGTAGAAGAGGACAAGCGCCTAGAGATACTCATGGATTCCTTGGACAGCGAGGAAAGACGTCGAGTGATGGCCACCATCTTGGAGAAAGCGTCCCCGGTGTTCTCCTCGCCGCTGTACATAGGTGTCGCCGAGAATCTGCGCGAGCGCCTACGCACCCATCGTCGCGACTTCACCAAGGCGTACGACTGGCTGCGTGAACACCCTGAGGATGCGGAGACCGTCCGTGCGCAGGGAAGGACGTTCGGCGCGCGGGCAGCCGCTCGCAACATGGCCATGGGCCACCTCGAAGCCTGGGTCATCGACCTAGGCGATCAAGCAGACGACTCTGTGACCATCAAGCACTTGCGAAACACTGCAGAGTCAGCCGAATGGCTGCTCCACCGGCTGTACGCGCCGATTCTCGGAAGGCAGTAGGACACGATGTTCGGCTCAGGAACCAAACTCACCTTCCACAACTACGTCCAGGGGACGTGGGGCACCTTCGCCACGCCGGCCGGCCGCGTGGACTACATCATGACCAAGGCCCGGCTTGGCGAGGAGACCAACGAACCCGAGCGGCGGCTCACCAAGAGCCTCGCGCCGGTCCGTGAGGTCATGGAAGCAGGTGACCTGGACTTCAACCAGCTCCTGCAACGCGATCTGGACGACCACCGGGTCGCGGTAAACCTCATCCCCTACCTGTTGGATCTCAAGCCCACTGGGCCGGCGTTCTTCCCACCGATCGTCGCGGTCCTGCTGCCCTTCCGCAGCAAGCGCCCTTCGTTCTTCGAGTCTCTCGGCCAGCAGGCCGTGGTCGAGGACGACGGTGCGCGCTGGCAGCAGGAGCAGGCGGGCGCGTCTTTCCGCGTCCAGCGTCTGGTCGGTGCCGACGACCGCCTTCACTCGGCGAACCTCGGCAAGCTGTGGTGGGACGATTCCAAGGCGCAGCTCGTGGTCCTTGACGGCCAGCACCGGGCCATGGCCCTGCTGGCAGTGGAGCGCACCATGACCAAGAGCTGGCAGAACTCTGGGGTAGGCGGACGCTTCCGTTCCTTCTACGAGAATCAGGTCATCCAGGCCCTGCGCGACTTCGGCGATGTAGACCTGAGCCGCATTGAGGTTCCAGTGACGGTGTGCTGGTTCCCTGAAGAGACGGGCGAGCAGGCAAAACCCCATGAGGCAGCCCGTAAGCTCTTTGTCGACGTCAATAAGGAAGCGCGTCCGCCCTCCGAATCGCGGATCATCTTGCTGTCCGATGCCGAACTGAGCAACGTGCTGACCCGCCGCATGCTCAGCGAGCTGCGCAACGACACCAGTGATTCTCTGCTGCCCATCTACGCCGTCGAGTACGACAACCCGGAGGTGAACTCCACCCGGCCGGCCCGGTGGTCGGTGCTGACCAACATCCACCTCCTCAAATTTGCCGTGGACCGTTGCGTCTTCGGGCCCCCGAAGTACCTGAACAACGTCGCGCAGAAGATCGGAGGCCGGCTCAGTCAGACGGATCTGGACACCTTCATGCAGGAACAGCTGGACGTCCTCAGTCTCTTCCCTGATCAGTTCGAGGATGGGGGCTTCACTTACCAACGGGACAAGATCGGTAACACCGAGTTTCCCCTGGGGCAGCTGGACGTCATTAGCGATCGGTTCGCGGCTACTTGGGGGCGGGCCATCCTCACCCTCCTCTCGAAGACCGCGCCTTACGCTGCCCACGCCAAGGCGCTGACGCAGTCGAAGGATGAGTGGCACGTCGATGACACGGGGCTGTCTCTCGCCCACGACGCCCTGTTCGGCGGGGTGGGCGTGTTCTGGACACTGCGAGACAGCTACGAGCACTACCTGGAGAAGAAGGCCGCAGGTGCGAAGGCGGCAAAGTCCGACGTGATCCGCGCCTGGGAGGCGTTGAAGGGTCGTGAAGAGGCTTTCGAGACCTACCGGGCTCAGGCTTATCTGGACTCCGGACGCACTGGTGGGCTCAAGAAGTCGAAGGCCGCGTACGCGGTGTTCAATACGCATGCCTGCCAGCTGGGCATGATGATGACCCTCGGGTCGCTGTGGGAGCTGCGCAAGAAGCAGTCAGGCGGTGCCGATCTCAACGAGCTTCCGCAGTTCGCTGATGCGCTTGTGGCAGCGTGGAACGCCTACTTTGCCCTGGAATCAGGTAAGGCCAAGGACCGCCGGCTCGCATTCAATAAGATCGAGGTCAGCCACCCCCTGAACCAGATCGCCAATATGGATACCCCGCAGGCAGTCTACTTCCGGTACTTCTGGCTCCAGGTGCTGGACACGCCTGAGGCATGGGCTCACATGGCTCCATGGGTCGTGAATCGGGCGGTGTTTGAGGACATGCTCAGCACAGCACGCGGCCTCTACCTAGGACTGTGCCAGGACCAGCAGCTCAAGGCGCTCAAGACCGGCAGGCCCGAGGTCATCGACACGAAGCTGCGGCCAGAGGCGGAGAAGGCGGCTCGCGCTGCGCTCGGACGCGCGCTCAAGGAGTGGTTCTACGGCACCGACGAGCCCTACAACAGCTGGCTGGCTCAGTTCGGCCAGAAAGGCGTGCCCACGCAGCAGCCGGACGACGCTGCCGGCGATGCCGAGGACCTCGCGGGAAGCGCAAAGGGAGCCGAGGATGAGCCGGTTACCAGTGTGGACGACCTGCTTGGAGAGTGAGCCGCGGTTCGGCGGCGGGGGCCGTTTCAGGCTTGTCCGCCGACTCCCGTAGATGTTCCTCTGGCACGTAAAAGGTAGGAATGATGTCGCCCTCGTTCTCGTCGCCCACGCCGACGTGGCAGGTCGTGCTGCCGTGGCTGGATCAGCTGGCGCCCGAGGAGTTGCTCGCACTCCAGAGGCTGGGAGGGCCAGCGCAGTGGTGGCTGCGTGAGACGCCGGAAGAGACAAGCTTGCGGCGTCCGTACATGGACGACGTATTCGATTTGTTCGCGTCTTTCCTCTGCTGGGGCAGTGGTTCAGTGCTGCTGGAGGAGAAGCAGTTGCTCCTCCAGCTTCCCTTTCTGCCTAAGGACATGCCGACGGCGGAGTTGGCGTTGGACGCGAGGGCACTGGAAGTGCTGGAAGCGGCGGGCGGCACGACGCTGGGCGAAGTGGGGCAACTGGCCGCGATGGACATCCTCAACCTGCCGAAGGTCCGCATCGAAATAAAGCTCGAAGTCCTCGCCGCTCTCGTGCGCGCGGGTGTCACGTTCCCGCAGCGGGACCGAACCGAGGAGTCCCCGGTGCCGGCAGCAGCAGGATCAAGTTCGAACGCAGAGCCGGACACCGCGATTTGTGAGTGGTTCGTCGGTCTGGACGCTCGACAGCAAGATCTAATCACCCTGCATCTGTGTGCAGTGTCCCCGTTGCCGGTCGACGAGCTGGCCGCGCGCTACCGCACCATGCGACCGTGGATGACACGGTTGCTTGACGAACTGCCCGAGCGGCTGGAGACCGCGGCTTCGGACTCCGCGGGAATCCGCACCGCCTTGACGCTGTTCAGCACTGCGACAGTGGTCCCCATCACACGTAGCGACCTGCTTGAACAACATCCTTGGCTCGCAGTCAAGTTGCCAGGCAGCAACGTGATGATGCTTGAGCTGTTGGTCGCTCTTCAATGGTCCGGGACCATAGATGGAGAGTGGCTGTTCAGCGGCTCACTGGAGGAAATGCGCAAGCTCACCCGAGACGCACTTGATCTAGAAGCGGGAGAGTGCCTGTCCTGGGCCGCAGCCAGACGGCTAATTGAAGGTACTAGCGAGTCCCTCAAGGCCACCAAGGGGTGGCTCCGCTACTGCGGGTTGCGGTTGGTAGACGACCGCCAGGTCGAACTCGGCGAAACCTCTCAGTCCGTCACTGATCAGACGGGCGCCTCAGCAGTGGAGGGCGACTACGAACTCGCTCCGCCACGGCCTGCCACCGAAGCAGCATCCCTGGAAGAGGCTCTGAGGGGGTCGCCCGCTCGGACCCACGAGGACTCTCTCGCGGCTACCGCGCAGTCTGGAGATGCGACGTCGGAGTTGATTGACGTACTCGAGCAGCTCCGCGAGTTCGCCTGCGAGCATCGGCCTGGCGAGCAGCTGGCCGATCTACTGCGCGACAGCGACGAGTTTCCCGAGCCATTGCGGACGCTGATGTCACGCATCCTCGCCGCAGTCGCGCGCGCCGACGGCTGGGAGCTGCCTGACGATGCTCTTTCCAGCGCTGCTTCTGCAGCACCTGCCCGCACGCTTGATGCTGATTCCGCCACCGGGAGTGGTTCGCGTCGCGAGACACTCAACGACCGAGCTTGGAACGTGCTCAACGAGCTCGGCCATCCACTGGACTCGAATCTGCTGGTCGATCGCATGGGCTCCGACGTGAATATCCGCTCGCTGAAAGCGCAGCTGCCCAGGGATTCCCGGTTCGTGCGGAGCGACGTGGACTCCTGGGCGCTCAATGAGTGGGGACTGCGCCCATACACCACGATCAAGGAACTCGTCACGGAGGAGGTAGACCTGGCCAACGGTTCGATTCCGACGGATGAGCTGGTCGCCATCCTGACCCGCGAGTTCACCATCAACGAATCCAGCGTCCGTCAGGTCGCCTCTTCCCCTCCCTTCACTGCGCGTGGCGGCGTGGTACGTCGTCTCAGCGACGTCCGGCGTGAGGAGAATGACGAGCGGGCTTCGGCCGACAGCAGTGCTGAGAGTCCTGGCGATGATGGGCCGTCACCGGACGACCTGATCGATCTCATGGGGCTGTGATGAACAGACAGGATTCCGTGCTTCGCGCGGCCGATCTGCTCGCTGACTATCGCAGCGACCGCTGCGACATCGCCCGCGACTTCTACGTCCCCGCCCTGGCCGCTGCTACCTCCTACGACCGGGCGGTCGGATACTTCAGCGCATCGGTGCTGGCCGTGCTCGGCCGGGGGCTAGATGACTTCGCGGCTCGCGGCGGGACGATGCGCATCGTCGCTTCCCCACAGCTCAACGCAGAGGACGTGAAGCAGATACAAGCCGGATACGAGTTGCGTGCCGTGCTGGAGCAGGCGGCTCTGCGCAACATCGAGCAGGCAACTCAGGACCCTCGGGCAGCCCGGGGGCTTGGCAAGCTCGGCCTGCTTGTAGCGGACGGCCGGCTCGACATCAAGCTCGCATACATCAGCTCGGGCGACAGGATCGGTATCTACCACGAGAAGATCGGGATCTTCCGCGACGGACACGACCTGGTCGCCTTCAAAGGCAGCGCCAACGAGACCATGCCAGGGTTGGTCGGTAATTTTGAGTCCATTGAGGTGTTCCGCACCTGGGAGCCGGGGGACAGCACGCGCGCCGTACGGATCAGCCAGGACTTCGAAGACCTCTGGGACGATCGAACCCCGCTGCTACGGGTGCTCGACTTCACCGCCGCCGCAAAAGGGGTCATCCAGGAGTGCGCGAACCGCACCGCATCTCAGATCGAGCCCGAGCTGTCGACCATGGACGGTGCTGTCATCACCCTGCCCCGCCCGGAGGCATCCGGACGGCTCGTCATTCCCGACGAGCTGACCGTGCGGGACTACCAGAAACAGGCAGTCGAGCGGTGGTTCGCCAACGGTGGTCGCGGCATCCTGCGCATGGCCACCGGCACGGGCAAGACGCTGACTGCGCTGTCCGCCGCAGCACAGTTGACCCGCATGCTGCGCAGCCGCGACGAACCGCTGTTGACCCTCGTCATCGCCCCCTATCAGCACTTGGTCGACCAGTGGTCAAAGGACATTGCGTGGTTCGGCATGCAGCCGGTCCGCGCCTACGAGTCCACCACCAGCTGGTACGGGAGAGCCTCGTCACTTCTCGATGCCCTGGCGCTGGGGACGGCTAAGGGCGGCGTCATCGTCACCACCAATACCACCTTCGCTGCAGATCCGTTGCAGGGAATCCTGGCCCGCTACCGCGGTCGCCTGCTTGCCATCGCGGACGAGTGCCACAATCTGGGCGCCAAGCGCTTGCGAGGGAAGCTTCCCACCTCGGCCGCCTACCGGCTCGGGCTGTCGGCCACGCCGGAGCGCTGGTTCGACGACCAGGGCACTTCCGCGCTGACGGATTACTTTGGCGATGTCGTGTTCGAGATGGGCATCGGCGACGCCATCCGTGCGGGCGCGCTCTGCCGCTACACCTACACTCCAGTTCTAGTCGAGCTGGACGACGAAGAGGCATTCCTCTATGCGGAAGTGACCGAGAAGATCGCCAGGATCATCGCGGCCCAAGGCTTCTCCGACGATACGGACGACGACAGCCCGCTCGGCAAGCTCCTGCGCAAGCGCTCGAACATCCTGGGGCACGCGCGCGCCAAGCTGCCTGCCCTGCACCGTGAGATCACTGCGCGGCGCGAGGACTGGTACCAACTGCTGTACTGCGCCGAGGGACGCCATCCCCTCGCCTACGAGACCGGCGACATCGATGAGCCGACCCAACTTCAGCAGGCGCTGTCGTTGGTCGGCAAAGACTTGCGTATGCCCGCAGCTCCGTACACCGCCGAAACCAGGCGCGACGAGCGACAGAATCTGCTGCGCCGATTCGCCGCAGGTAGAGAACTTCAGGTCCTGCTGTCGATGAAGTGCCTAGACGAGGGCGTCGACGTGCCGGCGGCACGCACTGCCTACCTGCTCGCCAGCTCCTCCAATCCGCGGCAGTTCATCCAGCGCCGAGGTCGCGTCCTGCGCAAGGCCCCGGGGAAGGAACGCGCTGACATCGTCGACTTCATCGTCGTCCCACCGGACGGAGCAAGCGATCTACAGCACGAGACCGAACGCCGAATGGTCGCCCGTGAGCTGACACGGGTCACTGAGTTCGCCCGGCTCGCCGACAACGAGGCACGCACCCTGGACATCCTGCGCCCTCTACGCCTGCGCTACGGGCTCTTGGACACCTGAAGTGAAGCAATCTGAGCAACGCCAGTACAGCCCGAAGTGTGGAGAGAGGTCATGGGAACGACGGAGAGCTTGAAGGACATCATGGACGGCCTGTCGCCAGAGGCCAGGAAGCTTGTGGCGAAGGTGTGGCAACTCGAGCGTGAGCACCTGCATGTCAAGAACCCGACTCTGCTCACCGACGAGATCGTCCGTGCCGCCAAGGAGCTGGCCAAATGAAACTGCTCAAGCTCACGTTGGAAAACTTCCGTGTCTTCTACGGCACTCAGAAGCTCGATCTCGAGGTCTCAGAGGACAAGCCCGCTGTCCTTATCTTCGGCATGAACGGTGCGGGCAAGACAACCCTGCTCAATGCTTTCACGTGGGCCTTGTACGGTACTTTCTCCGACGACGTGGAGCGCCAAGAGCGTGTGATAAACGACCACGCATGGGCGCAGACCCCCTTCGGCGGACTGGTCAGCGCTTCGGTGAAACTTGAGTTCGAGCACGAGGGGCTGAACTTCACCGTGCACCGCGCGGTCACCACAACCAAGAACGCCGACGAGCAGAGCGCACTGACCCCGAAGCTCACTGTTACCCAATCCGAGCATGGAGCCAGCACAACGGTCCCGAACGGTCAGGACCGTATCCAAAAGATTCTCCCCGAGGGCCTGCGCCAGTTCTTCTTCTTCAACGGTGAACGCATGGAGCGAATGTTCACCGGCGACCGTACGGACGAGGTCCAACAGGCGATCAAGACCCTGATGGGTCTGGAAGAGATCGAACGTGCGATCGGTACCCACCTGCCGGCTGCCTCCCGCAAGCTGAGCCGGCAGGTGGGTAGCAACGGCGACGGGCGGCTGCAGGCGCTGACCGCCGAGCAGGACCGGCTGGAGCAACAGAAGATCGAAGTGCACAAGGAGCTGCTCCAGCTCTCGGAGAACGCTGCCGGCTATGAGCGCGAAGTCGAGGCGGCGAACCGAGCACTTCTGGCCAACGGTAAGGCCGCTCCGCTGCAGCGCCAGCGGGCCAAACTCAAGTTCCGACTCGATGAACTGGTGGCCAAGCGCATCGAACGCCAGGAGCGAAAGCGGGACCTTCTGGCCAAGAACAGCTTCCTGGCGTTCACTGGCGGCATCGACAGCACGGTGCTGGACCTGGCCGAGGGTATGCGCAAGCGCCGAGAACTGCCTGCGGGCATCCAGCGTGACTACATCGACGGCCTGCTCGAGGACGGGCAGTGCATGTGCGGGCGTGGCCTGCCCGAGGGCTCTGAAGCACGCATAGCGTTGGAAGAACGCCGCTACAACGCGGGGCTCGCTGATGTCGAGAGCCGCTGGATGTACCTGCGCGGCAAGACCGCCGATCTCACGCTGGCCCGTGCTGATCTGCTCGCGAAACTGCGTGAGTGCGTTGCCGACATCGAAGACATCGAAGCATCGATCAAGCAGATCGACGCTGAGATGAGCGACATCGCCCGCGAGCTCGAGGGTGTCGACGTGATGGACGTGCAGCGCCTGGAGGAGAGGCGCAAGGAGTTCGACCGAAAGCGCCTGGACGCACTGCAGCAGCACCGCGAAGCCCAGTCACAGCTGACCGAGCTGGACGAGCAGATTGAAAAGGTGCGGCGGCAGTTCCATTCGGCACGTGTGCAGGACGAGGAGTCCAAGCGAATCCAGCGTCAGGTCCTGCTGGTCGACGAAGTCCTCGACGCATTCCAGAGGATCTTGGCAGTGAAGACCGAGGAGGTCCGCCAGCAGCTCGACGCCAAAGTCAAGAGCGTCTTCGGACGAATCTGCATCAGGCCCTTCACGCCCAGCCTAACCACGTCTTTCGCCCTTGAACTCGTCAATCACTCGGCGGGCGTCGCGGCGGCCCGCAGTACCGGTGAGAACCAGATCCTGGGTCTGTCGTTCGTTGGCGCCGTCTCCGAATTGACGAAGGAGACGTACGACCGCAAGCAGAAGGCCACAGACGCTGTCCTGGGGGGTGGCGGAGTGTATCCCGTCGTCATGGACGCTCCGTTCGGGAACCTCGATGTCGCGTACCAGAACGACATCGCCGAGTCGCTGCCGAAGCTGACGTCCCAGATCGTCACCCTGCTGTCGAAGTCCCAGTCCCGCGGCATGGTGCTGGAACACCTCGGGCAGGCCGCATCGCGCATGTATGTGCTGCGTTCGTACACCACGAACTCGGATGCTGACGAGGACAGCATCACCATCCACGGCCGTGAGTTCCCCTACGTCTCACACGGCGAGTTCAACCACACCGTCCTTGAAGAGGTGACTGCCTGATGGCCGTTGAGATCCGGTTCCGGCGCCCTGCCGAACACGAGCAGTTGCTGGCCCTCCTCACTGGCAAGGACGGTCCCTTCCGAGCCAACTACGAGGCGCTGTTGTTCGCCGCCGCTCTCGGCCGCAGGAAGGAACGGCGTGTCGAGTTCGAGAAGTCGGGTGAAATGATTCGCTACGCCCTCGTTGAGAACCGGCCCTACGGCGATGTGCTCATCGACCTGATCGCCGCTGCCGAGGTCCCAGACGATGCGAAGATCCTGGGTGACGACCGGCTCACCGACCGATTGAAGATCTTCGAGGACTACGCCAACGGCGGGCTGCACTACCTCCAGGGAGAGATCAACGCTCGGGGCAGCCGGGACCTTGTCGCGATCGTCAGTTCGCTCGTACTGGACGCGCTCACACCGGCGGCTGACCAGGACGACGACCCCGTCAAGGACATGCTGGACGCCCTGGAGTGGTAGCAGAAAGCCGCTGCGGGCGGCCCGTCGGGCGCCCGCAGCGCGCCTACTGGTGTTGAGCTGCAGGTCTTCGCAGCTCACAGAGCCACGGGCCGCGCTCCGGCCCCAGCTAGTTGGCAACCATTGACCTGAAACACACCCGAATGCGCGAGATGTGGATCCTCACATGAGTGGCCCAATCGAATCCAAGTCGCCCTTCTGTATAGCGCTCGTCGACCTGCTGCCGGCCCTGCGCTGGGGCGATCCACGCCAATTGGGTCCATTGTTGGAAGACCCCCGCCTGTCTGAAACATGGTGGAACGACACGTCGCTCACCGACGTCACGGCCACCATCGGCGCGGAAGAAGTGGCACACCGCGCCGCGCAGGCTCTGCGTGCCCACTGGCCGCACCTGACACTCGGCGTGGCGCTCCCCAACCTGTGCTTCTGTCCGGAGGGTCAGGGAACCGACTTGCGGGTGACGATCGAGCAAGCGGCGTCGGACGCAGGTGCCGAGGAAGGGGTTGAGGCACTCGCGGGGCTGGTCCGACCGCTTCTTCGCCCTTTCCTCATCGGTGGGCGGAACCTGATGGAACCTGTCCCCGCGGCTTCCCGTGACGAATCGGCCGCAGAGTCAGACCAGGACGTACGCTCTCTCGCAGATACGCTGGCACGCCTGATCCCGGCCGACGCCGCGCCCGCTATCCGCACCGCCGTTGACACCCTGAGAGCTTGGGCCCAGGAACACCCAGGAGAGGACAGCAGCACCTCAGCCCGGGCCGTAGATGAGCAGATTGAAGCGACGCCTGGTGGGAAAGCCGAATCGGCACTGTTGGAGGTGCCGCTCGACGCGCTCGAGAGCCTCATCAGCGACTGGGGCGAACGTCAGCTGTCCGTCGCAGCAGGACGTACCTTCGGCCAGAACCGGATCTCCTTGGAGAGCCTCGGCGAGCAGTTCGGGGTGAGCCGGGAGCGAGCCCGGCAGATCCAGGTCGCGCTGGAGAAGAAGCTCCAGCTGTGGCTCCATTCAGGCGCCGGTCAGCCGTTCCTCGGCCACCTCCTCGCTGTCCAGGAACTTCTTGGACCAGTGGCCACCGAGACCGAACTACGCGAACTCCATCCGGTCCACGAACTCGCCGTCCCCGCTCTCGGTCTTCCTCTCTGGCAGCTCATTGCTTCCCTGCTTCCCGACCGCACCTGGACGAGCGGCTGGCTGGTGGAGGGCGATCTCGACGGGCGCATCGAACAGGCGCGGGCAGAGCTGACACGTCGCTGCAGTGAGTCGGCCCCGGTTTGGGCCGAAGTTGTTGAGCTGCTCGGGGAACTCGGCATTCGCGAGGCAGCCGCGGAAGAGTGGCTACTGGCGGTCAAGGGCTTCCGCGTCACCGATGGACACCTGCTGCCCTGGGGCCGCTCTGTCAACGACCGGGCGGAAGCGGTTCTCATGCTCGTCGGGCACCCTCTCGCGATGGAGGACCTTCTGGCACGCCTGGACGATGGAACGGCGCTCGCAAGCCTGCGCAACCAGATTCAGACCGACGACCGCTTCATGCGGCGCGACCGGGATCTGTACGGTCTGCGGCGTTGGGGCGGTGTCGAGTACCTCGGCATCCGCGAGATGATCATCCGGGAACTCGAATCCGTCGGTGGCGAAGCTAAGTCCGAGGACCTCATCACCTCGCTCTGCTCGCAGTTCGATGTTTCTGACAAGTCCGTGCGTGCCTATCTTGCCGCTCCGGAGTTCGAGCGCTTCAAGCGAGGCTGGATCCGCGTAGCGGCTTCCACCGAGACCGGCTCGGCCGATTACCAGCCGCGACGCGATGTCGCACAGACCCGGCGCTGTTTCCAAACGGGTCAAGGCACCTGGTGGTACCGACTCGACGTGAATGGTGAACACCTGCGCGGATCCGGGTTCACCATCCCGGCCGGCTTCGCAGCGCACCTAGGCCTAACTCCCGGTGGGCGATTGGAACTGTCCCACGACGTGGGTGATATCCAACTCGTCTGGCGCAACCAGCCCAGCTGCGGTTCAATCCGCCCCCTGCTCGAGCGCATGGATGCGGTCGAGGGGGACCACGTCTTCGTGGCGGCAAAGGACGGTCGCCTCAAGGCATTGCGTCTGGCCGACGAACCGGATCTCAATCTCACGGACACTCAGCGAGCCCTCCGGCTCATGGCCTTGTCCGGCCAGGTCACGGAGAAGGACATGCCCGCAGTTCTGGGCCGACGTATTGGTCTTGCAGACGCGAGAACCATGGATGAGGTGCTCGCGCACCTTCGCATTCGAGGCGACAAGGACATCCTGGAACTATTGAGCGAGCAGTACGAGTCCGAGCTCTGCGGTACAGCCGCGCTGGATGAAGGGTTGAGCGTCCCGGCAACACCCGCCGGGGACCTCAGCAGCGCGTCGACTCGCCAGCACAGTGCGCCCGATCCGCAGCCAACAGGCAACACTGAGAATGCGGCCAAGCCGGCCGCCAAGGCTGAGTTTCGGGACCCCACGTGGGACGACGAGATCATCCCACTGCTCGACGAGGGCAGCGAAGCCGACCTGCTTCGCCTCGCGCAGGCACTCGCCAACCAGGGCAAGAAAGCCCCAGTCTTCGGTTTCGAGCTCGGCGAAGGCGGATGGCAAGCCGACTTCGCCTGGGATCAGGACACCGCCAAGTTCGCCGTCGTCCCCGCAGCGCAACACGGCCACACCGAACCAGAAGCCGAGCGCCGCGACCTCGCCTACCGGGCCGCAGGTTGGACCATTCGCAGCGCCGTCGACTGGCTCGCCCATCTCGACGAGCTGCTCGTCCTGCTCCCGGACGCAAATCCCGGCAGCTGAAGAGGCGCCACCATGCCACGTAATTCCACTGACGACCTGGAAGGCGCCACCTAATGACTGCCCGGCTCAGCCTCTACCAGAAAGCCGAGCAAGAGCTCTATAAGCTCGATCGCTCGGTAAAGGCCAAGTTCTACGATTTCTCCCACCGCTTCCGGGAGAACCCACACGGCAACGGCCTGCAGCTGAAGGCGCTCAAGGGCGACTCGCGAATCTTCTCCGCTCGGATTGACGACTCCTACCGCGCCTTGCTCACCCGCACCGGGACGGACGAAACGGGGGATGACAGCTGGCTGGTCATCACGGTCCGACACCGTCGAGACGTCTACGAGCAACTATCCGTTGCCATCAACCGCGTCTCCGGAGAGATCGAGTTCGTCGACCTCTCCGTCGTCGGCGAAAGCGCCCTGCGCCGCGCCGGCATCCAACTCATCCCGGCCGAACCCGACGCCGCCACCGCCACAGAGGCCGCCCCTGCCGCCGGACCGGATACACAGCCCGACGCCGAGCCGGCTGCCCCTGCATCTTCGCTGCTTGCCGGGTATTCCCGGCAGTTGCTCCGCGACCTTGGCGTCGCCGAACCGCTGATCGACCTCGCACTCACTCTCACCGACACCACCGACCTCGACCGCCTGGTGGTGGGGGCCCCGCTGCTGTCCCAGGACGTCCTGTACGGCCTGGCCGCCGGAATGAGCCCGGACGAAGTACGTGCCGAGATCACCGCTGCGGTTGCCTCAGAGGACCAGATCGACCTCGGAGACTTCGGCGCCGCCCTCGCCCGTACCACCGTCACCACCATCGATGACGCTCTGCAGAAAGTCTTGGAAGAGGGCGACTTCCAGGCATGGAAGGTGTTTCTACACCCCACCCAGGCTCGACTGGTCGATCGCGACTACAACGGCCCCGCCCGCGTCTCCGGCGGCCCTGGCACCGGCAAGACCATCGTTGCCCTGCATCGGATCCACCACCTCGTGCAGCAGCTAAAGCCAGGCCAGGACAAGCCCATCCTGCTGACAACGTTCACCAAGAACCTCACGGCTGACCTGCGTACCCGCCTCACCGACCTCATTGGGGACCCCGATCTCGTTGCCCGCGTGGAGATCGCCCACATCGACGAGCTGGCCCACAGAGTCGTCAGCGAGAACTCGCTCTCGGGCCGTGTCAAGCGGCGCATAGACGACCGCACCGCCCTTACCGAACTGCGTGACGTGCTCGCCGAACTCGGCCAGCAGGGGCTCTGGGAAGCCGAGTTCCTCATTGAGGAGTGGGAGCAGGTCATCCTCGGCCAGTCCGTGGCCACCCGTACGGCCTATTTCCAGACGCGCAGAGCTGGCCGGGGACGCCCGCTCACCCGTCCCGAACGAGCCATGGTCTGGAAGGTCCTCGACGAGTTCACCGCCCGCCTGGACAAGAAGGGCATCGAGACCTGGGGCCAGGCCGCCGAACGTGCCGCCCGCTACGAGATGGAACGTGCCACTCGCATCCAGACCCGCCAGGAATACAAGGATCAGGTCGGTGGCCGCGATCTGATCCATCGCGACGCCGAGGCATCCATGAGCGACCTGAAGCACCGCTACAAACACATCATCGTCGACGAGGCTCAGGACCTGCGCGCCGCGCACTGGAAAATGCTGCGGGCCATGGTCGCCCCCGGTAACAACGACATGTTCATCGCCGGCGACACGCACCAACGGGTCTACGACAACCATGTCACCCTCGGCGCTCTCGGAATCAATGTCCGAGGCCGCTCCGCACGACTGACCCTGAGCTACCGCACCACGAGGGAGATTCTTGCCCGCGCCCTGACAGTCATGTCCGGCGAGACCTATGACGACCTCGACAGCGGAACCGACAGCCTGTCGGGCTACCGTTCCGTTCTGCACGGGCCTGTCCCCGAGCTTTCCGACTACACCACCTGGGAACAGGAACTCGACGGCCTCGCTTCCACTTTGCGCGCATGGCGCGACGAGCTTGCCGCCGACGAAGACGGCGCAGCACGCGACATTCGCGGCTTGATCGCCGTAGCCGTCCCCGACCGAGACAAGGTGAGTCAAGTGATCTACCATCTCGCCACGAAAGCGGGCCTCGGCTACGCACAGCTGACCTCGGACGGCCCTCGCGGTGATGGCGAGATTCACGTGGGAACCATGCCCCGCTTCAAAGGGTTGGAGTACCAGCGCCTCGTCATCGTGGGTGCCAGCGACAAGCTCGTCCCCCGCATGGACTCGATCGACCGGTACCGCACCGAGGATCCGACACGGTACCGCCGGGAGTTGCGCAAGGCCCGCTCGATGCTGTTCGTTGCTGCGACCCGCGCCCGTGACGCCCTCACCATCACCTGGCATGGTGACCCGAGCCCGTTTCTGCTGGAGCCTGCTTCCGGCGCCCCTGGACGCATCCCCCTGGTACAACGCGGCACGGATAGCGTTTGACCGCTCAGAATCCACAGTTTCGAGAGGATTGACAGCTCTTGGGGCCGGGGCAGCAGGTAAGGCTACTCCGGCCCTATGGATACCAAGTGGTCAGACAGCAGCAACCGATCCAATCAAGCCCTCAACGGTTGTCAGTTCCTTCTGCCCTCCGAGGTACCCGATGCCTCGATGCAGATGCACCATCAAAGCCCGGGCAACGTTCTCGTCAGTGGGCTCGTCACCATCCGAGACGCAGCGCTGCTTGAGTAGCGCCAGGTAAATGTCACCGTGCTGACCGCCAAAGGTCTTCCACGTCATCTCAACGTTGGAGTCCGCGACGATTTCCTTGACCAGCGGCGTTGACGGGTCGTTCAAGGAGAGCGCGAGAGCCCAGCGGCAGAGGACGTTCCACTGCGTGATGCCGGTGGTGCGCTTCAGCCGGACAAGTCGATCGCGGGCCGGCTGGGAGAGACGGACGGTATCAAGCGACATGCGAGGCTCCTGCGTTCCACCAGTAGCCCTCGACGACGTTGGTGGTGAAGTCCGTGTCGTCGTGGACCAGGGTGTAGGTGTGGGCGACGGATCTCTTGAGGCGGCCCAACAGGTACTCGTCAATCTCCTCGTCGGTGGACAAGAGGAGGACCTGTTCACTGGCGTGCGGGAAGTAGCGGTCCACGAGGTGTTCACGGTGGCGGCTGTCGAGGCGGCCGAGCGGGGTATCGATGACACTGGGGAGACGGTTCCCCGCAACCTTCATTAGCCCCCAGAGGAGAGAGACCGCCAGGAGCTGGCGCTCGCCGGCGCTGAGACGGCCTGGGTCGATCGGTTCGCCTTCGGAGTCGGTGAGGGTCAACGTGAACTTATCGGTGTCGATGCGCAGGCCTTGGACCAGACCCTGCTTACGCATGAGCTCCTTGAAGCTTTGAAGCATGGCGACTTCGAGTCGGCTGATGTGCCGCTGAAGCAGTGCTTCGCCGAAGCGCTCCAGAGTGCCACGGGCCTTCTCAGAATATTTGATGATCCGCTCGACTTCTTCCGCCTTGACCTTGGTCCGTACGAAGTCGTTGTGGGCTCGTTCCAGTGAGGCGGTGACGTTCTCTCGGCGCCGCTTCAGCTCTGTGATCCGCTCGGTGTCACGGGCGACTGCAGCCTGGATCTGGGCGAAGTCCTGGAGCTGCTCCTCACGCGCGAGTTGGATGGCCTCCACCCTGCTCTGCTCCGGGACACCGGCCAGCTGCCGGTCCAACTGGTCAAGTTCCTCAGCGGCGGTAGCGGTGAGTGCCAGGAGTTCGGTCGCCCGGATCTTGTCCCGTACCAGAACTTCCTCCAGCACTGTCAGCTGGGCCAGGGCATCGTGGGGAAGGCCGAAGTCCACCTTCAAGGCAGTGGACTTGGACCGCTTGGTGCGGTCTTCCTCGAGTTTCCTTACGACCGCGTCCCGTGCATCCTCGGGGAGGAAGTCGAGCAACCACTGGTCACGCTCTTCCAGGACGTTGAGGACCTGGCCGGCTTCGGCGGCCGACTGCTCGCGTCTGGCCTGGTTGCGGACGTCCTTAAGCTGCGAGCTCATCATCAGCAGAGGGAGCGGTCCGGCGGCAATCTGGTTCAGGGAAGCGCGGAGTTCAGCAAGGCGCTCGGCAGCCCGCTTGCGATCCTGCTCGATCTCGATGCGGCGCTCGAACAAGCCGCCGCCTTCCTTTTCGAACTCCCGCTCCAGAGTCTCGAGAGTGCGCTCCGCTTTGCCGAGCTCGGTCTTGCGCTGCGCCAGGCCCTGGACAGCCGTCTCCAGCTCCGTCTGCACGGCGTCGCGCTCTTTCTCCTGCGCGTGAATGTTGTCCATCAGGTGCTGTTCCTCGTCAGACAGTTTCTGACGTCGCTGGAGCGCAAGCAGGTCAGTACGGAGCTGCTGCACGGTGCTCACACCGAGCAAGGAGTGCACCGCAGACTCGATGACCGAAGCCGCCCGCTCGGGATCGGCGAGGGATTCAATCTTCTCGCCGTCGAAGAAGGACAGCGAGGCAACCTCGAGAGGGAGCAAGTCCTCGACGTGGTCTGCCCAGCCCTCGCTGAGCACCTTGCTGAACTTGGTGTCCGGCTGAGCAAGACGGGCGGGCTTGGCGTCGTCGCCGTACTCCTCGTCGACGAAGACGTTAAGGAATTCCTTCAGAGTCTTGCCGCTGGTGCGCCAGCTGCGGACAACCTTGTAGTAGTGCTCCTTACCATCCACCGTTACGGTGAACTCCAGGGTTACTGCGGAGCCGCGGGAAGGATCGTGCTGTCGATTGATGCTCTCGCGCAGGTAGGTGTCGTATGCCTTGCTGCCCCTGCCGCTACACCTGGCACGTGGGCCATATAGGGCCAATTGGATGGCATCAAGCAGGGTCGTTTTACCACAGCCGTTGAGGCCACCGATCAGGATGATCGGCTTACCCTTCTTCACGGTGAGGTCAAGCGACTGCTTGCCCCGGTAGGCCCCGAACTCTTCGAGGGTGATCTTACGCAGGAGCATCGATGTCGGTCTCTTCATCCAGAGTCGGGTTGGTCGCTACGTCATCGCGCCACTTCTTCTTGCGCTGCGCGAATGAGACGGCGTCGTCGTGACCGTCGTAGAAGCCCTTCTGGACGGCGTCTTCGAGCGCCTTGAAGAGACCGGAACGCCGCGTCATTGTGCGGTACTTGCGCTCCACCGACAGCAGCTCGCGCACCATGTCGTAGTGCAGCTCGTCCCCATCGCAGAGCTCCTTGAGAAGGTCCATCTCGTCGGCGCCCATGACGAGCTGTTCGTCGAGCGGACCGCCAGGGAAGTCCTCGCCGGTGGCCTTCTTGTAGATCTCCGGCAGCGTGTCCTCGACCTCATGCTTATCGAAGACCCAGATACGTCGGATCTCGTGGAGCTCGTCGAGGGTGATCAGCTCGATGTTGCGGACGTGCTCGGGGGCATGGGCTCTGATCCAGGTCTGCGCGGTGAGTAGCTCCTCAAGCCACTCCTGCCGAAACTTCTGAAGGTAGGGACCGTGGACAGCTACTTCCTTGCCGTCGCTGCGGCGAGTGAAAAGATTAACCTGACCGTTCATCCGGCGGAAGTCGCGAGCGGCCCTATCGGGCCGAGGGTGAGGCAGCTTCTTGCCGGGCTGGTAGTCAGGGTCTTCCTTGTCCTCCACAGAACCGAAAGGAGAGTCGAGCTTGTCTCGCAGTTGCAGGAGCGGAGTCATCCACTCCTTCTCCTCGTCGTTCTGAATCATCGCGGTCATGGACTTGTCCTGCTCGACCAGCGTGCACGTCCAGCAGCCGAAGCGGCTGGAGCCGCACGACGGGGTGGTCGAGTCGACGACCAGCGGGCACTCGCCGTCGGCGGAAGCGCCCTGGTACATGGTGAGGAGGTCCTGATTGTTGTAGCCCCAGGGGTTGGGCTTCTGCATCAGGTACTCCCACACGTCGTCGTTGGTCCAGTCCTCGACGGGGCTGTAGACGAGCGAGTTGGGGAGGTTCGCGTTCGGAGAGAGGCGGTCGCGGACACGTCGCTTCTCATGCTTCTCCATCGCGCGGGCCCGGGCCTGGCTCTCCGTCTTGCGGATGCCGAGGACCATGATGGCCTCACCATGGGCGGCGACGACGTTGCGGATGAAGGAGTTCGAGGGCTTGATCTTGAGCCGCTCAGTGCACCAGCGGAACTTCGGGCGGGGCGCGGGATAGCCGCGACCGATGAGATTGACCCAGAAGGTGTCCTTGATCTCCGGGGTCAGTCGGTGGGGCTGGATAGGCAGGCCCTGTTCGGTAGCTGCCTTCTCCATGGTCTCCAGCGACGTGGTGACCCACGCGGCGACAACGGGGTTCTCGACCAGAGTGTCTGTGCTGATGACATGAACCGGCTTGTTAAGCTTCTCGGCCGGCAAATCCCTGAGCGCTGTCCAGACCAGCTGAAGGACGGCGGTGGAGTCCTTGCCGCCGCTGTAGCCGATAACCCAGGGGACCTCATCCGCGGTGTAGAGCTCGCGGATCTCGTTGGTCAGCTCGGTGGCTACCTCGTCGAGCGAGCGGCCGTCGAACGCCAGTCGCCGGACAGAAGGGATGCCGAGAGGCAGAGGGGTGTTCATGCATCGCCTCGCAGGTATGCGTCTTCCACTCGCTGCTCCTCGGGGCTGAGCCCGAGACCGAGGTGGTTACGCAGATAGTTCACGGTCAGGGTCACGTTCTGGTGGCTCTTGGAGACACGGCCGCCGACGATGGCTCGTCCCTCCCAGTCGATGTTGGAGCGGGTCCAGTCCACCCTCTTGAGGGGTGTGAGTCGCTTCTTCCACGTGGACGGTGCGGTGGACTCCCTGAGGAGAGAGTTCCCGATGCGCCCGAGGGCGTGCAGAGCAATACCGTGGCTGTGGATGAAGTCTCGGCGCATCTCAGTGGCGGAGAGTGTCCGGTTGCGGACCATCGCCCACTCCGGGAGCGTCTTGTCGATCGCCTCCCAGTATGACTGGGCCAGGTCGGCCGCCTCGCCGCGCTTAATGTCCAGCCCCTGGAAGAGAGCCTGGGTTCCGTAGTAGAGGGCGCTCAAGGTGAACATCATCCGGGAGCGGGCCGAGAGGTTGCTCTTCTCCATCTCGACAAAGCCCTTGAAGACAGTCGACCGGCCAGCCATGACGCGCACGACCTGCGCGGAGCTGTCACGGTGGTCGTAGAGGACGCCGATGGAGCGAGCCGGACGGACCGCGTGCCGGTTGAGATCGGCGAACATTTGTTGCGAGCGGGCGAGCCCCGCATCGTGAAAGAAGACGACGGCGATCGTCTCCTCGCCAAGGTCAGGGTTCTCTTTGAGCGCGAGATCGATGGCAGCGCGACGGTGCTGACCGTCGTTGATCAGGAACCGGGAGTCCATCGGAATGTGGAGCTGCCCGGTTCGGAAGCCGGCGCCATCAGGGCTGTGACTGTCGAAGTGCATGTTGCCGTCGACTGAGGCGGTCAGGGCACTGAAGACGTAGTCGTCTGGATTGTCCAGAATGTACTTACTAAGAGCAGGGAGGCGCCCCTTATTAAGGAGGCGCTGAGCTCGTAGCTCGGGGGGCAGTTCATCCTCGTCGAAGATGAAGATCTTAGGGATCAGCCGCAGGGGGCACATGGAGACGTAGAACTCTCGCCCTGCCTGGATGCCACGGATGGCGGGAAAAGTGTACTCAAACCCTGCGGATGTGCGTGGGGGGATGATTCGGGTCACACCTGCCACAGCTTCGCTCTCCACTCCGACAACTTTAACGTACTCACGATGACTGGCATCCCTCGTTTGACGTACCAAGGCACCCTCATCCTTGCGTACAGGTCACACTGCAGGCAGTGCACGGGACTGGGCGCGCGTTCGTGGGCGCCTTGCCGGATCACCACTCGGCGGGATGACGTGCGGCGCCGCCAGTGTTGACGGACGCGTCGGCACCCGATGCGCGCCAACACGTTACGCGTGTACGTTAACTCGGTGACGTGCACGATGGCAGGGAAACGTCTCAGAAGTGGGTGGCAGTTGTGGTGGCGTATCTGGATGTGGCGGCAACGACCCGGGTCGACCCCCGGGTGGCGGACGTGGTGCTCCACTGGATGACAGAAGACTTCGGGAACGCCGGCAGTCGTACCCACGAGTACGGGGCACGCGCCAAGAAGGCAGTTCAGGAAGCGCGGGCGTTCCTCGCGGCGACAGTTGGCGCCAAGACTGAAGAGGTCATCTTCACTAGTGGAGCGACTGAATCCAACAACATCGCCCTTCTCGGCATCGCGCCGCACGGCAAGAAGCATGGGCGCCGGCACATCATCACCTCTGCCATCGAACACAAGGCAGTCATCGAGCCCCTCCTTCACCTTCAGAGCAAAGGCTTCGAGGTCGACTTCCTTGAGCCCGGACCGTCCGGCCGGATCACCACAGAGGCCGTGCTCGAGAAGCTGCGCCCGGACACCCTCTTGGTCTCCCTGATGCACGTGAACAATGAGACCGGCGTCATCCAGCCCGTCGCCGAGCTCGCCGAGGAGCTACGCAAGACGCCGACCTTCCTTCACGTGGATGCCGCGCAGGGCTACGGGAAGATCCCGCAGGACCTTAAGGCCCCCATCGACATGATCAGCATCAGCGGTCACAAGATCGGGGCTCCGAAGGGGGTGGGTGCCCTGGTAACCCGCCGCCGCGGCTGGGACAAGGCGCCGCTGGAGCCGATCATGTTCGGCGGCGGCCAGGAGCGGAAGCTTCGGCCTGGCACGCTCCCCGTGCCGCTGATCATGGGACTCTACGAGGCAGCGAAGACCTTCCAAGAGGGTCAGGCACGCTGGGCGCGAGAGGCCATTGCAATGCGTGAGCGCATGCTCACCGCCCTCGGGGAGACTCGATTCCACATCAACGGTGACGCCGATCACACCGTGCCACACATTTTGAATGTGACCTTCGACGGACTCAACGCGGAAGCGCTGATCGTACGGCTGAAAGACCAGGTCGCCGTCGCCACGGGTTCGGCGTGCACCAGCGCCTCGTACACGCCGAGTCACGTCCTGACCGCCATGGGGCTGCCGGAGGAGGTAGCCACCAATGGGCTTCGCTTTTCGTGGTTCCCGAGTCAGGTCGCCGACTTCGATCCGGAGGACCTCGCAGCAACAATCGCACGCATGCAACCGGCTGTCTCCGCGTAGATGAAGCTCAGTCTGCTGCGCGGCGCACCAGCCGGTGTCCGCGCAGCTCGCGCCCGCACCTGATCAGCTCGGATGCCCAGCCGTCCTCCGTGCCGATGAGATGGGGGTTCTCGTACAGCCCCGCTTTCAGCTCAGACTCGGTGAGGCGGCGATAACGGCGCACGTCTGGATCGTCGGGTGCGAGAAACTCGTGCTTACGGTGCAGGAGTGGCCGGTTCGTGGATCTCGCGTACGACACATGAGACGTCTCCAACGACTGGAGATCCACTATGTATGAGGACTGGATGCGCGGGTGCGGATCCTTGTCGAAGTCCGGGTAGTCGAGCCAAGAGACAGCACGACCCTGGTGCTTCAGCTTGGCTACCGCCCACTTCTGCGGGCGGCCAGCGGCAATCGAGGCGCAGTGCTCGTACAGCCGTAGCACGGTGGGCATTCGATCCAGCGCGCGCCGGTGCACGTACAGAGCTGTTGGCGTCACCTTCCCGACCTGCGACGCATTCATCGCACCACGCACATATCCGTCATCGCGAAGCTTGAGCAGTAGTCGATCTGAACGCTGGCAGGCTTCTTTGTACGAGGAGAAGAACGTGCGCACGTCGAGCTGAACGCTGAAGGGGAGACTGCTGAAGGGGCCACGTCCGTTGAACAGTTCGACGGCGAGGAAGAGCAAGGTATTGAGGGTTGTACGCTTGGCCCCTTCCGACACCTCCTTAGGGTCGGCGGAGTCGCGAACTAGCCGCTTGAGCTCGTTCGGCTTCAGGTGTGCAAGGAGCTCTGCCACAGGACGCGGCGTCTCTTCGACGCGAGGGTGACGCCCCCGTCGTTCTACGTGATCGATGACAGCGGCAATAGCTGATGTCGTGTCCTCAGAAGCCAGCCATGTGGCATCCGGAACAATACGGTGGGCTAGGTAGCTGAGTCGCGCCGAATCGTCCTTGAAGGCGTAAACGACGCCGGGGGATGCTGAGACACAGCGAGTACCGGTGACTTCCTCGACGTAGCTACGAAGCTCGCTGGCGCCGAAGAGGTGCTGGAAAGTCTGCCGACTGGTGATGAGGCCATCTCCGAACTCTTGGCCTCGAACTTTGGACTTCTCCCACGTGAGTCGCGCAGAGGCGATGAGCACAGTGTTGGCCAACTGCCATGCCTGCATGAGGGTGCGTCGACGTTCTGCGGGATCCTCGATCACGTTCAGGACGTAGGTGAGGAGCACAACGTCGACCTGTTCCAGCTGCGGCTCTGGGCAGTAATACGGATCCCAACCAGTGATCCGGCAGTCCAGCCTCTCGAGTGATCGCACGTCGTCTCCTCGCCCACATCCGTAGTCGAGGATCGTCCGCTCCGGACCAAGCTGCTTGTCTGCGAAAGCCTGCCGGGCGGGGACAGATAGTGCAGCTCGTCCGATCGCAGTAAGACGGCGTTCGCTATTCCAAGGCTGTTGCATGACGTCCTCGCAGGAGTGGCGAGTTGGGACGGTCGCAGGGTAGTGGTGGTCGGAGGCTCTGCGAAGGGCGATCACTTATCAATCAGCAGACCGGGTGAGGAAAGTGGGTCTCCTGTAACTGAGGCTGTTGGTGACGGCTGGAACCAGGGCTCGGCGGTCGTTGAGAGGGACAAGAGCAACGAGCAGACCCGCCAGGCTGGCTCGTGAGGCGCAGCGTGGCGCAGAGACGACCTTGACCAACTCCATGTGGGCTGATCCGCTTGGCAAGTTGGGAAGCAGAGACTTCGGGGGGCTGACGTGACCAGAACTGGATATGGGCGGCAGCGTGTGTACTTGAGGGCAACACGCGCATGAGACTCCGGCGAGGGGTCGCCGTCGTGGCCGCCGGCGGAGCCGTGACGACGATGCTGGTCGGGCTCGTCACGAACGCGGTATCCGAGTCGGAGTGGCCCGGGTGGCTGGGGTGGTTACAGCGCCATGCCTGGTTCTCGTTCGCTGTGCTGGGCGGGACTCTGGTCGGGCTGACCGTGCTTCTTGCTGCGCTGTCGGAATCAGGGGCGCCGGAGCGCCCCGCTGATCCGACGCCCCGGCCAGAGGAAGGCGCGGAGCCTCCGGGTGCTGCCCTCGTGCTGCGGTCTCTTCCACGCGATGCCACCGCCTTCACTGATCGGACGGCCGAGCTGGAGGCGTTGGTGCGGTCCGTACGGATGTCGCAGGAGAGCGGCGAGGCGCTGCCTGTGCATGTGATCGACGGAATGCCAGGGGTAGGGAAGACGACGTTCGCCGTGCACGCGGGGCATGTGCTGTCGGAGCGGTTTCCGGACGGCCAGCTCTTCGTGAACCTCAACGGGCACACCACAGGCAGGCCCCCTGTACAAGCCACCGAGGCGCTGGCCTCCTTGCTGGCGGCAACCGGAGTGCCGGCGCAGCGAATCCCCGTCGGCGACGACTTGGGCGCGGTTACCGAGGCACGGGCGGCCATGTGGCGGAGCCAGCTCGCGGACAAGAAAGCGCTGCTCATCCTCGACAACGCGGCCAGCTATCGGCAGCTGGAGCCCCTGCTCCCCGGCGGAAGCGGCTGCCTCGTGCTGGTGACCAGCCGAAAGCGGCTGGCTGCATACGAAGAGGTGGTCCTGCCGGTAGAGGCGCTGCGACCGGCGCATGCGATCGACCTGTTCATTCGGCTCAGTGGACGGCCGGCGGCCTCACTCAATCGCGTCGTCCTGGAGCAGCTGGTGGCGCTGTGCGGATACCTGCCACTCGGGGTGTCACTGCTCGCCGCGCGGCTGCGCCATCATCCGTTGTGGGGCGCCGAGGATCTGCGTACGCGCCTGGCCGCGACCCGGGACCGGTTGGGCGAGCTCCGGGCCGGGGAACGTGGGGTCGCCGCAACGTTCAGCCTGTCCTACCAGGACCTCACACCTGAGCGGCAGCATTTCTTCCGGTGTCTTGGCCTCTACCCTGGCACCGACCTCGACGCCTTCTCCGGCGCCGCGCTCGGCTCGGTTTCAGTGGCGGTGGCGCGCGAGCGACTCGACGGGCTCTATGACGCCCATCTGATCGACGAGCATCCCGGGAGTCGCTTCCGGCTTCACGATCTCCTACGCGACTACGCCCGCGGTCTCGCCGACGAGGGAGGCACCATGGAAGCTGTTCAGGCCGTTCAACGCGTGTGCACCTACTACCTGGCCGCCCTCGCTGCCGCGAACCGCCACATCGGCCGCAGTGGCGCGACCTACTCAGCACCTCGGAGTGGCGCCACCCCGGTCGAGACCCCGCCCATCGAGTCGCGGACAGCGGCCCTGCGCTGGCTGGAAGACGAGCGAGCCAACGTGCTGGCCAGCATTCGGCGGGCAAACGACCTCGGGCTGCACGAGCTGGTGATCCACATGGCTGCGGCGATGGCACCCTTCCTGCGCCAGGCCGGCCCCTGGGACCAGGCCGTTGGCCTCCACCGGGCAGCCGCCGAGGCCGCTCGGCACACCGGCAACCGACGGGCGCTGGCGGACGCGCTGGCCGAGCTCGGAGTCGTACGGCGATTCATGGCGGCCTACCCCGAGGCCATCGAGGCACTGAACGAGGCGGTGACGGAGTACGAGGTGGTCGGGGAGAAGCAAGGCAAGGCCGACGCCCTGAACCAGGTGGGCATCGTCTGGTACATGATTGCGGACAACGAAGCATCCGCACGGTCCCAGATCGATTCCCTCGCGCTCTACCGCGAGCTCGGCGACCGGCTTGGCCAGGCGAACGCACTCGCGGACCTCGGCATGGTGCGCCGGCAGACCAGCCGCTTCGACGCGGCGGTGGCAGCGCAGACCGAAGCGCTGTCGATCTACCGTGAGCTGGGAGACCGGTACGGGGAGGCCAACTCCCTGCGGGACCTTGGCATCGTGCACTGCCTCCTGGGCGAGTACCGGCTGGCCGCGCAGCATCATCGTGAGGCGTTCGACATCTACCGGGAGCTCGACGACCGGGTCCACCAGGCGTACGCCCTCAACGAGCTCGGAGTCGTGCGGCACCTGACCGGCGATCTCGCCGAAGCGCGGGAGGCACACACCCGGGCGCTGGAGTACTTCACTGAGCTCGGCGAACGGTTCGGGCGCGCGAACAGCATCCGCCACCTCGGGGTGCTGGACCGCATGGATGGGAACGTCACCGAGGCGATCCAGCTGTTGGATGACGCCTTGGGCTCGTACCGCGATCTCGGCAGCCGTGGTGGGGAGGCCGCCTCGCTGGGCGAGCTGGGTGTGGCGCGCGGGGATGCTGGGGAGCGGGACGGTGCCGTCGAGTCGTTCCGGCGGAGTCTGGAGATCCTGCGGGAGCTCGGCGACCGGTGCGGTGAGGCGGAGGTCCTGAACCACTGGGGGGCACTGCTGCGGTCCTCCGGTGACTGGGCCGCCGCAAGCGAGCTCTTCTGGCAGGCACTGGGGCTGGCCCGGGACATCCGCTGCCCGCTGGAAAAGGCACGGGCCCTGGAGGGGATCGGCCGTTGCGACTGGATGGCCGGCGCGCGGGCACAGGCCGAGGGATCACTGCGTGAAGCACTCGATGTGTACCGGCAGTTGGGTGTGGGCGGGGCGGTCGATGCCGTCGAACGGCTGCTTGCGCCGCGGGCCGGGTGAGCCGGGCACGTGGCCTGATTCGGTATGCCGACGAGGCTGCCGGTGCTGCTACGTTGCGGGCTGGTCTGCTCACTCAATTGCCTTTGCACTGCCTCGAGGAGCGTCGAATGCCGTCACGCACGCCGGTTCCCGCGCAGAACGTCTCAGCGCCCCTCGTCGCGGAACCCGCGCACGGTTCGGTCGTCCTGGACCGTGTCGCCGTCCGCGTACGGCAACGGCTGGCAGCCGAGCAGTCCGCGTCCAACCGTGTTGGCGAGGGTGGCCACCAGGCTTCGCTGATCTGGACCTGGCCTCTGTGAGCCCTACCCCGCGATGACACCTCGCGAGAACATCGCCCCCTTCCGGTCGTTCATTCTCAAGGTCGCCAACCGCTGCAACATCGACTGCGACTACTGCTACGTCTTCAACTCCGCGGACCAGGCGTGGCGGCATCTGCCCGCCCGGATGAGTGTGGCCGTGGCCCAAGCCGCGGGGCGGCGGATCGGTGAGCACGCGGCAGCACACGGTCTGCGGGACGTACATGTCGTGCTGCACGGCGGTGAACCCTTGCTCACTGGCCCCCGGCACATGGCGGACCTGCTCGGCGCCGTACGGGCAGGTGTGCCGGCAGGGGTGGCCGTCCGTTTCGAACTACAGACCAACGGGACCCTTCTTACGAATCCGTGGCTGGACCTCTTCGAGCAGTACGAGGTCGTCGTGGGCGTCAGTCTCGACGGGCCGCCTGCTGCGAATGACCGGCATCGGCTGACTCACACCTCACGGTCGAGCGCCGCCTCGGCCGTCCGCGGAATCGAGCTGCTGCGGTCTCGACCGCACCTGTTCGCAGGGCTACTCGCCGTCGTCGACCTAGCCAACGATCCGGTCGAGGTCCACGACTACCTGGCATCGTTCGAGCCACCTGTGATCGACTTCGGTCTGCCACACGGGACTCACGACGAGCCGCCGCATCGCGACGATCCACGCGTGCCCGAGTACGGACTGTGGATGAGCCGCGTCTACGACGCCTGGCTCACCCGGCCTGAGAATCGGCACAGCGTGCGAATGCTGGAGGACATCGTGGGGCTGAGCTCCGGCGTGCGCGGCTCGGTGGAGTCCCTCGGCCTGGCCCCACCGACGAGCGTCGTGGTCGAGTCGGACGGCACGATCGAGGGCGTGGACACCCTGAGGTCCGTCGAGGAGGGTGCCTCCTGGCTGGGGCTCGATGTGTTCGGGCAGTCCTTCGACGAGGTCCTTCACCATCCGAAGCTCCTCCACCGGCGAGGCGGGAAGGCCGCACTCGCCGGACAGTGCCAGAGCTGTCCTCTGGTGGGGGTATGCGGCGGAGGCTACCTGCCTCACCGCTTCAGTACCGACCACGGCTATCGGAATCCCTCCGTCTACTGCGCAGATCTGGAGTACCTCATTCGGCATGTTCAGGGCTCCTTGCGCCAGCACGGCTGGGCACCGCACACGGCGACGCCCCCGTAGCCACAAGCCGTGCCGTCACAGCAGGATCATGCGTTGGAACGAGCGAGTGAAGCGAAGAGCGACAGGAGATCTCGATGACCGTGAGGATTCGCCCGGCCGACAGGAGCGACATCGAGGCCTTGGCCGAACTGATCGAGGAGATCGAGCGGTTCTACGGATCGACCGAGATCCAGCCCCTCGAAGAACGCCGCTCCCAGGTGGAGGACGCGCTCTTCGGCTCCCCGCCGCTGGCCTCCGCGCTCTTGGTCGAGGATGAAGCTGGCGCTCTCGTTGGACTCGCCGCCTATTCGTTCCTCTGGCCGGCGGCCGGTTCCTCCCACTCTCTGTTCCTGAAAGAGCTCTATGTCCGCGGCACCCTCCGCCGTCAGGGCATCGGCGCCCGGCTTATGGGCGAGCTCCGCGCCCTGGCCGCCGCACGCCCCGGATGCAGCCGGGTCGAGTGGATGACGGACCGCGACAACTCTGGGGCACGGGCCTTCTACAAGTCATTGGGGTTCACGGAGTTCGACGGGAAGATCGGCTACCGCGTGGACAGCGGTACGAGGTGAGGGTGGGGCGGATCCGTGTCGGAAGTACGTTGCGATCGCTGTGACTTCGTCATCGGTCTGGGCTGTGCGTGCCCGCCCAACGGATCCACACCAAGGGCGCGGACAGCGACCTCGCCCCGACTGTCGTGGCAACACTTCTCTGCGGACACGATTCTGATCTCCCCCATGCAGTGCGCGCACCTTCCCGGAGCCTGCACCCACCTGACCGAAGATCTGGTCACCGCGCCACGCTGGGGCTGGATTCCCTCACCACCGGCCGGGCTCTGGGACCGGTTGAGCAGCAGCTACCCGGCGACCGCAACAGAAGGAAACACGGCACGGCAGGCGGTACGGCGGTGCGAGGATTGCCAGACAACGCTGGCGTGATACGAGCTGCCGCGGGCGCAGGCGCAAGGGGACGCCTTGAGCTTGCCGGGCGAGCACTCGCAGCGACGCTCCCCTCAGGCGTTCCCGTCGCAACCGGCCATGACCCAAGGTCCGGCGGCCTCGCTTACCCCACGCTGTCCGGTGCGCTCGAACCTGAGGCGGACGCCCCCTCCGCCTCATCGTTGTAGCCCTCGGGAGCCTCGCCAGCGGCAGGGATGCGCCACTGCACGTGATCGGGCCACAGGATCACGCCCAGAGCACCTTCCAGGTCGATCACGGTCAGCGTGTCGGCCCAGACCGTGCCGTTCAGGACGTTGGCGATCACCTGTCGGTTGACCCCGCTCCTGCGAGCAAGGGCATTGGCGCTCAGCCCTTGGTCCGACATCGCCTGGGCGAGCTTCCGAGCGATTGCCTGTGCGACGAGGGCGCCACGGTGCGGCTGCATCATGGCATGCGGCCATTCGCCGCCGACCACGTATGTGTTCGGCCTCTGCGCACGTCTCGTTCCTCCAGGCACCTGACAAGTGTGACGGAAGGGCGCTCGGAATGCGGACCCACCTCACCCATGCTACTGATATAGCACCCTTGGAGGAGCGGGTCCGGAAAGGAATCTCTAGTGATCTTTCACGAGCGACCGAGCTGCATCTCACGCTTGGGGCGGCCGTCTCGCGCGGCCTATCCACACGCAGCGCAGATGACACGCAAAACCCACCGCCAGCGCTGGCGTGGATCAAGTTATTAGCGTCACGCCTCACCTCCTACAGCATCGCCGAGCTGCCCCATGACGACGTCGCAAGAGGCGTCACCTGGCGAGCGAATCCGCTGACATGCCAGCGCAGCTCAACTCCAGCCGCTGGCAGCCGTGTTACTTGGCAACAAGATCCATAGTTCGCCTGCGCCAGGCGACGACCGTGTTCTACGCTGCGCACGCGCCAACTCTCGCACGGCCCCTGGAGGACGCCTTGGCCAGCAAAGGTCAGCACTCGGCACAGGCCGAGCCGGCGAAACCGCTGCCTCACCCTCGCGTGCCTGCGTCGACGTACTGCGACCTGATCCCCATAGCAGGGAGGTTCACCGAGCAGTTCCACGTCAGCGCGCTGGATGAGGCAACTGACATCGGTCCGTGGCGGATCGGGATCTCCATGAAGTTCTTGGCCGACTGTGGTCTGGTCGAGAAGATCTCCGCCCGGGGCATCTACCAATCGTCACCGAGCGCTCAGGAGATCGCCCACGCCTGGGCAAGCGGTCGGGCAGAGGGACTGAGTGCCCTCCGCACCGCCTGGCAGAAGCGGTGGTTCGTACGATCCGCACGAGAGCGTCTCGAGCAGGGATCCGCACCCCGGGTCGCCCTCAGGCTGAAGTTCCTCCGACAAGTGCGAACGCGTGGTCACGAGAAGGCAGTCGACCGACTGCTCGACCTGATGGTCACGACAGGCTTTCTCATCGAGGAGCCTGACGGCCTCGTCCGGTGGTACGAGCAAGTAGCTCCTGCCTATGACAGCGCCGCAGCGCCCGGGGTACCCACCGCGCAGACGGGTCCGGGGCAACGCTCCACCACCGGAAAGCCTCAGGCAGACGAGCCGGCCGACGATACCGGACCCTCATTCTCCCCAGGCCCCAGCGCCGACACCCCGCGCCGTTCGGACAAGGACGAGCCGACCGTCCCCGGCCCCCGAAGAGAAGGCGAATCCGACCCCCGCCTTGGCCCCGACGTGGACGTCGAGAAGCTGCTGTCGGCACACCTCGGCATGGGCGAGGCGTGGCACATGAATCCCGACGAGGCCGCCGCCCTGCATGACCACGTGACCGGTCTGGTCACTGTGCTGTCTGCGGTGAGCGCTCGCGCACAGACCAGCGAGGCTCCTCTGAAGGCCGAACTCCTCGTTCCGTTGTGGCCACTGGCAGCCATCGCGGCGATGGACCGTGGCGAATGGCTCGACACCCATCGGCTGATCCAGCAGCTGGGTTCCGCCGCGCCGCTGCGAAAGGAGTCCATGAACAACTGAGAGCTGGGTCCGGAGGCGCTCTCTCCTTGGCCGGTTCGGCGCCTCCGGACCCCCACCGAAAACCCACCACTTCCCCGCGGGCAAACAGCCCACGAGAGAGGAGGCTTTGGCGTGCCCTCACACAAGGCGAGAGCCACCAGTCACCGTAGCGCGGCTGAGCCGCACACCCCACACGTTTCGTCGAATCCAGTGATCATGACCGCTGCCCAGCGGTACTCCGGCGAGCGAGCGGTAGGTATCCATGGCTAGGATCACTCTCCGCTCAGCCTTCCTACGCGTCGTACGCGAGTGGGGACACGGCGGTCCGGCAGGGGCGCCTGAGCGCCCAGACCGCCGAGTCCTACATCAAGGTCGGCGAGCGCCTGCTGCGATTCACCACAGCCCTGAGCATCACTCGGTTGGACGACATCACGGACGTCGTCGCTCAGACTTTCATGGACGCGCCAGGACACGACCGGCAAGGGCGACTGATCACGACACCCGCCGACAGCACGCGCCGGGTCCGCAAGTCGGGTGTCGACGCCCTGTTCGCGGAGGCCCGGCACCTCGGCCTGACGACGGAAGCCCCGTTGCTCGACCTTCCACCGATCCCGCGGTCCGCGCCCCGGCCTGCCGGCGCGCTCTCCGACTGCGACATCGAAGCGCTACGGTTCCACGCCGAACGCGGCATGCCCCAGACTCGGCACGCCACCGTCCTCGGCCTGCTGCTCTCCGGCCTGCACACCGGCGAGATCGGCTACACCTCCGTCAGCGATCTCGATCTCCCGCACGCCCGGGTCTGGGCCTGCGGCACCACTCACACCACAGCCCGCTACTGCCCGCTCGACGACGACTGGAGCATCAGAGTCTTGCGCCTACGCGCCGACTGCATCGTCAAGCACTCAAGCGCGAACAGCTCCGCAACCCTCGCCACCATCGCCGCCTCACCCGCCTACCGGCGCCAGGCCAGCGTATGCACCGCCTTCGGTGAGATCGTCCGCAGTAGTGGCATCGCGGCTGAGGGACGCTCGGCGGCCCCGCGAGACGTCTCCAGCTGGCTCGCCGCGAAGACCCTCGAGCAGACCGGTCAGATCGCCGACGTCGCTCTCCGCTTCGGCCTGTCCTCCCTGGATGGGGCAGCTCGGCTGGCCGGTTACCAGTGGCGACCCTCCACAGAGGAGGCCGACACGTGAGCACGTCCACCAGAGCCCCGAGCAAACTCAAGAAGGCCGCCAAGGCCAAGAAGAAGCCCGACTGGATCCTCGGCCCCACACCTCGGGACATCTTCAGCCCGGCCGGCTTCGCCCCGAACCCAAGGGTCCCGAAGCGCGGAACATCCCAGAGATCGAACGGCTGGAGCTCGTCGTCGCCAACCCTGCCCTGTACGAGGTGGCCATCGCAGTCCTCCCCCGAAAGGAGCCGGGGACACGCGGACGCACCCCCCACTATCCGCCCTACGTCTTCCTCATCTACGTCTGTGCCATCTCCGTCTTCAACACGGCCCGCTCCACCGAAGCAAACCTCCAGCACAAGACGATCTGGGAGATCGTCCGCGAAGGAGTACGCCGATGCCTGGGCGACGAGGAGGCCGACGCCCTCCCCGAAACCGGCCCTCAGCGCCATCACTGGCTGCAGTACCGGCACAAAATGCTCGACGCCCTCCCTCAGCTCCGTGAAGCTTCCCGGGACGCCTGGATCCAGCAGGCGATCGCTCTCGGCTACCTGTCGGAGGCGAGATCCCGCGGCTGCTGGTTGCGCCCGAGCCGTAGCCAGGTGATCAACGGCGACGCCACCGTCGTCAGACCCCCTTCGGACCAGACCGAGGAGTTCACCCGCGACGAGAAAACCGGCGAGATGCGGCGGCCCAGAGTCGATCCAGACGCCGGAATCCAGATCGAGGGTGGCGACAGGGCCGTCTACGGAAAGAAGATCGTCTCCTTCTCCGTACGGCTGCCGGAGAGAGCTCACAGCCGGATCATCCTGAACGCCGACGGTGCCCGCCACCTGTCCCCGGAAGAGGACCCAGACAGGGAGGAGGAGGCGAGCACGGCCCTGCGCCTCGCCCACGAGATCCTCGACCGCGCGCCAGGCGTCATCGCCGCCGTGTTCGACACCGCTTGGCGCGGAACCCACCGGGCCAGGCTCGTCACCCGCGGAATCGTCGTCTACACGCCCCAGCATGACGGAATCAGCCCCAGGCCACTGAACAAGTACCGCTATGACCACTGCATCCACGACGTCTACGCGGCAGCCGGGCGGTCATGCGAACGCCACATCTCCGTCGACGGGCAGACCATCTACATGCCGCTCCCCGTCCGAGAGCTCCCGGTACGCCCCGGAGTGAACAGCTACCGCTTCTACCACGCAGTCGAAATCCCCTGCAGGAACGGACCGCACATCGAGCTGATCCCCGTCTACGAGACGAAGGAGGACAGGGCACTCGACCCCAGAACCAAGCGACCGAAGTTCAACCGCTGCGAGCACCTCCGCCAGATCCCGCCGAACACCGACCTCGGGGACCGACTCAAAGGATTCCGCCAGGACAGCGAGTCCACCAACTGCACCCTCGACTACTCCCACTGGGACAAGCGCCTGCCAGCCTACGGCGCCCCCGGAGCCCTGCTCATCTACCTCGGCTTCGCCTGGATGATCAACTCCATCGCCCTCGGCACCGTGGGGGAGCCACGCAGGTGACTCGCTGGCTGACCGGCGGCCGGTCAGCCGTCCATCCAGCGCCGGGCGGGTAACCCCCTCGCCTGTGCACCCCCACCCGCTACACTGACGGCGGCGCGCCAGTCCGCTGGCGCACCGCTGGATCAGTGGACCGATGTGTCCTGGATCGCGACTTCCGTCGCAATTTCCTACACATTTTCCTACAGATCCCCGCCTTCGTAGCTCAGGGGATAGAGCACCGCTCTCCTAAAGCGGGTGTCGCAGGTTCGAATCCTGCCGGGGGCACCATGTAGTACCGCTCTGACCTGGGGTTTATCCCCCAGGAAGGGGTCTCACTCGGCCTCGGACGTCTCGTCCGGGGCCGTTTGCGTGAGCGCTGCGTGAGCGGACGGGGCGGCAGCCCCCGAAATGGCCCCCAAAAGATCAGCACCATCCGGCACGTCGCGAGGGGCGCGCGCACGCGGGACGAGGCGGGCCGCAGCCTCGGCGATCGCAAGATCAGCTTCGGGGAGGAGGCTCGTGTACGTGTCCGCCGTGATGGTGATCGAGGAGTGGCCGAGCATCTCCTGGATGTCCTTCAGGTCGGCACCGGCCGCGTGGGCGAGGGTCGCCGCCCCGTGGCGCAGGTCGTGGAGCCGGACCGGCGGTAGGCCGATTTCCTCGTACAGTTCGATGAAGCGGCGGGTGACGTTGGCGGGGTGGAGCAGTTCCCCGTTCTCGCGGGTGAAGACGCGGCCGGTCTCCGCCCAGGCGGTCCCCCACTTCTCACGCTCCTCGTCCTGCCGAGCGCGATGCCGGCGCAGGACCTCGACCGTGTCCGCGTCCAGGGCGATGGTGCGCGCGCCCGCGTCGGTCTTGGGGTCGTCCTCGTAGACCTCCCAGCCGTCGACGACGAGCTGCTTGGCGACGGTGAGCAGGCCGGCGTCGAGGTGGGTATCGGTCCACTTCTGTCCGCACGCCTCTCCGCGCCGGAGCCCGCGGAAGGCGATGAGGTGGAACAGTGCGTACAGGCGATCGTCCGCCGCGTGGTCGAGGAACTGGCACGGCTCTCTCGCCCAGTGGTGTGAATCGGATACGTGGGAAGCCCATCGGCGCTAAAGTCTTGCCTGCTGGGCGGCAGCCCGGCGGCAGTGGGTGCCTCGAAAGGGCGCCAGAGGGTGGGGGCCTAAGTTGGGCCCCCTGGAGTGTCCGGTGGCATTTCAGGATTTTCATACCTCTTTTGCGGAGAGCAACCGCATGCCTGCCTGACCCGAACCGAGGAACACATTCCCCCGGCCTGCACCCGGGAGCACCACCCTGAGTCGCTGCACCGGCGCGATCTCAGTTCGTCACCTGTTGGTGGCCGGACTGAGCGCGCACATGTTCCGTCCGGCCTTGTTGAAAGGTTTGGACGTTGGACAAGGTCACCCTCGGGATCCTCACTGCATTCGGGCTGCTCAGTTTGACCCTCGGCTTCGGCGCAAAGCTCGGCCGCGAGCTAGACGAGCTTCTCGACGCGTGGCGCGGACCGGCCGCTCGCATCCGCCGCTGGTGGCGTAACCGACGGAATCGGCCTTGAGTCGCACGGGGCCTGGCCAACGCGCGATCCGGGACGACAGCCACACCGTGATCTCGGCCTTCCCTCACTCCAACGACATCCGAACGGCTTCGGCCAGCGCATCCGCACGTGGGTCGCCGGAGCCGCTGATGATGTGGTTCATCACGTAGCCGAAGGCAATGCCGTGTTCGGGATCTGCGAACGCGAGTGAGCCACCACGTCCGGTATGGCCGAAGGCTTTCGGACCGGTCATGGGGTTGTCGTCCGTCGGAAGCATGTAGCCCACACCGAATCGGCTCGGGAACACCAGCACCTGATCCTTACCGCTGGCCTGCTCCTCGGTCGCGGACGTCAAGGTCTCCGGGGCGAGCAGACGCACGCCGTCCACCTCCCCGATCAGCGCGGCGTACATGCGGGCGAGTGCTTGCGCGGTGCCGATTCCGTTGGAGGACGGGAGCTCGGCGGCCTGCACCTCGGGAGAGTCGAAGTCGATCGCGGCCGGATCCGTAACCGCGTACGCCCGGTTGCTGAACGAGTTCGGGTCTCGCCAGGCGGCGACCTGTTCGCGAAGCTCCTCGGGAACGGCCTCGGCGGGTACGGTCGTGAGGTCTACGGCCGGTCGCCGGTACACCATGCGGCTGACTCGATCACGTTCGCTCGTCGGCAGGCCGATGTAGAAGTCCAGTCCGAGAGGGCCCGCGATCTCGTCGGCGAAGAAGCGGCCTGGTGAGCGGCCAGAGACTCGGCGGATCACCTCGCCGACCAGCCAGCCCCAGGTGCGACCGTGGTACCCGTGCGCAGTGCCTGGAGCCCACAGCGGGCGCTGGGCCGCCAGCGCTGCTGCCATGGGGTCCCAGGCCAGCGCCTGGGGCAGCGGGAGCGGTTCGTCCAGGGCGACCAGGCCAGCCCGGTGGGACAGCAGCCAGCGGACGGGGATGTCCGCCTTGCCGTTCGCCGCGAACTCCGGCCAGTACTTCGCCACCGGGGCATCGAGGTCGAGCATGCCGCGCTCGACCAGTATGTGCGCCGCGGTCGCGGTGGCTCCCTTGGTAGCCGAGTAGACCAACTGCAAGGTTTCCCGCGTCCACGGGCGGCCGGTCTCGGGGTCGGCGACGCCACCCCACAGGTCGACCACCGGCCGGCCGTGCCAGTAGACGCACACGGCCGCGCCGATGTCCCCGTGCTGGGTGAAGTTCGCTGCGAACGCCTCGCGGACCGGTTCGAATCCGGGGGCTACCTCACCGTTGATCGTCGTCATGCCGTTCATCCTGGCAGCCGTGCTGCCCTTGCTGACAGGGGAACTGGCCTGTGCTCAGAGGCGTTCGGCGTCGACGCGTACGACAAGGGTCACGCGTTCGCCCCTCGTGATCGGCCGTACGCCGTGGATGTGGTCGCGGGTGGCGGGTGGCGACCAGGGTGCCGCAGGGAGGCTTGATCTCCTGGGTGGGGCTCACGAAGAACAGCTCGCCGCCGCCGTAGGAGTCCGGCGTGTTGAGCCAGACCACGAGGGTGAGGTCGCCGCCGACGACGGGCTGGCCGTTGGTCCGGGCCCGCTCGCGCTCGATGTCGGTGACCTCGTCGTGGTGAGCGATGAAGCCGACACCGGGGCCGTAGCGGTAGACGACCGCCGGCTGGGTGGGTATACGGGTCGGGGTGATCTCGAAGTGACTGCGGACGTGGGCGGCGCAGTGGGAGATGACCGCCTCCTCCAGGTGCGTCGGGACCTCGACGTACTCGCTCTTGCGCAGTGTTTCGTCGATGACGCCCTGGTAGGTGCGCGGGCGGGCGGTCTGGTTCTTCACGTGGTCCATCAGCGCTCCGCAGAGACTGAGGGGGATGGCGCTCTCTACGACGAGCGGTAAGCGGCTCTTCCAGGTCATGAGGTGGTCTCCTTCCACCAACGGGTGCCTTCGGGCGAGTCCTCAAGGACGACGCCCTGCTGGGTGAGCTGTTCGCGGATCGCGTCGGCCTCGGCGAACTTCTTCGCCGCGCGGAGCCGGTCGCGTTCCTTCACGAGTTCGTCGACGGCGGCGTCGCTCTGGGCGGAGCCGGGGATGTCGAAGGTGCCGAAGAGGTTGTTCACGCCCTCGATCAGCCGCAGGGCGGCCGGGCCGGCCGGTTCCTCCATGCGGTTCTGCTCGCGGATGTACTGGAACAGGACGGCGAGGGCACCGGGGGTGTCGAAGTCGTCGTCCAGGCGCTCACGCATTTCCTTCCAAGCGTCCGTCGCGCGTGCGGCGTTCGCCGGGCTGTCGGCGTGCGCGGGGTCGATGGTCCGGGCGAAGTTCTCGATCCGGCGGCGTGCCCCTCGGGCCTGCTCCAGCGTGGAGTCACTCAGCTCCATGGAGGAGCGGTAGTGCTGAGACAGGAAGGCGTGCCGCAGGGTGCGGAAGTCCGTCCGGGCGAGGGCGTCGCGGATGGTGAGGAAGTTGCCGGTGCTCTTCGACATCTTCTCGCCGTCGACCCGCAGCAGACCGGTGTGCATCCAGTAGCGGGCCAGGGGCTCGATGCCCGAGGCGGCTTCCATCTGAGCGACCTCGGCTTCGTGGTGCGGGAAGATCAGGTCGACGGCACCGCCGTGCAGGTCGTAGGAGGGCCCGAAGAAGGTCTCCGTGATCGCGGTGTCCTCGATGTGCCAGCCCGGCCGGCCCGGACCCAACTCGGTCCCCCAGAACGGCTCGCCGTCCTTGCGGCCCTTCCACAGGGCGAAGTCGCCGGGGTTGCGCTTCTTCGAGTTGTCGTCGATCCGCGACACCGAGTCCTCGGGCCGCAGGTCGGTACGGCCGGAGAGCTTGCCGTACGCGGGGAACGAGGCCAGGTCGAAGTACCAGCCGTCATCGAGCTGGTAGGCGTGGCCGCGCTCGATCAGCCGCTTGATCTGGTCCACGATTTCGTCGATGTGGTCGTGGGCTCGCGCGTGGACGTCGACGCGGGTGTTCCCCAGCGCGGCCATGTCCTCCAGGTACTGCTTCTCGAAGAGGGCCGCGATCTCCTCCGTCGGGATGCCCTCCTCCGCCGACCGCCGGATGATCTTGTCGTCCACGTCGGTGATGTTCTGGAGGTACGTGACCTTGTACCCGCTCGCCTCCAGGTACCGGGCGATGAAGTCGAACTGTGTGTACGTCTTCGCGTGCCCGACGTGGCTGGGGCCGTACACGGTGGGTCCGCACACGAACATCCGCACCTCGGCCTCCCGCTCGGGGCGGAACTCCTCGGTCTGGCCGGTCAGCGTGTTGTGGACCTTGATCGACATCATGCCTCCTGTGTAAGCGGATCACGCAGCGTACTGACGCCCGGACATAAGCGTCTAACTGGAACCGCCGCGCTCGCCGAAGGGGACGAATCGAGGGGACGGCAGGGTGGCGAAGATCGACGCCTCGCCTCCGAGAAGGTGGTGGTTGGCTCGCTGGTACGCCTTCCGCACGGCCCTGATCGCCCCGGGGCTGAGGTCCATCCCGACCACGCCGCAGAACTCACTCAGGGCCTCGCACCGCCGCTCCAGGTCGACCATCGACAGTGGGTCGCACTGCTGGGCCTCGATCAGCAGGTTCTCCTGCTCGCTGCTGATCAGGCCGAGTGCGCCGAGGGAGTACAGCTTCCACTTCATGTTCGGCAGCAGCTGGCCCGATCGTGCGTACATCCAGTCCACGACCTCGTCCAGCGCGCCCGAGAGGACGAAGTGGCCCGTGGGCACTCCGACCCGCCGCGCCATGCGCAGCGGGATCTCGCGCACGTCCCAGGTGATCCGGTTGTGCAGCCGGTAGGTCTCGCCCTCCAGGCGCTGGAGCTGCTGGCGCGTCTTGTGGGAGATAAGCGCCCCGAAGGCTTCCTCACGGTCGAACAGCGGCTCGCCCTTGTTCCCGTACGCGTCGCACTTGTCGCTGTTCCACACCGTGCGCGGGTCGGCTTCGTACTGGAAGAGGAGCTGGTGGACGTTGACCTCCATACGTCCCCAGGGGACCGGCAGGTGGAAGCTGAACTCCGGGATCCAGGCGGGGAGCCAGTCGCGGACCAGGGCGTACGTGTCCGCCGGCCGAGACCTCCACTCGTCCTCCTTGATCGGGACGTCGAGGATGACGGCCATGTCGAAGTCGGAGTCGGTACTGAACCGGGTGACGTTGCGGGGCGCGACCGCCGAGGAGGACAGGACGTAGAGCGCCTGGACCTCGGGCATCGTCTTGAGCGTGTCGAGCAGACCTCCGGCCGCGGCGCGGGCCTGCATTCTCAGGTTTTCCACGGGAACTCCTTGGTCAGATGATCGGGCGATCCATCACGGCGCGGAGCGCGGGAACGAGCACCGGTGCGACGCCGCCATGGGTGCGCTGGATGTGTGCGAGGGAAGGGCTGCTGTTGCCCTCGATGACCACGGGGCCGCCGGGCGTGAGGGCGATGTCCCAGCCGATGAAGGGCACCTGCGGGAACAGGCGGGCACAGCGCTCGGCCAGCTCTCGGACCTCCGTCATGCGGGAGATCCGGTGGTCGGCGAACGGCACCGAGCCGACCGCGTGGCGGGTGTGGGCGTTCAGGTGCCGGTCGTAGCCGTGGCGGTCGAGTCGTCCGTCGGGGTGGACTCGGATCTGCATGCCGCCTGCGGCCGAGTTGTCCGTGGTGCTCTCGGCGCCGCCGAGCTTCAACATCACGTACAGGACCTCGGCGCCGCTTTCCCGCAGCAGGGTGATCACGCGGAACGTGTTGAGCGCGTACGGGTTCAGCACGTCCAAGTCGGGATGCTGCGGCACGTGCTGCTCCACCAGCCACGTGCCCCACCGCTGCGCGTAGGCCGGGAGGTCGAAGTCGTCCTCGCCAGGGCGCACGATCACGACGCCGGATCCACCGCTGGAGTAGCGGGAAGGCTTCACCACCACGCGGCCGTGACCCGAAGCGTGGTCGAGGACCTCCGTGAGCGGCACCGCCTCACCAGCTGACGTCACACCGGCACGATGGTCACCGCTCGCGAGCAGCGCGGGCTGCGGGATGTCGGCCGAGGCGAGGATCCTCTTGCAGGACGTCTTGTCGTCCAGGTCGATGGCGTCCCGGTTCACGCGGGGAAGGAGCCGGTGGAACAGGACGCTCTCCGGCAGGTACGAGCAGGCCCTCTCGGCGGAGACCTCGCGCCGGTATCCGCCGTAGCGGAAGTAGTGGAACGGCAGGCAGCGCCACCGCGCGGAGACCTTCACCAGGTCCCCGGCGATACGGGCCATGCTCTTCCGGTCCTCGTGACTCAGCATCGCGGGAAGGTGCTCGCTCCGCAGCTGCCGCACCTGGTACGGGAGAAACCGCGCGCCGGACACGCGGGGAAGAACCCGGGTGCGGAACCACTCCTCGGTCACGGCCTGGCGGTGGTTGAAACCGCGGTTCGCGGTGCGTCTCATGGTGCTCCTCCCGTTTTTCAGTAGTTCGGGGTTCCGGCGATGGCCAACGTGACGACGAGCGCACTGACGAAGATCACGTAGGCGACGACAGCGAGGCGTTGCCTCATCGGGCGGGCCCGATGTTGTCGGCAGCCGTCGACCAGGCGATGCCGTTCGCGGGCTGGATGTGGGCGATGCGGATGAGCCGGCCGCCATGCCTCTCGTGGACGACTTCCGTCAGTTCCCCTTCGCCCCGGCTCGCAATGTCGCGGACCAGACGGTGAAGGAGGGGATGGTCCTCCCGGCCATCGGCGTCGACCGGATTCACTGCTCGGACTCCTCGCAGTCGCTCGCTCCGCGGCGGAGGAATCTCTCCCATCCGGACTCGGCGCGGGCGCGGAGGGCCGGGCTCGGACCAGCCGGCGGCTCGGGAACCGTGTGCTGTCGTCCGCTGGCACCGGGCGCACGAACGGACAGGGGCTGGCTCATCAAGACCTCCTGGGGTGTGCAGCCCGTCACCCACGCGAGGGACGTCGATGACGGGCTGCGGTCCTGGGAGCCGTCCGGAGCGGGGCGGGGGAGCCGGTTAACCCGGGTGCTCGGCTCCGAACGGCGTGAGGCCCAGTGAACGGCCGTGGACCACGAGCCCGGAACGTTTCCAGGGGGTTCCTCCAGCGAGAGAAACCCCGTTTCCCCATGCACGAGGAGTAGCCTCCTGACTACCGACCTGAGGGGAGGGTGGGGATGTCTGACCTGATGGCGCTGCACCCGCTGACCTATGTGCGAGAAGGCAAGGGCTGGGGTAAAGCCGAGTTAGCCCGGCGTATGCATGAACGCGGGGCCGAGTTGGGCACACCGCTGGCCACCAACCGGACGACGGTCTGGAAGTGGGAGCAGGGGCAGGTGCCTGACACGGACGCGCAAAGGGTGCTCGCCGACCTGCTAGGCGTCCCCGAGGACCACGTTCGCTCGGTTCCCTGGCCCCGATGGCTGCCAGCCTGGGAGTCGACGGCCCTGGCGGCCCCGTGGACTCCGGCCAGCACCGTGAAGGTATTCGCTGATCTGGTCAGGAGCGGCCACATGGATCGTCGGGGCTTCCTGTCCATCACCGGGGCCGCGCTGACAGGTGTCGCGGCCAACTGGGCAGCCGCACCAGAGGCATTCGCCTCGGCAATCGACGGCGACCGCGTCACCGACGCGATGGTGACCACCATCGAAGCGCGCGTGGACACCCTCCGCACGCTTGATGACCAGATGGGGGGCGCCCGCCTCCTGGACCAGGCCACCAGCGACCTCGCACTGATCACCAGCCTCCTGGACCACGGCCGTTACACCGACGTCGTCGAACACCGCCTCTACGCCACGGCCACCCGCGTCTCCTACCTCGCCGGATGGATGGCCTACGACAAGGGCCTCCGGTCCCTCGGCCAGCGCTACTACGTCGGCGCCCTCCGCAGCGCTCACAGCGCGAAGGACGACGGCTTCGGCGCCTTCATCCTGGCAGAGATGGGTGTCCACATCTCCGACTCCGGCGACACGGCCGCACGCGTGAAGCTCATCGACACCGCCATCGGCAACGCCCCCTCGGCCCTCCCGCCGGCGGCGGCCTCGTACCTCTACCTCCACCAGGCCGAAGCCCTCTCCCGAGACACCCAGCACGAAGCGGCCGGCAAGTCGCTCAACCGTGCTTACGAACTGTGGGGAACCCACCGCGAAGGCGACCGCCCCGACTGGCTTGGCTGGTACGGAGAGGCCCAGCTCAAATCCACCGAAGGCAAGATCATGCTCCGCTCCGGCTTCCCCGAGCGAGCAACCAGCGCCCTCGCAGTAGCCGTCGAACAGGCGGTCCCGCGCGACCGGGCCGTACGTTCCGGCCGCCTCGCCACGGCACGCTTGGCCGCCCGGGACCTGGACGGGGCCCTGGACGCCGCTAACCTCGGCCTGGAACTGCTGGAGAACCGCGTCCGCTCCGACCGGGCACACGTCCGGCTAACGAAGTTCAGCAACTACCTCGAACCGCACTCAAAGGTGCTAGCCGTTCGGGAATTCCGCGACCGCCTACAGGCTCTCCCCACTGCTGTCTGACGACTCGGAAGGCATCACTCTATGGCCACCTCTGCCAGTGGCGAGAACGATCCGTATCTCGAGGCTACTCAGGCGCTGCCGCGCGATCAAAGAAATACGGGCCCTGAGACACGCGCTCGGTTTGAATATCAAGATGAGTGCGTAGCGCTGACCCTGCTGGAACACTTCGGCGGTGACCTGCGGGGCGTCTTGGTCGAGTACTCCACCGATGTGATCCTGCTGCCTCGAGAGGGCCCGGCCGAACTTGTCTCGATCAAACATCGCGAGCCACACCATAAGGGCGATCCAGCCTGGACATGGTCTGCGCTGGACAAGGATCGCGTGTTGAGTGATCTCTACTCAGCATGGAAGGCCGCCGGCAAGGAATGCACTGTTGCCTTTCACAGCAATGCAGGGTTTGGCGGACCCGCCAATGCCCTCCGGCAGGCAAAGATCCATAAAGATGCCCCAGCTAAAGACGCGGCGGTGGCGCAGCTGCACAAGCGCCTGAAGATATCCCTTGCAGAGGCGGAGGAGTTCTTTGAGTGCCTCAATTTCCCTGCACACCCGCTCCCTCGACGAAATGAGATAACCGACGTAGGGGTGAGGAGGACTGCAGACTTCCTGAAGGCTGCAGGTAGGTCTCCGATTCACGCAGAATCCTGCTACGAGGTTCTGGTCGGGAGGATTGCTGAAGCCAGTACAGATAGACCCCTATCGAGGCAGGAGCGATCTTCGAGCATTGCTGCGACCATTCGCGCGAGCGTGCAGCTTGAATCGCTAACCAGTCAGAGGAAGAAGTATCTGTCAACGGAGGAGGTGCGGCGTCTACTATTGCAGAATGCGGACAAGAATGAGGCGCGCACGATTCCGGAATCCCGACATCCCGGATGGGAGCCTGATCCACTATTTGTTGGCCGTGCCGCGTATCTAGCGGAACTGGAGCGCTGGTTGGCGCCAGGCAGCCCTGACCCTGTTTCTCCCGTCGTGATATCTGGAATGGCAGGTGCAGGTAAGACTAGCTTGGCCGGCCAGTTTGCCGCCCTGCACTCGGGAAACCTCAGGGTCGAGGTGATCGATGGGACCACTCGAGCCGGTCTCCTGCTTGGCCTTGAGGAGCTTACTGGACAGAAAGCGATCACGAGCATCTCTCCCGGGAGAGCCGTCACCTTCCCGGAGAACTCGGCAACATTGGTCATTATCGATGGGGTTACGGACCCATCGACAGTTCGCAACCTTTTGCCGCGTCAGTCATTGTGTCGCGTTCTGATCACTACAACAGCTAGCCATATCGACGAATCTCACCACTACATAAATTTGCCACCATGGTCTTCTGAGGAGACGCACAGCTTCATTGTGAAGGTGCTACCGGACGCGCTGGATGTTCATGTGGCCGATTTGGCCGACCATCTCGGAAACCATCCTTTGGCAGTAAATCAGGCCGTGAATTACTGTTCGACGGTCGGGTTGACAATCCCGCAGTACTTGGATCGATTCCGCAAGGCATCTGCGCAGATGCTTGATCGCGGCGAAGCCGGTGGCCATCCGACTACTGTGGCAAGTGCGATCCAGTTGGCCCTAGCTGAAGCAGAGGTTCGGAACCCGCTCTCGCGCCGATTGCTCACCCTGCTCGCTCATATCGGAGCTGAGCCACTACGCCTTGATGTTTTTGACATCGAGCCTGTGCGTCCATTTGTCGTGGGGCCGGTGGTGGCGAGTAAGGAGGAACGGCGATTCCTGAGGAAGCGTACCCGTACTGAGATCTCCTGGGCCGGTTGGACTCAGGATGATGAGGGCTGGAACACGCGCGTATCCCTCTTTGACGAGATGCAGCGAGATGACGCAATAGCTTGCCTGTCCGCATTCTCCCTAGTGAGTGTTGAGCGCGGAACCTTACGAGTTCATCCCCTGATTAGGCTGTTCGCAGCCGAGGCCTCTCAGGGATCCGAAACATGGGTTGAAACAGCCTTCGGACTCTTCGCCTCACAGCTCGTAGAGAGAGGGGGAGAGTCTCCAGAGCTTCTCGATCCGCACATTGCGCATGTCATCGGAATCGTCGACGAAGCATTTCAGGCCCAAATGCATGGTCCCGCCGTCATGGCGGTCGCCAAAAGTCTCGTTGACCGGCTATGCGCCTTGGGGGATCAAGAGAATGCCGTGCGCATTGGTGACCAAGTCCTCAGGGTCGCGGAGGACCTGTTTCATCAGGGCTTGGCTCCTCTCAGTCTCCTTTTCGCGGCGAGAGAATCTCTGGGGCTGGCCCACATTCAATCGGGTGACGCCGATAGAGGGCTGGCCCTCATTGAAGGCAATGTCGAGTTGACCGAGCTGCATGCCGAGCAGGACTCCACCGACAGGGCCTACCTTGCTTTGGGAAATGCCGCCGTGAGATTAGGGCGTCGAGATATTGCGGATAGCGCAATCCGCAAGCTTCCAAATCTTCCTTCACTGGTTGATTCAAGTGAAGAGCACCCCGTTGGATCTCTCCTCGCCGCTCATGTCCGATTTCGCTTGCTAGACCTAACTAACCGACTGGAGGAAGCTGAAGAGATCAACGCTTGGTGCATTTCCCGCTTGAATCACCTGACGGATTCTCTTCCCGCTGATCTCATTACAGCCATCCATTCCGATGCGGCAATGCTGGCTCGCTTGCAAGGATCCGTTGACTGGCAGACTGAATACCTCGACAGAGTATCTGAGGCTCAAGCCGCGGGTGACCCTTCGCGACGTGATCGATTCTATTTTGACGTACAGATCGGCGCGGCAGACGCGGCAATTGAGCGAGGTGATTTGGGGCGCGCCATGCAAATCTTGGAGAGCCTCGATCCTTTGCTGTCATCACAGTTTGGCGTGCAGAGCTCGATGTATGCATCGCTCCTGGCGACCAGGGGTAGATGCCGATTGCATCAGGCAGCCGTTGGGGAAATACGCATTCAAGATGCCGAGGTCGACCTACTGGCTGCGGTCAAGGTTCTTCGGGCGACGGTCGGGCCTGAAAGGGCTCAGCTTGCATCTGCTCTAATCAATCTCTCTTCGACCTTCTCTCTGGAGGGTCGCTGGAAGGAAGCTCTTTCCGTCGCAAAGGAAGCCTATGAAGAGGATTTGCGCAGGTTCGGCCCTGATCATCCTGAAACGCAATTTGATCTGCACTTTCTGAACGTGATTACCATGCAATTCGATGTCGCGCAAAGCTTTCATCTTGGCGATGAATCAAGCGGTGATTGATTTGCTGGCGTTGGCCCGTCTTCCTGAACCCTCGGAAGCTGGCCACCGGGGCGGGCCGCTCTTTTCGAGTTCGAGGCGATTGCCGAGTTGCTGGGTGGAGAGGTCAAGCCGGACCTCTCCGTCGAGGACGCCATCGCAGAGGTGTGAGCCTGAAGATCTCCGTCCCGTGCCAGCTCACAAGAGAAGTGAGATCGGCACGCGCTCGGCTCTCAAGTTCTTTGCGCGGGTGACGCTCTCTTCAGCGAGCGCCCCAGCCGCGGTGTGCTTCGGGGCCGCGTGGGCTCCAGCGCTTCAGGTAGGACGGCAGCTCCTCGTGCTTCGGTTCGCGCGGGGGCGTGGCGGGTAGGCGGGTCAACGGGTCCGAGGCTCTGCGCGCATCGGCGCGTGCCGAGGCCACCGCTACCTCATCTTCCACGGCCGTCTCTTCCAGTCGGCGCTCCAGGGCGTTGAGGCCAACTCCTTCGCCTTCTTCATGGCCGCCTGCCAGCAAACCTCGCGCTCGGCCTTCGCCCGTTCCTCGTCCGCGTTCCGCTGGGCGTCTTCTACGGCGAGGGTCTCGATCTCCCAGAGAACGGCTCCCGGGATGTCCTCCAGCACCCAGCGCTTGCGATCGGCCCGGCAGGGCTGCCGACTGGATCGGCTGTAGCCGAGATCGATCACGGGCTCTTCGAGCACTCTGGTCGGTGGGCGATCCACCATGAGCCGTGACCACCTCATCAAAGCAATCTCCACCCCTCCTCAGCAGCGAGAAGAGACCAGCCGGTGGATAGTCCGCCTGCGTGCGCAATGCGTGAGCGGACGGGCCAGCATCCAGCATCACACGCGGGATCAAGCCCCGTACCGCACCGCGCTGATCAGGCGGAACAGCACCGCGCGGCACAGTCTGGAACCGCCCGGCACGGATTCGATCCCACTCCTGAAGCGGGTGTCGCAGGTTCGAATCCTGCCGGGGGCACAGTGGAAAAGGCCACCTACGATTTTTCGTAGGTGGCCCTTCGCCGTTCTCGGCCGGTATCGGCGCGGGCGCCCGCCGGAGGCCCCGGGTCCGGGCTTTCCGGCGCGCGGGGCCGGGGCCGTCTCAGTGGTCGGTGTGTCCGCCGGCCTTCGGAATGACCTTCTCGGCGATGGCGATCAGGGCACCGTCGTCCGGGAGGGCTCCGGACTCGCTCCACACGGTGATCTCGTAGTAGCCGCCGTGGTCCTCGGGGGCGAGGGCCACCGAGAGCGTCCTGGCCAGGGGGCCCTGCTCGACCGGTCCGCTGGATCCGGAGCTGCCGAGACTGATCCGCAGCTTCATGGTGTGATCCGAGAAGAGGACGGCGGGCCGGCCGGCGACCTTCAGTTTCTTCACGGCCTGCTCGCTCCCGTACGTCATCAGCTCCACGTACGTGTGGGTCGACAGCTTGTTGTACGTGGCCGAGACGTTCACGGTGTACGTGGGGAACGTGACCTGGGCCTCGGGCCGGGCGATCTTCCCCTCGGTGAGGGGTGCGGTGTTGTTGAGGCCGGAGGCGCCGGTCGCGGTCTCACCGGGCGTGCCGAGGATCCGGGCCAGGTCGGGCCGGTAGAGCGCCTCGCACAGCTCCTCGCCGGTCACCGGGTGGGGCGTCTTCTCGTAGGGCTTGGGCAGTTCCTCGTGTGACGCCGCCGTGCACGAGACGGGCCGAGGGGTGTTGTCGTCGGCCGCCATCACATGGGGCACCACCCACAGGGCGCCCGCGAGCGCCCCGCACACGACCAGGGCCGCGACCACTTGGCCCCACATGCCGGGTTCCTTTTCCGGAGCGGGCGGAGTGGGACGCTGGTCCGCCCCGGCCAGGGACTGGGACACGGCGGGCTGAGCCAGGGGCACGGGCTGGGGGGCGGCGGTGCCCGCCGCCGCCTTGGCCGCAAGGGCCGCTGGTTCCGGGTTCCGGAGTGCCCGCACCGCCTTGACCACGGTGTACACGCGGACGGCGGTGAACACGAGGACCAGCGCGCCGATACCCGCGCCCTTCCAACTGCGCTCGCTCACGGCGAGATACATGATGCGTACGCCGAAGGCGGAGCCGACCACGATGAGCAGCGGCTCGCGGACCCAGAACGGCAGGCGACGGACAAGGAATCCAAGCATTCGGCGATCTCACCAGAACTGGTCCCCGAACACCATGGTGGAGGCCGTACTTCCGTTCACGGGCGGCGTTTGGCGGGACGGGATGCCGGGCGCCGGGCCCGGATCCGGGCAGCTCGATTCGGCTCTCCCACCGCTCCGGCACGCGATCACCGGTATATACCGTCTGTTACGGAGCAGAGTTCATCGGCCGCATGGCCCCCCGCGCTCACAAGATGTCCGCCGCCGGTGTCGGCAGGAGTCGCCGCGAGAGTCGGTACGAGGAAGGAACGCGCACATGGCAGCAGGAAACCCGGGCGTACTCGACCGCAGAACGCTCAACCGGAGCCTGCTGGCCCGGCAACTACTGACCACACGAGCCGAGTTGTCCACCTCACAGGCACTCGGCCACCTGGTCGGCATGCAGTCCCAGGCACCCAACCCGCCCTACATCGGACTGTGGACCCGGCTCGCCGGCTTCCGCACCGACGACCTGGCCGACCTGATCACCGCCCGCGAGGCGGTCCGGCTCGTCCTGATGCGCGGAACGATCCATCTGGTCACGGCCGACGACTGCCTGGCCCTGCGACCGGTACTCCAAGGCTCCCTGGAGCGGAGCCTCAAGGGAGCCTTCGGCCGCAAGCTGGAAGGCCTGGACCCAGCTCAAGTGGTGACATACGGGCGCGAATTGGTGGAAGGGGAACCGTTGACGCTCGGCGGGCTCGGGGCCCGGCTCGCCGAACGGTGGCCGGACCGCGACCCGTTCGCCCTCGCCAACGCCGTACGCAATCTGGTGCCGCTCGTCCAAGTGCCCCCTCGGGGACTGTGGGGCGAGAGCGGCCAGGCCGTGCACACGACCGCCGAGTCCTGGCTCGGCCGGCCGCTCGCCGCCGACACCACGCCGGACACCCTGGTCGAGCGCTATCTGGCCGCGTTCGGCCCGGCCACCGTCAAGGACATCCAGGCCTGGTCCGGCATGACCCGGCTCGCCGACGCCGTCGCCCGGCTGCGGCCCCGGCTGCGCGGCTTCCGCGACGAGAACGGACAGGAGTTGATCGACCTCGCGGACGCCCCACTGCCCGACCCGGACACCCCCGTCCCGGTGCGGTTCCTGCCCGAGTTCGACAACATCCTGCTGTCCCATGCCGACCGCTCCCGCATCATCACGGAGGAGCATCGCAAGCGCGTCTTCACCCGCAACGGTCTGATCAGGTCGACGTTCCTCGTCGACGGGTTCGTCAGCGGCCTGTGGCGGATCGAGCAGCACCGCACGACCGCGACCCTGATCCTGGAGCCGTTCCAGCGGCTCCGGGCCCGGGACCGGGACGCACTCGCGGCGGAGGGCGAGCGACTGCTGTCCTTCGCGGCGGCCTCGGCCACGGCGCGGGATGTCCGGTTCGACTGACGAAGCCATGGGGAGCCGGGGGGGCGGGGCCTGGACGGATGGGTACGGTTGTCAGGGGCCGACGGCTCAGGCCGGCCTCGCACCCCTCAGCGCAGCTCCTCCGGACAAGCCGTCCCCCGCGTGAACAGCGCGTACGGCGACCCCAGCCGGTACACCCCCGCCTTCGGCGCCAGCAGTTCCGTCCACTCGTCGCCCTCGGCGTCCGCTTCCACGCGCAGCAGGCAGCCCGAGACATTGGCGTACTGCTTCGGCGGCTCCTCGCCCACCGCCGTCTTCCGCGCGCGCTTCGACGCTTCGGTCTCCTCCGGTGCCTCGATGCGGGCGCCGTGTTCGTCGAGGAGGGCGAGCCAGGGGGAGTAGGGGACGCGGATCCGGACGCGGCCCGGGGCGTCGACGCGGAGGACGACCTCGTTGGCCTCGGCGCTCTGGACGCGGGCGGGCGGGTCGGCGAGCGGGGCGGGGTCGGCGACCTCGTACAGGCGCCAGTTGGCGTCCGACCAGACCTGCTTGAGGTAGGGCAGTCCGCTCTCGACGAGTTCGGTCTCCCGCTGTCCGCCCGAGTCCGGGGCGCCGGTCGGCAGGACGACGTAGTGGACGGCCCAGCGGTCGAGCCACTCGTGGTAATTCGCCGCGTTGAGGGTGTCGTCGTAGAAGAGCGGGTTGCGTTCGAGGTCGGCCTGCCGGTTCCAGCCGCGGGCCAGGTTGATGTACGGGAGGAGGGCCGAGGACTCGCGGTGGCTGGAGGCCGGGACGACCTCGACGCGGGACTGCTGGGCGCCGCGCACCTGGAGCTGGTTGACCAGCGGGGCCAGTTCGCGCGCCCAGGAGGCGTCCGGGGCGGTGCGGACGACGTCGTCGGCGGCCTTGAAACCGATCCAGCCGTTGAGGCCGACGAAGGCCAGCACGAGCGCGAACCAGCGCAGCGAGCGCGGGCGCGGGTAGGGCAGGGCGGCGAGCAGCACCACGCCCGCGAACAGCATCGCCATGCGCGAGACGTTGGTGCCGATCTGGGAGTCGACGAGCCAGGTGAGCAGGGTGCCGGCCGCGTACACGGCCGCCGCCACCCGCACCGTACGCCAGTCCTTCGGGACCAGGACGAGCACCAGCACACCGAAGAGGAACGGCAGCGCCGTCGACATCAGACTCATCGGCTGAGTGCCGGAGAACGGGAACAGCCACGCCGAAAGCGCCACCACCACGACCGGCGCGAGGCCGAGGGCGTACGCGCCGGGGCGCCGCTTGTTGAGGAACAGCGCCGCCGCGACCACGCCCAGGAACAGGCCCGCGACCGGGCTGCACGCGGTCGCGAGACCGGCGAGCGGCGCGGCGACGGCGGCCTTCGCCCAGCGCCGCCGGCGCCAGCGGTGCGGCCAGCAGAAGACGGCCGCGACCGCGCCGAGCGCGAACATCATGCCGAGGCCGAAGGTGACCCGCCCCGACACCGCGTTGCAGAGGAAGGCGAACACCCCGGCGAGCGCGCACATCAGCGGATTGCGTACGGCCCGTACCCGCACCAGGATCAGCGCGGTCAGTCCGGCGGACAGCGTCCCGGCGATCATCATCGTCGTGCGGACGCCGAGCACCGACATGAGGTACGGGGACACCACGCTGTACGAGACGGGGTGCATCCCGCCGTACCAGGCGAGGTTGTATGCCGAGTCCGGGTGCCGGCCGACGAACTCCGCCCAGGCGTCCTGCGCCGCCAGGTCCCCGCCGCTGTTGGCGAGGAAGAGGACCCACAGGAGGTGGGTGAGGGCGGCCACGGCCGTCGCGACGATGACCGGGTAGCGGCGGGTGCGCCGCCAGTCGCGGCGCGCGCCCGCGCGGGAGGGCTCGACGGGCGGCCTCGGCGCCGGAAGCTCTACCGGAAGATCTATTCGCGAAGGCGAAGAAGAGGGAGAGGAAGAGGCAGACGGAGGAGCGCCCACGGACGCGGCCCCGGACCCGGAAGCGGACCCGGCCCCTGCCTCGGGAATGGCCCCAGACCCGGAAGTGGACGCGGACGTGGACGCGGCCTCGGCGGCGCGTGTCGGCTCGACGGTGGTCACTGCGGCCCTTTCCCGTGCTGCCTTCTCGTGCTGCCTTCTCATGTTCTGCGGCTGCCCCGCGGGGCCTTCCCCGCCTACCCGTACCCCCGGGAACGCTAACAGCGGGCGCCCGGGGATCCCCCGGGCGCCCGCCGGATCAGCCCAGTCGGGTCAGCTTCTTGCCGATGCCGGGCTGCGCCATGTCCGTCTGCAGCGCGACCGGCGCGGTGACGGGGGCGGCGCCGGGGCCGGTGCCGACCGCGACCACGCCGACGATGTCACCGGCCTTGCCGGCGTGCGGCAGGTCCTTGTCGCCGGCGCCCAGCTTCAGGCCGACCTTGAGGCCCGGCCAGCCGACGGCCTTGATGTCCTTGGTCGCGACGACCGGCGTACGGCCGTCGAAGCCGTCGTCCACGTAGCCGAGGACCTGCCCCTTCTTCACCACGGTGGCGGAGGTGACCACGTCCTGGGCCTCCTTGATCACCGTGTAGCTGTTGGTGATGGCGAGGTCCAGCTTGTCCGCGAGGATCTGCGCGTCCTGGGCGCCCATCACTATGCCGAGGATCCGGCGCTTCTCGCCGTCGACGACGGTGTAGGCCGCCCACAGCAGGTTGCCGCCGGCCGGCGTCGACGAACCGGTCTTGATGCCCGCGACACCCGGCTTCAGCAGGATCGTGTTGTTGTTCTCGATGCGGTTCGGGATGCCGTCGACGGTCACGTTCGGCATGTCGACGACCTCGCGGAACACCTCGTACTGCATGACCGCCTTCGCCAGCTTCAGCTGGTCGAGCGGGGTCGACACGGTCGACGACTTCAGACCGGACGGGTCCGTGTACGTCGAGCCGGTCATGCCGAGGTCCTTGGCGGCGGCGTTCATCTTGTCGATGAAGGCCGACTCCGAACCGGCGTCCCAGCGGGCCAGCAGCCGCGCCACGTTGTTGCCGGACGGGATCATCAGGAGCTCGATCAGCTCCTTCTCGGTGAAGCTCTGGCCCTCCTGGATCGGGGCCGTCGACTCGTCCGGGGACTTCGCCTGCTCGGCGGCGATCTTGTCGACCTTGATCCGCGGACCCTCGCCGTCCCCCTTGATGGGGTGGTCGCGCAGGATCACGTACGCGGTCATCGTCTTGGCGACGCTCGCGATCGGGGCCGGCTTCTGCGGTCCGTACGTCCCCATCGAGCCGACGCCCTCGACCTCGACCGCGCCCTGGCCCTCGCCCGGCCACGGCAGCTTCAGCTCGCCGCCCTCGAAGGTGTACGAGGGCTCGGCGGAGAGCACTATCCGGGGGGCCGGAAGCGGGCGGACGAACTGTGCGACCGCGAAGACGATCAGGAGCAGCAGGACCAGCGGGGTCCAGATCTTCACCCGTCGCGCGGTCGTGCGCAGGGCCGTGTCCGGGGGCGGCGGGGTGTTGGTGAGTTCGGCGAGTATCTCCAGCGGGGGGCGGGGCGGCAGCGGCTGCTGCCGGGTCCGCTCGGGCTCGACGAGCGACGCCGGTACGGGGACCGGGGCGGTGAAGTCGCCGGCGCCGGCCTGAGCCGGGACGGAGGCCGGGGCCTTGGCCTGAGCCGGGGCCGGGACCGTCTTGGCACCCTTCGGCTCCCGTTGCTCCCGTTGCTCCCGCGACGGCTTCGGCTGCTCCTGGGTGATGTCGCCCTGGAGCGGGCGGAAGGTGGACGCCGGGGGCAGCTTCAGGGCGGTCGTCGGCTGGTCGACGGGCTGCGGCTTGATGGCCTTGAAGACCGTGGTCGGGTGGTCGACCGGCTCGTCCGCGGGCGCGGGCTTATTCCCGGCCTCGGGGGCGGACGCGGGCGCGGGCACAGACACGGCGGCGGCCTCGGGAGCCGGCTTCGACTCCGGCTGCGACTCCGGCTCGGGTGCGGTCTCGGACTGTACGGGCTTGCGCACGGCGAACCAGGACTCACCGGTGCCGGGCTTCTCCGAGGCCTCCGGCTTCGGCCCCGGCGCGGGCTCCGCCGTCGGCTCGGACTCCGACTCCGACTCCGACTCGGACTTCGACTCGGCCTCGGCCCGCACGGCGGTCTCGGCGGCCCACGTGGGCTTCCGGGCGCCCTCGGAGGCGGCCTTGGCGGCCTCGGGAGCCTTCCCGGGCCCCACGGGCTCCACGGGCTCCGACGGGCCGTCAGCGGGCTCCGCGGCGTTCTCGCCACGCGCGTCGGTACCGGCACCGGCACCATCGGCGGCAACGGTCGTCTCCGGCCCGTCGGCAGCGCCCGACGCCCCCTCAGACGCCTTGCCGGCCTTGCCGGTCACCCCGGTCGCCCCGGGCGCCTCGCGCCGCTCCCCGGCCTCCCCGGCCTCCCGGGGGTCCCGGGGGTCCGACGGCTCGTCCTCCGGAGCCGTGCGCGGGGTCGGGGCCCTGAAGACCGCCGTCTTCTGATCCACGCGGTCAGCGTGATCGGCCTCGTCCTGATCGGCGTGATCAGCACGGTTCTCACGGTCGACGCGGTCCTCACGGTCCTCGCGGTCTTCGCGATCGACGCGGTCCGCCTCCGCCTGGTCCACGTGGTCAACGCGGGTCACGTGGACCGCGCCCTCGCCGCCGCGATCCTCGGTGTTCTCGACGACCGACAGCCGCGGGTCCTGGCTCTCGCCCTGCTCCGCCTTGTCGGGGGACTCGCCCGCCACCGTGCCTCCTCCATGCCGCATGCCGTAAACGGCCCAACAAAAAAACGCCCGGACTCGTCCGGACGTCCGAACCATGTACCAGTGTCCTGTGTGACCCCTTGGCCCCCGTGCTAGACGAGAACGACATACCGAGAGGTTCCCGTACGAACCACCCAGGCACTCTCGACAGATGAATGTGAGAGGGGTCACCCTGTCATTCATCCACGCGGGGAGGCATGGATGGGCAGGAGCCGCAGAACACTTCCGGAGGAGCTTCTGTTGCTCGCTCTGGACCCGGCCACGGGTACCACAGCGCAGCCGCAGTCGCTCGACCTCGGCCTTGCCGGAGCACAGCTAGTGGAGCTGGCTCTGGCAGGTCGGATAGCCCCTGACGGGGATCGTATCGCCGTGGTGATGCCACGGCCGACCGGAGATCCGACGCTGGACTCCGCACTGGAGCTGCTGCGCAGACGCGGCTCTCCGGTACGGGCCGTGCACTGGATCGGCGGGCCCCGGCTGGGGCTGCGCCAGACGTATCTTTCGCATCTGGAACGCTGCGGCATGGTCCATGCCGTGGAGGGCCAGATGTGCGGGGTGCTGCCGACGACTCGCTACCAGGCGACGGAGACGGCGATCAGCCGGGAGATCAGGGCCCGGCTGGACAGCGCGATCCGCACCGGCGTCCCGCCGGACCCGCGGACCGCGGCGCTCGCCGCGCTGGCCCACGCGGTCGGTCTCGGCAAGCATCTGTACCCCGGCAACGAGGGACGGTCGTCGCGGTCGCGACTGCGCGACCTGATCCGGCACGACCCGATGGGCGGCCTCGTGGCGCATGCCGTCCTCGACGTGCAGAACGGCGCGGGCGCGCAGCCGCGCCGGAGTACGACCGCGGGCGGCGCCGTGCCGTCCCAGCCACGTCGCGGGAGCATGGCGCGCGCCGCCATGTGACGGGACCGCGCGCACCCGGCCCGCGCCGGGTCCGCCGGTTCCTCTCACGACGCTCGCACCACCCGACGCACCACCCGCACCACCTCGCGCGACCCCATGGACCCCATGAACCCCATGCGGCCTCGCGCGATCCGTTACGACCCGCGCGACCCCGTACACCCCCGTACGGCCTCGCGCGGTCTCGTACACCCGGCACGCCGTACATCCGGCACGCCGTACGCCCCTCGCGGCCATACGGCCGCGCAGGGCCCGTACGTTCTCGCACCACCCGGCGCCATCCCGATCACTCACACCGGGAGCCGCATGCGTGTGCGGGACGGTCGTCCTCATGACCGTCCCGTAACCGCATCTCTCGCCGTTTTCCAGCGCACACAGCACTTTTGGTGGCAGTCTGCCAAGCAGTAGATACTCACAGCTACGCAGGCCGACAGCCGGAGGTGCAGTTTCCGTGGCGTCCAGTGTCAACCCCACCGTCAGGCGACGCCGTTTGGGTCAGGAGCTGCGCCGGCTCCGGGAGGCGAAGAACATGACGGCCGAGCAGGTCGCCGAGCGACTTCTCGTCTCCCAGTCGAAGATCAGCCGCCTTGAGAACGGCCGTCGTTCGATCAGCCAGCGCGACGTCCGTGACCTCTGCGGTGTGTACGAGGTCGAGGACGAGCGACTGGTCGATTCGCTCATGCAGATGGCCAAGGACTCGCGCCAGCAGGGCTGGTGGCACGCCTTCGGCGACATCCCGTACAGCGTCTACATCGGCCTGGAGACGGACGCGGAGAGTCTGCGGGTGTACGAGCCGCAGATCATCCCGGGCCTGCTCCAGACCCACGCGTACGCCGAGGCCGTGATCGCGGGCGCGCTGCCCGAGTCGACGCCGTCCGACATCGAGAAACGGGTCCAGGTCCGCACCCGCCGCCAGGAACGGATCCGCAACAACGAACGCCCGCTCCGCCTCTGGGTGGTCATCGACGAGGCCGCGCTGCACCGCCAGATCGGCAGCCGGCGGCTGATGGCCGAGCAGCTGGAGCATCTGGCGGAGCAGTCCAGCCTGCCCCATGTGACCGTCCAGGTACTGCCGTTCCACATGGGCGCGCATCCCGGCATCAGCGGGCATTACGCGATTCTGGAATTCCCGGACACCTCCGACTCCAGTGTGGTCTACATCGAGGGCGTGACGAGCGACCTCTATCTGGAGAAGGCGCAGGATGTCGGCAAGTACAGCGTGATGTACGAGCACTTGAGGGCACAGGCCATGAATGCGGATGACACCCGGGTGTTCATCATGAATATGGCGAAGCAGTACGCCGACGGGGAACCGGACGTTTAAGGGCGACCCGGTCCGGAATGCCGTCAATCGGCGGCGAGTCGGGGAGAAGGCCCGCACGGTACACCCCCGACTCGCCCCGGTGTAAGGACAGTTGGAATATGGCATCCGGTCGAGTGAACGACGGTCCCACTGGACGGGGCCGGACGGGTAGCGTCCCTCACGCCAAGGGAAAGACATTGGCACGTTCCCGTTCGCAGACCCCCTCCTATGCAAAGAACCGGAGTTGAGCATCATGGCCATCATTCAGGGCGCGACCGACACCTGGACGAAGTCCTCCTATTCCGGAGGCAACGGCGCCTGTGTCGAGGTCAAGTCGCCGCTCGTGAACGCGATCGCGGTGCGCGACTCGAAGGCGCCCGAGGGCCCCTCGATCTCCTTCGGACCGGAGTCGTGGAACGCGTTCGTGGGAGACGTGAGCGCCCGGGGCCTGTGACCCCCGGCCGCGCGCCCCGCGCCGCCTGAAGCAGAACCCGCAGAACCCTGAAGCACCGGCAACACCGGTAACACCAGCAGAACCCGGCAACACCAGCGGCACCGGATACACGGGCAGCGCTGGAGACACCGGAGACGTACGAAGCAACGGAGCCCTCTCGACCGGTCCGCCGTCCTGGCCGAGGGGGCTCGGCTTTTCCCCGAAGCCACCTCGGACCCCCGGCCCCCGGACCCCCGGACCCCGACCCTCCTGCGCTCGCACTCGGCTCTCCGGCCATCCGGCGCTCTCAGCCCCCGGACGCGCTCAGTCCCTCGGGTAGCGGGCCAGCCACCCCGGCGACGGATTCGCCGGACCGTGCAGCGCGGGCCCCTGGGTCATCTCCATCGCGAAGTCGTCGGCCAGCTCCAGCACCGTGCCCCGGCCCTCCAGTTCGGCGAGCCAGGCGGGCGGCAGGGCCGTCTCCCCGTGCAGGACGCCGAGCAAGGCGCCGGTGAGCGCGCCGGTCGCCGCCGACGGGCCGTCGTGGTTGACCGCGAGCCGCAGCCCGTGCCGGACGTCCTCGCCGACCAGCACTCCGTACACGGCCGCCGCCAACTGCCCCTCCGCCCGGTCCTCGCCGGCCCCGAGCGCCGTCACCCGCTCCGCGTCCGGCACACCTTCCCGTACGGCAGCCGACGCGGCCCGCAGGGCCTCGGTCACCGGCTCGTGGCCCGGGCGCGGGGTGATCTGGGCCAGGGCCGTCTCCACCGCGCCCTCCACGCTGTCGCCGCGGGCCAGGCCGTGCACGACGACGGCGAAGGCGCCGGCCGCGAGGTACGCGGCGGGCGCTCCGTGGGTCTGTGCCGCGCACTCCACGGCGAGCCGGCAGACCAGTTGCGGTTCCCAGCCGACGAGCAGCCCGAAGGGCGCCGAGCGCACCAGCGCGCCGCAGTCGGCGGCGTCCGGGTTCTTGGGCCGGTCCAGGGTGCCGAGGACGTCGTCGCCGAGGCCGGTCAGACAGGCTCGGGCCGGGTCGCGGCGGGCGTACAGCCACTCCTCGCGGGCCAGCCAGCCGAGATCTGGGCGCCGTTCGTCGGGGCCCCAGTCGCGCTGGGTGGCGGCCCAGCGCAGATGGGCCCGGTGCACGTCGGTGGGCGGGTGCCAGACGCCGGTGTCGCGGCGGACCTGGGCGCGGATCAGGCCGTCGACGGTGAAGAGGGACATCTGGGTGGCGGCCGTGACGGCGCCCCGGCGGCCGTACGCGGGGACCAGGTCGGTCAGCCCCTCGGGGCCGTGGGTCTCGCGCAGGGCGGCCAGGGTGCGGCCGTGCGCGCCGGCGCCGAGCGCGTCGCCGAGTGCGCCACCGAGGAGACAGCCCCGTACCCGCGCGCGGAAGTCCTGCTGTTCGGCGCGGCCCCACACGGCCGCGGCTGTGGTGGTCACGACGTGCCCTCCCCCTGCGAGCTGCCCGAACGCCTGTGCTGTCTGTCGTTCGTCCAGCACTGTAGTGGACCGGGGGCGTCCCTTCAGGGCCCGGATCGTCATGGGAGGGGGCCATTCCGGTGAAGCCGTGGCGAGGTGACGCCACGTCGGAACAAAGCGGCGACGCGAACCAGCGGGACGACAGGAACCGGTGGTGGGCGATCGCGCGCCCGCCACCACGCACGAAGCCGGGGCACCCGCGTACGGGTGCCCCGGCCGGTGCCGCCGAGCCGAGCCGAGTCGAATCAATTCGAATCGAATCGGGCCGAGCGGAGCCGAGTCGAGTCGAACCGTCTCAGCGGCGGACTCTCATCGACGTCATCACGTCGACGACGACATCGAGATCACCGACGACATCGAGATCAGACGTCACCGCCGGACGACCCGGTAGGCCCGCGTCACCGTCTGGTCGACGGAGTTCCCGTCCGCGTCGGTGGCGCTGACCCGCAGCGAGACGAAGCCCGCGGCCGCCGGGTTGGCGATGGTGCCACTCAGGGAGCCGCCCGGGGAGCCACTCGGCTTGCCGTCCAGGCGGACCTCCCGCCAGGACGCGCCGTCGTCGTACGACGCCCACAGCTTCACGCCGGTGACCTTCGGGCCGTCCGTCAGGCCCTTGGGGTGGCGCAGGCCCAGTGCGATCGTGGTCCGGGAGCCGGTGCCCGCGCTGTTGGCCAGGTCGGTGCCGAGCCGGTAGTCGACCGACAGGACCGGAAGAAGGGCCGACGACTGTCCCTGGCCCTGGACGGAGTGGAAGCGCCAGTCGGTGTGGACCTTCGGGGAGGTGGTCCAGCCGGCGGCGTCCCGCTGGACGTCCGTGACCAGGCGGTACTCGGCGCGCTCCGGGCTCATCGGGAAGGCGACGGCCGTGGCGGCCGCGGTGCCGAGCGGCTGCCCGTCCCGGTAGACGGTGGTGGACTCCTTGTCGGTGGCGTGGTTCCCGCCGGCGATCCACTGGTCGCTGCCGCTGTCGAGCAGACCGACGTTCCGCACCACACCGACCGTGCCGACCCGTACGGCCGACTGCTCCATCCCACTCGTCAGAGCGGTGCGGACCACGGCCTTGTTCCAGTCACGGCCGAGCCGCTGTCCGGCGGTGAGCTTGCCCTCCTCCGTCATCAGCGAGGCACCCTCGGCCGTCCACACCGGCCCGACCCGCACGGTCTCGGCGGTGCGCACGCCCGCGGTGACGTACTCGGTGAGGGTGCTCGGCATCGTCCTGCGCTTCAGGGAGAAGTACGCGACCGACTGCATAGGCGTGCGCGTCAGCCGGCTGTACCCGCCCTCGGTGGCGGCGGCGGCGGCGTGGAAGCGGTGGTCGACGGTGGCCAGTTCCCCGGCCCGGACGCGGTAGCGCTGGTCGGCGGGGATGCCGCCATTGCCGTACTTCACCAGCTCGTAGGAGTACGGGCTGACCGCCGTGCCGGTGAAGGTGATCCGGGGATCGCGCAGGGCCAGCATCCGCTCGCCGTCGGTGCCGGAGGCCGTCATCGCGGGGATGCGGGTCTCCTTCGGGCTCCAGTTGCCGGCGATCCAGCCGCCGGGGGTGTCGTTGTAGACGAGGACGGCGAGCGCGCCGGCGTCGGCGGCCGCGTCGACCTGCGCGTACGTCGTGCTCGACGGGTCCCGCTTGACCAGCGCGAGCTTGCCGCGGACGTCCTCGCCGGGCTTGGCCACGCGCAGTGTCTTCGTGCCGTCGAAGCGGGCGGAGCCGGTCCAGCCGTCGAAGTAGGTGACGTCCAGGTCGCGGGTGCCCTGCCCCTTGGCGGCGAGCCGGGCCGAGAGCGCGGGCGCGCTCATCGACCAGCCGACGCGCGACTCGAAGAGGCTGTCGTCGACGGTCGGGGACGGGACCGAGTAGACGGCCGTCGCGCCGCCCAGCCAGGTCTCGCGGCCGTGTATCGCGTCCGCCGTGGGAGAGCGGTCGGCCAGGCCGACGCGGACGAGGTTCGCCTCCGCCGGCAGGGGGGTCCGCATGGTGACCGGGCCGGCCTTGGAGCCGTCGAAGGTGAAGGTGCGGTCCGCGTCGATCACGGTGACCGGCTGGGCCGCGTAGGTGTACTCGTGGAGCATGCTCCAGTCGGGGCTGTAGTGGTAGATCTCCGCGAGGAACGCGTGCTCGCCGCCCGGTATCCGCACCACGGCGGTCCCGTTCTCGTCGACCGGGTAGGTCTCCGGCAGCTCCATCTTGTCCACGGCGGTGACGCTGACCGCGGCGACGCCGTCGGTGGGCTTGCCGTCGCGGTCGAGGACCTTCAGCGTGACGTCGTACTTCCGTACGTCCCGGCCGAAGCCGATCGCGGTCACCGCCGTCGTCCCGCCGTCACCGCGCGCGGTGACGTGCGCGCCGTGCGAGCCGGTCGTGACGCCGGCGGTGTCGAGGGTGACGGCGACGGCGGCGGTGCCGTGCGCCGGGACGGTCACCGAGTCGGCGCCCAGGGCGAGTACGCCGGCGGGCAGCTTCCCACCCGCCTCACCCGCCTCGCCGAGCGAGAGCGCAAGGGTGAGGGGCGCGTCGCCGTCGTTGACGTACGAGATCTCCTTCGTGACCGGCGCCGTGTCGTCCCAGCCGCGCAGCCCGAAGTCGACCGTGCCGCTCGCCGACACCGTCTGCCGGACCGCGCGCGCCACGTCGACGCGACCAGCGCCCTGGGCGTACACGGAGGTGTCGGCGGTCGTCTTCGCGGCGCTGATCAGGGCGTCCTTCAGACGGGCGGCCGTCCAGTCGGGGTGACGCTGGGCGAGGATCGCGGCCGCGCCGGCCACGTGCGGCGTCGCCATGGAGGTGCCGCTCGCCCGGGTGTAGAGGTCGCCGACCGGGGTGCCCATCGTCGTACCGGCCGCGCGGGCCGCGACGATCCCGGCGCCCGGGGCGGTGATCTCCGGCTTGAGTCCGCCGTCGCCGCGCGGGCCCCTGCTGGAGAAGTCGGTGACGGCGTCGTGCGCGTCCACGGCGCCGACCGTCAGGGCCGCGGCGGCCGCGCCGGGGCTGCCGACGGTCTTCGCGCCGGGACCGCTGTTGCCCGCCGCGATGGTGAACAACACACCGGTCTCGGCAGTCAGTTCGTCGACGGCGAGGGCCATGGGGTCGGTGCCGTCGGCGCCGTCCCCGCCACCCAGGCTCATGGAGACGACCTTCGCGCCGGAGTGCGCGGCCCAGTCCATGCCCTCGATGATCGAGGACTCCGAGCCGGAGCCGTCGTCGCCGAGGACCTTGCCCACCATCAGCTTGGCGCCGGGGGCCACACCCTTGTACGTGCCGCCGGAGGCGGCGCCGCTGCCGACGATCGTGGACGCCACATGCGTACCGTGGCCGTGGCCGTCGCGCGCGGTCTCGCCGGGCACGAAGCTGCGGCTCTCCTCGATCCGTCCGGCGAGATCGGGGTGGCCGGCGTCGACGCCGGTGTCCAGCACCGCGACCTTGACGCCGGTGCCGTCGTATCCGGCGGCCCACGCCTCGGGGGCGCCGATCTGCGGGACGCTCTTGTCGAGCAGCGCCTCGACCCTGCCGTCCAGCCAGACGCGCTGAATGCCGCCCGCCAGACGGGACTTGGCGGTGCCGGCCCGGGCGCTGTCGTCGTCGACGGCCTCCCAGAACGTGTCACCCTTGCCCTTGTCGGCACTGACGGCCGCACCGTGCACGCCGGGGAGCTTCCGGACCAGCCGGGCACCGTCGGGGACTGCGGTCCGCCGGCCGTCGCCGTCGCCGTCGTAGCGGACGATCAGCGGGGTCGCCGTGCTGTGGGCGTCGTCGAGGCCCTGGGCGATCAGCCGCGTCACGTTGAACAGCCGTTTGTCCACACGGCCGTTGTGGATCAGCGGCTCGACGTCCCGGGGGATCACGTACACGTCGGTGCCGACGGTGTACGTCCGCAGCCCCGCGGCGCTCTTGCGGTACGGCTGGACGTCGACCCCGACGGTCTTCCCGGCCCGGGTGGCCACCGTGACCCGGTCGCCGGTCACCAGGGTGACCGTCGTGGTGCGGACGGCGTCCCGGGACGCGGGCGCGGCGGTCACCCGGTCCTTCCCGGCCGGTCCGCCACCGGCCGGTCCGCCACCGGCCGATCCGCCACCGGCCGATCCGCCGCCGCCCTCCGCGGGGAGCGTGGCGGCGCCGTACGCGTGGCCGCCGGCGGCCATCGTGGCGGCCAGGGCGAAGCCGAGCAGCGCGGTCGTCCGTCTGCGTCGTCGCATGCTGAAGCACTCCTTCCGCCGGGCGGCGGGGGTTCCGGCCCGGCGGAACCAAGAGTCGACAGAAACGAACACTTCCGCCACGGCCCGTGTCTGACGAAGAAGCGACATGTCCACTCGCCGCCAACTTGCCAGGACGACCGGGCCTTTGAGGGCACCCCTGTGGTATGCGGCGCTCTCGTTTCCGGTGGGTCCCCTGTGCTTTGATCACGCCGTGCTCTTCAGGCATACGCGCAGGCCGGGCCGGGTGGAGGCATCGTGGGGACAGAGAACATGCTGGAGGGCGCGGGGGTCGGCGCCGGGGAGGAGCGGGTGTACCGCTTCCTCGTCGGAGCGCGCGAGGCCGACGCAGCCACCGTCGCGGAACGGCTGGGGCTCGACGAGGCCCGGGCCGACGGGCTGCTCTCGGCGCTCCACGACAAGGGTCTGGTGGGCCGGGTCGCCGAACCGCCGGGACGCACCTCGCCAGGGCGTGCCGCGCCGGGTGGCGACCCGGCGCGCTACGTCCCGGTGGCGCCCGACGCGGCGCTGCGTCCGCTGCTGCTGCGCGGGCACGAGGCCCTGGAGTGGGCGCGGCGGGGCGTGGACCAACTCGCCGAGGAGTACCGGGCCGGGGGCCGGCGGCACGCCGCCGACGAGCTGGTCGAGATCATCACCGGGGCGGGCGTGATCCGCCAGCGGCTGCGCCATCTCGCCTACGGGGCCCGGGAGATGCGCTGGCTGTGCAAGGCCAACCCGGTCGCCCTGGCCGCGGAGGAGAACGACGAGGAGTGGGAGCTGCTGGCCCGGGGCGTGCGGTACCGGACGATCTACGAGCGTGAACTCCTCGAACAGCCGGGCATGGTGGACAACGTCGAGCGGAGCATCCGCGCGGGCGAGCAGGCCCGGGCGACGGAGACGCTGCCGGTGCGGCTGGTGATCGCGGACAGCTCGATCGCCATCTGCCCGCTGGTGTACGGGAGTACGGACGGGGGCGGGGGCGGGTCTGGGGGTGGGGGTTATGGCGGCGACGGTGACGGTGACGCGGGCCGGGGCGCCGCGGGCGGCCGGGCCCCGGCGAGCCGGACGGGCGAGCCGACGGCCGCCGTGGTCCACAGCAGCAGCCTGCTGGACGCGCTGATCGCCCTGTTCGAAAGCCAGTGGGCGGCGGCGTCCCCGCTGCATGTCACGGACTCCGGCGAGCTGGCCGATTCCGGGGACAGTCCCCTGCCGACCGTGCACCTCGCCGAGGACGAACGGTATCTGCTGTCGCTGATCGTCGCCGGGGTCGCGGACAAGGCGATCGCCTCCCAACTGTGGGTCAGCCAGCGCACGGTGCAGCGTCGGATCCAGGCCCTGATGCAGCGCGCGGGGGCCCTGACCCGGACGCAGCTGGTGTGGCAGGCGGCGCAGCGGGGGTGGCTGGCGTAGGGGTGGGGGCGAAGGCGGGGCGGGGAGGCCGACGCACGTACGCACGCACGTAGCCCCGCGCCGGCCCGGACCGGGGAGGCCGGGGCCCGACGTGCGTACGAGGGCGCGCCCCACGCCGGGGAAGCCGGGTCCTCGGCCTCAGCCCCGGCAGCCCGCCCCCTCCTCCGCCTCAGGCCCGGTCGCCCGCGCCCTCCACCGGCAGGACCGGCAGCAGCTCCGGCAGATGCCCGTCCGAGGCCTTCGCCGCCCGCTGCCGCTCTTCCGGCACCTCCCCGTAGAGGGTCGTGCGCAGCCGGGACGGCCGGCCCGCCGCGTCGGCGATGGCGGCGAGGTCGCGGATCGAGCGGTACGACCCGTAACTCGATCCGGCCATACGGGAGATGGTCTCCTCCATCAGCGTGCCGCCGAGGTCGTTGGCGCCCGAGCGCAGCATCTCGGCGGCGCCCTCCGTACCGAGCTTCACCCAACTGGTCTGGATGTTGGGGATATACGGGTGGAGCAGCAGCCGGGCCATCGCGGTGACGGCGCGGTTGTCGCGGATGGTCGGCCCGGGCCGGGCGATGCCGGCGAGGTAGACGGGCGCGTTGGTGTGAACGAACGGCAGGGTGACGAACTCCGTGAAGCCACCGGTCCGTTGCTGGATGCGGGCGAGGGTGCGCAGATGCCCGAGCCAGTGCCGGGGCTGGTCCACATGCCCGTACATCATCGTCGAGGAGGACCGCAGACCCAGCTCGTGGGCGGTGGTGATCACCTCGATCCAGGTGGCGGCGGGCAGCTTGCCCTTGGTGAGCACCCAGCGGACCTCGTCGTCGAGAATCTCGGCGGCGGTGCCCGGGATCGAGTCGAGTCCGGCCTCCTTGGCGGCGGTCAGCCACTCGCGGATCGAAAGCCCGGTGCGGGAAGCGCCGTTGACGACCTCCATCGGCGAGAAGGCGTGCACATGGATGCCGGGGACGCGTTCCTTGACGGCCCGCGCGATGTCGAAGTAGGCGGTGCCGGGCAGATCGGGGTGGATGCCGCCCTGCATGCAGACCTCGACGGCGCCGACGTCCCAGGCCTGCGCGGCCCGGTCGGCGACCTGGTCCAGGGAGAGGGTGTACGCGTCGGCGTCGGTGCGCCGCTGGGCGAAGGCGCAGAACCGGCAGCCGGTGTAACAGACGTTGGTGAAGTTGATGTTGCGGGTGACCAGGTACGTCACCTCGTCGCCGACGGCCGACTTCCGCACGTCGTCGGCGACCGAGCACAGCGCGTCCAGGGCCGGGCCGTCGGCGTGCAGCAGGGCGAGGGCCTGAGCGTCGGTGAGCCGGGTCGGGTCGTCGGCGGCGACGGCGAGCGCCTCGCGCGCGTCGGCGTCGATCCGTTCGGGCGCGGACGCGAGCGCGTCGGGGGTCATCCCCGGCGCGGCGGCCTCGCGCAGCGCGTCCCAGTCCCCGTAGACGTGGTCGAAGTCCTCGCGCCGGTCGGCGGTGCGGCCGGTGGTGTCGATGGTGCGGTGCAGGTCGGTCCGGCCGGCGGCGAGCGCGGTGAACGACTCGTCGGGCTCCTGCCAGGGCAGCCCGCGCACCACCGCGGCGGGGTCGGCGAGCCCGGTGCCGGGGTCGGCGAGGGCGCGGACGTGCGGCAGCACCCGCGGGTCCAGCCACGGCTCGCCGCGCCGCACGAACTCCGGGTACACACAGAGCCGTTCGCGCAGCTCGAAGCCGGCGGCGGCGGACCGCCGGGCCAGTTCCTCGATGGCGGGCCAGGGACGCTCGGGGTTCACATGGTCGACGGTGACGGGCGACACCCCGCCCCAGTCGTCGATCCCGGCGGCGATCAGCCGCTCGTAGGCGGAGTCGACGAGGTTCGGCGGGGCCTGGAGGCAGGCCGAGGGCCCCATGATGAGCCGGGCGACGGCGACGGTGGCGACCAGGTCGTCGATCTCCGCGTCCGGCGCGGCGCGCATGGCCGTGTCCGGCTTGGCGCGGAAGTTCTGGATGATGAGTTCCTGGACGCCGTGGTAGGCGCGGGCGATCCGGCGCAGCGCGAACAGCGAGTCGGCGCGCTCCTCGTACGTCTCGCCGATGCCGATCAGGAGCCCGCTGGTGAAGGGGACGGAGGAGCGTCCCGCGTCCTCCAGGACCCGCAGCCGGACGGCCGGTTCCTTGTCGGGCGAACCGTAGTGCGGCTGCCCGGGCTCCTCCCACAGCCGCCGCGAGGTCGTCTCCAGCATCATCCCCATGCTGGGCGCGACGGGCTTGAGCCGCTGGAAGTCGGTCCAGGACAGCACCCCGGGGTTGAGGTGCGGCAGCAGCCCGGTCTCCTCCAGGATCCGGATCGCCATGGCCCGTACGTACGCGATCGTGTCGTCGTACCCGTGCGCGTCCAGCCACTCCCGCGCCTCGGGCCAGCGGTCCTCGGGCTTGTCGCCGAGGGTGATCAGGGCTTCCTTGCAACCGAGTGCGGCACCCTTGCGGGCGATCTCCAGGACCTCGTCCGGCGACATGAACGCCTGGTGCCCGTCGCGCCGCAGCCGGCCCGGGACGGTGACGAAGGTGCAGTAGTGGCACTTGTCCCGGCAGAGCCGGGTGAGCGGTATGAACACGCTCTTCGAGTACGTGACGACCCCGGGCCGCCCGGCCTCGGCGAGCCCCGCGTCCCGCACCCGCCCGGCCGTGGCGACCAGGTCGGCCAGATCCTCCCCGCGCGCCCGCAACAGCACGGCTGCTTCCCCCGCGTCCAGCGCCACCCCGTCCCGGGCCCGGCGCAGGGCCCGGCGCATGGCGTTCCCGGTGGGGCGGGAGGGGCCGGAGGGCGCGTGTGATGCCTGGTGATCCGTCATGAACCGAGCATACGAGCCGGGTGCGGGGCGGACCGAGAACGGGCGGGAGGGGACGGGACGGGCAGCGGCGAGAGCAGGACAGTGCGGGAGCGGCGGGGACGGGGCGGGCGGGACACGGGGAGGGGGTCTCACACGTACTGGACGTAGTCGTCCAGAACACCCAGTACCGTGCCCTCGTCGCCGGGCGGGAGTTGGAGAATGACCTCCTCGCAGCCAAGTTCGGCGTAGCGGGCGAGCTTGCCGGGGCTCGGATGGACGGCGTACGGGACGACCTGGAGGGCCTTCGGGTCGCGGCCGGCCTCCTCCCAGGCCGTACGGAGTACCGGCAGGGTCTCGGCAAGCCCGCTGCCTCCGATGGGGAGCCAGCCGTCGGCGCGGGCGGCGATCTCGGCGAAGAGCCGGGGGCCCGCCGCACCGCCGATCAGGATGCGCGGGGCGCCGCCGGCCGGCTTGGGCCAGGCCTCCGAGGGGCCGATGGAATGGCCGAAACGGCCTTCGTGAGCGGTGGGATCGGGTGCCCACAGGGCACGCATCAGATCGAGTCGGTCGGAGACGAGAGAGCGCCGGGTGGACCAGTCGACTCCGTGCCCGGCGGCTTCCTCGCGGTTCCAGCCGAGGCCGACGCCGAGAGTGAACCGGCCGCCGGAAAGGTGGTCGAGGGTGGCGATCTGTTTGGCGAGATCGATCGGGTCGTGCTGGGCGACCAGGGTGATGCCGGTGCCGAGCCGGAGGTGTTCGGTGACGGCGGCGACCTGGGCGAGGGCCACGAACGGGTCGAGCGTCCGGGCGTACTCGCGGGGCAGCGGGCCGCCCGCCGGATAGGGGCTCTCGCGGGAGAGCGGGATATGGGTGTGCTCGGGCAGATAGAGGCCGCCGAAGCCGCGCTCTTCGAGCGCGCGGGCCAGCCGCACCGGGGTGATGGTCTCGTCGGTCAGGAAGATCGTGGTCGAGATCCGCATAACGGAACGGTAGGGCGTACGGCGCGGTTTGCCGAGGGCGCGTGGAGTACCGGGGTGGCGGAATCCCTCTCACCCACTCCCCCGCCCCCATGCGCCTCTTTCACCCCGCACACGCGGGCCCGCACCCGTCAGCCGTCAGCCGATAGCCGGCTGTGAATCCGCCAGATCGCCGTAACCGCCCGCCTCCCACACCCGCTGCCGGAACTCCTGGAGCGTGAGCGGCCGGATGTCCCCCTGGGGGTCGTCGGCGAGGTGGACGGTGCCGCAGCGGTGGCAGTACCAGCCGCGCCCCCACAGCTCCTCCGCCCGGGCCCGGCGCCGGGTCTTGTGGACGAAGGCGTTCCGGCGCCGGACGAGTGCGACGGCCACCAGGGCGGTGACGCACAGGGCGACCAGGGAGACCCAGCCCAGGAAGGCCAGATCGGGGCCGAGGTGGTGCGCGTGATCCACAGCGTACGGGTCAGTGACGTCGCCCACCGGCCCGGGGTCGGGGACCTGATCGGCGGACGAGAAGGCGCTCCCCGCGAAGACCCAGCCCATGAACGATCCAACGGTCACGAACCCGGCGAGGACGCCGAGGCAGCCGAGGGCGTAGCCCGGCTCCTTCGGTACGGGCGCCAGCGCCTCGGCCAGGGCGGTGGTCACCGGCCGGGCGACCGTCCGTGTGTCGCCGTCGGCGTCCCGTTCGCGGCTGGTGACGGTGGTCCGGCCGGCGAGGTACACGGCGGGCACCGCCTGCGTCCGGTCGTCCCGCCCGCACCTCGGACATCTGTGGCCGTTCGCCGAAATCATGTTTCCCCCCGTGCTCGGATCTTCATACGGTGGCCGCATGCTGACACGCCTTGAGACCTTCTACGACTCCATCCCCCGGACCGGTTCCCGCGCCGAGGACTTCGGTCCGCTCACGCTCTTCGTACGGGAGGGCGCCGGCTGGCCCTATTACGCGCGGCCCACGCTCGGGCACGCCGGCGAGGTGCCGGTCGCGGCGGTGGAACGGGTCCGGGCCCGGCAGCGGGAGCTGGGGGTGCCCGAGGCGTTCGAGTGGGTCGCCGAGGCGACCCCGGGGCTGCGGGCGGCCGTGGAGGCGACCGGGCTCCCGGTACACGAGCACCCGCTGATGGTCCTGGAGCCGGCCGAGGAGCGGCGGCTCCCCCGGCCCGAAGGCGTGGTCATACGGGTCGTGGAGCCGGCCGACCCCGCGCTGGAGAGCGCGCTCGCGGCCCAGTGCGCGGCGTTCGGCGCGCCGCTCGCGCCGGATGCCGTCGCGGCCACGGCGGCCCGGATCGAAGCGGGCCTCACCCGCCTGGTGGCGGCCGTCGACGCGAACGGCACGGCGCTCGCCGCCGGTCAGCTCCAGTCGGCGGGGCCGGTCACCGAGGTCGTCGGCATCGGCACCCGCCCGGCGGCCCGCCGCCGCGGCCTGGGCCTCGCGGTGACGGCCGCCCTGGTCGAGGACGCCCGCGCCCGCGGCGCCGAAACGATCTTCCTGTCGGCCACGGACGCCTCGGTGGCCCGCCTCTACGCCCGCCTCGGCTTCCGCACGATCGCGACGGCGCTGATCGCGGAGGCCTAGGTTCCGGAGAACCGATAGCGGGAAATTCTCTACGAGGTGTCACATTTCCGGGGGTTCGGCGCGTCATGGAAGTGAGAGCGAACGGGATCGAGAGACACGGAGAACCGACCATGACGCACGAGATCACACCCCTGCCTCTCCTCCACTTCCCCACCCCCACCCCACTCCTGCAACCCGCCCCTCACCGTCTCCCCCACCCACCTCACCCCACCCACACGCGGCACCCCTCCCCACACCTCTCACTCAAGCGGGAGGGGTGCGGGGCGGTGCGCCACGACGCGGACGGGAGCGGGGGCCGGGGAGGGGGTCGTGTTCGAAACGTAAAGCGTGATTTGTGGCGCGGAAACAGCAACGCCTCGCGCACAAGTCAGGGTCCCGCGCCGTAAATCATGCAGTGCAGAACACGACCCCCGGACCGGCCCCCGCGCACCCACCACGAACCCCAGCGCACCGCCCCAGCACCCCGAACGCGCCCCCACGCCCCGCACCACCACGCCACGCCCACCCGCACAGCACAGCGCACCCGCACCACCGCCCCGCCCAGCAGCGCGCAGCGCCCCGCCCCGCCCCGCCGAAAACGACAACGCGGCGGGACCCCCCACGGGCCCGCCGCCTTGCCTTCCTTCGCCGTTCGCCCGTCGAGTCAGTCCTCGACGATGAGCGAAGGGGTCTCCTTGGTGAGGACCAGGCCCCGGAAGAAGTCGGGGCTCCGGCGCTGCATCACCAGCATGATGACGAGTCCGAGGAGGAGGAGTCCGACGCCGATGACGAACACGGATCCGACGCCGAGGACGGCCGATCCGGAGCCGTAGGCGGGGTCCCACATGTCGTACATGGTCTTGCAGAAGACCGCGGTCAGGAGCACGCCGCCGAGCAGCGGGAACAGGCCCTTGAAGACGACGTCACGGAAGGAGGCGGTCAGCTCGCGGCGGAAGTACCAGACGCAGGCGAACGCCGTCAGCGCGTAGTAGAAGCAGATCATCAGGCCGAGCGCGTAGATCGTGTCGACGAGGACGTGTTCGCTGACGAGGGTCATCACCGTGTAGAAGACGCCGGTGGCGACGCCGGCGACGACGGTGGCCTTGCCGGGGGTCTTGAAGCGCGGGTGGACGCGGGCGTAGGAGGCGGGCAGCGCCTCGTACGTGGACATCGCGAGCACGGTGCGGGCCACGGGGATGAACGTCGTCTGCAGGCTGGCGGCGGCCGACGCGAGGACGGCGACGAACAACAGAAGACCGAGGACGGGGCCCATGACGGGGCCGGCGAGCGCGGCGAAGACGTTGTCGGAGGTCTCCGGGTTGGCGAGGCCGAGGCCCGTGTCGCCGGAGCCGACGGCCATCTGCGCGGCGATGCCGGTGGCGAGGTAGGAGCCGACCAGGACGAGCATCGCGATGAGGGCGGCGCGGCCGGGGGTCTTCGCGGAGCCGGTGGTCTCCTCGTTGGCCGTCAGGCAGGCGTCCCAGCCCCAGTACATGAAGATCGACAGCGAGAGTCCGGCGGTGAACGCGGCGAAGGACTGCACCGCGAAGGGGTTCATCCAGGACCAGGAGAAGTCGACCGAGGTCTCAAGGGTGCCGGCCTTCGACAGCGCCATGGCCACGAAGACGGCCAGGACGAGGAGCTGGAGGCCGACGAGCGCGTACTGCACGCCCTTGGTGGCGGTCATGCCGCGGTAGCTGATGGCGGTGGCGGCGGCGATGAGACCGAGGCAGGTGACGATGTGGACGGCTTTGTTGCCGTCGAGCGCGGCGACCGAGGGACTGTTGGTGATCTCCCCGGCCAGCAGCCAGAAGTACGAGGTCGCGACACCGGCCAGGTTGGACAGGACGATGATCGTCGCGATGACGAGGCCCCAGCCGCACATCCAGCCGACGCGGGGGCCGAAGGCCTTCACCGTCCAGGTGAAGGAGGTGCCGCAGTCCGGCATGACCTTGTTGAGCTCGCGGTACGCGAATGCGACGAGCAGCATCGGGAGGAAGCCCGCGAGGAAGACGGCGGGCATCTGGAGGCCGACCTCGCCGGCGGTGGAGCCGAGGGTCGACGTCAGACAGTAGACGGGGGCGACGGTGGAGACGCCGATGACGGCGCTGCCGAGCAGGCCGACGGAATTGCCACCGAGGCCCTTGGTGCGTACGCCGTTGTTGTCGCCCGGTGCGGCGACGCCCCTTACCGTGTCTCCGGCCTGGGGCCGCGCGTCCAGCTGAGTCATGAACAGGACGTTAAATGCTGCGGTTTCCACATCCGGAAGATCAAGTTCCGGTCAACGGTTCGGCGAGCGCCTTGCATTGAGAGGGTCGAATCGACTAGGCGCCAATGATTGAAAGATCCACCACCGGACCGACCGACCAACTGGTAGGTAGGTCGAGGGGCGTCCGATATGCGGGAACCGCAGCACCATCCCATATGTCCGTTTCCAAAATTTCCCGTGGAATTTTCGGGAACGCCCGCCACCCCCCGTTTCCCGGCCTTGACGACCCCTCCCACCGCGGCCCTTCCTCAGCCGCCGGGCCAGACCAGCGCCTGAAGTTCGCTGTACGCGTGCAGCGCGTACGAGCCCACGTCCCGCCCGATCCCGCTCCGCTTGAACCCACCGAAAGGGGCCTCCATGTTCCGGCCGATCGTGTTGATCCCGACCCCGCCCGAACGCAGCCGTCCCGCCACCCGAAAGGCGCGGGCCATATCGCCGGACCACACGTAGTCGATCAGCCCGTAGTCGGTGTCGTTCGCGAGCGCGACGGCCTCGTCCTCGTCGTCGAAGGGCAGCACCACGACCACCGGGCCGAAGATCTCCTCCCGCACCACCCGCATCCCGGGCGCGCAGTCCACGAGGAGGGTCGGCGCCACATAGAAACCGCGCTCCAGGCCGGGCCCGTCAGGCCGTTCGCCGCCCGCGACGACGCGCGCGCCCTCGTCGCGGCCGAGCGACACATACCCCTCCACCCGGTCGCGATGGGCCGCCGAGACGACCGGCCCCACCATCGTGCCCCGGTCCGCCGGGTGTCCGACCGTCAACGCCCCCGCGTAGCCGGCCAGCCCCGCCACCAGCCGATCGTGGATCGCGCGCTGGACGAGGACCCGGGTCGGAGCCGTACAGATCTGCCCGCTGTAGAAGGAGAACGTCGTGCCGATCCCGCGGACCGCCGCGGCGAGACCCCGCTCGTCCAGGTCGTCGAAGACCAGCGCCGCGCCCTTGCCGCCGAGTTCCATCAACTGCCGCTTCAACATGCCCCCGCACACCGCGCCGATCGCCTGCCCGACGGCCGTGGAACCCGTGAAGGAGACCATGTCGACCTCAGGCGAGCCGACGACCGCCTCGCCGACGGCGGGCGAGGAGCCGGTGACCACGTTCACCACACCGTCCGGGACACCCGCCTCCGCCAGGGCGCGGGCCATCGCGTACACCGACAGCGGGTCCTGTGGGGCAGGCTTCACCACGACCGTGTTGCCGAGCGCGAGCGCGGGGGCGATCTTGCCGGCCGGGTTGGCCCAGGGGTTGTTGTACGAGGTGACACAGGCGACCACGCCCACCGGGCGCCGTACCGCCAGCGCGCCCAGCACACTGGACGGGCCCATCGGACCGGCCTCGTTGATCTGCGGGGGCAGCGCCCGCTCCACCGGCTCCAGGGCACCGCGCGCGTACCGCCGGAAGCGGGCGGCGGCGACGGCTACCTGCATACCGCGCGCGGTCGCGGTGGTCGCGCCGCTCTCCCGGCGGGCGAGCCGGGTGTGCGCCTCGGCGTCGCGGGCGATGAGGGCGGCGGCCCGGTCGAGGATCGCGGCGCGTTCCTCCGGCTTCGTGCGGGACCACACGGCGAAGGCGGTGCGGGCCGCGTCCGCCGCCGCGTCCACCTGGGCCCGGGAGGCCTCGGGGGCGAGGCCGACGATCTCCTCGGTGGCGGGGTCGACGACCTCGTAGTACCCGCCGTCGGGCTCGACCCGTTCCCCTGCGATGAAGAGGAGTTCGGGCCCGGGGTCTTCCTGGCTCATCGGGTGCTCACCGTCCTCGTGTCGCGGCCCGAGCGCAGCACCCGGCCGGGGACGGCCCCGGTCAGCCGGTCGTCGCGGACGGTCTCCACACCGTTGACGCGGACCGACACGACGCCGAGGGCCCGCGAGTCCAGTCGGGGGCTCGCGCCCGGCAGGTCGTGGACGAGGGTCGCGGGGCCCGCGTCGATCCGTTCGGGGTCGAAGAGCACCAGGTCGGCATGGTGGCCGACGGCGATCCGGCCGCGGTCGCGCAGTCCGAACAGCCGGGCCGGGTCGTCGCTGAGCATCCGCACGGCCCGCTCCAGCGGCACCAGTCTCCGCCCGCGCAGACAGTCGCCGAGGAAGCGGGTGGTGTACGGGGCTCCGCACATCCGGTCCAGATGGGCGCCCGCGTCGGAGCCGCCGAGCAGGACGTCCTCGTGCCGCCAGGTCTCGCGGCGCAGGGCCCAGGACGCCGGGTCGTTGTCGGTGGGCATCGGCCACAGCACGGTGCGCAGTCCGTCGGCGGCGCAGATCTCGACGAGGCAGTGGAAGGGGTCCTGGCCGCGTTCGGCGGCGATGTCCTCGACGACACGGCCGGTCAGGCCGTCGTTGGCGGCGCTGTAGGTGTCGCCGACGACGTAGCGGCCGAAGTCGGTGAGGCGCCGGAAGACACCGGCCTTGGGGGAGACGGCGTGGCGCAGCAGTTCCGCGCGGACGGCGGGGTCGCGCAGACGCGCGATCCGTTCGGGGACGGGCAGCCCGAGGATCCCGCCCCACCCCGGGATCAGGTTGAGGGCGCAGAAGGTGCCGAGCGACATGTTCATGGGAGTGAGGATCGGCATGGTGAGAGCGACGATCCGGCCACCGGACGCGCGGGCCCGTTCGGAGGCGAGGAGCTGGCGGGGGACGCGTTCGGGGACGGCGGAGTCGATGGTGAGGACGTTCCAGTTGAGGGGGCGTCCGGCGGCCGCGCTCATCTCGACGAGCAGGTCGATCTCGGCGTCCGAGAACCGGTCGAGGCAGCCGGCCACGATGGCCTCGATCTGGGTGCCCTCGTGTCTCCCGACGGCGCGGGCGAGGACGAGCAGTTCGGCGGGGGTGGCGTGCCGGGAGGCGACGGGGGCGCCGTCGCCGTCGGAGTGGGTGGCGGACCGGGTGGTGGACAGCCCCCACGCGCCGGCGGCCATGGCCTCTTCGAGGAGCGCGGTCATCCGCTCCAGCTGGGCGGGGGTGGCCCGGCCGCCGATCGCGTCCGGGCCCATCACGTACCGGCGCAGGGCGCAATGGCCCACCATGAAACCGGCGTTGACGGCGATCCGGCCGTCGAGGGCGTCGAGGTACTCGGCGAAGGACGACCAGGCCCAGTCGACCCCCTCCTCCAGGGCGGTCAGGGACATGCCCTCGACCTTGGCCATCATCCGGCGCGTGTAGTCGGCGTCCTCGGGGCGGCCGGGGTGCAATGGGGCGAGGGTGAAGCCGCAGTTGCCGCCGACGACGGTGGTGACGCCGTGGTGCAGGGAGGGGGTGGCGTACGGGTCCCAGAAGAGCTGGGCGTCGTAGTGGGTGTGCGGGTCGACGAAGCCGGGAGTGAGGACGAGCCCGCGTGCGTCCTCCTCGGTGCGGGCCGCCACGTCGCCGGTGGCGGCGCCGGGTTCCGCGACGAGCGCGATCCGGCCGGCTCGGATGCCGACGTCGGCGGTACGGGCGGGGGCACCGGTGCCGTCGACGACGGTGGCGCCCTTGACCAGGTGATCGAGCATGGCGTGCCGTTCCCTTCCCTTCGGATCCCGTCGGTCCGGATCCCGTTGGTTCGAGCCCCCGCCCCCTTCGCGGACCGCCCCCGCGCATCCCCGTGCTCCTGGGGTCCGCCCGCTCGCGTCCCGTACTCCCGCGTCCCGTACTCCCGAGGTACGGCCCTTCCGAGCCGGCCCCGACTGCTCCCGCCCCTCCGCCCCCGTCCTTCCGGGGCCCTGGCCACGCGGGGTGTGCCCCGGACCGGCGGTCGCCGCGGAACGGCCGCCGGCCGGGGCGGTGACGGGACGGCGGTCCGGGAAGACACCGCCCCGCGCTGGATGACCGGACGAGCCCCGGAGCCCTCGCGCCCCGGGGCCGGCCCGGAACACCGGGACAACGGGACACCGGAACTCTCGAAACCCCCGGCCCCGAAGCCCCGGAGCGAGAACCCGGCCCCCGGATCTCAGCCCCGAGCCCCCGGGCCCCGGCCCGTCGCTCAGCTTCCGGCGGACTGCCGGAAGCGGGAGGTCCGGTGGACGGGGTCGGTGTCGATCCGCGGGATCACGTGCTCGCCGATCAGCTTGATGGTGTTCATCGTGTCCTCGCTGGAGATGCCGATCGGCAGACCGAAGGAGAGCTGGTCGGCGCCCGCCTCTTCCCAGCGCCGGCACTGGGCGAGCACCTCGCCCGGGTCGCCGCAGATCATCAGCTCCTCCTGGATGAGGAGTTCGATGATCTCGGCGGAGTACTCGGGCAGCAGCTCGGGCCACTCGGGGATGCCCTCGGGGCGCGGGAAGGTGTCGTGGTAGCGGAAGAGCAGCGACTGGAGGTAGTTGAGCCCGCCGCCGACGGCGATCTCGACGGCCTTCTCGTGGGTCTCGGCGCAGATCGCGGTCGAGGTGACCATGACGTTGTCGTTGACGAAGTCGCCGACCGCCCGCGCCTCCTTGATCGCGGTCTTGTACGACTCCAGGACCCACTCCATGTCGGAGACCTTCTGCACGCTGAAGCCGAGGACGCCGAGGCCCTTCTTGCCCGCCATGGCGTACGAGGAGGGGGAGCCGGCCGCGTACCACATGGCCGGGTGCGACTTCCCGTACGGCTTGGGCAGCACCTTGCGCGGCGGGAGCGACCAGTGCTTGCCCTGGAACCCCTCGTACTCGTCCTGGAGCCACATCTTGGGGAATTCGGCGATCGTCTCCTCCCAGATCTCCTTGGTGTGGTTCATGTCGGTGATGCCCGGCATGAACCCGAGGATCTCGTGGGAGCCGGCGCCCCGGCCGGTGCCGAACTCGAAGCGCCCGCCCGAGAGATGGTCGAGCATGGCGACCTTCTCGGCTACCTTCACCGGGTGGTTGACCGGAGCGAGCGGGTTGAAGATGCCGGATCCGAGGTGGATGCGGTCGGTGGCGTGGGCGAGGTAACCCAGGAAGACGTCGTTGGCGGAGAGGTGGGAGTACTCCTCCAGGAAGTGGTGCTCGGAGGCCCAGGCGTACTTGAAGCCGGACGCGTCGGCCTGGATGACGTACTCGGTCTCCTCCATCAGGGCCTTGTGCTCGGCCTCGGGATCGCTCTCGGCTCGCTTGCCGACGTATCCCTGAACGAAGATCCCGAATTCCAAGGAAGTTCACCACCCTCGCAGCTTTCTGACGCTTCGTCAGATTCATTGATGTGCCCGACTCTCGCACCGCGCCCCGGACCCGTCAATAGCCGATGGACCGTCAGGTCAGCGGCCCCCGGCCCGCACACCGGCAGCACCCGGTGGCGGCGCTCAGACCAGACTGACACCCGCGAGCCAGCCGCCGTCGATCACGAACGGCTGTCCGGTGATGTACGAGGAGTCCTCCGAGGTCAGGAACAGCGCGAGCGCGGCCACCTCCTCGGGCTGCCCGATCCGCCGCAACGGCACCTTCGTGCGGTAGAGATCGGTCACCACCGCCGGGTCCACGCCCTCCGGGTGGCTCATCGCGGTGTCGATGGCGCCCGGGCAGATCGCGTTGACGCGGATGCCGCCCGCCGCCAGTTCGATGGCCGCGACCCGGGTGAGCCCGAGCACCGCGTGTTTGGTCGCGGTGTAGGCGCCGGCCCCCGCCATCCCCGTCATCCCGGTGTACGACGAGGTGTTGACGATCGTGCCGCCGCCGGCCGCCGTGATCTCGGGCGCGACCGCGCGGATGCCCAGGAAGCAGCCCGTCTGGTTGACCTGGACCATCGACTGGAACTCCTCCAGCGGCGTCTCCACCAGCGCGTTGAACCGCACGATCCCGGCGTTGTTGATCAGCCCGTCGATCCGGCCGAAGCGCTCCTTCGTGGCCGCGACCGCCGCCGACCAGTCGTCCTCCCGCGTCACGTCCAGGTGGACGTACACCGCCCGCTCCGCCCCCAGCTCCTTCGCCACCGCCCGGCCGGGCTCGTCCAGCACGTCCCCCAGAACCACCCGGGCGCCCTCGGCGGCGAACAGCCGCGCCTCCTGCTCACCCTGTCCGCGCGCCGCACCCGTGATCACGACGACACGCCCGTCCAGCTTGCCCATGAAGCCACACTCCTCAGTTCAGGTGGGGAGCGACCTCGGCGGCGAACGCCGCCATCTGGTCGGTGAGTTCGGTGCGGCTCCGGCTGCGGAACCGCACCTGGATCTGTTCCACGCCCATCTCGCCGTACGCGCGCAGGGACGCGGCGAGTGCCCGCGGGTCCCCGCTCAGGGCCCGCCGGCCGATGTCCCAGCCGGGCACCCCGACGTACAGCGGCTCGGTGAGGGCACCGATGGTGACCGGCTCCTCGATCCCGGCCTTCTCGCGCAGCCCCTTCAACTTCCCGATCAGCTCCGGCAGTCGGTCGCGCGGATCACCCTGCGGCAGCCAGCCGTCTCCCTTGAGCGCGGCGCGGCGCAACGCGGCGGGCGAGGAACCGCCGATCCAGAGAGGGATCCGCTCCTGGACGGGCCGGGGCGCGAGGGCGAGATCCCGGAAGGCGAACCGCGCGCCGGTGTGTTCCGGGCATTCGTCCGGCCCGAGTGCGGCCCGCAGCGCGTCGACGCTCTCGTCGAGCACGGCGCCTCGGCCGGCGAAATCGGCCCCGACCGCCGCGAATTCCTCCGCCACATGCCCGGCCCCGACCCCGAGGACCAGCCGGCCCCCGGAGAGCCGGTCCAGGGTCGCGCAGGCCTTGGCGGTGAGCAGCGGATGCCGCAGCCCGACGACGGCGACATGGGTGAGGAGCCGCACCCGCTCGGTGGTGGCGGCGAGGAAGGAGAGGGTGGCGACCGGGTCGTACCAGACGGTCCCCATCGCGTCGGCGAGCCGCCGCGGGATGGCGACATGGTCGCAACAGGCGATGTAGTCGAACCCGCAGGTGTCGGCGGTCCGCGCGACCGCGACCAGATCGCCGGGCCCGGCGGCGGCCTCCCAGGGTTCGGCGTAGAGGGTGCTCTGCGACTGCACGGGCAGTTGTATCCCGTAGACCACCATGGGACTCCCCCTTATCTGACGTCACGTCATATACCCCGGCGGGTCATGCTCGTACCTGACGTTCCATCAGACAAGGGGCGGGGTGCGGCGGCCCATGCGGCGAGGGCTCGCGCGAGGAGCTGTGATGACATGTGACTCTATGTACCCATGGGAGTCACGGAGAGACGTGGCGTGACATGGCTGTGACATAGATCGACATCGGCGGTGACACGGGGCGCCAGGCGCGCACGGAGCGCGAGGCGCGCCCCCGTCTTCACTTCGAGCGCGCGCGGGCATGGGGAACCGCCCGGCGGCCTCGCACGCCCGGCACCCGAGCCGCCCGGCACCCGAGCCGCCCGGCGGGCTGTCGGGCCGCCGGGCGGGCTGTCGGGCCGCCGGGCGGGCTGTCGGGCCGCCGGGCCGTCGCCGGGCACCACCCCGCGTGGGACAGCCGGCCGCTGAACCATTCGAGCGGTATACCGCTCTCGATTCCCCCGCGGCGGTTTAGCGCGTTCGAGGTACCGGAATCCTGCACTTCGGGCGGATCTCGCCCCTTTCGAACAGAGAAGGGACTCGATGCCATGAAGGGCCTCGCACAGAGGGTCCTGGCGCTTGCCGCTGTCGCCACCACGGCGATCACGATCGGCGCCGTTCCGGCTTCGCACGCCCAGGCCCGCGCCCATCAACCCATTTCCCCGGAACTCGGCATCCAGTTCAACCCCGACGGCGACCCTGGCCAGTGCGGTGGGCGAACAGGCGAACAGTGGAAGCCCGAAGGGATCGCGACCGACCCGATCCGCTTCGACACCGACTCCCGACCGGGCGGCTGCCGGCTCGCCTTCGGTATCTTCGACCCGGACAATCGGCTGGCGGGTGAGCACATCACCTACACGTTCCGGGCCACCCCCGGCGCGGACCACGCCCAGTGCGGAAACGAGGGTGTCCATCAGATGCCGATCCAGACGGGGTCCCGGGGCTTCGGTCCCAGCATCCGGATCGACACCGACAACCGGCCAGGCGGGTGCGATCTCACCTTCGACTTGTCGAGCTCTGCCACCACGACGTCGCTCTTCGTCGGCTACTCCTCGGACGGCGACCGCGCCCAGTGCGGCAACGCCTCACCGTTCCCGGGTAGCTTCAGCCCCGTGGACAACGACCGCTCGGTGACCGTCCGTATCGACACCGACGACCGGCCCGGCGGCTGCCGGCTCCAACTGCGACTGGGTTCCTAGGGCTGTCCGGCGGGGCCTTTGGTCAACGGCGCCAGAGGCCCTCCGCCGTCAGGCCCAGCAGCTCGATGGCGTTGCCGCGGACGATCCGTTCCACGACGTCCGGGGCCAGGTGGGCCATCTGCGCCTCGGCGACTTCGCGGGACTTCGGCCAGGTGGAGTCGGAGTGCGGGTAGTCCGTCTCGTACAGCACGTTTCCGGCCCCGATCGCGTCCAGATTGCGCAGGCCGAAGGCGTCGTCGAAGAAGCAGCCGTACACATGCCCGGCGAAGAGTTCGGACGGCGGGCGCAGCACCTTGTCCGCCACCCCGCCCCAGCCCCGGTTCTCCTCCCAGACGAGGTCGGCGCGTTCCAGGATGTACGGGATCCAGCCGATCTGGCCCTCCGCATACATGATCCGCAGGTTCGGGAAGCGCTCGAACGCGCCGCTCATCAGCCAGTCGACCATCGAGAAGCAGCAGTTGGCGAAGGTGATGGTGGAGCCGACAGCGGGCGGCGCGTCGGCGGAGGTGGACGGCATCCGGCTGGAGGAGCCGATGTGCATGGCGATCACGGTGCCCGTCTCGTCGCACGCGCGCAGGAACGGGTCCCAGTGGTCGGTGTGCACGGACGGAAGCCCCAGGTGCGGCGGTATCTCGGAGAACGCGACCGCGCGCACCCCGCGTGCCGCGTTGCGCCGGACCTCGGCCGCCGCCAGGTCCGGATCCCACAGCGGGACGAGGGTGAGCGGGATCAGCCGGCCGCGCGCCTCGGGGCCGCACCACTCCTCGACCATCCAGTCGTTGTAGGCCCGGACGCACAGCAGCCCGAGTTCACGGTCGGCGGATTCAGTGAAGGTCTGTCCGCAGAAACGGGGAAAAGTAGGGAAGCAAAGGGCGGACTGGACGTGATTGACGTCCATGTCGGCGAGACGCTCGGGCACCGAGTGGGAGCCGGGGCGCATCTGCTCGTAAGTGATGACCTCCAGCCGGATCTCGTCCCTGGCGCAGCCGACGGCGGTGTCCAGTCGGGTGAGCGGGCGGCGCAGTTCCTCGTAGACCCACCAGTCGCCTATGGGGCCTTCATCCCCCTTCGCACCCATCACGGGGGCGAACTTTCCTCCCAGAAAGGTCATTTCCTTCAGCGGCGCCCGGACGATCCGGGGTCCGGTCGCGCGATAGCGGGTCGGGAGCCGGTCCTGCCAGACGCGCGGGGGCTCCACGGTGTGGTCGTCCACCGAGATGATCGCGGGGAAGCTCTCCATGTGTTTCACGGTAGCGCCGATCTGACGGCTCGTCAGTAAACGGGTTCGCATCGGTCCGGAGAACGCCCACGGAACGGCTCGACCCGATGCTGACGCATGCCCTCCGGACAAGGCAGACTGTCCAGGGCGAAACCAGCGGTACGGGCAGGGGGAGCTATGGACCGTGAGGACGGGCCGCGAGTTCCGGGACAGCGGACTCCGAAGAAGGACTCCGGCGGGTACGCGGGCCGCCACGCGGGCAAACGCGTGAGCGGCCCCTCAGGCACGGCCGCCACGCCGGGCATGAACACGACCACGGACACGACCACGGACAGGGGAACGGACACGGAAGCGGCGACGGACACCGGCACGGGCACGACCGCGGGTACGACCGCGGGTACGGCCACGGGTACGACGGCGGGCACCGCCACGGCCACCTCCGCCGGGACGGCCGCGAACGCGCCCGCCACCGCGGCAGCCCCCGACACGGCGGACCGCACCACGGCGGACGGCGACCCGGCAGGCGGCAGCACGTCGGGCACCGTCACGACGGCCGACGGCCAGGACATCGTCGCCACGCTGCGCTTCCGTGTACTCGGCCCCGTCCGGGCCTCCCTCGGCGACCAGGCCCTGCCCACCGGCTCCCCGCAGCAGCGCGCCCTGCTCGCCGCCCTGCTGCTGCGCGACGGCCGCACCGCCACCGCCTCCGAACTCATCGACGCCATCTGGGGCGAGGACCCGCCGTCCCAGGCGCTCGCCGCCGTCCGCACGTACGCCTCCCGGCTGCGCAAGGTCCTCGGCGCCTGGGTACTGACCAGCGAATCCGGCGGCTACGCCCTGCGCGCCGGCGCCGGTGCCACCGCCCTCGACCTCGCCGAGGCCCAGAACCTGGCCGCCGAGGCCGACAAACTGCGCGCCGCGGGCCGCCGCGGCGTGTCCCGCGACCGGCTGAACGCCGCCCTCGCCCTGTGGGACGGCGAGGCGCTGGCGTCCGTACCGGGGCCGTACGCCGAAACCCAGCGCACCCGCCTGGAGGAATGGCGGCTCCAGCTCCTGGAGACCCGGCTCGACCTCGATCTGGAGGTCGGCGCGCACGCCGAAGCCGTCTCCGAACTGACCGCGCTGACCGCCGCGCACCCGCTGCGCGAGCGGCTGCGCGAGCTGCTGATGCTGGCCCTGTACCGGTCCGGCCGGCAGGCCGAGGCGCTGGCCGTGTACGCCGACACCCGGCGACTGCTCGCCGACGAACTGGGCGTCGACCCGAACCCCGAACTCTCCCGCCTCCAGCAGCGCATCCTCCAGGCCGACGCCGAACTGGCCCGGCCGGTGGAGGAGTCCACCCCGGCCGCCGCACCGACCGCCCGGCCCGCCCAGCTCCCGGCGACCGTCCCCGACTTCACCGGACGCGACGCCTTCGTCCGCGAACTCGGCGACCAACTCGCCACCGCCGAGGGCTCCGTCATGGCGGTCTCGGCCGTCGCGGGCATCGGCGGCGTCGGCAAGACGACCCTCGCCGTACACGTGGCGCACGCGGCGCGCCCGCACTTCCCGGACGGCCAGCTGTACGTCGACCTCCAGGGCGCGGGCGCGCGGGCGGCGGCGCCGGAGACGGTGCTCGGCGCGTTCCTGCGCGCGCTCGGCACCCCGGACTCCGCCATTCCGGACACCCTGGACGAGCGCGCCGCGCTCTACCGCTCCACCCTCGACGGCCGCCGCGTCCTGGTGCTCCTGGACAACGCCCGCGACGCCGCCCAGATCCGGCCGCTGCTGCCCGGCACCGCCGGCTGCGCCGCCCTCGTCACCAGCCGTATCCGCATGCTCGACCTGGCCGGCGCGCACCTGGTGGACCTGGACGTCATGTCCCCCGAGGAGGCGCTCCAGCTCTTCACCCGGATCGTCGGCGAGGAGCGGGTGGGCGCCGAACGGGAGGCCGCGCTCGACGTGGTCGCGGCCTGCGGCTTCCTGCCGCTGGCCATCCGTATCGCCGCGTCCCGGCTTGCCGCGCGCCGCACCTGGACGGTCTCCGTCCTGGCCGCCAAGCTCGCCGACGAGCGCCGCCGCCTCGACGAACTCCAGGCGGGCGACCTGGCCGTCAAGGCCACTTTCGAGCTCGGTTACGGCCAGCTGGAGCCGGCCCAGGCCCGCGCCTTCCGCCTCCTCGGCCTCGCCGACGGCCCCGACATCTCCCTCGCCGCCGCGGCGGCGATCCTCGGTCTGCCCGAGTGGGAGACCGAGGACCTGCTCGAAGCCCTCGTCGACACCAGCCTCCTGGAATCCGCCGCCCCGGGCCGCTACCGCTACCACGACCTGGTACGGCTCTACGCGCGTGCTTGCGCCGAGCGCGACGAGCAGCCGCCGGTGGAGCGAGAGCATGCGCTGTCCCGGCTGCTCGACTTCTATCTGTCGACAGCCGCGCAGGTGTACGCGATCGAGCGCCCCGGCGACCGGCTCGTCGACCACCTGGAGCCCACCCAGTACCCGGGCCTCGCTTTCACCGACCGCCACGCGGCCCAGGACTGGCTCTACGCCGAGGCCGACTGCCTGCTCGCCTGCGTCCGCCAGTCGGCGGCGGCGCCGACGACGCTGCGCCGCACGGTGGATCTGCTCTGGGCGGCCCTCGACCTGGCGGAATCCGGCGCCAACTCCAAGGAGTACGAGGCGGTCGCGACGACCCTGCGGAACGCGGCGCAGGCGGCGGGGGACGTACGGGCGGAGTGCCGGGCGGCCATCACCCTGGCGTACGTGCACCACGTCTCCGGCCGCTTCGACCAGGCCGACGGCGAGGCCCGGGAGGCCATGCGGCTCGCCCGCGAGGTGAGCGACCGGCTCCCGGTCTGCTGGGCGGCCAACACGCTCGGGGTGATGGCCGTCTACCGCAACCAGTACGAGGAGGGCGAGAACTTCCTCGACCAGGCCATCCAGGCCTTCCGCGACTGCGAGGACGGGCCCGGCGAGGCGAGTGCGCTGTGCAACCTCTCCCGGATCCACCTGCTCACCGGCCGGACGGCCAGCGCGGTCACCTTGGCCCGCCAGGGCGCCGACATGTACGACAGCATGGGCCACGCTCTGAAGGGCGCCAACGGCCGCTACGCCATGGGAGTCGCGCTCACCCAGAGCGGGCAGCTCTTCGAGGCGGCCACGAGCCTCGCGGAGGCTTTGGAGGTGTTCCGGGACAGCCGCCAGCGGCTCTGGGAGGGCATGACCCTGTTCCGCATCGCCGAGGTGGATGTCGCGAGCCGGCGGTACGCCCAGGCGGCCTCCAATGCCGAGATGGCACTCACCGTGCTGCGCGGCATCGGCGGCGGTTGGCGACGGGGAAACGTCCTGACCGTGCTGGGACGGGCTCTGGCCGGCATAGGACAGGAAGGCCGTGCGGAGGTCTGCTGGCGGGAAGCTCTGGGGATCTACGAGGAGCTGGACTCCCCCGAGGCCGCCGAGGTCCGGTCGCTGCTGCAGCCGATCGCTGCCGCCTGAGGGCCCTGCCTGGCAGGCCCTGCCGGGTCGGCCCGGCAGGGCCTGCCAGGCAGGAGCGATCGGCGGTCAGGCGGGGAGCGCCTGAGGGGCCGGCAGGGGTGCCACGAGTCCGGCACGGCCGGTGGGGCACCCCTCCGGTTCGTCCGGGCTCGGCGTTCATCAATCGTTTATCCCGACACGGCATGCTCATCTCATCGATCCGTCGCGTCGGGGGGCAGACGGGTCGCCTGTGAGGCTGTCACACCGGCGAACTAGGGTGAGCGGCCCCGGCACAGGAAGTCCGTCCGGCCGTCCAACGGGGGAACAGCCGGACGGACTACGCCGACCTATCTGACATCGTTACAACGGGAGATCCGCGATGAGCGACGAGTCGACCATCAAGCCGACGAACATCCACGTCACCGGCGAGCCGGCTCTGGCCGACGTCGAGGCGAAGAACATCCACGTCACCGACGAGCCCGTCGCCGACGCCATCGCCGAGAAGATCGGTATCAAGAACATCCACGTGACCGGCGAGCCCGCGACGGCGCAGGCCGCCTCGGCCGATCCGCTCGGCAACATCCACGTGACCAGCGAGCCCGCGACGGCGCAGGCCGCCTCGGACGGCCCGCTCGGCAACATCCACGTGACCAGCGAGCCGGTCACCAAGTAGACCGCACCACACGAGGACGGTTCCGGCGGCGCCATCGGGGGAGTCGCCGGGGCCGTGGTCGTCCGAATGAGCGCGCCGTGTCCCTTACGGGGGATGCCCGAGGGGGTTGGGGGACCTGCCGGGCACGTGGGGCGGGCGCGACCGGGGGACCGTACCGGAGGGGCCGGGCAGCAGCCCGGCCCCTCCGGCCGTGCGCGAGGACGCGGCCGGGCCCGCGCGGGTGTGCGGCCTGCCTCGTACGCCCCGCCCGGCACGATCCTCCCCGCACGACCCACCCGTACGACCCACTCGGCCAACTCGCCCCGTGCGGACTCCCGTACGACCTGCCCGGCCCCCAGGACCTACCGCATCTGTAGGACCTGACAAAGCGGCGCCGATCATCTGGTCTGACGGGCCGCCACGTGCGAGGGTCGCGTGGATACGAGTCACTCGTCCGAGGAGTCCCAGATGACCCGCACCAAGCGCCTTCTGGCCGGCGTCGCCCTGGCCGTCGCCGTCGCGGCCGGCACGGCCACGCCCGCGCTGGCCGACATGCACGCGATGACCGACACGCCCACAGGCAACATCCACGCCACCGTGGTCGTCGTGGGCGGCGGTCAGGGCGTCTGAGATCCGCCCCGCCGCACCCTGCTCCATGTGAAGAGGCCTGGCCCGGTTCGCCGGTCCGGGCCTCTTCGTCTGCGGCGCCCCGGCGACCTGACGGATTCCGCCCGCCCGCTTCGCCGCCCGGCCGGGGCTGCGGCATGATCGGCGCACCTCGGAGGCGGACGGTGGGGGCCGGCCGTAGCCGGGGACGGGGGAAGCCGCACGCATGCGCGCGCTGGGGAGGAGGTCCGGACCGGGCGACCGGTCCGGACCTCCGACATCCCGGCCGGCTCCGGCGTCTCAGACGGGACGCACCACGACCCGCGACGGACAGAGCTTGTTCATGTCGTCCTCGTCGGACGTGAACACCGTCACGATCCCTCGCCTGCGCCCCGCGATCACGGCCAGCGCCGCGTCGATCGCGTACTTGTGGCCATGTAGGCCCGCACCCTTCAGGAGAGTGATCGCCGAGTCCGCGATCTCCTCCGTGACGGGCTCGACCTCGATCCGCGACAGGAACCACTTCCAAGCCGCGTACGGGATCTTGGAGTGGTACGCCTCGATCAACGTCATGGAACTGGTCACGACGCTGACGCCCGCTTTGTGCGCGTCCGCCAGACGCGCCCTCATCTTCATGTCTCCGAGGGCCGCCCTCGACAGCGCCTCACTGTCCAGGACGTAGCAGAGTTCCGTCATGCGGCATCGGCCTGTCGTACCTCGAGAGCTTCGGAGGCCTCGGCCGTGACCCGTTCGCGGGCCATCCGCTCCTCGTACGAGCGGACGATCTCGCGCCGCTCCGCCTCGGCCGCCGCGAGCGCCTCGTCGTCGACCGGGCCGTACTCCTCCTCCATCCAGGTGACCAACTCACCCAGGTGGTCGTGCTTCCTCTTGCGCTGTATGGCGCTGGTTACGTACGCGCTGAAGCCGCCCGGACCCACCTCGCGACGGATCTCCTCCGCCAGCTCCTCGGGCAGGGTGACCGTGTACTTCTTGGTTGCCATACCATCGACCATACCACCGCGTCGAGTGACCCGGATCACACACGCTACCCCGCGCGCCGCGCCCGCAATTCCCCCTTCAGCACCTTCCCGCTCGCGTTCCGCGGCAGCTCGCGGAGAAATTCCACCTGACGGGGGACCTTGTAGTTGGCCATCTCGCGGCGGGACCAGGCGATCAGGTCGTCCGCCGTCACCCGGGCCCCCGGGCGGCGGACCGCGAAGGCCTTGCCGACCTCGCCGAGGCGGGGGTCCGGGATGCCGACGACGGCGATGTCGGCGATGTCGGGGTGGAGGCCGAGGAGCTGTTCGATCTCGGCGGGGTAGGCGTTGAAGCCGCCGACGATGAACATGTCCTTGATCCGGTCGGTGATCTTGAGGTTGCCCGCCTCGTCGAGGACGCCCACGTCGCCGGTGTGCAGCCAGCCGTCCGCGTCGATCGCGGCGGCGGTCGCCTCCGGGTCCTCGAAGTAGCCGCGCATGACGTGCGGGCCGCGCACCAGGACCTCCCCCGACAGGGAGACCCTGAGTTCGGTGCCGGGGATGGCGCGGCCCGAGGTGCGGGCGACGACCTCGGGCGGGTCGCCCCGGCGGCACATGGATACCAGGCCGCTCGCCTCGGAGAGGCCGTACGCGGTGAGGACGGTGCCGACACCCAGCTCGGCGCGCAGCCGCTCGACGAGCCGCGGCGGCACGACCGCCGCGCCGGTCACGACCAAACGCAGGCTGGACAGGTCGTGGGCGGCGCGGGCCGGGTGGTCGAGGAGGGACTGATGGAGGGTGGGCGGGCCGGGCAGGACGGTGACGCGTTCGGCGGCGATGTGCGCGAGCACGGTGTCCACGCTGAACACGGGCTGCGGAATCATCACCGCGCCGCGCAGCAGACAGGCGAGCACCCCCGCCTTGTAACCGAAGGTGTGGAAGAAGGGGTTCACGATCAGATAGCGGTCGCCCTCGCGCAACCCGGCCAGTTCGCTCCACACGGTGGAGCAGCGCAGGGACTGTTCGTGGGTGACGACCACGCCCTTGGGGCGGCCGGTGGTGCCCGAGGTGTAGACAATGTCCGAGGGATCGGTGGGCATCACGGCGTCGGCCCGTGCCCGCACCCGTACGGGGTCCACTCCGCGGCCGGCGTCGAGGAAGGCCCGCCAGGTGGTGTAGCCCGGCTCGTCCGGAACGGTGTCGCTGAACACCACCCGCTCCAGCGCGGGCAGTTCGACACCCGAGCGGCGCAGCGACGCCACATACGAGGTCCCCAGGAAGGCGCCGGTGACGAACAGCAGCCGGGCTCGCGACCTGGCGAGGATGTCGGCCGCCTCGGCCCCCTTGAAGCGGGTGTTGAGAGGGACGAGGACGCCGCCGGCCGTGACCGCGCCGAGCGCGGAGACGATCCAGTCCAGGGAGTTCGGCGCCCAGACGGCGACCCGGTCGCCCGCCCGGATCCCGGTGGCGAGACAGGCGGCCGCCGTGCGTTCGACCCGCGCGGCCAGCTCGGCGTACGTGATCCGGGTGCGGCCCTCGATGACCGCCTCGCGCGGGCCGTACCGCGCCGCCGCCCGGCGTACCAGCTCCCCCACCGATCCAGGTCCCCACTCCACGGCCACCCACCTCCGCCGGTCGTACCCCAGCCCTGCCCCGCACCGAAGCCGAGCACCGGCTCCGAACCCACGCACCCCCGACCACGCACCTGACTACTCGTCAGATTAGCGATAGCCTGACGAGCTGTCAGTAGTCGGGAACACCATGGGGGTTGCCGTGCTCAAGGACCGCACAGCCATCGTCGGGATCGGCCAGACGGCCTTCGCCAAGCGCCTCCCGGAGTCCGAGAAGACGCTCGCCTGCCGGGCGATCCTCGCCGCCCTCGACGACGCCGGCATCGCGCCCGCCGAGGTCGACGCCTTCGCCTCGTACACCATGGAGGAGACCGACGAGGTCGAGGTGGCCAAGGCCATCGGGGCCGGGGACGTCACGTTCTTCGCCAAGGTCGGTTACGGCGGCGGCGGTTCGTGCGCCACCGTCGGGCACCTCGCCGCGGCCGTCGCCACCGGACAGGCCACGGTGGGCGTCGCCTGGCGGTCCCGCAAGCGCGGCTCCGGGCCCCGGCCCTGGACGAACACCACCGCCCAGCTCGCCACCCCGGCGCAGTGGACCCGGCCCTTCGGGCTGCTGCGGCCCGCCGACGAGATCGGCATGCTCGCCCGCCGCTACATGCACGAGTACGGCGCCACCCGCGACCATCTCTTCAATGTCGCCCTCGCCTGCCGCAACCGCGCCAACCAGAACCCGGCCGCGATCATGTACGAACGCCCGCTCACCCGCGAGATGTACATGACCTCCCGCTGGATCAGCGAACCCCTCTGCCTCTTCGACAACTGCCTGGAGACCGATGGCGCCCTCGCCTGCGTGATCGTCTCCGCCGAACGCGCCCGCGACTGCCGCCGCCCGCCGGTCTATGTGCACGCCGCGGCTCAAGGGCTGCCCGCCCAGCACCACGGCATGGTCAACTACTGGACCGACGACCCGCTGACCGGACCGGCCTGGACGGCCGCCCGACACCTGTGGAAACAGGCCGACTTCGGGCCCGCCGACGTCGATGTCGCCCAGATCTACGACGCCTTCACCCCACTCGTCCCGCTCTCCCTGGAGGGCTACGGCTTCTGCGGCCGTGGCGAAGGCGGCGCCTTCACCGAGGGCGGCGCCCTGGAGACCGGCGGCCGGCTGCCCCTCAACACCGGCGGGGGCGGCCTGTCGGAGGCGTACGTCCACGGCTTCAACCTCCTCACCGAGGGCGTCAAGCAGCTCCGCGGCGACTCCACCGCCCAGGTGCCCGGCGCCGCCACCTGCCTCGTCACGGCGGGCGAGGGCGTCCCCACGTCGGCCGTCCTCCTGCGCTCCTGAGACGACGCGGCCGGGGCGGATCCGAGGAGCGCCCGCACACCCCACCGTCAAGCACCTCCCCACACCGCCAAGCGCCGCCAAGCACCGCCAAGTACCCGAAGATTCGAGGAGTTCGCGATGCTCACCCCCGTGATCGACGAGGACGGCGCGCCCTTCTGGGAGTACGCCGCCCGCGGCGAACTGCGCGTCCAGACCTGCGCCGCCTGCGCCGAGCCGCGCTTCCCGCCCCGCCCCTGCTGCCCGCATTGCCAGTCCTTCGACAGCACCTGGCGCCGGCTGTCGGGGCGCGGCCGGATCTGGTCGTTCGTCGTCCCCCACCCGCCCCTGCTGCCCGACTACGCCGCCCAGGCCCCGTACAACGCGGTCCTCGTCGAGCTCGCCGACGCTCCCCGCGTCCGCCTCGCCGGCAATGTCGTCGACTCCCCCGGCGCCCCGCTCGACTCGGTCGCCCCGGCCCGGCTGCGCGTCGGCGCGCCCGTGAAGGTGGCCTTCGCCGAGATCGGCGGCATCACCGTGCCCCGCTGGCTCCTGGAGCGCGGATGACGATCACGGTGGAACGCGACACTGGCACCGGTGTCGCCGTCGTCACCCTCGACCGGCCCGCCCGGCACAACGCCCTCACCCTCACGATGGCCCGCCGACTCGCCGAGGTCTGGCGGGGGTTCCGGTACGAGGACGACATCCGGGCGATCGTGATCACCGGCGCCGGCCAACGGGCCTTCTGCACCGGCGTCGACCGGACTCTGGCGAGCGAACTCCCGCAGCCCACTTCCCCGTTCACGATCGACGATCCGCTCCTCGCCATCGGCCCCAAGTCCAACGACCTGTGGAAGCCGGTCATCGCCGCCGTCGAGGGCATGGCCTGCGGCGGGGCCTTCTATCTGCTCGCCGAGACCGAGTTCCTGATCGCGGGCGAGGGCGCCGAGTTCTTCGACCCGCACACCACCTACGGCATGGTCAGCGCCTTCGAGACGATCCACATGGCACAGCGGATGCCCTACGGGGAAGTCGCGCGGATGGCGCTGATGGGCACCGCCGAACGGCTCTCCGCCGAGCGGGCGCACGCGATCGGCCTCGTGTCCGAACTGACCGTGCGGGGCGGCGCGTTGGCGGCTGCGCAGGAGGCGGCCGCCGTCGTCGCCGCGTACCCGACCGAGGCCGTACAGGGAACCGTACGAGCCCTGTGGTCGGCCCGCGAGGCGGCCAGGGCCCACGCCCTCGCGCATGCCCCGCACCTGATCGCGCTGGGGAACCTGCCGCCGGAGCGGCAGGCCGAGCTGTTCGCGCGACGGGCGCGCGGGGCGAGGGCGGAGGCAGAGAAGGGCCCGGGGGCGGAAAAGGGACCTGCCCCCGGGTTCAGGGTCCGTTAGCGGCGAGGGGTGGCGAGAGGCTCCGTCGGAGACTCGTCGTCCTCCCAGACATTGCCCACGGTGCACAGCTTCACCCGGTCGACGGACTTCGGGTTCTTCATCGGCACGTCGTACCGCTTCTCGCCCGGGCCGTCGATCTTCACCAGGATCTCGCCCCCGTCGACCGGGACGTTCGCGCGCTCCTCGAAGGTGAGGGCGATCCGGTACGTGCCCGTCACCCCCGGCTTCGCGGTCACCCTGACCGTGGCGGTGGTGTCGGCCCTGCCACCCGGCTTACCCTTCCCCGTCCCTGTCCCCGTCCCCTTCTTCCCGGCCGGCTTGACGCAGTCGACCACGACGACGTCGACGTCCGGTTCCTCCGAGACGGCCGGCGAGGGAGACGCACTGGCGGTGTCCCCGGAGTCCGAACCCGAGCCGTAGTCGTCGTCATCGTCGCTGTCGTCGCTGTCGTAGTGGTTCCTCTTCTTCGGCGTCGAACAGCCGCCACCCGAGTCGTCGCTCTTGCCGTGGTCGCTACCGCCCCCGTAACCGCCGTGACTGCCGTGACCGTGTCCCCGGCTGGTCTGGAAGCCGGTCAGCGCGAGAACGACCACTGTGAGTGTCGCCGCGAGTTTCAGCCTGGTGCGGATCATTTCCCGTTCCCCCACCGGTCGGTTGATCGTGTTCGCGTCACCCTAGCGCCGCCGCTCCGCTCGACAGGACACCCCCCGCGACCCGGCGTAGCGTCGTGACCGAGAGCCGACCGAAGGGAGGCCGCACGGTGATCCGCAACATCGTGGGCTCGGTCCTGGCCCTCGCAGGAGCGACGGCCGCCGTATGGAGCCCCTTCCGTGCCTGGTACGACGGCCGTCCCGGCCGCGACTACCGGATCCAGGACCTGTTCGGGGGCATCACCGATGTGCGGGCCCAGGTGATCGGTTCGATCCTGCTCCCGTTCGCCTTCGCCGCCCTGGTCACCCTGGTCGGGCTGCTGCTGCGCTCGCGCGCGGTCGTCGCGGTCGCCGGGCTGATCGTGCTCGGATTCACCGTCCTGTGGATGGTGCGGGTCGCACAGGTGCGAAACGGGCTCTCCTTCGATACCAGTGGGCACGGCCTCGGGACAGGAGTCGCGCTGGCGGTCGGCGGCGGCGTCCTGCTGCTCCTCGGCGCCGCCCTCATGTCCGGCCGCCCGCGCCCGCGCGCCACCCGGGCCGACGGGGGTACGAGCATTCCCGGCGGTACGGGGAACCCTGGCGGCACCGGATACGGCCACGGGTACGGCCCGGGGCACGACGACACCCCGCCCCCGCCTCCTCCACCGCCGGAGAGACCCCAGGGCGGGATGTAACGCTTCCGGGCAGTGCGGCCAAGTAGAGGTGTAAGGCACCACTCGCCCTGCCCCAAGGAGCCCTCCGTGCCGACGGAGCACCCGACAGCACCACCGGCGCGCGACCCCGCCGGGTTCGCCGTCTTCTACGAGCAGCAATTCGACGCGGTGCTCGGGTTCGTCACCCGGCGCGTCGACAGCCCGCATCTGGCCGCCGACCTCACGGCGGACATCTTCGTGACGGCGCTGGAGAACGCGCACACGTACGACGCCCGGCGCGGCACGCCGGTGGCCTGGCTGTACGGCATCGCGCGCAACGTCCTCTCCGCGCACTTCCGGGGCAGCACCCGCGAACTGCGCGCGGTCGCCCGGATCACCGGCCGGCGACTGCTGGACGACGAGGACGTCAGCGCCATCGAGAGCCGTATCGACGCGGCCCGGGCCACCCGGCACATGGCGGCCGCCCACGCGGCACTGTCCGAACCCCTGCGCGACGTGCTCGACCTGGTGGTCCTGGACGGGCTGACCACCCGCGAGGCGGCGCGGGTGCTGGGAATCAGCCCGGCCTCCGCCCGGGTCCGGATGCACCGCGCCCGCAAGGCGCTGCGCGCCACCGGACCGACCCGTACCGACCGTCACGACATCGTTCTGGAGGCCACCCGGTGAACGCCCCTCTGCACTTCAAGCAGCGGCTCGCGAACGAACTCGGCGCCCGCGCGGCCACCCTCGCCGCCGAGGCCGCCGAAGCCGCCGAGACCGGCCCCGTCGTCCCGCTCTTCCCGGGCGGCCACCGTGCCCCGGCCCGTTCCCCGCGCCGCCGGCCAGTCCTCGTCCTGGGCGTTGTCGCGGCGGCCATCGCGGCAACCGTCACCGTCTCCGTCTCCGTCACCGGCTCGGTCGGCAGGGCGGATCCGCAAGGTCCACAAGGTACGCACAGCGTCGGGAGCGGGAGCGGGAACATCGACATCGCCACGGCCGACTACGTGGTGAAGTCCCTCCCGGACGGCATGGTCGCCGTGGAGGTCATGAACCCCCGTGGCATCCCCGGGTTGCAGTCCGCCCTGCGGGAGGCGGGCATTCCGGCGGCGGTGATGACCTACTCGGCCTCGTGCCGGACCAAGGTCCGCTACGACGCCGGCTTCGACTCCTCGAAGGTCTTCCCCGAGACCCGGGAGACGGGCACCGGCATCGACGGGCACTACTCGCTGATCAGGCCGAGCGCCGTCCCCGAGGGAGACCACCTGCTGTTCGTGGCGACGACGGGGCCCCACGGGCAGGTCGGCTCGCTGTCGATGTCGGTGGTACGCGAGGTTCCCACGTGCGTCCCGGAGACCGACAGCGGCATCGGCGCGGGGTACGTCGCGCCGGGCACCAACCCGTAGGGGATCGGTCGAATCACCGCGTCGTGGTTTTCCACGACGCGGTGATCCGCGACGCGCAGACTCACGGCGCGGGAATCGCGACGTGAGAATCGCGACGCGGAGGCCCGGGGCATAAAGACGTAAAAGGACTGGGGAAACGACTCCAACCCCTCCCCCTCCGTCCCCCGTCGGACGCTCTCCCGCCTTCCCGGCAACCTCGGAATGCCTCGTCACTCGCGCGGGTGAATTCAACCAACTGGGCTGGATTTGGGGACGGTTCCCTGCCATATGCTCGCCGCGACAACCCCAGACATGCGTCGGCCCCCGGCCGGGACTCGCAATCCCGATCGGGGGCCTGACCACCGAGGAAGGCACAAACTTCCCGTGGCTTCGAAGCACATTAGCGTGCCCGCGCACGCCTCCGGACTCATTCACGTCAACGTCCGCCACACGAGCCGTTTCACGGTCGTCGGCAACCATCTCGCCCAGCACGACACGCTGTCGCTGCTCGCGATCGGGCTGGCGGTCTACCTCCAGTCGCTGCCCGCCGGAGCGCCGGTGAGCATCAAGGCCGTCGCGTCCCGCTTCCCGGAGAGCGAGATGCGCGTCGGCCGGGCCATGCGCGAGCTGGAGCACCACGGATACTTCCGCCGCACCCGCGAGCGGCTGGCGAACGGCAATTTCGCCCACCATCCGACCTCGTACAACTTCCCGGAGGCTGAGCCCGAGCCCGTGCGCGAGACCGCGCGCGAGGCCGTACCCAAGGCCGTACCCGGGACCCCCGTGCCCCGGCCGGAGCCGGAAGCCGCACCCGTACTGGAGCCGGAGCCGGAGCCGGAAGCCGCACCCACACCGGAGCCCGTGGCGGAGCCCGCACCAGAGCTGGAAGCCCCGCCCGCCCACGCGCCGGAGCCCGCGCCGGAGCGCTCACCGGAGCCCGTGGCGCCCGCCCCGCTCCCGGCGCGCCACCGCCCGGCCGCCGATCTGCTCGCGAACCTCCGCCTGCACGACCCCCGGCTGTTGCTGTCCACCCGCGACATCGAGCGCCTGGCCCCCGGCCTCACCACCTGGCTCGACAACGGCGCCCGCCCGGACGCGGCCTTGCGCACGCTCTCCGCCTGCCTCCCCCACGACCTTCACAGCCCGGCGGCTCTCCTCGCCCATCGCCTCACCGCCCTGCTCCCGCCCCCGCTCCCGCTCCCGGCCGCCCCGGTTTCCCCCGCCCGCGTGCTCGACGACTGGGTGGACTGCGACGGCTGCGACCGCGTCTTCCGCTCCCCCGAACCAGGACTCTGCCGGGACTGCCGCCTCACCGCCGCGTCCGCCGCGTCCGTGTCCGCCGCCTAGCCGACCGCGTCAGGCACGGCAGGCACGGCAGGGCTTGTCACTCGCGCCCGCTTCCTGGTCCGACACCTCGGCCGGACACCCACCGCTTCCCCGGCCCGGCATGAGCCGAGCGGCGCCCGGCCCACCCGCCGGCCGCCGCCCCGACGGCCCTCTTGCCCCCGAGCGGGGCCCGGTGGCAGGTTGTGCGCCGGGGCAATCACTCGCCAACTCCCTTGGAGAAACAGTTGATTGGCAAGCGCACCGCAGTCCGTCTTGGCGCCATCGCCTCCGTCGCCACCCTCGGCCTGGGTCTCAGCACCGGAATGGCGTCGGCCAACAGCGACTTCCAGGTCAGCGTGACCGGCTGTTCCGGAGGCATGGTGGTGACCTTCTACAACGGGCACGACCACGTGCAGGGGTATGTGAGCTCCACCAACGGTGACGCCTGCACGGCGAACCTCCACCAGTCGAACGGCGGCCACTCCGCCGCATCCACCACCGGCGGGAAGGTGTGGACCGCGGAGCTCCTGGACGCCGGAATCACCTCGTACGTCACCGTGTGCAACGTCGACAGGGGCGGCTGCAAGAGCACCCCCTCGTACTGACAGCCGGCCCTCGCGGCCTGCGCGGCCCCCACGGCGGCGCGCCATTGGCCTTGGAAGAGGTGGATGGCGCCGTCGGGGGTGGCGATTTCGAGCGACCCCCACGCCGGAGAAAAATCGGCGAACATGGGGGAGGCCCCGGGCGCCGTCATCGCGCCCGGGGCCTCGTGAGTCCGACGCTCAGTTGAAGACCAGAACGTCGGTGCGCATCGGCAGCGGGCTGTTCCAGCCGATGTTGATCTTGAACGTCACCACGCCGTTGGCGGGGGCGATGCTCGACACCTGGAAGGGCGCCGAGCCGACGAAGCGGTTCCCGTTCGCGTCGATCTCGGAGGCCGTGATGACGACCGTCGAGTTGACCCCGATGACACTCCAGGGGATCTGGAGGTTCCACGTCCCGTTCCCCGGGCCCCACGTCCACCATCCCCGCCAGATGGCGCCGACGTTGCCGCCGATCTGTGCGAGCTTCTGGTCCCGCTCGTCGGCGTGCGAACTGTCCGCGATCTGCGGCTGCCGTACGGCGGGCGTCTCGGCTGCGGCCATGATTGCTCCTCTCGCCGGGAGAGCCTCACGAGCTCCCCGAGTACAACGAGTGTCCGGCCGTGCACGCATCGTCACAATCACTCGTCCGAGTGATCACCCGGCGCGTCGCCGCGTCACTCGCGTGTCACCGTGTACCAGCGCGCCGCCACGCTCCCCGCGCGTTCGCCATGCCACCCGCGCGCACCACCCGCCGACCCTCGACACCCCCTCGCACGGGCACCCAGCTCCGGCCGCGAAGAGCGCGGCGAAGGATGAGGGGGCGGGATCCGGTGCCACCTCCCCGCAGCGGGACACAGGGGGCGCGGGTTGAATTCCGGCCGCGCGCTCGCCGACCCGCGCATTCGAAAGCAACGGATGCCACTGCGGTCAACTTCCGGCCGCCAATGTCCGATTGACGCAGGAATCCAAGCCGCCCAGGCTGGTCGACTTCCGGAACTATCCGACTACTTTCGGCCTTTCCTGTGATTGCAGGGCACGCCGCACGTTGACGAGCCGGACCCCTGGCGGCATATGTTTGCACCGGTCAACGCGTGAACTCTTCCGCACAGGCGTGAGGGATTCAGCCGCGCTGTACGCACGTGGATGACGCGTGCGACTCCAGAAAGGGAACGGTCATGGCCCGCACCGCCACTACGCGCGGTGGCCACGCGACCGGAATCCAAAGCGCCGCCGGAGACGGCCCCGCCGTCGTGGTACCGAGCGCGGCCATCACCAGTCCGGTGGACCACGACCGCCGCCGTCCCCGCCTCCTCGCCCCGGCCACCAGCGCCGCGGCGTCCGGCCCGTCGCGGCGGACGAAGGTCACCGTTCCCTCGGATCCCCGCGTCACCTCGATGCGACTCCTCGCGGCGGACCACAGCACACCACGAACAACGACGAATGCGGGGGAACGATGGCGTGGGACGAGTGGGAGAAGCTCAAAGCCGAGGCCGCCGCGGCACGCCATGACGGCGGCATGCGCCTGAACAGCACGGGGGACGGCGCCGGCCCGGCCGACCTGAAGACGAACGCACAGGGCAAGAGCGGGGCCATCAACGCGCTGCGGAATCACATCGGCCCCGGCGTGGACAAGGCCGGCATCCACGCCGACGAGACCACGGACGCGGCGGAGTTGGAGTTCACGGGCTGGGCGACCGGAGCGGGGCTGAAGGACGCGCATGCCGAATGGGCCCTCCAAGTGAAGAGCCTCAGGGGACGCCTCGCATACGACCAGGAGGCGCTGGGCCGGACGAAGAGCGACTTCCGGTACGTCGACCACGGCGTGAAGAGCTCCTTGGGCGGGATCGTGACGGCGAAGCCGGACCCGCACCCGCACGCCTGAACCGCTCCTCCCTCGGGCCCGGGACGACGGAACGAGCCATCCTCCCCGCAGACTTGAAGGATCACCCATGCTCACCTACCAGGACGTCGTCACCATCCGCTTGGGCCCGCTGACCACCGCGGCCACTTCATGGGACGAAATGGCGCAGGGCTTCGACGAGTTGGGCGCGGCCTACGGAAGAAGCGTCCAAAGCGTCACGACGGACGGCGAATGGGTCGGCGAGAGCGCGGACGCCGCCGAAGCCCGCTTCAAGGGGACCCGCAAGCAGTTCGACTCCGCCGCTGTCGAGGCCCGGGCCATCGCCTCGATCCTGCGGGACATCCATGCCCAGTTCACGGAGCGCATACATGCCGTGAACAAGCTGGTGGAGTCGGCCAAGGAAGCCGACATCCACATCGACACCAAGGGCGAGGCGCATCTCGACACCAGCAAGCACAAGGACCCAAAGGGCGGCGGCTTCGTGGACGAGACCGCGCGTTTCGTCCTGGAAGCCCGCTGGACCGCTGCCGTGGCGCGAGCCGTTCAAGCCGTCGACGACGCGGACGAGGGGGCCAAGCTGGCGCTCCGGGACGCCGCCGGCATCAAGGGACTCTTCGAGAACATCGCGAACGGCATCGTCGGCGGCGGACACGACTTCAACGGCGACGCCGTCGGTGACATCGAAGTGGTCGAAGCCCGCGAGGCGAAGAAGTACGCCGACCAGATCCTGGCGGGAGGAAAGCCCTCCGACCCGGAGGAGTACGCGCGTCTGATGCGCGACAACTCCGGTGACAAGGCGTTCAGTCAGACCTACCTCGACCTGCTCGGTCCCGACAAGGCACTGCGGCTGGCCAACAAGATCGACGATCTGGCGTACTTCGACGACACCAAGCACAAGAGCGCCTATCTGCAGATCAACGGCGGCCTGGCCGACTCACTGGCCACCGCGACCCACGTCCCGGACTTCAAGGACGCCCACGGCAAGCATCTGCGCTTCGGCACCGAGGCGTACAACCAGGCGTTCGGCGACTGGTCGAAGACGGACGACGCGCGCTTCTACAACAAGTGGCGCGCGGGGCTGCGCGAGCACGGCGACGACGCGTACGACTTCAAGGCGGCGGGCGAGAAGCGGCACCTGGCCAAGGGAGAGGGCCAGCAGATCCGCGGCTACCAGAGCCTGGCCACGCTCATGCAGCAGGGCAGCAGCGCCTATTCGCCGCAGTTCGTCGCGGACGTCACCGACGACATGATCGCCATGGAGAAGAAGAACCCCGACATCTGGGACCTGTACGGCGAGTTCACCGGGGAGCACCAGGAGGGCTGGTTCGCGAACGATCCCGTCGACGGCGCTCTCGGGGTCATGTCCCGCGACCCGGAAGGGGCTGCCGGCTATCTCGACCCCGGCACGAGTGCCGGCAAGGAGCGCTTCGACTACCTCGTGGGCGACGGCGACGGAAGCCGCGACTGGGACGTCACCAACACCACCAGTTGGAAGGGCCACGGCGGCAACATCGAGGTGGACGCCGGCGACGTCGAGGACGCCGACGGCCGCAAGGGCCTCGGCGACGCACTGACCGCAGCCGCGACGGGGGTCGACCCCAACGGCTCCGCACCCGAGAAACCCACGACGCACACGGATGCCAACGACCGTATCTTCGAGCGCGCGTTGAAGACCTTCTCCGGCCAGGGCGACGACATGCACGCCTCCCTTCGCGACGACATGGCGAAGATCATGACCAACCACGGTTCCGATGTGTTCGTCGCCATGCACGACCAGAGCGGCACCGAGGGCTCCCTGGATCAGGAGCAAGTGATGGAGGTAACCAAGCAGATCTCCCGGAGCGAGGAATCCTACGGAATGCTCCACGAAGGCATGAACCATGCCATCGTCGCCGGCTTCCACGAAAAGGGCAGCCGCCCGGAGGACACGCTGGACGCGGCCGGCCATGCGGTCGGCTTCATGGAGGAAGCCCGGTACAACGCGCTCAAGGGCGACAAGCACGACTACACCTGGGACAAGACGTGGAGCTACCACGCCTCGGGCGCGGTGCTCAACTTCATCCCCGTCTATGGCGACCTTGCCCAACGTGGGGCCGACGTGGTCACTACTGCCTGGATCTTGGACGAGCAGAAGCGACAGGATGCTGAGATAACCAGTGACAACCAAGCCACCTATAAAAGTCGCCAAAACCAGCTCAACGCACTGGCCGAGCAGTGGTACTCCGTGAACTCCGAATGGGCGGACGGCGAGACGGGATACTCAAAGCAAAGCGGAATCTTCAACAAGATTTATGCGGCGGCGAACGACGGAAATTCCAAGGCAGACGGCCTCGCGGGGGATCAGTAGTGAGGAATGCAATCCGGACGGCACTGAGTATCACCGCGCTGGCCATGCTGGCAAGCGCATGCGGAGAGAGCAACCTCGCTGCCCCCAAGGAACTCTGCGGAGTCCCACTGGAAGAATCCAGCACCTCGCCTCTCATCCCTCAAGGCGAAATACTCAAAACGTGGGCCCCCTACCCAGTGGATGCAGATCCGGCAGACTGCGCCATAAAGGTCGATGGAAGTGTCATTGTGGATATCACCGTCCGATTCACCGACAAGGACCCCGCTCCAGAGGACTGGGAGTACGCAAAATCCGAGTACAAGCTAGGCGCACTACGGAAGACTCCCTTCGCAGGAACTGCCGTCATCGGCACCGACGGCGCACTGATCTCCGCCAAGTGCGACAGCCCTACGAAATATCTTCAATTCGTCACCTATTTCGATGGTGATCGAGTCGATAACTCTCAGGCGGGGGTCGAGAAGCTCCAGAACTTCATCGAGGACTTCGTGACCGGAGCGAAGAAGAAAATCGGCTGCACCGCATAGAGGACCCTCCACTGACTCCGCAGCCCTCTTCACTCCGGCGAAATTAATGGGAGACCGGTAGTGAGACACACGCGCCAGGCAGCGCTGAGCATCGCAGCGCTGGCCCTGTTGGCAAGCGCATGCGGGAAGAACGACCTCGCCGCCCCAAAGGAACTCTGTGGAGTCCCGCTGAAAGAGTCCACCACCTCGCCACTCATCCCTCAAGGCGAAGAGCTGAAAACATGGGAGCCCAAGCCGATAGATACGAACCCGGCATACTGCTATATAAAGGTTGATGGAATTCGTATTATGGACATCACCGTCTGGCTTTTCGATGGGCAGCCCAGACCGGAGGACTGGGCGTATGCCAAATCTGAGTACAAGCTAGGAGCACTGCGCAAGACCCCCTTCGCAGGGACTTCCGTCATCGGCAGTGATGGCGCACTGGTCTCCGCCAAGTGCGATGGGCCGGACAAATACGCGCAATTCAAAATACGTTTCAGCGGGGACCGCGTCGAGGATTCCCCGGCGGGGGTCGAGAAGCTCCAGCACTTCGTCGAGGACTTCGTGACCGGAGCCAAGAAGAAGATCGGCTGCACCGCATAGCGGGGACCTCGCGGCCCCCGCTACGGTCAGCGGCCGGACTTCACCTGCTCGACGAAGCCGGTCCAGGCACCCGCCGAGAACCGGAACGCCGCGCCATGAGGGTCCTTCGAATCCCGGACGGCCATCTCGCCGTTGAGGCAGCGGCCCCCCTGGACGCACTGTCCGCCCTGGTCGTTGCTGTAGCTCGATGAGAACCAGTCCACGGACAGGTCATCGGCGCGGGTCATCCCATCACCTCGCTCGCGATACCACTCGGCTCCCTGATGTCCGCGACGAACACGGCGAACCGCGCCCGGGAGACAAGAAGCACAGGCCCGTTCTCCTGCTTGGAGTCCCGGACCCCGACGGCGGTCCGCGCGTCCGCGATCTCGACGCAGTTGTTGCCGGTGCCGCCGCTGTAGGACGACTTGAACCAGGCGAGATCCGCTGCCGGTTCTTGACGGCCGGCAGGCGCCGCCCGTCCGTGTGCACGAGTCATCGATCCTCCTCTTCCCGCTTCGAAGACGCTGGGGGCAGAACGGGCCGTGCCCCAACTCCGGCCCGTCAACCCCTCGTTCCCTACCCGGCAAGAGCGCCCAGAACGCGGACACGCGAATGCCCCTCCCCGGCTTGCCCGGGAGGGGCATTCGCGGTCACACCAGGTTCAGCGGGCGGACTTCACATGCTCGACGAAGCCGGTCCAGGCACCCGCCGAGAACCGGAACGCCGCACCATGGGGATCCTTCGAATCCCGGACGGCCATATCGCCGTTGACGCAGCGGCCCCCCTGAACACACTGTCCGCCCTGGTTGTTGCTGTAGCTCGATGAGAACCAGTCCACGGACAGGTCATCGGCGCGGGTCATCGCATCTCCTTGCTCGCGGTTTCGATCATGCTCAGGGATTCCTCGTATCCCGGAGCGAGTGCTTGCAGCCCACGGAACGACGCCTCGTACATCTTCAGATCCTGCTCGCGGCGGGAGACTCCCGCGCCGGTCAGGTTCTCCAAGTGGACGATCGGCTTCAAAGCTCCCGGGGACGGAAAGGTCAGGAGGGTGAAGGGCCCGTTCATACCAGGGTGCGCACCGACCGAGAACGGTATGACCTGCACGTTCACATTCGGACGCGAGCCGGCGATCTCCACGATGTGGGCGAGCTGGGCCCTCATCACATCGGGACCACCCACGGGCCGCCGCAGGACCGACTCATTGATGATGGCGACGAACTCCAGCGGCGCCAGGCCCCGGGTCAGTGCCTCCTGCCGCGTCATCCTGACCGCGACCTGCTTGTCGATCTGCTCCGGAGTCAGCCCCGTGTGGGTGTAGACGAGGATCGCGCGGACGTACGCCTCGGTCTGGAGCAGACCCGGCACGAACTCGTTCTCGTAGTTCTGCACCTGCGACGCGACCGCCTCAAGCCCGAGGTACGCCTTGAAGCTGGGCGTGATGACGTCCCGGACGTCCGGCTTCTGCCACCAGTCGCGCTTGGTCTTGGTGACCGTCGCGTACGCCATCAGGACTTCGACGGTCTCCTCGGGAGCGCCGTAGATGGTGCACAGGGCCATCACGTCGGAGGGTTCCACGACTCCGTTGTCCGCGGTCTCCAGGCGCGTGATCTTGGAGCCTGCCCATATGAGCCGCCGCGCGACCTCCGCGGCCTTCATGTTCCGGCCCTCCCGCAGCTTGCGAAGCTCCACACCGAGGTGCAGGCGGCACAAGGCAGGCGTCGCCGACTCGATGGCAGGTGCGTCAGGCGTAGCGGTGTCGGTCATCCCCGCCCTCTCTCCCGTATGACTCACAGTCTGGCGGTGAACATTCAGGCCGCGCAATGCGGCTTCGAGCAAACGGTAGAACATTCAAAGCGTTTCACCAACTCGCTTATTTCGCACGATAGTTCGCGCACAAAAGTTCTCCCGCAGAATTCTGCGAGACGACTTTCCTTGAGGCTATTCCACTGCCATGCTAATTCTGGGCACAACACAGCGCTGCTGTTCCATCACCCGGCGTGATGCCCCTTGCCCAGACGTCCCCTTCGCCCTCCCGTGAGCCGAGGCCGATCATGGCGAACACTCAGACCGGCACCCCTGCCGGTATCCAGACCAGCACCACCCTCAGCCGTCGGCGCCGCTGCGCGCCGCCCTCCCCCGGTGACCGCGAACTCGCGGCCGAACAGTTCGAACGCCGCCGGTTCCGCATGGAGTTGAACGCCAAGGCGCTCGAACCGGCCCGCTGGCAGTGCCCCGACGTCCTGCTCTACGTGAAGACGCTGCCGGACCAGGACCCCGGCGCGCTCTTCCGGAGCCTGCGGAACGCGGCGGAGCGGTGGGGGTGGCGGGTGGCCGACGAGGTCCACGACGACACGGGGATAGTCGACCCGCAGCACCCCGACTCGCGATGGCGCTCCGTCGAGGCGCGCCTGCGGCACGCCGAGGCGGACGGCGTACTCGCCGTACACGAGCGGCACATCAGCATGGACCCGTACTGGTACCGGAGGGCCCTGACGCGCGTGGCCGGCTCCGGCCGGTTCACCGCGCTGCTCTACCCCGAGGACTGGCGCGCGCGGTCCGTGCGCGAGGCGATCACCCTGGAGTCACCGTGATCGTCGCCCCGCACGAGAACGAACACCGCGCCGACGACACCGAGATCGTCATCGACGCCTCCGGCAGGGTCGGTTACCGCGACGAACGGCCCGACGACCGGACGGTGGAGGGAATCCTGCTCCGCAGGTGGACGGGCGAGCGGAGCGGCCCTCCCCAATGGGGCGAGCACCACGCCCACCGCCAGGTCGCCGTCATGGAATCCCTGCGGTGCGCGGGCTGCGCTGGCCCTCCCGACGTGGACCGCCGCGGCACCCTGTGGGTGCTGCCCGCGACCGGCACCCGACTGGCGGGAGACCCGTCCGGCCCCCTCCTCGTCGCCACGCCGCCGCTCTGCCTCGCCGACGCCGCCGAGGTGCTGCACGAGTACCGGCACCTCCGCCACGGTGCCCTCGTCCTGCGGGTGACCGAGGCCGAGGTCGTCGGGGTGCGCGGAACGGTGTACGGACACCACGGGGAGACGCTGCCCGACGAGGTCGTCCTGTTCGGCGACCCCCGCGCCCAACGGGTCGTCGCCGACCAGCTGATACGTGAGATCACCCGCGCCGAGGTCGACGGCACCACCCTGTCGTCCCTCACCGGCCGCCTCACCTGAGCGCCGCCCGCCCGGCGCGGACGGACACCCCTCCCCCGCTCTCCCCCGCCCTCCCGCACCCCAGATCGCCGAGGCGACGATGCACACGAGCCCCAGCACCACCCCCCACGACCACGACCCCGCCCGCACCCCGGTCGCCCCGGCCGCTCCCGCCGCCCTGCCCGGCTACACCACCGCGTATCCCGCCCGCGACACCGCCCCCGCCCAGGCCCGCCGCGATGTCGCCGCCGCCCTCACGGCCTGGGGCCTGGACCAACTGGCCGACACGGCCCGGCTCCTCGTCTCCGAGCTGGTCACCAACGTCGTCACCCACACGCACTCGCGGCAGGTCACCGTGGCCGTCACCCGCGCCACGGAGACCACCGTCCGCATCACCGTTCTGGACACCGACCGGTCGAAGCCAGCCGTGCCCCAACCGGCGAGCTTTCAGCGGGAGTTCGGACGTGGCCTGCTCCTCGTCGACGCCTTGGCCGACCATTGGGCCGTCGAGTACGTCGCCACCGGCAAGCGGATCTGGTGCCAACTGAGCACCAGTACCCCCGGGACAACGTAAGACCGCCACCCCCCGCTCACGCGCCCCGGTTGGTCGCCGTCCCCTTCACCGCGTCCAGCGCGTACACGCAGCGGTCCTTGCTGCACGCGTACACGACCCCGTTCCGGGCCACCGGCGAGCCGGTGATCTCGCCGCCCGTCGCCAGCTTCCAGCGCAGTTGCCCGCCGGCCGCGTCCAGGGTGTAGAGGACGTGGTCTGCCGAGCCGAAGTGGACCCGGCCGTCGGCGACCACCGGGGTGCCGATCAGCTCGCCGCCCGCCGCGAACCGCCACTTCGGGGTGCCGGTGACCGCGTCGAGCGTGTACAGGGCGCTGCCGCTGCCGACATGGACGTGCCCGGCGGTGACAAGCACCGGCTCGGTGGACTGGCGCGGCTCGGTCGCGATCCGCCAGCGGTCCTGGCCGGTGGTCGCGTCGAGCGCGTACACCGTGCCGAGGTGGTCGGCGAGATAGACCCCGCCGCCGGTGACGGCCGGTCCGGGCGCGAAGGCGGGCGGCGAGACGAAGACCGCCGGCGCCTCGAAGTGCCAGCGCACATGCCCGCTCGCGATGTCCATCGACAGCACCCGGGTCCCGGCCGCGACGTACACGCAGCCGTCCTCCGCCGGGGCCAGCCGCAGCGGTACGTGGGCGCAGGAGGCGGCGTCGCCGATCGGGTACGACCAGCGCTCGGCGCCGGTACGGGCGTCGAGCGCCTGGAGGCGGGCCTCGCGCCACACGTACACGGTGTCGCCGTGCACGGCCGGTCCGCCCTCGACCGTCTCGAAGTCGGTCTGCGCGCCGCTCAGTTCCCACAGCTTGGCGCCGTTGGACGCCTCCCACGCCTGGACGCCGCCGCCCCGGGTGCCGGTGACGACGGTGCCCCGGTCGACCTGGAGCGAGTACACCCAGGCGTCGGTGTGCAGCCGCCAGCGCTCGCTGCCGTCGTGGGCGTCGAGCGCGTAGAGCGTGGGCCCGTCGGAGGCGTGGATACGGCCCTGGGCCACCGCCATCGACCAGGCGACGTCCCGGGTCTTGAACTGGCGCCGGCCGCTGGCCGTGTCGAGCGCGTGGACCTCGAAGGAGGTGACGTAGAGCAGGTCGCCGTCGACGACGGGGGTGCCCCACACATCGTTGGACATGCGAAAACGCCAGGGCCGCCAGGGGCCGGGGCCCTGCGGCGCGGCCGTGGCCCCGGCCGCCGGGGCGTGCGCCCCGGGCGCGGACGCGGCGCTCGCACCGGGCCCCGTACCGGGTCCCGCACCCGGTCCCGTACCGGGCAGGGGGCGGGCTCCGGGCGGCGGGCCCGGTTCGGCACCGGGGCCGGTGCCGGGAGCGGCGCCGTGCGTGGTGCCGCCCGGCGGGCGGATCCAGCCGGTGGCGGTGCCCGCGGCGGCGCCGGGGCCGAGGGAGAGCGCGGCGCGGGTGTCGGCCACCCGGGGGCCGGGGCCGATCGGGACGGCGGCGCCCGCGAGCCGTACCGGACCAGGGTCGGCCACGGCGGCGGAAGCGGACACGGGAGCCGATACGGGCGCGGGGGCCGATACGGGCACGGGCCCCGGGCCGGGTACGACCGGCGGCGCGGCCACGGCGGCGGACACGGGCCCCGCCCCGGACACCTGGGCGGACACCTGGGCCGGCGCGGGAGCGGAGTGCGCGGGACCGGCGTGGCGGCCACCCGCCGGGCGGTCGGCCGCACGCGGATCGCCGCCGTCCCACGCGGCCGGCGGTCGCGGCGGGCGCGGCGGCATCGGCGGGGCGGCGGGACGCTGCGGGGGATTCGGCCGCCCGCCGCGGCGCGCCTCGATCAGCTCGGTGGCGGACGCGGGCAGCCAGGCCGCCGCCGTACCGCTGTCGTCGCCGGCCGCGCCGGAGTCGAACAGGTGCGGGGCCAGCATCGCCTGGAGGTCGGCCGGGCTGGGCCGCTGGCCGACCTCCATCCGCATGCACGCGTCGATGAGCGGCCGCAGCTCCTCCGGCAGACCCTCCAGGTCCGGGCCCTCACGCAGCAGCATGAACACCGTCTCGACCGGGTTGGCGCCGTGGAAGGGGGCGTGTCCGGTGGCGGCGAAGACCAGCATCGAACCGAGCGAGAAGACATCGCTGGCGCCGGTGACCCCGCGCGAGTCGCGGGCCTGCTCGGGAGACATGTAGGCGGGGGTGCCGACGGCGACGTTGGTCATGGTCAGACGCGTGTTGGAGACCCCGGACGCGATACCGAAGTCGATCACCCGCGGGCCGTCCTCGACGACGAGGACGTTCGACGGCTTGAGGTCGCGGTGGACGAGACCGGCGCCGTGGATCGACTGCAGGGCCTCGGCGACGCCGGCCGCGAGCCAGCGCACCGCCTGCGCCGGCAGCGGCCCGCACTCGTTCACTATCTCTTCGAGGGAGGGAGCGGGGACGTACGCGGTGGCGAGCCACGGCACCGCGGCGCGCGGATCGGCGTCGACGACGGCGGCCGTGTAGAAGCCGGAGACCGCCCGCGCGGCCTCGACCTCGCGGGTGAAGCGGACCCGGAACAGCTGGTCCTCGGCGAGTTCCGTCCGTACGGTCTTGATCGCCACGCGCCGCCCGGACGCCGAGCGCGCGAGATAGACGAGGCCCATGCCGCCCGCGCCGAGCCGGCCCAGCACCTCGAAGGGCCCGATCCTCCTCGGGTCGTGCTGCGTCAGCTGCTCCACTTGCCTGCCACCTCCCCGTCGGGCCATGACAGTACGGCCCGTGGACCCTGATTGTTCCTGTCCGGGGCGGTGGTTGCGAATCCGGGGGCGGAAGCGGGGTGCCACGCGAGCGGCGGGCGCCGCCCTCAGGCCATCGTGGGAGCGAACCGGTGGATCTCGTCCTCGCCGGGCTGGACCACGCCGTAGGTGTTCTCCGGCACCTCGACCCACGCCTCGGGCAGATCGCCGAGGGGCTCGGAGACGACGAGGCGGGTGTCGTCGGAGATCTCCTTCAGGAAGGCGTTGTCGGGGTGGAGTCTGCGCAGGGCGTCCGGCTGGGCGCTGTAGAAGAGCGAACGCGAGGCCTGCGCGGTGGAATAGCGGAAGGCCCAGACGCGGGTGCCGTCGGTGAGGGCGATCGTCATCTGGAGCGGGAACTCCACCCCGTGCTCGCCGGCGATCCGCTCCACGGCGCCCGCCATCGCGGCGACGGCGGCGGGCGGGTCCCGGTCGAGGCCGTAGGTGAGGGCCAGGTAGAACATCACCTCGGAATCCGTCGTGCCCTCCATGTCGGCGTAGAGCGCGGGGTCGACCAGCATGGTGAGGTCACGGCGCATGAGGGGGTACCCGGCGATGGCGCCGTTGTGCATGAACATCCAGCGGCCGTGCCGGAACGGGTGGCAGTTCGACTGCTGGATGGCCGACCCCGTCGACGCCCGGATGTGGGCGAAGAACAGCGGGGAGCGGACATGGTCCGCCAGCTCCCGGAGATTGCGGTTGCTCCACGCCGGGCCGACGTCCCGCAGCAGCGCCGGGACATTGCTCTCCGGCGAGTACCAGCCGACGCCGAACCCGTCGCCGTTGGTGGTCTCCACGCCGAGTTTGGAGTGCAGGCTCTGGTCGATCAGGGAGTGGGACGGTTTGTACAGGATGTCTTCGAGCAGTACCGGCGTTCCCCAGTACGCGAGCCACCGACACATGGGCGATCACCTGGTTCCCTGCCGGACCCTCGGGTGTCGTACGCACTCGTACGCGCCGTCCGGCCTCTCCCATGGTCGCCGCCCTCCCGGCGGTACGCCACATCAGCGCGGGACCGCCGTCGGACCGGCACCGGACCGGCGCCGGGCAATGCGTCCCGCCGACCGCGACGGCCCCGGCGGCCTCTGCGACCTCACCGACCTCTACGACCTCTACGACCTCTACGACCGGGTGAGGATCGCGAAGCGCGCGCCCTGGTCGTCGTCGAGGACAGCGGTACGGCCGTGGGGGGTGTCGCGCGGCGCGAGGACGATGCGGCCGCCGAGGCGGGCGGCCGTATCGCAGGTCTCGTCGCAGTCGCGGGCGGCGAAGTGGACCAGGAGGTGTCCCGGGAACGCGGCGGGTACGGCGGCGGGCATCACCGCCCGGCCGCCGAAGGCGGTGGCCGTGTCGGGGCTGCGGGTGCCGGGCGGGGACCACAGCCGGTAGTCGGCCGCCGCCGGCCCGGGCTCGGTCTGGTGGTGGCCGAGCCAGCCGAAGACGGTGGCGTAGAAGGTGTCGACCGCGTCGGGTGCCCGGGTGTGGACCTCCACCCAGCAGAAGGAGCCGGGTTCGCCGGTGACGGCGAACCCGTTCTCGTCGCCCGCCTGCCGTACGCCGAAGACGGCGCCGCCGGGGTCGGCGGCGAGGGCGCGGACGCCGAACGGGCCGACGGGGTACGGCTCCATCACCATCCGCCCGCCGGCGTCCTTGATGCGGGCGGCCACGGTGCCGGCGTCGCTCGCGGCCAGGTAGAGGGTCCAGGTGGTGGGCATCCGGCCGTCCCGCTTCGGGATGATCCCGGCGACGCGCCGCCCGTCGAGCAGGGCCTCGTGGCGGTCGTCGTCGAAACTCCAGCCGAAGAGCCCGCCGTAGAAGCGTCTGCCGGCCTCCAGGTCGGGCAGCTGTGCCTCCACCCAGCTCGGGGTCCCCTGTGCGTGTACGCCCATGGCCTCAGAATGGATGCCCGCGCACAGGCTCCGCTCGCGCCCCCGGACACCGAAAACCGAACATACGCGCCCATAGTGAGTGCGGAGACCTTGTCCCCCTTGAGTTGTCCACCGAACTTGTCCACAGGCTGTTGATAAGACTATTGGGGTGGTGGGGGTGGTGCGCCGGTGACACGGGCGCGCGGCGACGCGCGAGAGCGCGACGCAACGGCGGCGAACCGGCGGCGAACCGCGGGGTGGCAGCCGCCCGGGAACGGTACCCGGGGCGGCTCGGCACACGGACAGGGGCGTGGCCGGGGGCGTGGCCAGGGGTGCGGGCGCGAGAAGCGGTGGTACGCGGGAGGCGGAGCGGCCCGGACCGGGCTCGGAAGGGGGCGCTGACCGGGCCTGGACAGGCCCTGACGGCGGCCCCGAGGGCAGGGGTGCCCCCATTTGCAGTCGGCCGAATCGCGCGCGGATCACCCGTCGGTAAGCTGACGGCATGACAGGACAAGTACGCACCGTCGACGGCCGCGTGGCCGGACGACGCGGTCAGGCTACGCGGCAGAAACTGCTCGACTGCCTCGGCGAGATGCTCAGCTCCTCGCCCTACCGGGACGTCAAGGTCATCGACGTGGCCCGCAAGGCGGGAACCTCACCCGCGACGTTCTATCAGTACTTCCCCGACGTCGAGGGCGCTGTCCTCGAAATCGCGGAAGAAATGGCCAAGGAAGGCGCAGGATTGACCGAACTGGTCTCCGGCCGCTCCTGGGTCGGCAAGGCCGGCTGGCAGACCGCCGAGGATCTCGTCGACGGGTTCCTGGACTTCTGGCGCAAGAACGACGCGATCCTGCGGGTGGTGGACCTCGGGGCCGCGGAGGGCGACAAGCGGTTCTACAAGATCCGCATGAAGATCCTGAACTCGGTCACCAACTCCCTCACGGACGCGGTGAAGGAGCTCCAGGCCAAGGGCAAGGTCGACAAGGACGTCAGCCCCGCGGCGATGGCGGGCTCGCTGGTGGCGATGCTGGCGGCGGTCGCCGGCCACCAGAAGGGCTTCACGTCCTGGGGCGTGAAGCAGGCCGAACTCAAGCCGAACCTGGCCCTGTTGGTGCACCTGGGAATCACGGGCAAGAAGCCGACGAGGTAACCCGCCCCCGCCCCGGGAGCGCCCCGCTCCCTTCACCCGTCCTGTCGCGCCGGCGGCGGTACGGCCCCCTGCCTTCCGCACGGGGCCGGACCGCCGCCGGCGTTCGTTATGCCCTGACGCCTTCTCCCCCGCGTCACGCCCCCGCCGGCGGGGGTGTCGATGCCTGTGCCGGCGAGGGCGCCTGTGCCGGTGCCGATGCCGATGCCTGCGTCGACGCCTGTGCCGGCGCCGGTGTCCGGGTCAGCCGGAACAGCCGGATCTCCCGCTCGATCCGGGCCTGGTACGTGGCGTACGGCGGCCAGAACACCAGCGCCGCCCGCCATGCCTCGGCCCGCTCCTCCCCCGTCAGCAGCCGCGCCCGTACGGTGACGTTCTCCCCGCGCCAGCTGACTTCGGCGTCCGGGTGCGCGAGGAGATTGCCCGTCCAGGCCGGATGACCCGGCCGGCCGAAGTTGGAGCCCACCAGGAGCCAGGTCCCGCCCGGTTCCGGTACGCAGGCGAGCGGGGTCACCCGCGGCAGCCCGCTCCTCGCGCCCCGGGCGGTCAGCACGACCCCCGGCAGCATCCGCGCGCTCAGCAGCACCTTTCCCCTGGTCAGCCGGTGTACGGCCCGGTCCAGGGCGGGTATGACGTGCGGCGCTGTCCGGGCGAAGACGCGGGTGGAGGAGACCTTCCGCATCACCCGCACACCGAACGGTGTCCCGCTCATCGCGCACCCCCGGCCAGTTGGTCCCGCTCGGCGGCGCGGGCGCGCAGCCGGGAGGCGGGGCCGAAGAGCAGTTCGTCGGCGGTGGCCCGCTTGAAGTAGAGGTGGGCGTCGTGCTCCCAGGTGACGCCGATCCCTCCGTGCAACTGGACCGTCTCGGCCGCCGCCGCGCGCTGCGCGTCCAGGGCCTGCGCGAGAGCGAGTCCGGCGGCCACGGCCCCCTCCGGCCCGCCGCCCCACGGCCCCGACCCGCCCCCGCCCTCACCCTTCCCGTCCGCCACCGCGACGGCGTATCCCGTCAGGGAGCGGGCCGACTCGATGGCGACGAGCGCGTCGGCGAGCCGGTGTTTGACCGCCTGGAAGGAGCCGATGGGGCGGCCGAACTGCTCGCGTGTGGTGACGTGTTCGACGGTACGGTCGAGCGCGCCGCGCGCGGCCCCCACCGCCTCGGCGGCCAAGGCGACGGCGACGGTACGCCCGACCGCGTCCAACACCCCCGGCACCCCGACCCCGTCGTCACGCTCACCCAGCAACTCGGCCGGAACTCCCCGCAATTGGACGGTGGCCTGGGTGCGGGTCAGGTCCAGGGTCGCCTCCCGCCGCCGGACAAGCCCCGGCGCTCCGGACGACGCCTCCTCCCCCTTTGGCCACACCAGGAAGAGAAGGGTGCGGCCGCGCGGGAAGCCGCCGGTGTGCGCGGCGACCAGGAGCAGCCCGGCGCTGTGCCCGTCAAGGACGTGCCCGGCCTCCCCGTACAGCGACCAGTGGGTGCCGTCCGGGCGGGTGGCCTGGATGCCGCCGGAGCGGCCGTCGCCCGACCAGGGCAGGGAGGTGTTGTCGCCGGTGAGCCCGAGGGCGAACGGCAGCGGACCACCGACCCCGAGCCCGCCCCCGGCCCCGGCTCCACCCCCGGGAAGTACGAGCGCGCAGGTCAGAGTTCCCGCGGCTATTCGGGGCAGCAGCTCGGCGCGCTGCCGCTCGCTGCCGAGGGCGGCGATCAGCGGGGCGGCGAGGACGGCCGTGGCGAGGAACGGCGAGGGGGTCAGGGTGCGGCCGATCTCCTCGCAGGCGAGGGCGAGTTCGGCGAGGCCGCAGCCGGCCCCGCCGTACCGCTCGGGCAGGGTGAGGCCGGGCAGTCCGAGGGTGCCGGCGAGGGCGGTCCACAGCCCGGCGTCGTACCCCTCGGCGGTGGCGACGGCCGCGCGGCTCCCGGCCGGCCCGGCGCGCCGGGCGAGCAGATCGCGCAGCGTGCGGCGCATCTCCCGCCGTTCTTCGGTAGCGGTCGCGCCGACCGCGATGGCATCGACCTCGACGGCATGCATGGGTCCGGCCTCCATGGGCTTCCCCTCCGCGGGCTTCCCCGGTATCTGACGGGCCGTCATGCTAGGTGCGTCCTCACGAGAAGCCCAGACCCGATACCTCTGGCGATCCAAGAAAACTGATGTACCGTCAGATTCATGTCTCCCCTCTCCCGCACGCGCGCTCACGGGGACCAGCACCGCCGCCGCGTCGCCGTCGTCGGCGTGGCCCTGGCCGACTGCGGCCGGGTCGACGGGCCCACTCCCTACGCCCTGCACGCCCAGGCCGCCCGCCGCGCCCTCGCGGACAGCGGGCTCGACCGGTCGGTGATCGACGGCCTCGCCTCCGCCGGGCTCGGCACCCTCGCCCCGGTCGAGGTCGCCGAATACCTGGGCCTGCGCCCACGCTGGACCGACTCCACCAGCGTCGGCGGCGCCACCTGGGAGGTCATGGCCGCGCACGCCGCCGACGCCATCGCCGCCGGTCACGCCGGCGCGGTTCTGCTCGTCTACGGTTCGACCGCCCGCGCCGACGTCCGGGCCCGCCGCCGCACCGGCAACCTCTCCTTCGGCGCGCGGGGCCCGCTCCAGTACGAAGTCCCTTACGGACACAGCCTGATCGCCAAGTACGCGATGGCCGCGCGCCGCCATATGCACGAGTACGGCACCACCCTCGCCCAGCTCGCCGAAGTCGCCGTCCAGGCGCGGGCGAACGCCGCCCGCAACCCGGAGGCGATGTACCGCACCCCGCTCACCACCGACGACGTGCTCGGCGGCCCGATGATCGCCGACCCCTTCACCAAGCTGCACTGCTGCGTCCGCGGCGACGGCGGCTGCGCGGTCCTGCTGGCCGCCGAGGAGTACGTGCCGGACACCGTGAAGGCGCCCGTGTGGATCCTCGGCACCGGCGCGTACGTCTCGCACGCCGCCATGTCGCAGTGGGAGGACTTCACCCTCTCCCCGGCCGCCGTCAGCGGCGCGCTCGCCTTCGAACGGGCCGGCGTCACCCCCGCCGACATCGAACTCGCCGAGATCTACGACGCGTTCACCTATATGACCCTGGTGACCCTGGAGGACCTCGGCTTCTGCGCGAAGGGCGAGGGCGGCGCGTACTTCGCCGACAAGGACCGGCTGCCGGTGAACACCGACGGCGGCGGACTGTCCGCCTGCCACCCCGGGATGCGCGGACTGTTCCTGCTCGTCGAGGCGGTCCGGCAGCTGCGCGGCGAGGCCCCCGGGCTCCAGGTACGGCGGCCCGACGGCTCGCTCCCCGAGCTTGCGGTGGCCTCCGGCACCGGGGGCTGGTTCTGTTCCTCGGGCACGGTGGTCCTCGGCCGCGGCTGACACCGTCAGGCACTACCCGTGCCCGGCCGGCCTATCCGCGACAGACGGCCCCCGGCGCGGCAAACCACGCGCACGCATGATGGAGCCCATGGACGCCAAGGACCCCAAGGCCAACGACAACGACACCGCCGAGAACAAGGGCAAGACCGGCAGCGGCAACAGCGACGGCGACGGCGGGAACACTGAGCGCCGCTTCCACGAGGCCCTGCGGACCCTGCGGGTCTGGGACACCCCGCTGCCCGGCTTCGATCCGGCCGAGGCGCCGGACGACCCGGTCGCGCTCTTCCACACCTGGTTCACCGGCGCGGTCGACGCCGGGGCCGTCGAACCGCACACCCTGTCCCTGGCCACCGTCGACCAGGACGGCCGCCCCGACGTCCGTACGGTGATGCTGCACGGCGCCGACGCCCGCGGCTGGCACTTCGCCTCGCACGCCGGCAGCGCCAAGGGCCGCCAGCTCGCCGACCGCCCCGAGGCCGCCCTCGGCTTCTACTGGCCGGCGCAGGGCCGCCAGGTGCGGGTCCGGGGGCCGGTGACGACCGGGACGCGCGAGGAGGCGTACGCCGACCTGCACGCCCGTACCCCCGGCGCCCTCGCCTCCGCCCTCGTCGGCCACCAGAGCGAGATCCTCGGCTCCCTCGACACCCTCGCCCGGGCGAGCGAAGCGGCCTGGGACCGCGCCCTGCGCGAGCCCGAGGCGCACGCGGAGAGCTGGACGCTGTACGTGGTCGAGCCGACCGAGGTGGAGTTCTTCCAGGGCGACGAGCGGCGCCGCCACATCCGTCTCCGCTACCGCCGCGGGGGCGGGGCCGGATCCGGGGGCGGCTGGGTCCGCGAACTCCTCTGGCCCTGAGGTCGTACGCGCGCCCCGACTCCGCACCGCACCCACCTACACGCACCGTGCCCCGGACCGATCGGATCGGTCCGGGGCACGGTGCGTGTCTGTGCGAGAGGCGTGCGCGCGGTGCGCGTCAGGCGGCGACCGCGACCTTCGGCTCGGCCTGCGGCGCGCTCACCGTCTCGTCGATCGGGGAGCCCGACGCCGTCGCGTACGCGGTGTGGTCCAGGATCTTCTCCCGGGCCGCGACGATCACCGGGATCAGCGCCTGACCGGCGACGTTCGTGGCGGTGCGCATCATGTCCAGGATCGGGTCGATCGCCATCAGCAGGCCGACGCCCTCCAGCGGCAGGCCCAGGGCGGACAGGGTCAGCGTCAGCATGACCGTGGCGCCGGTGAGGCCGGCGGTGGCCGCCGAGCCGATGACCGAGACGAACGCGATGAGCAGGTAGTCCCGGATGCCGAGCTGGACGTCGAAGATCTGCGCGATGAAGATCGCGGAGAGCGCCGGGTAGATCGCGGCGCAGCCGTCCATCTTCGTCGTGGCGCCGAACGGCACGGCGAAGGACGCGTACTCCTTCGGGACGCCGAGGCGCTCGGTGACCTTCTGGGTGACCGGCATGGTGCCGACGGAGGAGCGGGAGACGAAGGCCAGCTGGATGGCCGGCCAGGCGCCCTTGAAGAACTGCAGCGGGTTCAGCTTGGCGACGGTCGCGAGCAGCAGCGGGTAGACGCCGAAGAGGACGAGCGCGCAGCCGATGTAGATGTCGGCGGTGAAGGTGGCGTACTTGCCGATCAGGTCCCAGCCGTAGTTCACGATGGCGCGGCCGATGAGGCCGGCGGTGCCGATCGGGGCCAGCCGGATGACCCACCACAGGGCCTTCTGGAGCAGCTCCAGGACCGACTCGGAGAGGGAGAGCAGCGGCTGCGCCTTCGGGCCGATCTTGAGCGCGGCGATACCGGCGACGGCGGCCATGAAGACGATCTGCAGGACGTTCAGCTCGGTGAACGGCGTGATGACGTCCGTCGGGATGATGCCGGTGAGGAAGTCGATCCAGCTGCCCTGGTGCTCGGGCAGCTTGCCGTCCTTCGGCGTGAGGCCGGTACCCGAACCCGGGTTGGTGAGCAGGCCGATCGCGAGACCGATGCCGACGGCGATCAGCGAGGTGATCATGAACCAGATCAGGGTCTGGGCGGCCAGCCGGGCCGCGTTGTTGACCTTGCGCAGGTTGCTGATCGAGACCAGGATCGCGAAGAAGACGAGCGGGGCGACGGCCAGCTTCAGCAGCTGGACGAAGATGCCGCCGACCTGCGCCAGGGCCTCCTTGAGCCAGCCGATGTCCTGGCTGCGGGCGAGCCACCCGAGCAGGACACCGAGCGCGAGACCGGCGACGATCTGGGCCCAGAACGGGATCTTCGGTATGCGGGACTTCGCCACCGGCGCCGAAGAGGGCGCGGACGAGGACGCGGACACGGACACACTCCAGTGGTGCGTATCGGGGAAATACGAGGACGGGGGTGCGGCAGTCACACGCGCTCAGCGCGCGGGCCGCTGCATGATGACGCCGGGATCGAAGGACCGGGGACCGGTTCCGGGTCGGGGACCCGGGGGCCTGGTCGGCGGTCGAAGATCAGAGCACGCGGCAACAGACCGCGGACATACAGCGGCACAGGTCGACGTGCAGGCGCGCGACGAGCGGTTCGCTCGCGGCATCGGGGAGGCGCACTGCTGTCTTCATGCCCAGTACGTTAACACTTGAACTTTGAGATCCTCAAAGCCCTTCTTTGGGTACGGGTACACCCATCCACCCCTCGCGCGGGGCGCGGGGAGGGCTCGGAAGCGCGCACAGGCCACCGTCGACCCGACGAAAAAACCTGATAAAACGCATCAAAGCACCCGCAAGACTTGCGGGTAACGCAGAACACCCCGGACGGGAGCCCTTGAGGCCCCGTCCGGGGTGCAGCTACGAGTGTGAGGAAACTTACGCGCCTCTTACGCCGTATTCAGCAGGCGCGGCGCGCGCCCGGCGAGCGCTTCCTAGGCGGCGTCCTCGGCGGAACGGTTCGACTCCAGGCGGGACTTCGCCCGGTCGACCTTCCGCACGATCTCGGTGCTCATGGCGTCGCGCTGCTTGCGCAGCAGGACGAAGCTGAGCGGCGCGGAGACGACCACCGAGAGCACGAGGACCCACAGCAGGTTGGAATCGCCGAGGCCGCGCGGCAGCACACGGGCGTAGACCAGGCCCCACAGCACGGCGAAGCTGCCGGCGAAGATGCCGAGGCGCATCAGGGTGTAGCGGAGCATGCGAGTTCCTCCCATACCGGACGAGCGTCCTTCCAGTGAAACACGCGCGGGCGCGAAGCCCGGGAGCGGGGCCCTTGAGCGGCCGATCCGTAAGGGATACCTTCCCTCCATGACCCTTACTTTCACGCTCGATCCCGCCGTCGACCCCACGCTGCGCGATGGCATCCTCGCCCTCTGGGCGGACGTCTCCAACGCGGGCGGCGCCGTCGGCTTCGTCCCGCCCGTGACGCCGGAGGAGATCCGCCCGGCGCTGCTGCGGCAGATGCTGACGATGGAGGAGGGCCGCACCCGGCTGCTCGTGGGCCACGACGAGGACGGCCGGGTGGCCGCCACCGCCTTCCTCACCTTCAACACGGACGACCTTCAGGCGCACTGGATCTGGCTGTACACGGTGATGGTGCACCCCGGCCACCAGGGCAAGGGGTACGGGCGCGCGCTGATGGAGGCGGTCGAGCGGGCGGCCCGGACCGCCGAGGGCTTCGAACGCGTCGAGGCGATCCGGCTGAGCTGCCGCGGCGGCCTCGGCCTGGAGGACTTCTACGCGCGGGCCGGATACAAGGAGGTCGGCCGCGTCCCGGGCGCCGTCCGGGTGGCCCCGGGCGACGACCGCGACGACATCATGATGCTGCTGACGCTGGGCTGACCCGTACGGGGAAGACCGTACGGGGAGATCCGCACGGGGAGATCCGTACGGGGAAGTCCGCACAGGGAAGTCCGCACAGGGAAGTCCGCACGGGCGCGGGGCCGGCGCCGTACAGGAACCGGACCCGCACCGGACCCGCACCGGGTCGAGCCGGACCGCGCCGCTCACCGCGCGCCACGCACGCACGAGGGCGCCGCACCCGTGCCCCGTACGGATTCCCCCGTACGGGCACCGGCCCGGCGCCCTCGCGTCGTACCTCTTACCTCGCGCCTCTTACCTGGCGCCCCTCGGCTCGCACCTCTCGGTACGGCGACGGAGTCAGACCCGCATCGGCTGCGGCGACTCGCGGCGGCCCGCGTCCGGGCCCGGGTACTCGCGGATGATCTCGTAGCGCGTGTTCCGCTCCACCGGCCGGAAGCCGGCGTCCTGGATCAGCTCCAGGAGGTCGTCGCGGGTCAGCTTGTTCGGGGTGCCGTAGTTGTCGGCGTCGTGCGTGATCTTGTACTCGACGACCGAGCCGTCCATGTCGTCGGCGCCGTGCTGGAGTGCCAGCTGGGCGGTCTGGACGCCGTGCATCACCCAGAACACCTTGACGTGCGGGACGTTGTCGAACAGCAGCCGCGAGACAGCGAACGTCTTCAGGGCCTCGGCGCCGGTGGCCATGGTGGTGCGGGCCTGGAGCCGGTTGCGGATCTTGCCGTCCTTCATGTCCACGAAGTCGTGCTGGTAGCGCAGCGGGATGAAGACCTGGAAGCCGCCGGTCTCGTCCTGGAGCTCACGCAGCCGCAGCACGTGGTCGACGCGGTGGCGCGGCTCCTCGATGTGCCCGTAGAGCATCGTGGCCGGGGTCTTGAGCCCCTTCTCGTGCGCGAGCCGGTGGATCCGGGACCAGTCCTCCCAGTGGGTGGAGTGGTCCACGATGTGCTGCCGGACCTCCCAGTCGAAGATCTCGGCGCCGCCGCCGGTCAGCGACTCCAGGCCGGCCTCGATCAGCTCGTCGAGGATCTCCGAGGCCGACAGGCCGGAGATGGTCTCGAAGTGGTGGATCTCGGTGGCGGTGAACGCCTTGAGGGAGACGTTCGGGAGCGCCTTCTTCAGCTCGGAGAGCGAGCGCGGGTAGTAGCGCCAGGGCAGGTTGGGGTGCAGCCCGTTGACGATGTGCAGCTCGGTGAGGTTCTCGCCCTCCATCGCCTTCGCGAGGCGCACGGCCTCTTCGATGCGCATGGTGTAGGCGTCCTTCTCGCCGGGCTTGCGCTGGAAGGAGCAGTAGGCGCAGGAGGCGGTGCAGACGTTGGTCATGTTCAGATGCCGGTTGACATTGAAGTGCACCACGTCGCCGTTCTTGCGGGTCCGGACCTCGTGGGCCAGTCCGCCGAGCCAGGCGAGATCGTCCGACTCGTACAGGGCGATGCCGTCCTCACGGCTCAGCCGCTCTCCGGCGAGGACCTTCTGCTCCAGCTCACGCTTGAGCCCCGCGTCCATACGGCCGCCTCCCACTCTCTGCTACGTACTGCACGAACCCGCTCGTGCCACTGCCACTCGTATGACTGTCGACTATGACCGTCGACGACTGCCTACCAGTACCGCCCGCACGAGGGCGCCCGAAGGGCTCCCCCACGGTACTCCCACCCCGCCGGGCTCCCCGGCCCGGACCTCGTCGGTTCGGACGCCTTCGCCCCGGACCTCGTCGGCTCAGACCTCTTCGGGCAGCTCGCCGACGCGGTTCTCCCACTTGGTGGAGAGCACGATGGTCGTACGGGTGCGGGAGACGCCCTTCGTGCCGGACAGCCGGCGGATCGTCTTCTCCAGTCCGTCGACGTCACTGCCGCGAACCTTGAGCATGAAGGAGTCGTCGCCGGCGATGAACCAGCAGTCCTCGATCTCCGCCAGGTCCTTCAGCCGGCGGGCCACGTCCTCGTGGTCGGCGGCGTCGGACAGCGAGATGCCGATGAGCGCGGTGACGCCGAGGCCGAGGGAGGCCGCGTCGACGGTGGCGCGGTAGCCGGTGATGACACCGGCGGCTTCGAGACGGTTGATGCGGTCGGTGACGGAGGGGCCGGAGAGCCCGACGAGACGGCCCAGCTCGGCATACGAGGCCCGGCCGTTCTCACGCAAAGCCTGGATGAGCTGCCTGTCCACGGCGTCCATAGGAAAAAACCTTCCATTGTCCAGCGATACCGCGAGTATAGGTGTAGAATCTAAGGCATACAGGGGGGACGCCCTGTGAATTCATCAGTGGATCAACGACGAACTTTCAGGAATGGTGATCACCGTGTACACGATCGAGATGGCCTACGCCCGCATGCGCGAGCTGCAGGACCTGGCCAACCGCTCGCGTGCCCACCAGCCGTCCCAGCAGAAGCGCGGTCCGAAGACGAAGTCCGCCGCGAAGAAGCGCTGATCAGAGCGCTGCCGACGACGTTTCTTCCCCCGGCGTCGGCTCCCGCGCTCACCCAAGCGTCGACCGCGGTGCTCACCGAAGCACCGCCGGACGCGCTGACCGGCCCGGGGGCCGGCCCCCCACGACGGGCCGGCCACCGGGCCGCGGTGTAGGCCCCTACGGGATCGGCCCCCTCAGGGGCAGCCCCTCCGGATTCGATCCTTGGGGGTTCGATCCTTGGGGGTACGGCCCTTACGGGTTCAGCCCTCAGGGGTTCAGTCCTTACGGGAAGCGGCTCCACCCAGCTCTCCTTCCCACCGGCGGTACAGCGTGTGCGGCACCCCCGCCGCGTCGAGCACCCGCCCCGCGACGAAGTCCACCAGGTCCTGGATGTGCGTCGCCCCCGCGTAGAACGCCGGGGAGGCCGGCAGCACCACGGCGCCCGCCTCGTCCAGCGCCACCATGTGCTTCAGCGTCTGCCCGTTCAACGGGGTCTCCCGTACGGCGACGACCAGCGGCCGCCGCTCCTTGAGCGTCACGCTCGCGACCCGCTGGAGCAGATCCTTCGACAGTCCGAGCGCGACCCCCGCCACCGACGCGGTCGACGCCGGCACGATCAGCATCCCCTTCGCCGGGTACGACCCCGAGGACGGCCCGGCGGCCAGATCCCCGGCCGGCCAGTACCGCACATCGGCCATCGCCGCGCCGTCGGCGTCGATGCCGACATCGAAGGTGTGCGGCTTCCCGTCGGCGCCGCGCGCCAGCCACGCCGCCAGGTCCTCGCGCCAGTGCGCGTCCCGGAAGGCGATGCCCGTCTCGTCGAGCAGCGTCAGCCGCGACGCCCGCGACACCACCAGGTCGACGCTCTCTCCCGCCGCGAGCAGCCCTCGCAGTACGGCGGCGGCGTACGGCGTCCCGGACGCCCCCGACACCCCCACGACCCACGGACGACGCTGCTGTTTGTTCACCGGCTCCACGCCGACGAGCCTATCCGGCCCTGATCGGGGTCGACGCGTCAGGCTTTCGGGTCGACGGGGAGGGGGGCGGTGTCGATGAGGAGCTTGCCGAGCGAGGTCTCGACGCTCACCGTCCCGCCGTACCGGAAGGTGTCACGGCCGAGGTAGCCGTCCGGCCCCGGATGCCAGAAGGTGACGCAGTGCTCCTGGTACGGATCGAAAACCAGGTAGTCACGGATGCCGCGCCGGGCGTACGCCCGGTTCTTGACCTCGTAGTCGTTGCGGACACTGCTCGGCGAGACGACCTCGATCACCAGCTCGATCAGCTCCGGTGAGTAGGCGCTCAGATTCCGGTCCGCCTCCGCGGCCGGGATCACCGCCAGGTCGGGGCAGAACTCGTTGTCGCCGTCGAGGGGGACGGCGACGTCGCTGATGAAGCCCCAGTCCGCCGACAACTGGGCTTCCAGGGCCGCCCACAGCATCCAGACGGTGGTGTTGTCGTGCGGGCGAAGCGGGCACAGCACGAGGGATCCCTCGACCATCTCCGCCCTGTGCCCTGGGAACACGTCCTCGTACCGGGTCAGCCGCGCGTGCGGCTCGCCGGGCTCGACGTCCCTCATGCCGGCCTCCCGCCTCCGTGCTCCGCGGGCGCGAAGACGGACGGAGACGGGCCGACCGTAACTACACGCCCAGACCCCGCGCCACGAGATCGAGCAGCGCGCACACGAAGAGGGCAATGCCGATGAAGCCGTTGACCGTGAAGAACGCCCGGTTCAGCCGGGACAGGTCGTGCGGCCGTACGATCGCGTGCTCGTAGCAGAACGCGGCCGCCACGATCAGCAGACCGCCCCAGAAGAACGCGCCCGCGTCCGTGACCAGCGCGTACCAGACGAGCAGGGCCGTGGTGACGACGGCGGTGACCCGCGCGCCCCACAGCGCCGCCGGGATGCCGAAGCGGGCCGGGACGGACTTCACGCCGTGCGCGCGGTCCGCCTGGACGTCCTGGCAGGCGAAGATCAGGTCGAAGCCGCCGATCCAGACGCCGACCGCGACACCGAGGATCGCCGCGTCCCAGGACCACTCCCCCGTCACCGCGAGCCACGCGCCGACCGGGCCGATGGACTGGGCGAGGCCGAGGATGGCGTGCGGGAAGTTCGTGAACCGCTTGCCGTACGGATAGACCACCATCGGCACGACCGCGAGCGGCGCGAGCGCGAGGCACAGCGGGTTGAGCAGCGCCGCCGAGCCGAGGAACACGGCGAGGGCGACGCCGGCGCCGGTCCACGCCGAGCGCACGGACACCGCGCCGGTCACCAGCTCGCGGTTGGCGGTGCGCGGGTTACGCGCGTCGATCTCGCGGTCGATGATCCGGTTGCAGGCCATGGCGAAGGTCCGCAGGCCCACCATGCAGACGGTGACCAGGAGCAGCGTCCACCAGTGGACCGACTGGTCCAGCTGGTACATGGCGGTGAGCGAGGCGATGTACGCGAAGGGCAGCGCGAAGACCGAGTGCTCGATCATCACGAGGCGCAGGAAGGCCTTGGTACGTCCGGGCCGGGCGCCCGGGACGGCGGCGGTGGTCACAGCCCGTACTCCTTCCAGCGGCGGTCGACCAGGGCCGCCGTCGCCGGGTCGGACTTGACCATGTCGGGCCAGCCGCCATCGCGGGTGTAGCCCTCCTCGGGGAGCTTCTTCGTGGCGTCGATGCCCGCCTTGCCGCCCCAGAACTGCTGGTAGGAGGCGTGGTCGAGATGGTCGACCGGGCCTTCGACGACGGTGAGGTCGCGGGCGTAGTCGGTGTTGCCGAGGGCGCGCCAGGACACCTCGTGGAGGTCGTGGACGTCGCAGTCCTTGTCGACCACGATGATCAGCTTGGTCAGCGACATCATGTGCGCGCCCCAGATGGCGTGCATGACCTTCTGCGCGTGCTTCGGGTACTTCTTGTCGATCGAGACGATCGCGCAGTTGTGGAAGCCGCCCGACTCCGGCAGGTGGTAGTCGACGATGTCCGGCACGATGATCTTGAGGAGGGGCAGGAAGAAACGTTCCGTGGCCCGTCCCAGCGGTCCGTCCTCGGTCGGCGGGCGGCCGACGACGATCGACTGGAGCAGCGGACGCTTCCGCATCGTCACGCAGTCGATCTTCAGTGCGGGGAACGGTTCCTGCGGGGTGTAGAAGCCCGTGTGGTCGCCGAAGGGGCCCTCCGGCAGCATCTCGCCCGGCTCCAGCCAGCCCTCGATCACGACCTCGGCCTGCGCCGGGACCTGGAGCGGAACGGTCTTGCAGTCGACCATCTCGATCCGCTTGCCCTGCACGAAGCCGGCGAACAGGTACTCGTCGATGTCGCCGGGCAGCGGCGCGGTCGAGGCGTACGTGACGGCCGGCGGGCAGCCGAAGGCGATGGCGACCGGCAGCCGCTCGCCGCGCTCCGCCGCGACGGCGTAGTGGTTGCGGCTGTCCTTGTGAATCTGCCAGTGCATGCCGATGGTGCGCTTGTCGTGGCGCTGGAGACGGTAGAGGCCGAGGTTGCGCACGCCCGTCTCGGGGTGCTTGGTGTGGGTGAGGCCCAGGTTGAAGAAGGAGCCGCCGTCCTTGGGCCAGGTGAACAGCGCGGGCAGCTGGTCGAGGTCGACGTCGTCGCCGGTGAGGACGACCTCCTGCACGGGGGCGTTCTCCGCCTTCACCTTCTTCGGCGGCACGTGGACCATCGAGCCCAGCTTGCCGAAGGCCTCGCGGACGCCGACGAAACCGTGCGGCAGCTCCGGCTTCAGCAGGCCGCCGATCTTCTCGCTGATCTCCTCGTACGACTTCAGTCCGAGGGCCTTCAGGAGGCGGCGGTCGGTGCCGAAGACGTTCATCGCCAGGGGCATCGCCGAGCCCTTGACGTTCTCGAAGAGGAGGGCCGGGCCGCCCGCCTTGTTCACGCGGTCGACGATCTCCCCGACCTCCAGGTACGGGTCGACTTCGGCCTTGATGCGCTTGAGGTCGCCTTCGCGCTCGAGCGCTCTGAGCAGCGAGCGGAGATCGTCGTAAGCCATAGGGGCAAGTATCCGCCACCGGCTAGGCTGGGCCCTTCACCGGGGCCGCGAAGCGCGTCCCGCTCACCCTTCCCAGGCGCTTCCAAGGGGCTGTTCCACATGCTCAGGGCACTGATCTTCCTCCTGCCGCTGGCGCTGCTGATCTACGCCTTCATCGACTGCCTGAACACCCCCGAGGACGAGGTCCAGCACCTGCCCAAGGTGGTCTGGATCCTCATCATCCTGCTCTTCGCGATCGTGGGGCCGGTCGGCTGGATCGCCGCCGGCAAGAAGCGCCACGCCCGCGCGGGCGGGCCCCTGGGCGGTGGCGCGTGGAGCAACCGCGACCAGCGCCGGCAGGAGTGGGTCGCCCCCGACGACAACCCCGAGTTCCTGGCCTCGCTGCGCGAGGAGAACAACAAGAAGGACGAGTCGCTCCTGAAGGACTGGGAGGCCGACCTGCGGCGTCGTGAGGAGGAGCTGCGGCGGCGGGAGCAGCGGGATGGGCAGGGGGAGTCGGGCGGCGGCCGGGGCGAGCGGGATGGCCGGGGCGGCGCGGGCGAGTCGGGTGGCCGTGGCGAGCTGGGCGAGCAGCGGCGGCGGGACGAGGACGGCGAGAGGGCCTGAGGCGGGGGCGGGGGCGCTCGGCCTTCTGATCTCCCGCGCAATCAGGCGCAAACACGACGCCCGGCCTCACCCGATCTTGCATGCTGGAGTCCACGACGGCCCGGCACGGGAGGCTCCATGGCGCTCAGCATCTTCGACTCGCCCGACACCGCGGGAGAGATGGTCCCCTTCTCGGAGATCAGCTCCTTCTTCGCCGAGTTCGAGCACACCGCGTGGCGCCTGGAGACCCGCCGGGGCTATGCCACCGACCGCACCAGCCCGAAGTGGGGGCGCTGGAAGGCCGGCGCGGACATCGCCGCCGGTCCCTTCGCCGACTGGCACGAGAACGTCCGCGAGCAAGTTGCCGCAGGAAAGCGCTTCGAACGCGTGCGTCTGGTCGACGAACCGCTTACCGAGGGCCAGGCATTCTTGCTGGCCTCCGGCCTCGGCAACGTCGCGGCGGGCGAGGACATCCGCAACCTTCCCCGAGCTGAAGCCGAAGGGCTCGGGCTGCCCCACGTCGATTTCTGGCTCTTCGACTCGCGTGTCCTCGCCCGCTTCGTCTTCGACGAGGACGACACGACTCTGGGAGTCGTTCTCTCGGAGGATCCAGTCGAGCTCGCCACCGCCTGCCAGGCACGGGACGCCGCCTGGCACCACGCCGTGCCCACCGCCGAGTACGCGCGGCGGGTGAGTTCCGCGCGGTGATCCCGACCAGCCACCGACCCGCTTCCCTCTGCTGCCGACGTCTGGGCTCGTGACCGCCACGAGCAATCCGCCGCAATTCCGTCCCACGCGCAGGCACGCCCTTGCATCCTGTTGGACGACCAGTCGCCACAAGAGGGAGGCTAACGATGGCCCGCAGGCTTCGCATGCTCGGCACTACCAGCGATGAAGGCAAGTGCCCCACCCTGTACGAGGACCTCGACACCGGCGAAGTCCTCGTACAGGGATTCTTGGCGGACCAAGACGACATCGAGCAGATGGTGAATCCACTGTCCGGGGAGTCGATGGTGATCGTCCCGCGCGAGCTGCTGACCCGCTTCGCTCCCAAGGAGTAACGGATGCCGAAGTTCATCGATGACGCGACATTCGGTTCCTACTTCACCGAGTTCGCACACACCGCGTGGCGCTTGGAGACTCGTCGCGGATACGCGTCCGACCGTGAAAGTCCGAGGTACCGTCAGTTCAGGTCCACGGGGACCATCCCGAACGACGGCCACCGCCCGTGGTGCGCGAACGTGCGTACGCAGGTGCGCTTGGGCAAGCGCATCGAGCGTGTCCGGATCGTCGACCAGGCACCTACTCCCGAGCAGTTGTATCTGCTCGCCTCTGCGGCCGTGAACAACGCCGCAGGCGAGGACATCCGCAACCTGTGGCGGGCCGATGCCGACCATCTGATCTTGCCGCGTGAGGATTTCTGGCTCTTCGACTCTCGGCAAGCCTTGCTGCTGCACTTCGACGAGGCCGACAACTACCTCGGCGCCGAACTCGTGGAGGATGCCGAACGCGTGCTGCGTTACTGCCAGATCCGGGACGCCGCCTGGCATCACGCGATTCCTCGCACGGACTTCGCGGCGCAGGTAGCTTCGACTGTGTGAGTACGGATTTCCAGCATTCCAGGGAAGCCCTCGGTGCCAGGCTCCGCGACCTGCGCATCGAGGGCGGCCTGAACGGCAAGCAGTTCGCGGAACTGCTCGGTTGGCCCGCTTCCAAGGTGAGTCGTCTTGAGAACGGCAAGCAGACCGCTACTCCTGACGACCTGGCCGCATGGGCCCTGGCCGCCGGCGCACCTGAGTCCAGGAGTGAACTGCAAGGGCGCCTACGTGGGCTGGAGACCCATAACCGCTCGTGGCGCCGACAACTCGCCGCCGGTCAACGGGCTGTGCAAGAGGCCAATGCGGCGCAAGAGGCCAACGCCGAAGTCCTCCACATCTTCGAATCGAGCATCGTCCCGGGTATCTTCCAAACGCCCGAGTACGCGCGAGGCGTTCTCACTGATGTCGCGAACAGGCACGGAGCTCCAGGGGACATCGAGGCCGGTGTACGGGCCCGCATGAAGCGCCAAGATGCCCTGTATCAGCCGGGGCACCGCTTTCACACCCTCGTCTGGGAAGCCGCCTTGTACACGGTCCGCTGCGACCCCGCTGCCATGGCCGCCCAGCTCGACCGACTCGCCGGTGTCATCGGCCTGGAGACGGTCGCCCTCGGCGTCATCCCGCTCGGCACTCGGACACCGTTCTCGCCCAAGCACGGGTTCTGGATCATCGATGATCGATTGGTCATCGCGGACACGTGGAACGCGGAACTGTGGCTCGATGCGGCCGAAGACGTCGCTCTGTATCGCAAAATGTGGCATTTGATGAGTGAAGCGGCGGTATTCGATCGCCAGATTCACCGTCTTCTCGACCGCGCCCGGCGAGCTCTCGCCCCTTCCTGAACAACAGCCGGCAAAGGCCTCTCCCCTGCGTGCAATCCAGAGCAATCGGCTCGCACAGCTACATATGGGGCGCCTACCGTCCTGCTCATGGTCAGGGAGACGCATGAACTCGCGGCTGTCGAGCTGCCGCGCATCGGGACTTTGACACAACGACAGCAGCGCGGGCAGGACTGCGTCTGGTGCGGCGTGACCCTGTCCGCCGGTGCGGTGGTCGACCTCGGGCCGAGGCGGCTGCGGATCGGTGACTGGACGCCGCAGTGGTTCCCCCGGGCCTGCCTGAGGCACCCGGAGGGGCCGGCACGCGAGGGATGACCTCCCCACCTCTCCTGCCCAAAGGCTCGACCACCGGTCCGCCCAGGGCAGGGCATCGGGCTCCCTTCCGGAGTCCGCGCACGACGGCGGGCGGGTGGGCCGCGCGCCGGTGACGTGTTCAAGGAGATCGCATGACCGCGACCACCACACTCGACGTCCGTCACGGCCGGGATCTGGTCGAACCGCCGCTTTTCCAGCGGCTCGCCGCGTTCTGTGCCGCCGAGTACGGCATGGAACTCCCCCTGGCCGAGGCCGTCATGGACCAGGGACTCGCCTTCCTCTGGACGATGGGCAGCACCGGCAAGGGAGACGTGATGGCGCCCAGCCGTCAGGTGGACCCCGCCTGGCACACGTTCATGCTGCACAGCCAGGAGTACGCGCAGTGGTGCGAGAAGAACTTCGGCCGCTTCCTCCACCACGCCCCCAACAGCAAGATCCGCGGTATCGCCCTGATGCTCGACGTCACCGACCTGATCCGCCGGGCCGGCTTCGCCGTCGACAGGAAGCTGTGGGGCGTCGCCGCCGAGTGCAACGAGCCCGCCTGCTGCGGCGACGGCCCCTGCTGCTGACCTGCCTCAGCCCCCTACTCCGTCCCGGCCCGCGGTGGCCGGGACGGCCCCCTTCGAAGACCGAGACCACGACCGAGACCGAGGCCCCATGCCCGTCGTCGACAGCGAACGCGTCACCGTCTTCCACCTGTTCGGCGAACTGCTTGCCTACACCACCCGTTCCGAAGTACCCGCCGCCTACGGCGAGATCGGCATCGTCGCTGCCCTCGACCCCGAGGCCTCCCCCAGCCTTCCGTGGATCCTGGCCGCCCGCTTCTGCCGCGAACGCGACCAGACCGAACAGCACGCCCAGTGGATCACCAGCCAGGCCGCCCGCGCCCGTGTCTCCGGCGGCGGGCGTCTGGCAGAACTCCACGACACCAAATGGGAGTTCGAGAAGCACAAGGAACACCGCTTCACAGCCCTCTACTTCAACACGAGATCCTGCGCACCGGCACGATGCGCGTCATCGGCCTGGACCTCGTTCCCCTCAAGGCCCAGGCCCGGACGCGCCGGCGCTACTGACCGCCGTGGCAGGGACAGTCGCACACCAGGAAGCGGACTCCCGGCACGACGTCATCCGTGGCATCCACGTCGTCCGGCACCCCGTCCCGGCAGAGCGCGTGGCAACCGACCAGGCAGCGCGGCGACCGGTACTCCGGTTCCGGTCCGCCCGCCGCGCCACCTGCCGCACCGACCGTCTCCAGCCTCACCCACCAGGCGTCCCCCGCCCGGTCGCGGTGCGGGCCACCGTGCCCCGGATCGAGTACGCAGACCCAGCCCCCGAACACCGGACGCACCACCTCGACCACGGCGTTCACGGGCCGCCGCGCCCCGCAGCGGCTCACCAGGCACATCCGGCGTGGATGTTCCGGCGGTCGGCGTCGACACCCACCGTGGCGAGCCACAACGCCCGACGGCGGCTGCGCTGCACCGCCCGCGCGGCGGGGCCGTTGAGGTAGGGGCGTACGAGACACGAGCCGGTGCCATCGAGCATCGTCGACTGCTCCGCCGCATAAGGGGAGCGCCTTGTGCACGACGACCGGCTTCGACTCCGGGAACGGGAGGCGGGGGCCGCTGGGACCACCGGGCGCGGACGATGCCTGCCCGTAGGGGGCAAGGACAACGCCAACAGCCAGACAAGGGCGGGAATCAGGACCCCGCCCAGCACACGCGCGATAGGGTTTCGCACGTCATCAACTCCTAGATCAGTTGGTGGCCATGCCCCGGGGCCGTTCCAGCGGTCGCCGGGGTTTTCGGTGAGCTTCAACGTAGTGCGTGATGCACCGTGCTACATCACTCTCTAGCTAGAGTCATCCGAACGTGTATTAGTGCGACTATCTATCGTGGGCACATGAGCCTTGATCCCCAGTCAGGACGCCCGCTGTACATGCAGCTCGCCAATGTGATCGCCGCGAAGATCGAGAGCGGAGAGTTCGCGCCCGACCGGATGATCCCCACCCCCGGCCGCCTGTCCGAGGAGTACGGAATCGCCGTACTGACCGCACGGCGCGCCATGCGGGAGCTTCGTGAGCGTGGGCTGATCTTCACCGTGCCAGGCAAGGGCTCCTACGTCACCCCCGACCCCGGCGAACCCCTCCCCTGACGGCCCCACGGTTTCCCTACCGCGCCCGCGATTCCCTCGATAAAGCCCCGCCCCTTTCCAACTCGCCGTCTATATCCTGAACTTGCGATGTGACGAGACGCATCTGGTGGGATCCGGGGGATGGTGAATGGACAGGGACCTGTACGGCCGGGAGGCGGTGTTCCACCGCACCGGGCTCGCCGCGCGACTGGTCGGGCTCGACGGGGAACGGCTGTCCGGGGTGCGGTACGAGCACGGGGACGATCCGCCGGTCGTCGTCTTCACCGGCGGGCGCGGGATGGGCAAGACCGCGCTGCTCAAGCAGCTGCGCAACGCGTACAAAGGCGCCACCCCGCTCGCCCTGATCGACTGCGCGCGCATCGAGCCGCCCGCCGACCACGGCCGGGGATGGACGGAACTCACCGGTTCGCTCGCCGAGTTGGCGGTGCAGCTGGCGCCGAAGGTGACGGGGGCGAAGGCGGTGGAGTTCCCCCGGCTCTCGCTCGGGCTCGTCGCCGTCGCGTCGATCAGCTGGACACAGGAGGACGAGGAGCGCGCACAGCGTGATCTCCAGCGCCTTGGACCGGTGTTGTCGACGGTCGACGCGGCCAAGGGTGCCGCCACGAACTGGGTCGCCAAGGTGCTCACCAAGCTCGCCGCGACCTTCGCCGAGAGCGCCGTACCGCTCGCCGGGCTGCTCGCGGAAGCGACCGTGGAGACCGTCCTGGAAGAGGTGTTCGGGCGGGTCCAGAAGAAGTCGGACAGCTGGTACGGGAGTTACCGCAACGCGGGCGGACGCGGGAAGGCCGGTCTCCAGCAGCTCGCCATCGACTTCGACCAGGGCGGCCGGCGCCGCCAGGAGGCCGAGGACTTCCTCGTCGGCGCGCTGATCGAGGACCTGGGCCAGGCCTACCGGGGGTTCACCCGGGCCGGGACCCGGCGCGGCCGTCCCGTCCTGCTGCTCGACAACGCCCACGGCGAGCTCGGGCGCCGGCTGCTCGAACCGATCCTGCGGGCCCGCGACGACGGGCGCCGCGACAAGGTCGTCGTGTTCGCCACCTCCCGGGTCCACGAGCACGAGGGCATGCGGCACGCCCACCGGACACGGCTGCCCGAGACCGCGCACCGGGCGCCCGCCCCGCGCGGCGGCGACATCACCTCCGGCATCCTCGCGGTCGCCCTCACCCCGCTCTCCCCGGCCCAGGCGCAGGCCGCCTTCGACCGGCTCGACCCGTCCGGGCTCACCCCGCCCGACCTGGCCCGGGGCGTGCACCGGCTCACCGGCGGCCGGCCGCTGGGCGTGACCCTGCTCGGGCAGGCCGCCGCCGAGACGCCCCGCGCCGAGCGGGGCACGCTCACCCCGGGCGCCCTGCTGGACCTGAGCGTGGAGCTGCGCGAGGACGCGCCCCCGGTGCCGGTGGCCCCGGCGCTGCTCCGGGCGCTGCTGCCGCAGCCGCGCCTGGAGCCGTTCACCGTACTGGCCGCCGCGCACGACGAGGAGTCCGCGCGACTGCTCGCCCGTACCCGGCTGCACACCGAGTCCCGGGACGGGGACATGGCACTGCGGGTGCGGGACGAACTGCGCGCCGAGGACTGGCCGGAGGGCCCCGAGCACTTCGTCGCCGACCCGCTGCTGCGCGCGCTGCTCCTGCACCGGCTGCGTTTCGGCGACGGCGACCATCCCCGGCACTCCGCCTGGCGGGCCGTCCACGAGACCCTGCACCGGCACTACGACCGCGCCGAGCAGCGCCCGTACCGGCTGTTCCACGAACTGGCCCTCGGCCGGGTCGACGACGCGGTCACCCATCTGCGCGTCACGTTCCCCGAGCCCGATGTGATCGGCTGGCTCGGTCGGCTCCGGTTCATCGCCTCGGCCCCGTACCCGCACACCGCCGCCCGCCCGTCCGGCCCCGACCCGCGCCGGGCCGTCGCCCTCGGCCGCGAAGCGGCGGACGCCGCAGGCGCCGGAAGCTCCCGGGACGGCAGTGGCTCACGGGACGGCGGTGGCTCACGCGACGGACGGGACGGACGAGACGGACCCGACTCCCGGGACCCGCGGGACTCCCGGGACCCCCGGGACCCGGACACCACCCCGGATCCCTCGGCCGGCCCGCGGCTGCCCGCCGGGCTCGACGCCGAGGCGGTCTCCCTGCACCTGTCCCTGCGCCGGCTGCTGCACGCCGTGTGGCTGCTCACCGATCCCCTCGCCCTGCCCGACGGCGAGGTGACCGAGAAGATGGCCCACGAGCTGCGCCAGCTTTCCGGGCGTCATCTGACGGGCAACAGTCCGCTGTGGGACGCGGCCACGCACTGGCCGAGAGACATTCACGCCTGGCGCCGGCCGTCGCTGCCGCCGGGCCGCGAGGACGGAGTCTGAGGCGATGGCCAGCCGACTGCGCAACCGCTATCTCTTCACCACGCGGCAGAAACTCCTCGCCGCGCTGGTCGCCCTGGTCCTGGTCGGCGTACCGCTCGGCTGGGGCATCGACAAATGGACCACCCCGGAGGACCGCTCCTGCGCGCCGGGCGTCGAACGCCCGCAGGGGTCGGACGAATGCGTCGGCGTCAACGGCTCCGGCTTCGCCTTCGGCGTGCCCCAGCTCGCCGAGATCGCCGGGCTCATCGGCCACGAGAACGGCGTGCTCAAGGAGGGCAAGTACGTCACCGTGGCCATCCTGCTGCCGTTCACCTCCACCGACCCCGGCATGCGGGCCAAGGTCCTGCACGAACTCCAGGGCTCCTACGCCCGCCAGTACTGGGAGAACAACAAGGCCAACGGCCGCACCCCGAAGATCCGGCTGGTCCTCGCCAACACCGGCAACGAAAACGTCCACTGGGAGCGCGTCGTCCAGCAGCTGAAGGGCATGACGGGCGCCCCCGACCGGCTGCGCGCGGTCAGCGGTGTCGCCACCTCCTCCCCCGAGATCCGCAGCTCCGTCGCCGCCCTCACCAAGGCGAAGATCGCCGTCGTCGGCACCACCATCACCGCCGACGACATCGCCAACGGCCCGGACCACAACGACTTCCCCGGCCTCGCCCGGGTCTCCCCCACCAACAACGACGAGGCCAGGGCGCTGCCCCTCGGCAAGGTCGACGCCGGCCGGACGCTGATCGTCCAGGACACCCGTACCGACGACCACTACACCAACACCCTCAAGGCGGCCTTCGCCACCGCCCTGAAGGGCCGCACCCCCTACGAACCCGCGGTGTTCACCTCGCCCCCGGACTCCACCGCCGAGGGCACCACCTCCAACATCTTCAACAAGATCGCCTCCCGGGTCTGCGAGACGCAGTCCGAGACCGTCCTGTTCGCCGGCCGCCACACCCAGCTGCGCCAGTTCATCAACGAACTCGGTGAACGCGGCTGCGCCGCGCGTTCCTCCGTCACCGTCCTCACCGGCGACGAGGGCTCCTACCTGGGCTCGGACCCCAAGCTCGACCGCAAGGCCCTCACCGCCCGGCTCACCGTCCGCTACGCCGCGCTCGCGCACCCCGACGCCTGGCGGGCCGCGACCAACCCGACGCTGCCGAAGACGGGGGGCTCGGAGGCCGACTACGACACCTTCCTGGAGGCCGTCTCCCACGCCTCCCAGAAGCCGGTGCCGCTGGGCGACGGGCAGGCGATCATCGCGTACGACGCGGTGGCGACGGCCGTGCACGCCATCCGCGAGGCCGCCCAGGGCAAGCCGTACCCGGAGCCGTCCGACGTCGGCCAGCAGTGGCCGCAGGTCACCGGTGAGCTGCAGCGGGTGAACGGCGCGAGCGGCTGGATCTGTCTGGACAACTACGGCAACCCGTTCAACAAGGCGGTGCCGATCGTGTCGCTGACCCCCAAGGGCACCCAGCGGTTCGAGTCCATCGCCTGGCCGGAGGGCAAGGCGCCGACACCGAACTGTCTGAAGCCGAATCCGCAGTAGCTCGTAGCTACGGCTCTACGGCTGTCCGGCTCTACGGCTCCCATACGGGCCACAGGGCCTCGTCCCGGGCGTACGCCTCGCGCAGCTCGCGCCGGCGTACGCCCGGCTCACGTACCCCTGCTTCCCGTACCCCTGTTTCCCGTACGCCCGCCACACGAGCCCCGGCACCGCCTTCGGCAGCGTCGTCCAGCGCCTCGGCCAGCCGCTCCAGGTGGGCGTGCCAGTCGGCGAGCCGGTCGATCCGGTCCTCGGAGGTGCCGCGCACCTCCGCCGTGAAACGCAGCACGGCCGACCCGGCCGCGTCCGTCCGGCCCGGTTCCAGGTGGAACCGGATCCGGCCGTGCGGCGGATCGGCCGTGTCGGCGATGTCAGCGGCATGGGCGGTGGGACCGGCACGGGCCGCCCTGTCCGGGTGTGGCGGATCGAGCGTGTACTCGGCCACGTACTCCGGGTCCCAGGCGGTCACCCGGCCGTCCACGTACTCGGCCCCGTCCGGCCCGCACAGCGTGACGCGCCCGCCGAGCCGGGGCTCCAGCGCATCCGTCGCGCCGAGCCACCGGGCCAGGCCCTCGGGCGAGGCGACGGCGTGCCAGACGTGCCCCATCGGGTGCGGGAGGTCGACCACGTACCGCAGCAGATGGCGGTCGATGTCGTGGGTCTCGCTCCTGCCCCGGGGTATCTCGGTCATATCTCCAGCGTGGCCCCGGCGGGCGTGGTCCGCCCGCCCGGAGCCGCGCCGCCGGCGGTCGTGCCGGGTCAGACGCCCGCGTACGAGTGCAGGCTGTTGACGAAGATGTTCACACCGTAGAAGTTGAACAGGTAGCAGGCGAAGGCGACGAGCGCGATGTACGCCGCCTTGCGGCCCTTCCAGCCCGCCGTGGCGCGCGCGTGCAGGTACGCGGCGTAGGCGACCCAGGTGATGAAGGACCAGACCTCCTTGGCGTCCCAGCCCCAGTAGCGGCCCCACGCCTCGCCGGCCCAGATCGCGCCCGCGATGATCGTGAAGGTCCACAGCGGGAAGAACGCGGCGATGACCCGGTAGGCGAACTTGTCGAGCGTCGCGGCGGCCGGCAGCCGCTCCAGGACGGAGCGGGCGAAGCCGCTCGGGTCGCCGCCGTTGGCCAGCTTGTTCTCGTACGAGTCGCGGAACAGGTACAGCACGGTGGCGACGGCGCCGAGGTAGAAGACGGAGCCGCAGACGATCGCGGTGGAGACGTGGATCCACAGCCAGTACGAGTGCAGCGCCGGGACCAGCTGGTCGCTGTCGGTGTACAGCACGGTGGTGGCGAGGCCGAGGACCAGCAGGACCGTCGTGACCAGCGGCAGACCGATCCAGCGGACGTTCTTCTTCGCGGCGAGGAAGGCGAGGTACGCGACGACCGCCACCGTGGAGAGGGTGATCGAGAACTCGTACATGTTGCCCCAGGGGGCCCGCTGCACGGAGAGCGCGCGCGTGAGCACGCCGCCGGCCTCCAGGAGGGCGGCGAGGGCGGTCAGCGAGACCGCGATACGGCCGTACAGATCGCCCTTGACGGTGCCGCCGGCCGCGCCGGGGCCGTCCGGGACGTCACGGGAGCCGGCCGCGGAGCGGGTGACGACCTTCGGCCGGTCGAGCACGGCGGTGCCGCCGCCGGCCGTCTTGACCTGGACGGTCACGGCCGGGGCCGCGGCACCCTCGGCACCGGCGCCGGATCCGGCGCCGGTGAGCGCGGCGGCGGTACGGCCGACCTTGCTGCGACTGCCGAACACCCACTCGGCGATATGGGCCATGAAGGCCAGTGTGTAGACGGCCATCGAGGAGTAGACGAGATAGTTACTCGTCTGCGCCAGGCTCTCGTTGGTCGCGGCGGCGAGGATCACTTGTCGGCCTCTCCAGCTTGGGCAGGTTCTGCTGCGGCTTCGGCAGTGGTGGGTGAGGGGTCCGGGACGGCGGTCTCCGGCTCGGCGGAATCCGGAACAGCGGAATCCGGAACAGCGGTCTTCGGGACGGCGGTCTCCGGGACGGCGGTCTCCGAGGAGGTGTCGGAGGGAGCCTTTGGAGCGGCCGGTGCCTGCGCGTGGAGCGTCGCGGCCAGTTCGGCCAGCTCCTCGGGCAGCCGGGCCGACTCGCTGCGGCCGAGGCCGGCCATCTCGACGACGGTGACGCCGTCCGCGCCCCGTACGGCCCTGACCCAGATCCGGCGGCGCTGGATGAACAGCGATCCGGCGAGACCGGCGATCGCGGCGATCGCGCCCGTGAGGGCGAGACCGTTGCCCGGCTGCTCGGAGATCTGGAAGCTCGCCCACTCCCGGATCTCCTTCTCGAAGGTGACCGAGCCGGCGCCGTTCGGGAGCTTCATGGTCTCGCCCGGCAGCAGGCGCTGGGCCTTGCCGGTGCCGCCCGCGACCGAGAACTGCTTCATCTTGGACGTGTCCAGCTGGTACACGTTCTGCGGCAGCCCGGAGTCCACGCGCAGGTCGCCGTGGTAGCCGGTGAGCGCCATGACGGGGAAGTCCGCGGCGGGGAACTGGGACATCATCGTGCCCTTGCCGGCGCCTGCGAAGGTCGGCACGAAGAAGGCCTGGAAGCCCAGCTGCTCCCTCTTGCCGTTCTTGTCGCGGTAGCCGTCCATCACCTTGATCGCACCGGTCGAGGTGATGTTGTTGTCGATCGGCAGCAGCGGCACGGGCTCGCTCATGACGACCTTGCCGCGGCCGTCGCGGACGGTGACCACGGGCGCGTAGCCGTGGGAGATCAGATAGACCTTGGAGCCGGCGACCTTCAGCGGCTGGTTGACCCGGATGACACCCTGCTTGTCGGGGCTGCCGGGCTCGGAGTACGTGACGGCGGCCTCGAAGGTGCGCGGGGTGCCGCGCTGCGGGCCGCTCTTCTCGTACGTACCGGTGAACTTGTCCAGCTTGAAACTGAACGGCTGGAGGTCCTCCAGCCCGAACCCCGAACCCGACTTGAAGTCGTCGTACGAGGTGATCGTGTTGGAGAAGCCGTCGCCCTCGACGATCAGCCGGCCGCCCTCGGACTTGAACAGCTGGCCCCAGGCGAAGGCGACCAGCATGACGATGAGGGAGACGTGGAAGATCAGGTTGCCGGCCTCGCGCAGATAGCCCTTCTCGGCGGCGACGGCGTCGCCGGCGGTGTGGGCGCGGAAGCGGCGGCCCTTGAGGAGCTTCAGAGCGGCCTCGCGGACCTGCTCCGGCTCGGCCTCGCTGCGCCAGGTGGTGTACGCGGGCAGCCGGGTGAGGCGCTTGGGGGCGCCCGGCGGGCGGCCGCGCAGCTGCCCGACGAACTGCCAGGTGCGGGGCACGATGCAGCCGATGAGCGAGACGAACAGCAGGATGTAGATCGCGGAGAACCACACCGAGCTGTAGACGTCGAAGAGCTGGAGCTTCTCGTAGATCGGCGTCAGCGTCTCGTGGGCGTCCTTGAAGGCCTGCACCTTCATCTCGTTCGCGCTGTTCTGCGGGATGAGGGAGCCGGGGATGGCGCCCAGGGAGAGCAGGAACAGCAGGATCAGGGCGACCCGCATGGACGTCAGCTGCCGCCAGAACCAGCGGATCCAGCCGATGACGCCGAGGCGGGGGCCGCCGAGCAGGACCTCGGCGCTCTCCTCGCGGGGGGCGGTGGACAACTGGGCGCCGGCCGCGCCGAGGGCGTCGCCGTCCGGCTCGCCGGCGGGGTCCGTCGCGTTGGCGGGGTCCGTCGCGTTGGCGGGGTCGGCGGCGTCCGGCGTGCCGGTGGGGTCGGTGGTATCCGTCGTGTCGGTCGTACTCATCTCGGCTCTCAGATCCCCACCGTGAAACCAGTGGACCAGCTCTGCATCGTGGAGACCATGCTGTCCCACGCTCCTGTGAGGAGCAGGACACCGGTCACGATCATCATGCCGCCACCGATCCGCATCACCCACGCGTAGTGCTTCTTCACCCAGGTGAACGCGCCGAGCGCCTTGCGGAAGGCGACGGCGGTGAGGATGAAGGGGATGCCGAGACCGAGGCAGTACGCGAAGGTCAGGAGCGCTCCGCGGCCGGCGCTGGCCTGCTGGGCGGAGAGCAGTTGCACGGCGCCGAGCGTCGGGCCGATGCACGGGGTCCAGCCGATGCCGAAGAGCGCGCCCAGCACGGGCGCGCCGACGAGCCCGGTCGAGGGCCGCTTGTGGAAGCGGAACTCGCGCTGGGTGAGCCACGGCATGAGGCCCATGAAGAACACGCCCATGAGGATCATGAGCACGCCGAGGATGTTCGACAGGATCCCGCTGTACTTCTGGAGGGTCCAGCCGAAGAAGCCGAACAGCGCGCCGCCGGAGACGAACACGGCGGAGAAGCCGAGGACGAAGAGGGCGGCGCCCGTGGTCATCCGGCCGCGCCGGGCGTCGCCGAGGTCGGTGCCGGTGACCCCGGTCACGTAGCTCAGATAGCCGGGGACGAGCGGCAGGACGCACGGCGAGAAGAAGGAGATCAGTCCGCCGAGGACGGCGACCGGCAGCGCGAGCAGCAGCGCGCCGTTCAGGACCGTCTGATTGGGATCCACGTCGAATTCCCCGTCACTTCTCGGCGAGGAGCGGGTCGATCATGGAACGGAGCTTGGTCTCGTCGAGACCCATCAGCGAGCGCGCCGCGATCTTCCCCTCCTTGTCGAGGATGATCGTGGTGGGAATGCCCTGGGGATTCAGGGTGCCCTTCGGGAACCCTTCGAGAATGATCTTTCCGTAGGGGTCGAAGAGGCTCGGATACGGAATGCCGAACTCCTCCTCGAAGGCGAGGCCCTTGGAGGTGACACCGTCGCGGGTGTTGATCCCGACGAACTCGACGTCGGCGCCCTTGCTCTTCATCTCCTTCGCCGCCTTGGCGAAGTGCGGTGCCTCGCCCCGGCAGGGCGCGCACCACGAGCCCCAGACGTTGAGGACGACGACCTTGCCCTTGAGGTCGGCGACGTCGAGCCGCTTGCCTTCGAGGGTCTTGCCCGCGAGCGTGCCGGTCGGGGTGCGCTCGCCCTTGGCGACGGTGGAAATACCGCCCGAGCTGGTCACGAAGTTGGTACCACCGCCGCCTCCGGACTTCCCGTTGGAGTCGGAGCTGCACGCGGTCAGCGCCAGTGCGGCGGCCAGGAAAACGGCTGCCTGCAGGGCGCGACGAGGGGCACGGCTAAGGCTCATGTGAAAAGTTTCGCATGGGCGATTCGCGGATCTTGGGCGCCCCCCTACGTGCCCGTAAAGCCCCTTGTCAAGGCGGGCTAAGTCTGCTTCCCGGATTTTCGGGGTTCGCCGGGATTCCGCGGCGGCCGTCGGGGGCCGGCAGGGGGTGGCGGGGTCGCCGCCAGAGGACGTCGGAAGCGCCGGGCCGCGGAACCTCGGGGAGCGACCGGGGCTCCCCCGTGGATCCCCTCAGGGAACCCTCACGGGGTTCACAGGGGATCCACAGGAGTGGGCCAGAAGTCGCCCAGGGATCGGTCAGGGGTCGGTCAGGGGTCGCCCGGGGAAATCTCCAGTCCCCAGGAAGGTTTCTCCGGGAACGCCTCAGGAGGTGGTACCGGCCGCGCCGGCCCCGTCACCCGCACCCGTACCGCTGCCGCCCGTCGCCCCGGTCCCGGTTCCGGCACCGGTCTCGGGCCGGAGGAAGGTGTTCCATCCGCCGGCCGGGGACTGGCCGACGCCCAGGGTCCGCAGCTTGGCGAGGATCTTCGGGTCCTGGACGTCCAGCCAGTCCGTGAACTGCCGGAAGGAGACGAGCCGCACGTCCTTCTTCCCGGCCATGCCCTTCAGGGCCTCCTCGACGGCGTCCATGTAGATGCCGCCATTCCACTGCTCGAAGTGGTTGCCGATGAAGAAGGGGGCACGGTTCGACTCGTACGCGCGATGGAAACCGGCCAGGTACGCCTCGGCGGCCTGCTTGCGCCAGCCGGGGTAGTTCGCGGGCACGCCCTGGGTGGAGTTCTTGGACTGGTTGGCGAGCATGTTGTAGTCCATCGACAGGACCTCGAAGCTGTGGCCGGGGAAGGGCACGGCCTGGAGCGGGAGGTCCCAGACGCCGCCGCGCTTGACCGGCCACATCTGCTGGCCGCCGGGCGAGCTGGCGTCGTAGCGCCAGCCGAGCCGCTTGGCCGTGGGCAGCAGATTGTCCTGGCCGAGCAGGCAGGGGGTGCGGCCGCCGACGAGTTCCTTGGTGTAGTCGAAGGGCAGCGGGTCGAGGTCGTCCCAGCCGCTGTTGGTCTTCCACTTCGTGACGAAGCCGATGGCCTGGTCGATCTCGTTCTGCCACTGGGCCGGGGTCCAGTGGGCGACGGAGCCGGAGCCGCCGCAGAAGTGGCCGTTGAAGTGGGTGCCGATCTCGTGACCGTCGAGCCACGCCTGGCGGACGTACTTCAGCGTCTGCTTGATGTGGTCGTCGGTGAGGTAGCCGATGTCGGAGGCGCCGACGCCGTTGTTCGGCGGACGGTAGAGGTTCTTCTTCGACTCGGGCAGGAGGTAGAGCCCGGAGAGGAAGAAGGTCATCGCCGCGTCGTGCTGCTTGGCGAGTTCCAGGAAGCGGGGGAAGAGGCCGTTGCCGACCTCGCCGGCGCCGTCCCAGGAGAAGACCACGAACTGGGGCGGGGTCTGACCGGGTTCGAGCGGCACCGGGGCCCCCGGCTGATGCGGCTGCTTTCCAGTGTCGGCGGTGGAACCGTCGCCGATGGGACGGGCGTCCCTCTCCGTGGGCGAGGCGGGACCACCGGTCGCGTCGCCGCCCCGGCCCGGACCGGAGTTCCCCGCTCCGCCCTGGCTTCCCGCCCCGCATCCCGCGACACCGAGGGCGGCGGCCGCGCCGACTCCCGCTCCGAGGAGCCTCCGTCGACTGACCCCGTTGACTCCGCTGACCCCGCGCATGGCATCCCCATTCCCGTTGACGCCCGACGAAAATCCGAACGTCATACGAACCGACAATCAGTGAGATGCCGGAGGGAAGCGGGAGGTTCCGGGAATACGAACAGAAATTCCAAGGCGACCGGGAATCGACACATTCCCGGTCGCCTTTGTGATGGTTGAGGAGATCCCGTGAACCCCTCACCGCGTACGGACGAACCCGTACGAACTACGCCAAACGCATCACAGCACGCCTATGTCCGAGGGGCCGCGCGGGTGTCCCCGGACCAGGCCACGACAGCAGACGATGTACGGGCTTCGCCTACGCGCCGAACGCCTTCGCCTTGCCCGGCACCGGCTTGGCCCCGGCCCGCAGATGCTCCGGCACGAGGTCGAGCGCCGGCTCGCTGTAGCCCACCGAGACGATCTTGTCGCCCTGATAGGTGAAAGAGGTCAGCGAGGCGAGCGTGCACTGCCGGCGGCGCGGGTCGTGCCACAGCCGGCGCTTCTCCACGAAGCTGCGCACGATCCAGATCGGCAGCTGGTGGCTCACGCACACCGCCTCGTGCCCGCGCGCCGCGTCCTTCGCCGCGTCGAGCGCACCCATCATGCGCACGACCTGCTCGACGTACGGCTCGCCCCAGGACGGCCGGAACGGGTTGGTCAGGTGCTTCCAGTTGGCGGGCTTGCGCAGCGCGCCGTCGCCGACGCCGAAGGTCTTGCCCTCGAAGACGTTCGCCGCCTCGATCAGCCGCTCGTCGGTGGCCAGGTCCAGGCCGTGCGTCTTGGCGATCGGCGTCGCCGTCTCCTGCGCGCGCTCCAGCGGCGAGGCCACGACATGGGTGATGTCCCGGCCGGCCAGGTGCTCGGCGACCCGGTCGGCCATCTGGCGGCCCAGCTCGGAGAGGTGGTAGCCGGGGCGGCGGCCGTACAGCACGCCCTCCGGGTTGTGGACCTCGCCGTGCCGCATCAGATGGACGACGGTGATGTCGCCGTTCTTCGCGGGCTGAGTGTTCGTGGCGTCGCTCATGCCTGCGCCTCCGCGCCGTCGGTGGCCTCGGCGGCGGCACGGGCGGCGGCCGGCAGGGCGGCGGCGATCCGCTCGATGGCCCGCTCGTCGTGGGCGGTGGACACGAACCAGGACTCGAAGGCCGACGGCGGCAGGTAGACGCCGTCCGCGAGCATCGAGTGGAAGAACGCGTTGAAGCGGAACGCTTCCTGCTTCTTCGCGTCGTCGTAGTTCCGCACCTCGTCCGCGGTGAAGAACACCGAGAACATGTTGGACGCGGTCTGCACCCGGTGCGCCACGCCCTCCTTGGCGAGCGCGCCGGTGACCAGGCCGCGGATCTCCGCCGAGACGGCGTCGACCTTGGCGTACGCGGCGTCGTCGAGCAGCCGCAGCTGCGCGAGACCGGCGGCGGTCGCGATCGGGTTACCGGAGAGGGTGCCCGCCTGGTAGACCGGGCCCGCCGGGGCGAGGTGGCCCATGACGTCGGCACGGCCGCCGAAGGCCGCGGCCGGGAAGCCGCCGCCCATGACCTTGCCGAAGGTCATCAGGTCGGGACGGACGCCGTCGACGCCGTACCAGCCGGCCCGGCTCGTCCGGAAGCCGGTCATGACCTCGTCGGAGATGTACAGCGCGCCGTTCTCCCGGCACAGGTCCGCGAGCCCCTGGTTGAAGCCGGGCAGCGGCGGGACGACACCCATGTTGCCCGGCGACGCCTCGGTGATGACACAGGCGATCTCGCCCTGGTGCGCGGCGAACGCGGCCCGGACCGCCTCCAGGTCGTTGTACGGCAGCACGATCGTGTCGCCCGCCTGCGCGCCTGTCACACCGGGCGTGTCGGGCAGACCGAAGGTGGCCACACCGGAACCGGCGGCGGCGAGCAGCGCGTCCACGTGACCGTGGTAGCAGCCGGCGAACTTGACGACCTTGGCGCGGCCGGTGAACCCGCGGGCCAGCCGGATCGCCGACATGGTGGCCTCGGTGCCGGACGAGACCAGACGTACCTGCTCGACCGGCTCGACGCGGGCCACGATCTCCTCGGCGAGCGCGACCTCGCCCTCGCCCGGCGTACCGAAGGAGGTGCCGCGGGCCACGGCCGCCTGCACGTCCGCGAGCACCTCGGGGTGCGCGTGGCCGAGAATCATCGGGCCCCACGAGCAGACCAGGTCGACGTACTCGCGACCGTCCGCGTCGGTGAGGTACGGGCCGCTGCCGGACACCATGAACCGGGGCGTGCCGCCCACGGCCCGAAAGGCCCGCACCGGAGAGTTCACGCCGCCGGGCGTCACGAGGGAGGCGCGGTCGAAAAGCGTCTGTGAGACTGGGGCTTCGTATGAATACGGCACTAGAGTTCCTGACCTGCGATTCGAAAGGCGGGTACGGCGGGGGTGCGAGCGCCCTGTGAATGACGCCGGGGCGCGCGTCGTCCCCGTCTGCAAAACTGGGGCTTCAAAGGGATGGCTCACACAAACCATGGTGTCAGAGGCCACGGCGATCTTGCGGACAGGTGTTTCACCGCAGGAGCGCGGGGGAGGTCAGTCACTGACACGATGATCGGGCCGCGCCGCGGAAACGTGCGGCCTGGAACAGCAGTCGGGTGGAGATATGCATCGCGGTGGCGGACCGGGCGAGGGGACTGACGACCTGGGTCCCGATCCTGTCCGGCGGGGGAGGCACCGGCGCCGGCGGACGGAAGAACCGAGGGCGAACGAGCCGAGGACGGGTGACTCACGGTCCGGCGACTCGTGGTCCGGCGATCCACGAAACGGTGATTCCCGGGCCGGCGACGCGCGGTCGGGGGACTCACGGACGGGTGATACGCGGCCTGGCGACAGCCGGGCGGGCGACGCCCGGGCGAACGAGCCCCGGTCCACTGGTCCTTGGATGAGCGACCCATGGACCGGTAACTCCGTCACCTCCGGGGAGACCTCGCGGAGCGGCGGCGGCAGCGGCGCCGGTACGTCGTCGCCCGGGTCGACGGGCTCGACGGGATCTGCCGGGGAGAAGGGATCGGATTCGGCCATTCCCGACGACTCCCGGCTCAGCCGCGCCCGCGCCCGCCGCGCCCGAGCGGCCCGTGAGGCACGGGAGGCACGCGAGGCCCGGGACGCGCAGCGGGCACACGACATCCACGAGACCCATGAGGCGCACGAGACGCGCCGGACGTACGAGCTGCCCGAGCCGTACGGCATGCACGAGCCGGGCCCGCTCGGCGGGCCGCTGGCCGGAACCGGCAGAAGCGGGCTGGGCGTGACCTACAAGTACTTCGGCGCGCCCGACGGCGCGACCGCCGCCCGCGTCCCGATCTCGATGCGCCCCGAGGAACTGGGCGGCGACGAGCTCGGCATGGGCGGCATGTTCACCCGGATCAAGCCGGAGACGATAGCGGCGATGGTCCTCACCGGCATCCAGGGCATGCCCCTGCACAAGGTGCCGCCCCTGGAACTCGTCGTGCTGCACCCGGACTACGCGGTGGTGAAGCTCCCGATGACGGCCGTCGACCCGCTGCGCGACATCGGCGAGGAATCGGTCGGCGCCGCCGCCTTCATCTGGTCCACCGTCCCCGACCGCGGCGGCCCGCAGGACGCCTTCAACGTCTACCGGCTCCTGCACGAATGGCAGGACTTCTCCCACCGCCTGCACGAGGCGGGGCACCAGCCGTACTGCCTGGTCTGGCCGTAGGCGTTCGGGTTCGGGCGGGTCCGGCGGCGGGCAGCGGAGTCAGCCCCTCTCCGGCCCTCCCGGCCCTCCTGGTCTCCCCGGCCCCCGCTCGCGTTCCTCCCCCGCCGCCTTCGCCCGCTCCGCGGCCAGTTCGCGCGCCGAGGCGAGGTGGTACGGGACGTCGATGACGACGACGTTCTTCATGAACAGCAGATGGGCCTTGAGCCGGAGCGCGGTCTGGTTGTGCAGCGGCTGTTCCCACCAGTGGCCGACCACGTACTCGGGGATCACGATCGTGACCACCGAGTCCGCGCCGCGCTCCGGCGCGTCGCGGATGTGCCGCAGCACCGGCTGGACGATCGAGCGGTACGGGGTGCTCAGGACCCGTAGCGGTACGTCGACGCCGTGCGCCTCCCAGCCGGCCCGCAGCAGTTCCGCCTCGGCCGGGTCCTCGGCGACGGTGACGGCGGTGAGGGACGCGGGCTTGAGCGTTTTGGCATAGGACAGGGCGCGCAGGCTCGGCGCGTTGACGAACGACACCAGGACCAGGACGTGGTTCTCGGCGAAGGGGCGCGGGTGGGCTCCGGGCTCGACGGCCACCTCGGCGGCGACGGTGTCGTAGTGCCGGCGCACGCTCTTCATGCCGGCGAAGAGCAGCGGCATGGCGATGACGACGATCCACGCGCCGTGCGTGAACTTGCTGATGAGGACGATCACCAGGACGACCGAGGTGAGGCAGGCGCCGAAGCCGTTGATGACGAGCCGGCGCTTGATACGGAGGCGTTCGCGCGGGGTGGGGCGGGCGACCGGGTTCGCGAGGACGCGCCGCCAGTGCGTGACCATGCCGGACTGGGACAGCGTGAAGGAGACGAAGACGCCGATGATGTAGAGCTGGATCAGCCGGGTGAGGTTGGCGTTGAAGGCGACGATGAGCGCGATGGCCGTCAGGGCCAGCAACAGAACGCCGTTGGAGTGGACGAGCCGGTCGCCCCGGTGGACGAGCTGGCGGGGCGCGAAGCCGTCGCGGGCCAGAACGGAGGCGAGCATCGGGAAGCCGTTGAAGGCGGTGTTGGCCGCCAGGACGAGGACGCTCGCGGTGACGGCCTGGAGCGCGTAGAAGAGGATGTGCCAGTCGCCGAAGGTGGCGCGGCCGATCTGGGCGAGGGCGGTCGCGGTCGGCGTGCCGGGCGGGAGCCCCAGCCGGGTGGGGTCCTCGGCGATGTGCACCTCGTAGATCATGGCGAGCGTCGTGATGCCGAAGAACATGGTCGCGGAGAAGAAGCCCATGATCGCGAGGGTCGTGGCGGCGTTGCGGCTCTTGGGTTTTTGGAAGGCGGGCACGCCGTTGCTGATCGCCTCGACACCGGTGAGCGCGGTGCAGCCGGACGCGAAGGCGCGCAGACCGAGCAGGACGAGCGCGAGACCGGAGTACACCGACACCTGCTCGACCGGCAGCCCGGCGGACTCGGCGCGCAGGGTGGCGCCGGTCGCCATCCGGACCGCCGCGACGGCGAACATCAGGTAGATCACGCCGACGAAGGCGTACGTGGGGACCGCGAACCAGCGGCCCGACTCACGCACCCCGCGCAGATTCATCCAGGCCAGCAGGGCGACAGCGGCCACGGACAGGAGAGTCGCGTGATGGCTCAGCGCGGGCGCGGCGGAGGTGAGGGCGGCGACCCCGGAGACGACGGAGACCGACACGGTCATCACATAGTCGATGAGCAGGGCGCTGGCGGCGGTGAGGGCCGCCGTGGTGCCGAGGTTCTCGGACGAGACGATGTAGGCACCGCCGCCGCCCGGGTACGCGTAGCAGGTCTGCCGGTACGAGGCGACGACCACGACCAGCAGCACGACGATGCCGACCGCCGCCCACCAGGCCAGATGCAGCACCGCCAGGCCGCCGAGGGCGAGGATCAGCAGGATCTCCTCGGTGGCGTAGGCGACGGAGGAGAGCGGGTCGCTGCAGAAGATCGGCAGGGCGAGCCGTTTGGGCAGCAGGGTCTCGGCCAGCCGCGCGCTGTCCAACGGACGCCCTACCAGCAGGCGTTTCGCCACGTTTCCAGCTCTCATAAGTGCTGAAGTTAGGACGAATCGGATGTGATGCGTGGCCGCCGCGCCCGCCGGCGCCCCCGCACGAGTCCGCATGAGTCCGCACGAGGAGCACGCGGGGCACGAGGGCCGCGCCCGCGCCGGTCGCACCGGAGCGGCGGCCGGCACCCCGGCCCCGGACGAGGAAGGACGCGATGTGGTGACGACTGCGAGCACGAACAGCACGAGCAGCGGCAGTGGCAAGGGTGGCAGCGGTGGTACGAGTGGCAAGGGTGGCCCCGGCAGCGCCGGTGGCATCGGCGGTGCCGGCGGCGGCTCCGCGCGCCCGGCCGGGCCGGGCGGCACGGGACGGCCGTTGCAGATCGGCGAGGTCGCGACGCTGGCGGAACTGCCCCTGCGGACCATCCGCCAGTACGAGGACTGCGGCCTCGTCGTCCCGTCCACGGCCTCCGAGGGCGGCTTCCCGCTCTACACGGACGCCGATGTCGCCCGGCTGATGGTGATCCGCAGGATGAAACCGCTCGGCTTCACCCTCGACGAGACCCGCGACCTGCTCGGCGCCGTGGACCGGCTGGCCGCCGACGTCCCCGACACCCCGGGCGAACTCGACCCGCCCACGCGCGGGGCGCTCGTCGCCCTGGTCCGCGGCTACGAGCAGGCCGCCACCGAGCGCGTCGCGGAGCTGCACACCCAGCTCGCCCGCGCGGAGGAGTTCGCGGCCTCGCTGCGGGCCCGCCTGCCGTAAGGGCGGGGCCATGGCCGGCCCGGTTCGGGCGCCCCCCGGTTCGGTCGACCCCGGCTTGATCGAACGCGGCTTGATCGAACCCGCCGGCTCGCCAAGCATGGGGCGCATGAACGCCCCCGTTCCACGCCGCGACACCCGGGGCATCGTGGACGCCGCCGCGCTCTTCGCCCGCGTCCGGTTCCGCCGCCACGCCCCGGCGCCCGCGCTCCGCCCGTATCTGGACCACTACTGGCTGATCGACTGGGATCTGACGGAGCCGTACGTGTCCCGGGTCGTCCCGCACCCGTCCGTCAACGTCGTCTTCGAGCGGCAGGGGGACACTGGCGCCTTCGGGGTGGTCTCGGGCGTCGCGGACGCCCTGTACACGCGCGAACTCGCCGGTACGGGGCGGGTCTGCGGCGTGAAGTTCCGGCCGGGCGGCTTCCGCCCGTTCACGCCCGGCCGCCCGGTCTCGCACTGGACGGGGCGCCTCGCGCCGCTCGCCGAGGCGTTTTCCGGCACCCACGCGCGCGAGGCGGCCGGAATCCTGGCGCCGGACGACGACCACGCGCGCGTGGCGGCGCTCGACGCCTTCCTGCTGGCCCGTGGCCCGGCCCCCGACCCGGCGGCCGACCAGGCGAGGGACCTGGTGGAGCTGGTCCGGACTGACCGTACGATCCGGCGGGTGTCCGCCCTCGCCCGGACCGCCGGACTGTCCCCGCGCTCACTCCAGCGGCTGTTCGCGTCCACGGTGGGCGTCGGCCCGAAGTGGGTGATCCTGCGCTACCGCGTCCACGAGGCCCTGGAACACGCCGAGCCCGGCGGCCCCGGCGGCCCGGCCGGCGCTCCCCCGGACTGGGCCCGGCTGGCGGCCGATCTGGGCTACAGCGACCAGTCCCATCTCGTACGGGACTTCACGGCGACGGTCGGGGTGCCGCCGACCGCGTACCCCGGCTGAGCCCCGAGAGAGGCCCGGGTGAGGTCCTGGCGAGGTCGAGCTGAGGCCCACGCGAAGACCCCGGAGGAATGTCGGACCCCTGTTCTAGGGTGCGGCCCATGTCCATGACCCCCACCGCCCTCAGGCTCACCCCCTGGTCGGACGACGACGCCGGCCTGCTCGCGCTGATGAACACACCGGAACTGACCGCTCACTTGGGCGGCCCGGAGAGCGAACAGCGGCTCGCGGCTCGCCAAGAGCGCTATGTGAAGCTGAGCGCCGACGCCACGCGGCCGGGCGCCATGTTCCGGATCACCCTGCTGCCGGAGGAGATCACGGCCGGCGCCATCGGGTTCTGGGAGACCTCGGTGGACGGCGAGCCCGCGTACGAGACGGGCTGGACGGTGCTGGACGGCTTCCAGGGCCGGGGCGTCGCGACGGCGGCCACGCGCGCGTTGGTGGAACAGGCCCGGGCCGAGGGCCGGTTCCGCCGTCTGCACGCCTTCCCCTCCACCGGAAACGCGCCGTCGAACGCGGTCTGCCGCAAGGCCGGCTTCACCCTGCGTGGCGAGACGGACTTCGAGTACCCGCCGGGCCGTCACATGCGCTGCAACGACTGGGGCCTCGACCTCTGACCCGTCCGCCGACCGGTCCGCCGACCTGCTCGCCGGCCACTCACCCGACGTGTCACCGGCTCCGGATCCGGCCCCGGCCCTCGCGCCGCCGCGCCGCCGCGCCGTCGCGCCGCCGGCGGAGTTACTGCCCCAGCGGCTTGAGCGCGCGGCTGAAGTGGAACGCGACGATGTCGAGCCGCTCGCGGAGGTAGAAGCGGTGGGCGCCGGTGCGGTGCGTACCGGAGTCCAGGTCGAGTTCGTGGCAGCCGGCCTCGCGGGCACGGGTCTCCAGGTACGCGATCAACGCGTGGCCGACACCGGTGGAGCGGGAGGTCTCCCGGGTCACCAGGTCGTCGACGTACAGCTTCTTCAGCGAGGCGGTGTTGGCGATGATCCGCCAGCCGGCGACGCCCGCGCACGTCCCGTCCTCGCCGTACACGGCGGTGAAGCGCAGCCCCTGGGGGTGCCCCTCGGCGTAGACGTCGTACAGCAGCCCGGCCGTGAGATGCGGCCGCAGCTCGCACAGCACCGGCAGGACTTCGCTCTCCAGACGCGGGTCGCCGGGCTCGATGTCGATGATCTTCATGCGGGGACCGTACCGCTCGGGGACGGGACGGCGGCAGGGGTACGGGGACGGAAGTACGGGGGTACTGGGGGGGACGGGGCAGGCACAGGGGCGGGGCGAGCCCGGGGCCCGTACGCCCCAGCCAGGGCCGCCACCAGGCCCCCACCAGGTCCGATGCCCGGTCCGCCGCCCGAATTCCCTGGCCGCGCGGGGGTGCGCGGTGCCATCCTGTCCCCGTGAACGGACCGGAGATCCAGATCGACTTCGCCCCCGCCCTGCGCCTGTTCCTCCCGGCGGACCGCCGCGTGGGACGCACCGCCGTGGCCACCGACGGCGTCTCGTCGCTCGGGCACGTGGTGGAGTCCCTCGGTGTGCCCCTCACCGAGGCCGGACGGCTGCTCGTGGACGGCAGGCCGGTGGACCGTTCTCACGTCCCGGCGGCCGGCGAGACGGTCGACGTGGAGGGTGTCGAGCGCCCGCAGCGGGTGCCCGGCGCCCCGCTGCGCTTCCTGCTGGACGTCCACCTCGGCACGCTCGCCCGGCGGCTGCGGCTGCTCGGCGTCGACGCCGCGTACGAGAGCGAGGACATCGGCGACCCGGCCCTCGCCGCGCTCTCCGCGAAGGAGCGGCGCGTGATGCTGTCCCGGGACCGCGGGCTGCTGCGCCGCCGTGAGCTGTGGGCCGGCGCGTACATCTACAGCGACCAGCCGGACGACCAGCTGCGCGACGTCCTCGAACGCTTCGCGCCGCCGCTCGCACCCTGGACCCGCTGCACGGCGTGCAACGGGCCGCTGACCGAAGCCGACAAGGACACGGTGCGCGACCGGCTGGAGCACGGCACGGAGAAGACGTACGACGTGTTCGCGCGGTGCGTCGAGTGCGGCCGGGTGTACTGGCGCGGGGCGCACCACGCCCGGCTGGAGGCGATCGTCACGGACGCGGTCCGTGAGTTCGGCGGCGCGGGAGCGACGGGCGCGCGCTGAGCGGGTACGCCCCGCGGGGCCGTCTTTTCACCACCCCGAGCCTGTCACCACCCGGACCCCCTTCCGCCGGCCGAGGCCCCTCGCCGGACCGGGTTCCTCCATGCCCGCCTCGTGGGGCCCGCCTCGCAGGCCCCGCGGCACCCCGTAGGCCCTACGGCGCCTCGGCGGTCAGATAGCGCTGGATCGTCGGCCCCAGCCAGGCGACCAACTCCGCGCGGGACATCTCGGCGGCGGGCGCGAAGCCCAGCACGTAGCGGGCGAGCGCCATCCCGAGGATCTGCGAGGCGACGAGGGCGGCCCGGCGCGGCGCCTCGGCCGGGTCGGGGCAGGTCTCACGGGCTATCGCGACGAGCTGCTCGGCGAAGATCTCGCGCATGCGCTCATTGCCGGCGGCGTTGGTGACGCCGGCCCGCAGCAGCCCGGTGAGCACCTCGTCGCGTTCCCAGCGGTCCAGGAAGTGCTCGACGAGCGCGGTGCCGACGTTGCTCGCGGGCAGTCCGACGAGCTTGGCGACCTCCAGCTCGATCGTGGTGGCCGCCGCGAAGAGCCCCGCCTTGTTGCCGTAATAGCGCATGACCATCGACGGGTCGATCCCCGCGTCGCGGGCGATGGCCCGGATGGTCGCGCGCTCGTAGCCGTCGGCGGCGAAGCGCTCACGGGCGGCCTCGACGATCGCGGAACGGGTGGCGTCGGAACGGCGTACGGAGGTCATGCCCACGACTGTAGGCCAACAAGCGTTGACAATCCAGCGAGGCCGGGCGTAGCGTTGCCAACAAGCGTTGACCCACAGCCGTTGGCCAACGAGCGTAGGCACCTTTGGAGGCAGTGATGAGCAGCACGAGCCCCACCGTCACCACCCAGACCGCCCAGGCCACCCACGCGACCGCCGCCGACGGCAGCGGATTCGACACCGATGTCCTCGTCGTCGGCGCGGGACCCACCGGACTGCTCCTCGCGGGCGACCTCGCCACCTCCGGCCTGCGAGTCACCCTCGTCGAGCGCCGCACCACGGGCATCAGCAACATGACCCGCGCCTTCGCCGTCCACGCCCGCTCCCTCGAACAGCTCGACGCCCGCGGCCTCGCCGACCGGCTCATCGCCACCGGCAGCCGGCTCGATCGCATGGAGATGTTCGGCAAGGTCTCCCTCGACCTCTCCCAGCTGCGCAGCCGCTTCCCGTTCGTGCTCGTCACTCCCCAGTACGAGGTCGAGCGCGCCCTCGAAGAGCGCGCCCGGTCCGCCGGCGTGGACATCCGGACCGGGACGGAACTGCGCGGCCTGCGCCAGGACGCCGACTCCGTCACCGCCGAACTCGCCGCCCACATCTCCACCGGCAGCGACACCGGCAGCACCGGCGGCACCGGCACCACCGCCCCGGCCGCCGAGCAGACCGGCACCGAACCCCCCACCGCCTCCCGGACCCACACCCTGCGCGCCCGCTACCTGGTCGGCACCGACGGCGTCCACAGCGCCGTACGACGGGCGATAGACATGCCCTTCCCGGGCACCTCGGTGCTCCGCTCCCTCGCCCTCGCGGACGTCCGCCTCGCCGACACACCCCCGCAGACGCTGCGCCTCGCCACCGACGGCGACGCCTTCGCCGTGGTCATGCCGTTCGGCGACGGCTGGTACCGGGTGATGGGCTGGGACCGCGCCCACCAGGTCCCCGACAGCGAACCGGTGGAACTCGACGAGCTCCGCTCGCTCGCCCGCCGCGCCTTCGGCACCGACTACGGCATGCACGACGCCCGCTGGCTCTCCCGCTTCCACAGCGACGAGCGCCAGGCCCCCTCCTACCGCGTCGGCCGCGTCTTCCTCGCCGGAGACGCCGCCCATGTCCACACCCCGGCCGGCGGCCAGGGCATGAACACCGGCCTCCAGGACGCCGCCAACCTCTCCTGGAAACTCGCCGCGGTCCTGCACGGCGAGGCACCCGACCCCGACGCCCTGCTCGACACCTACCAGGCCGAACGGCACCCGGTCGGCACCCAGGTCCTGCGCAGCAGCGGCGCCCTCATCCGGCTCGCCATCGCCCACACCCCGCTCCAGCGCGCCACCCGCGCCCTCACCACCCACGCGCTCGGCAGCCTCCGGCCCGTCGCCACCCGCACCATCGGCCAGGTCAGCGGCATCGGCATCGGCTACGACCGCGACACCCGCCGGGTCCCCGACCTGAAGCTCCGCGAAGGCCGGCTGTACGAGCTGCTGCGCGACGGCCGCTTCGTCCTGGTCGCCCCCGAGGGCACCACTCCCACCCCGCCGCCCTCGCTCCCCGCCGCCCCCGGCCGGCTCATACGGGCCACCTGGTCCAACCCGGCCCGCCGCGACACCCTCCTGGTCCGCCCCGACGGCTACACCGCCCCGCTCCACTAGGACCAGCCCCGGTGGGTGAGGCGAGGGACGGAACGGGCCCACCCCGTCCCTCACCCACCGGGCAACACCCCACCGTCGCCGTCGCCCGCCCCCTCCCTTCCGATTACCGCCCCGCCCCGTGCCCCATGGCACCCTTCACCCCATGCTGATCGCCCGCTCCGCCCTGCTCTTCGTCCTCGCCGCCCTCTTCGAAATCGGCGGCGCCTGGCTCGTCTGGCAGGGCGTACGGGAACACCGCGGCTGGATCTGGATCGGCGCCGGCGTCCTTGCCCTCGGCGTCTACGGCTTCGTCGCCACCCTCCAGCCCGACGCCGAGTTCGGCCGCATCCTCGCCGCCTACGGCGGCGTCTTCGTCGCCGGCTCGATCGCCTGGGGGATGGTCGCCGACGGCTACCGCCCCGACCGCTGGGACATCGCCGGCGCGCTCATCTGCCTCGCCGGCATGGCGGTCATCATGTACGCCCCCCGCGGCAACTGACCCACCCCGCCCTATCCTGGCCCGGCCGCCAACCGAGGCCACCGACCACCCGCGCCAGGAGCACGCCATGACCGCCGCCGCCAAGCCCATCGCCGTCGTCACCGGAGCCAGCAGCGGCATCGGGGCGGCCACCGCCCGACAGCTCGCCGCCGCCGGTTACCGCGTCGTCCTCACCGCCCGCCGCAAGGACCGCATCGAAGCCCTCGCGGCCGAGATCAACGACGCCGGCCACCAGGCCACCGCCTACCCCCTCGACGTCACGGACCGCGCCGCCGTCGACGAGTTCGCCACGGCCTTCCGCACCCTCGCCGTCCTCGTCAACAACGCCGGCGGCGCCCTCGGCGCCGACCCCGTCGCCACCGGCGACCCCGCCGACTGGCGCCGCATGTACGAGGTCAACGTCCTCGGCACCCTCCACATGACGCAGGCACTGCTCCCCGCCCTCACCGCGAGCGGCGACGGCACGATCGTGGTCGTCTCCTCCACCGCCGGCCACGGCACCTACGAGGGCGGCGGCGGCTACGTCGCCGCCAAGCACGGCTCCCACGTCCTCGCCGAGACCCTCCGTCTGGAGATCGTCGGCACCCCGGTCCGCGTCATAGAGATCGCCCCCGGCATGGTCAAGACCGAGGAGTTCGCCACCACCCGCTTCCGCGGCGACACCGACAAGGCCGCCAAGGTCTACGCGGGCGTGGCCGAGCCGCTCACCGCGGACGACGTCGCCGACACCGTCACCTGGGCCTGCACCCGCCCCCCGCACGTCAACATCGACCTGCTCGTCGTCCGCCCCCGCGCCCAGGCCTCCAACACCAAGGTCCACCGCGAGCTCTGACCCAACCGGGTGAACGACTCCCGAACACCCCGACGCTCGCCGATGCCCCATCCAGCGCCTCGTACAGCGCCCTACATGCCTTCGGCGAGACCTCGGGGACTGTAGATTCCGCGCCCTTGAGTACCGGCTCCTTCCGCTGGCCCTCGGGCGGGGCATCCTTCAGTCGCTGTGTCTGCGGGGCCGCACACGCAGCGCCGAAAAGCGCTATGAGCAGCCCCGCAGCAATCATCCGGGACTTCACGCAGTCCCCAGGTACTCCGCGAGATCCGGGTTCTCCCGGGCCGCGAATTCCCGCAACTCGGAAAATTCCACGCCCCCCGACGTCCCTGTCAGAACCCGCTCCAGGGACACTCCCAAGGGGAGCATCTCCGGAGACAGACTGGACAGAACGTTCTCCGGATCGCGCTCCGCGGCGATCAGCCGACAGGCGACGGCTGCGATGGCCAGATCTCTGCAAGTGCTGGAGGTCAGCCCTTCACGTTGACGACCTGCTTGAGCTTCGCGACCACCTCGACCAGGTCCCGCTGCTGCTCCATCACCTGCTCGATCGGCTTGTAGGCGCCGGGGATCTCGTCCAGGACGCCGGCGTCCTTGCGGCACTCCACGCCCCGGGTCTGCTCCTCCAGGTCCCGGGTGGTGAACCGACGCTTCGCCTCACTCCGGCTCATCCGGCGGCCCGCCCCGTGCGAGGCCGAGTTGAAGGCCGCCCCATTTCCGAGCCCCTTCACGATGTACGAGCCGGTACCCATGGAGCCCGGGATGATGCCGAACTCACCGGATCCCGCGCGGATCGCTCCCTTGCGGGTGACCAGCAGGTCCATGCCCTCGTACCGCTCCTCCGCCACGTAGTTGTGGTGGCAGGAGATCACCGGGTCGAAAGCGACCTTGGCCTTGCGGAATTCCCGGCGGACGACCTCCTGGAACAGCGCCATCATGACCGTGCGGTTGTGCTTCGCGTACTCCTGAGCCCAGAAAAGGTCATGCCGATAGGCCGCCATCTGCGGGGTGTCCGAAACGAACACCGCCAGGTCACGATCGACCAACCCCTGGTTGTGCGGCAGCTTCTGAGCCTCGCCGATGTGGTACTCGGCCAGTTCTTTGCCGATGTTCCGAGATCCAGAGTGAAGCAAGAGCCATACCGAATCGGACGTATCTATACAAACTTCCAGATAGTGATTTCCCCCACCTAGGGTCCCCATCTGCTTTTCCGCCCGCTCACGACGGTATTTGACCGAGTCGGCCACCCCGTCGAAGCGCGACCACAAGTCGTCCCACCCCGCCGTCGGGAACGCGTACAGCCGGGACGGGTCGATCATCTCGCGGCGCAGGCCGCGGCCGACCGGGATGGCCTGTTCGATCTTGGAGCGGAGGCGGGAGAGATCGCCGGGGAGGTCGTTCGCGGTCAGCGAGGTCCTGACGGCGGACATGCCGCAGCCGATGTCGACACCGACCGCCGCCGGGCAGACCGCGCCATGCATGGCGATCACCGAGCCGACCGTGGCGCCCTTGCCGTAGTGCACGTCCGGCATCACGGCCAGGCCCTTGATCCACGGCAGCGTCGCCGTGTTCTGGAGCTGGCGCATCGCGCCTTCCTCGACGGAGGCGGGATCGGTCCACATCCGTATGGGCACCTTCGCGCCCGGCACCTCGATATACGACATACTTCCCCACTTCCCCCGATAAGCCTCATTACGCAAAAACCGGCGCCAAAGCCCGTAACGGCGACCGCGGACCGGCATCAACGGCCATGCGTGCGATACACATTGTGTTCATCGCGCCCCACAGGGCGGCAAACAGTTTTCGGGGGATTCCTCCGGCAGAAGGGAGCCTGGGATCGTGCAGCGCAAGGCGTACGTACCCGGCCGGTCCGGGTCCGCGGCAGTCTCCGCGGCCACCCTCCTCGCCCTCGGCCTCGGGATCGCCCTGACCGGGTGTTCCTCCGGTTCCGCGGGGGGCGCCGACGCCGTCGACTCCAAGGCGGGCCCCGCCGCCTCCACCTCCGTCGCCCCGCCCGGCCGCTACCGCACACTCTTCGCCCCGTGCGGCGCGGTCCCGCCGGCCACCCTCAAGGATCTGCTGCCCGGCGCCGCCGCGCTGCCCGACGCCGAGCGCGACCGGGCCTACCGCGGCACGGCCGCCGCCACCTTCGACACCGACCGCCGTGTGGGGTGCAGCTGGAAGTCGACCGGCCCCGACGCCACGCACCGGCTGAGCCTGGACATCGAGCGGGTCGTCTCCTACGACACGACGGTCAGCGACGACGACCGGGCCCAGCAGGTGTACGAGCGCAAGCAGACCGCCGCCGGGATCGCCCCGCCGGCGAGCACCACCCCCACCGCACCGGTGTCCCCGTCGCCCGGCAAGCCCACGGACAAGCCCACCGGAAGGTCCACGGACAAGTCCGGTGACAAGTCCACCGGCAAGGCCTCCGAGACGGCCTCCCCCACCGCCGGCCATACCGCCACCCACACCGCCGCCGACGCGAAGGACGCCACGGCCGGCGGACAGAACCCGGTCCTGGCGCTCGCCGGCGGGCAGCCGGGCCTCGCGCCCTACGGACCCGAGGCCCCGACCCCGACCGCTGCCGCCTCCTCCGGGGGCGACAACGACGGCACGTCCGGGACGACGGAAGCCCCCGGTCTCGAACCCCGCACCCTCGACGGCCTCGGCGACGTGGCGTACCTCGACGACGCCCGGCTGACCGCCGGCCCGTCGGGCGAGCGGCGGCTGGTGAGCGTGGTCTTCCGCACATCGAACGTCATCGTGACCGTCGCGTACGAGGAGGAGACCGCCGCCTCCGGCAAGGCTCTGGACCGCAAGGAACTGCAGGACAAGGCCCGGAATCTGGCCGGACTCCTGGCCGAGCGCCTGGAGGAGTGACCGTCCGCGCCCGGTCCGCACCAGGCCCGTGACCGCCCGGGGGACCACGTAACGTGTCGGCGTACCGCGGCCGCCCGGCCGCCGGCCGCCCAAGCGACTGCCCAAGCGACTGAAGGAACCATGCACCGATCAGCTCCGCGCCTGTCCCGTGTCCTCGCCTGCGCCGCCGTCCCGGTGATGCTCGTCGCCGCCGGATGCTCCTCCGGCTCCGACTCCGACAAGGACAAGGCTCCCGGTTCGCCGGACAAGGCCGCGTCCTCGGCTCCCGCCGAGGCTCCGCCGGCGACGCCGACGAAGAAGGCGGTCGAGCCCGCGAAGTTCGCGAAGCTGCCGGAGGTCTGCAAGGCGGTCTCGTCGAAGACGATCGACGAGCTGGTCCCGAAGGCGAAGTCCAAGAAGGGCACGGCGGCGGCCTCCAGCGATCTGGACAGCCGCGGCGGCTGTTCCTGGAACGGTCTGGAGGACAAGGGCACCAAGGGGTCGAACTACCGCTGGCTCGATGTCTCCTTCTACCGCTACGAGTCGGACGCGACGCTCGGCAGCGGTCAGGAGCGCGCCGCGGCGAACTACACGAAGGAACTCGGCAAGGCCCAGCAGACGGAGGGCGCGAAGGGCGCGAAGACCTCCGAGGCGTCCGGTGTCGGCGAGAAGGCCGAGACGGTGACGTACCAGCTGCACAAGACGGACGAGGACTTCCAGTACGCGTCGGTCGTGGCGCGGACGGGCAATGTCGTGGTCCTGGTGACGTACAACGGCGCCGGGTACGCGGGGTCGAAGACGCCGTCGGAGAAGTGGATCGCGGAGGGCGCGGTGAAGACCGCGAAGGAAGCCGTGGCGGCGATCGAGGCGGCCAACAAGTAGGCCTTTATGCCTTTTCGTGCGGGGCCTGTCCCTCCCCCGAGGGCCGGGCCTCGTACATGTGTGCCAGTCTGTGGCGGCGAGTTGTCGATCGACGGGAGGGGATCGCGGGTGGCCGCGATGCAGCTGACACGCACACACCGGGTACTCATCGGCTTGGTGGTCGCGGGCGCGTTGATCATCGCCGGCATCGGTTTCGCCGGGTCGTACGCGGCGGTGCGCGAGCTCGCCATCGCCAAGGGGTTCGGCACCTTTTCGTACTTCTTCCCGATCGGCATCGACGCGGGCATCTGTGTGCTGCTCGCCCTGGATCTGCTGCTGACGTGGCTGCGGATCCCGTTCCCGCTGCTGCGGCAGACCGCCTGGGTGCTGACGGCGGCGACCATCGCGTTCAACGGCGCGGCTGCCTGGCCCGACCCGCTGGGCGTGGGCATGCACGCGGTCATCCCGGTGCTGTTCGTCGTCGCCGTCGAGGCGGCGCGGCACGCGGTGGGCCGGATCGCGGACATCACCGCCGACAAGCACATGGACGGCGTACGGCTGACGCGGTGGCTGCTGTCCCCGGTGCCGACGTTCCGGCTGTGGCGGCGGATGAAGCTGTGGGAGCTGCGTTCGTACGACGAGGTCATCAAGCTGGAGCAGGACCGGCTGGTCTACCAGGCGCGGTTGCAGGCCCGGTTCGGCCGGGCGTGGCGGCGGAAGGCGCCGGTGGAGGCGCTGATGCCGCTGCGGCTCGCGAAATACGGCGTTCCGCTGGCGGAGACGGCGGCGGCGGGTCTGGCGGCGGCCGGGATGGAGCCGGTGCTGATGCCGGCGGTTCCGATGGCGCAGGTGGCGCCGGAGGCGTCCGGGGCTCGTGAGCTGACCGCCGCCACGGCCCCGGCCCCGGCCCCGATGCCGGTCGCGGCCCCCGCACCGGCCGTTACTCCCGAGGCGCCGGTGGCCCCCGAGGCCGCCGGTCCTCCCGCGCATCCGGCGGCTCCCGTGACTGCCGCGGCGCCCACGGCTCCGGCGGCTCCCGCCCAGCCGGCACCCACGCCCCAGCCCACGCCCGTGCCGACGGCGGCGCAGGCTGCGGCAGCGGCCCCGGTGCGGCAGCAGGCCGACGCCGCCCCCGCGCCGGTTCAGATGCCGGTTCCGGTGGGGGTTCCCGTGGAGGCGGGCCCGGTGCCCGAGTCCTTCCAGGTCCAGGAGCAGATCCGGTTCCCGGAGCCGGTCCAGGGGCAGGTCCAGGCCCAGGGCCCGGGACCGGAGGGCAGCCCGTGGTTCCCGCACGGCATGATGCGGAAGCCGTACCAGGGCGGGTACGACCCCACGGCGGACGCCACTCAGGCGCAGGCCCAGGCTCAGGCCCCCGTCGCGCAGCAGGCACAGCAGCCGCAGCCGGGCTTCCCGGCGGACCAGCCGAACGAGGCCCCGCACGGCCCGCAGACTCCTCAGGCCCCGCAGGCCGCCGCCCCCGGCGCGCACGAGCTGGAGCCCGGGCCGGAGCAGCGGGCGGCCGAGCAGTTCAGTGAGGCGGTCTACAAGACCATGCGGCTGTACGCCGAGGAGAACAACGCGTTCCCGGGCGACGAGACGCTCGTCGAGCTCCTCACGGAGCGGTACGGCCCGCAGGACCCGCGCCGGCTCGCGCTGCTCGGCCGGATGACGCCTCGGCTGCGTGAGCGCATCGAGCGGGAGCTCGACGAGATGCACATCCCGTAGCCCCGTAACCGCCCGCCCCGTTCCCGACCCCACCCCGCTCGGGCCGCCGGGCGACCGAACACCGAGCACCGGCCGGCCCCGGCCGGCATATGCGTGAGGGCCGCCACCCCGGACGACGGGATGGCGGCCCTCAGGCGTTCACGGTCAAGCGTGCACGGTCAGGCGCCGAGCAGTGTGCGCACCCGGTCCGCGCCCACCGCGAGGAGCAGGGTGGGCAGACGGGGGCCGGTCTCGCGGCTGACGAGGAGCTTGTAGAGCAGCGCGAAGAACGAGCGCTGGGCGACCTTCAGCTCCGGGGTCGGCTTGGCCTCGGGGTCGAGGCCGGCCATCACCTTCGGAACGCCGTAGACCAGGGTGGTCAGGCCGTCGAGGGACCAGTGGGTGTCCAGGCCCTCAAGGAGCAGCCGCAGCGACTCGCGGCCCTCGTCGTCGAGGGAGCCGAGCAGCTCGGTGTCGGGCTCGTCGCGGACGATGGTGCGCTGGTCGGCCGGGACCTGGGTGGTGATCCAGTTCTCGGCGCGGTCGAGACGCGGGCGGACCTCGTCGAGGGAGACGACGGGGTTGGCCGGGTCGAGCTCGCCGAGGATCCGCAGGGTCTGCTCGTCGTGGCCGGCGGTGATGTCGGCGACCGAGGCGAGGGTGCGGTACGGCAGCGGACGCGGTGTGCGCGGCAGCTCGCGCTCGGCGGTGCGGGCCGCGCGCGCGTACGCGGCGGCGTCGGCCGGGAGCACGGTGCCGTCCTCGACCTTGGCGACGAGCTTGTCCCACTCGTCGTAGAGACGCTGGATCTCCTGATCGAAGGCGATCTTGAAGGACTGGTTGGGGCGGCGGCGGGCGTACAGCCAGCGCAGGAGCTGCGGCTCCATGATCTTCAGGGCGTCCTCGGGGGTGGGGACGCCGCCGCGCGAGGAGGACATCTTGGCCATGCCGCTGATGCCGACGAACGCGTACATGGGGCCGATCGGCTGGGTGCCGTCGAAGATGCGGACGATCTGGCCGCCGACCTGGAAGGAGGAGCCGGGCGAGGAGTGGTCGACGCCGGAGGGCTCGAAGATGACGCCCTCGTAGGCCCAGCGCATGGGCCAGTCGACCTTCCAGACCAGCTTGCCCCGGTTGAACTCGCTCAGCTTGACGGTCTCGGAGAAGCCGCAGGCGGAGCAGGTGTAGGCGAGCTCGGTGGTGTCGTCGTCGTAGGAAGTGACGGTGGTGAGGTCCTTCTCGCACTGGCCGCAGTAGGGCTTGTACGGGAAGTAGCCGGTGCCGGCGCCGGAACCGTCGTCCTCGCCGGCGGCGCCGGAGCCCTCGGCGGCCTCCAGCTCGGCCTCGTCGAGGGGCTTCTGCGACTGCTTCTTCGGGGCCTTCTTCGTCCGGTACTGGTCGAGGATGGCGTCGATGTCGCCGCGGTGCCGCATGGCGTGCAGGATCTGCTCGCGGTAGGTGCCGGCGGTGTACTGCTCGGTCTGGCTGATCGCGTCGTACTCGACGCCGAGCTCGGCGAGCGACTCGACCATGGCGGCCTTGAAGTGCTCGGCCCAGTTGGGGTGGGCCGACCCGGCGGGGGCCGGGACGGAGGTCAGCGGCTTGCCGATGTGCTCGGCCCAGGACGCGTCGACGCCCGCGACGCCGTTCGGCACCTTGCGGTAGCGGTCGTAGTCGTCCCAGGAGATGAGGTGGCGGACCTCGTACCCGCGGCGGCGGACCTCGTCGGCGACCAGGTGCGGGGTCATGACCTCGCGGAGGTTGCCGAGGTGGATCGGGCCGGACGGGGAGAGGCCGGAGGCGACGACGACGGGTTTGCCAGGCGCACGTCGCTCCGATTCGGCGATGACCTCGTCGGCGAAACGGGAGACCCAGTCGGTCTCGGTGCTGCTCTGAGCCACGGTCGGTTCGTCCTTCTTCCTTGGTTTCCCTCAGTGCCTCGCGGGCCCCTCGGGCCTCGCGGGCCTACCTGAGCCATTCTCCCAGACGGATCGGCGCGCCCGGAGGTTGTCCACAGGCCGGAAATGGCGAGGGGTCCTTTGCCCGTGGTTGTCCACAGGCGGGGAAAACACCTTGCCCACCCGTGGGACACTTGACAAGCGATATCGCCCCTCACCTCCGACACAGGAACGGAAGCTCATGGCCTCGGTCCCTTCCCTCGCTTCGACCGTGCAGCAGCGCCTCGCGGAAGGCCTTTCGGCAGCCCTGCCGGAGGCCGGGTCCGCCGACCCGCTGCTCCGACGAAGCGACCGGGCCGACTACCAGGCCAACGGCATCCTGGCGCTCGCCAAGCGGCTCAAGGGCAACCCGCGTGAGCTGGCGACCCAGGTCGTCGCCGCGATCCCGGAGAACGACGTCCTGAAGGAGATCGAGGTCTCCGGCCCCGGCTTCCTCAACATCACCGTCTCGGACTCCGCGATCATCGAGACGCTGGCGGCGCGTGCCGCGGACGACCGGCTCGGCGTGCCGTTCAACCCGTCGGCCGGTACGACGGTGATCGACTACGCGCAGCCGAACGTGGCCAAGGAGATGCACGTCGGCCACCTCCGCTCCGCCGTGATCGGCGCCGCGATGGTCGAGATCCTGGAGTTCACCGGCGAGAAGGTGGTCCGCCGCCACCACATCGGCGACTGGGGCACCCAGTTCGGCATGCTCATCCAGTACCTGATCGAGCACCCGCACGAGCTGGACCACAAGGCCGAGGGCGCGGACGCGGAGGTCTCCGGCGAGGAGGCCATGTCCAACCTCAACCGGCTGTACAAGGCGTCGCGCGCGCTGTTCGACTCCGACGAGGAGTTCAAGACGCGGGCCCGCGCCCGGGTCGTGGACCTCCAGGCGGGCGATGAGCAGACGCTGGCGCTCTGGCAGCGGTTCGTCGACGAGTCGAAGATCTACTTCTACTCGGTCTTCGAGAAGCTGGACATGGACATCCGCGACCCCGACATCGTCGGCGAGTCGGGCTACAACGACATGCTCCAGGAGACCTGCCGGATCCTGGAGGAGTCGGGTGTGGCGGTCCGTTCGGAGGGCGCGCTGTGCGTGTTCTTCGACGACGTCAAGGGCCCGGACGGCAACCCGGTCCCGCTGATCGTGCAGAAGTCCGACGGCGGCTTCGGCTACGCGGCGACGGACCTGTCCGCGATCCGCGACCGGGTGCAGGGCCTGAAGGCGTCGACGCTGCTCTACGTGGTGGACGCGCGTCAGTCGCTGCACTTCAAGATGGTCTTCGAGACCGCGCGCCGGGCGGGCTGGCTGAACGACGAGGTCAAGGCCTTCCAGCTGGCGTTCGGCACGGTCCTCGGCAAGGACGGCAAGCCGTTCAAGACCCGTGAGGGCGAGACGGTGCGTCTGGTGGACCTCCTCGACGAGGCGATCGACCGGGCGACGGCGGTCGTCGAGGAGAAGAAGGAGAAGGCCGGCCTGTCCGACGCGGAGGTCGCGGAGAACGGCCGTTACGTCGGTATCGGCGCGGTCAAGTACGCGGACCTGTCGACGTCGGCGGTGCGCGACTACAAGTTCGACCTCGACCAGATGGTGTCGCTGAACGGCGACACCTCGGTCTACCTCCAGTACGCGTACGCCCGGATCCGCTCCATCCTGCGCAAGGCGGGCGACGCCAAGCCGGTGGCGCACCCGGAGCTGGAGCTGGCTCCGGCCGAGCGGGCGATGGGTCTGCACCTGGACCAGTTCGGCGCGACGCTCGCCGAGACCGCCGAGGAGTACGCGCCGCACAAGCTGGCCGCGTACCTCTTCCAGCTGGCCACGCAGCTCACCTCCTTCTACGACCAGTGCCCGGTGCTGAAGGCCGACACGGAGGAGCGGAAGGAGAACCGCCTCTTCCTGATCGAGCTGACCGCCCGGACGCTCCACCAGGGCATGGCCCTGCTGGGCATCCGGACCCCCGAGCGCCTCTGACTCCCGGTCGCGGTAGCCGCGTGTGAGTGATGGCCATGCCCGCCCGGGCATGGCCATCGGCCGTTCTCGGCTGCTCTCGGGTCAGTTCTGTTTGAACCAGGTCCCGTTGTCGGCCCGGTAGCCGTAGGTCGGGCGGCCCTTCATGGCGCTGGTGCGAAACGGTTTCCCGCCGTCGTCGACGCGCATGGTCCCCTGCCGGGCGCCGTCGCTCCATGTGAGTTCCAGGTACCAGGTCACGTCGTGCCCCTCGGTGTGCACGTCCAGATTGAGGACCTGCGGGTCCCCGGTGGCGACCTGGTACGGGAAGTTCTTGGCGGGCACGACACGGTCCCCGTCGCGTCCGGCGACCGGTTTCGCATACGGGCGGGGCGCGTCGAGGTCGATATCGAAGGTCTGCGGGGTGAGGGCGCCGCCGCAGCCGTCGCCCATCGAGTACGCGGTCCGGTCCAGTGGCTCGCCGCGTTCCATGACCCGTACGTGCAGGGCGCTGAGGACGACGGCTTCCTGGGTGCCGCCGGTGACGGTGATCTGGAGCTGCATATGCCCGCCGTCGACCCCGTCGAGCGCCCGGGCCCAGCCGCGGGTGTCCTGCGGGGCGGGCGGCGGCGGGACGTGTTCGGGGTCCTGGTCGAGCAGGTAGTACTGGCCACAGGGCTCGGCCCAGTTGTACGAGCTGATGCCGGCGCTCAGCGGGGCGGGCGGCCCGGCGGGCGCGTCGTCGCCCGCGGCACCCAGGTCGGGGTCGGGGCTCGCCGGCGTCCGGACGAGGGGTACGGCCAGGGCGACGGCGATCACGGCCGCCGTGGCCCCGAGGACGGCCCGCCATCGCAGCCGCCGCCCGCCGGCCTCGCAGGACGCGGGAGCGGCCTCGGGGACCGGTGGCACGGCCACCTCGGGCGCGGCCGGCTCCGGCGCGACCGGCACCCCCGCCGGCTCCGCGACCACGACCACCTCGGCCCCGGCCACCGCCCCGGCGGCCTCTCCCCGCGCCTCCCGCTCGTCCCGGTCCCGCCGCGGCGCCCGATCCCCGTCCCGCTCCCGCTCCCGCTCCGGCACGGTGGCGGCGGCAACGGGCTGATTCGTCCGTCGCGCCTCGTCCGCGACGATCCAGGCGCGATGCAGCTCGACCAGTTCGTCACGGGAGGCGCCGCACAGCCGCCCGAGCCGTTCGACCGGAGCGAACCCGGTCGGCACGGCGTCCCCGTTGCAGTAGCGGTGCAGGGTCGACGTACTGACGTGCAGGCGCTTGGCCAGAACCCCGTAACTGAGCCCCGACCGTTCCTTCAGCTCCCGCATTCGCCCCGCGAATCCGTCCGCCGTGCTCATCCATGCCCCCGTACCCCGTGTCGGCGTCCCAGGAACGCGTTCCAGGGGATGGTCATTTCCCCAGGTCACCGTGGGCGAGAGCGTTCCACCGTCCCTCATTGTCCCGTGCCCGTTGCCTGGGGATCACTCCGACGCGCAGGCTCGGAGTCATGCGGAACAGCCGCTTCACCGACGCTCTGGCGGTCGCGGTCCTGATCGCCTGCGCAGCGGTCGTCCTCGCTCTGCTCGACCAGCACTGACGCATCACCGACGCACCACGACACCACCACGGGGAATTCACATCATGCGTACTCTCGCCCGCCGTCTCGCCCTGCCCGCGGCCGCCCTCTCGGCGGCGTTCGCCCTCACCGCCTGCCAGTCGGGCGACCCCAAGCCGGCCCCGGCCAAGGACGCCTCCTCCGCCCCCGTCAAGGAGGCACCGGCCCAGGGGGCCAAGGCCACCCCGGCACCCGCCGACAGCTCCGCGCCGGCCAAGGGAAGCGCCGCAGGGCCGCAGGAAGCCGCGCCCACCGCCCAGCCGGCGGCCGCGCACCACACCGAGCCCGCGAAGCGGGCGAAGCCCGCACAACCCGCGAACACGGCCTCCCGCCCGACCACCTGCACGGCGGCGACGGCCAAGGTCGTGGCGAGCAAGGTGAGCCGCCCGATCAACCACCTGGCGCTCACGGTCACCAACACCGGCAGCCGCCCCTGCGACGCGCTCGGCGCGCCCTCCGTCGGCTTCGACTTCAGTCAGTCGCCGATCCGGATCCTGGAGGACAGCAAGCCGCAGGCCGTCGTCACCCTCGCCCCCGGCGAGTCGGCATATGCCTCACTGATCCTGACCGGCGAACCCGGCCCGGACACCCACGGCACCACCGTGAAGAAGATCAGCGTCTACCTCACCCACGACAGCGGCGTGACGCTGACCGCGCCGAAGGGGACGTACGCCGACGACGGCGCCGCCGTGTCGTACTGGCAGCGCGAACTGTCCGACGCCCTGACGTACTGACGCCCCGACGTACCGAGGCCGGCGGCCGGCGGCCGGCGGTCAGCTGTCAGCTGTCAGCGCGGGATCGGGTGGGAGTGCCGCCCCGAGACCTCGTCGATCTCGACATGGGCCTTCTGCAACAGCTGCGACGCGAGATCCATGAGCGCCCGGGCCCCGGCGATCTCCTCGCCCACCCGCAGCTGATCGGGGTCGGAAGGGTGCCGGTTGGCGGTGCCGTGGGCACGGACCTCGGTGCCGTCACCGAGCCGTACCAGTCCCACCGCCCGCGTCCGGTCGCCGTCCTCCCGGAACTCCATCTCGACGTGCCAGCCGACCAGCGTCTGTGTCTGCGTCGTCATGAGGACCACCTCCAGAGAGGTACCCGGGGGATCCGCGAGATCCCGGGTACCTCTCCAGGGTGCATCCGCCCCCGCGCACTCCGCGCGCCGGGAGCGGGTCGCGGGCGTCAGAACCCGCGGGACAGCTTCTGCGCGACCTCGGTCGCCCAGTAGGTGAGGATCATCTGGGCGCCGGCCCGGCGGATACCGGTCAGGGACTCCATGATCGCCTTGTCGCGGTCGATCCAGCCCTTCTCCGCCGCCGCCTCGATCATCGAGTACTCGCCGCTGATCTGGTACGCGGCGACCGGCACGTCGACCGAGTCGGCGACCTTGGCGAGAACGTCGAGGTACGGTCCGGCCGGCTTGACCATGACCATGTCGGCGCCCTCCTCCAGGTCGAGCGCCAGCTCCCGCATGGACTCGCGCACATTGGCGGGGTCCTGCTGGTAGGTCTTGCGGTCGCCGGTCAGCGAGGAGCCGACGGCCTCGCGGAAGGGGCCGTAGAAGGCGGAGGAGTACTTCACGGTGTACGCGAGGATCGACACGTCCTCCTTGCCGATCGTGTCCAGGGCGTCCCGGATCACGCCGACCTGGCCGTCCATCATCCCGGACGGGCCGACGACGTGGGCGCCCGCGTCGGCCTGCACCTGGGCCATCTCGGCGTACCGCTCCAGGGTGGCGTCGTTGTCGACCCGGCCGTGCTCGTCCAGGACACCGCAGTGGCCGTGGTCGGTGAACTCGTCCAGGCACAGGTCCGACATGACGATGAGGTCGTCGCCGACCTCGGCCCGGACGTCCCGGAGGGCGACCTGGAGGATGCCGTCGGGGTCGGTGCCGGCCGTGCCGTACGCGTCCTTCTTCTCGTCCTCCGGCACGCCGAACAGCATGATTCCGGAGACCCCGGCCGCGACCGCCTCGGCGGCGGCCTTGCGCAGGCTGTCCCGCGTGTGCTGCACGACGCCGGGCATCGCGCCGATCGGCACGGGCTCGCTCACGCCCTCACGTACGAAGGCGGGCAGGATCAGATCGGCGGGGTGCAGCCGCGTCTCGGCCACCATCCGCCGCATGGCGGGAGTCGTCCGCAGCCGCCTCGGCCGGGCCCCCGGGAAGCTTCCATACGCATTCATGCCCTTGAGGCTACGCCCGTGGGCCCGGTGCGTTTACCGACGAGTTGTAGGCATACGCCCCGCCCCCGGCCCGGAAAAACGCGCACCCGCGGCTCGCGCACCCGGGTCCGCACCCAGCGGTCCGCCGCGCATGACCCGCCGCGTCACGCCGCGAAGAACGCGGCGAAGGACGCGGTCCCGTTCCCGGCCACCGCGTCCCGTCACACACCACCGGCATCGGCAGCGGCGGGGCGCACCGGAGCACGCCCCGCACCCGCCTCACTACGTCACGTCGTACGACGCCGCCGCGCGCCCGGACGCCGCTCGCTCGGCCGCGTCACCGACTCCCCGGCCTCCCGCGCCACGGCCCGGCGCCGCAGCCCGAACTCGGCCAGCGCCTCGGCCAGCTTGTGCACGGACGGTTCCGGCGACAGCACGTCGACCCGCAGCCCGTGCTCCTCCGCGGTCTTCGCGGTGGCGGGCCCGATGCAGGCGATGACGGTGACGTTGTGCGGCTTGCCGGCGATGCCGACGAGGTTGCGCACGGTCGACGACGAGGTGAAGAGGACCGCGTCGAAGCCGCCGCCCTTGATCGCCTCGCGCGTGTCCGCCGGCGGCGGCGACGCGCGCACGGTCCGGTAGGCGGTGACGTCGTCGACCTCCCACCCGAGCTCGATGAGACCGGCGACGAGCGTCTCGGTCGCGATGTCGGCGCGCGGCAGGAAGACACGGTCGATCGGGTCGAAGACCGGGTCGTACGGCGGCCAGTCCTCCAGGAGACCGGCGGCGGACTGCTCGCCGCTGGGCACCAGGTCGGGCTTCACGCCGAACTCGACGAGCGCGGCGGCGGTCTGCTCACCGACGGCCGCGACCTTGATCCCGGCGAAGGCGCGGGCGTCGAGCCCGTACTCCTCGAACTTCTCGCGGACGGCCTTGACGGCGTTCACCGAGGTGAAGGCGATCCACTCGTAGCGTCCGGTGACCAGGCCCTTGACGGCCCGCTCCATCTGCTGCGGGGTGCGCGGCGGCTCGACGGCGATGGTCGGCACCTCGTGCGGCACCGCGCCGTAGGAACGCAGCTGGTCGGAGAGCGACGCGGCCTGCTCCTTGGTACGCGGGACGAGCACGCGCCAGCCGAACAGCGGCTTGGACTCGAACCACGCGAGCTGGTCGCGCTGCGCCGGGGCGCTGCGCTCGCCGACCACGGCTATGGCCGGTCGGTGACCCTCGGGGGAGGGGAGCACCTTGCCCTGCTTGAAGACCTGGGCGATGGTGCCGAGCGTCGCGGTCCAGGTGCGCTGGCGCGTCGTCGTACCGGCGATGGTGACGGTGAGCGGGGTGTCGGGCCGGCGGCCCGCCGCGACCAGCTCGCCGGCCGCGGCGGCGACGGAGTCCAGGGTCGTGGACACGACGACGGTGCCGTCGGAGGCGCCGACCTCGGCCCAGCAGCGGTCGTCGGCGCTGCGCGCGTCGACGAAGCGGACGTCGGTGCCCTGCGCGTCGCGCAGCGGGACACCGGCGTACGCGGGGACGCCGACGGCGGTGGCGACGCCGGGCACGACCTCGAAGGGGATGCCCTCGGTGGCGCAGGCGAGCATCTCGCCGCCGGCGTTGCCGTCGAGGCCGGGGTCGCCGGTGACGGCACGGACGACCCGCTTGCCGCCGCGCGCCGCCTCCATGACAAGATTGGCGGCATCCCTCAACACGGGGACTCCGACGGCTGTTGACGCTTCGTCGACAACCGTCAGCTCAGGCGTGCTCACGCCCGCGCGCGCATGGCAGCGGACGACTTCGAGCACCTCCGGCTCGGCGATCAGGACGTCCGCGCCGGCCAGGGCCTCGACGGCCCGGAGCGTCAGCAGACCCGGGTCGCCGGGACCGGCGCCGAGGAAGGTGACGTGACCGTGGCCGAGGAAGGCGGCGGACGCGGGGCTGGTGGTCGGGCTGGTGGGGTTCAAAGTGCTCGCTCCCCCATAAGACCGGCCGCACCCTTGGCAAGCATCTCGTCCGCGAGTTCGCGTCCGAGCGCCATGGCCTCGTCATACGAGGTGGGTACGGGACCGGTGGTGGACAGCTGCACCAGCGTGGAACCGTCGGTGGTGCCGACGACGCCGCGCAGGCGCATTTCGGTGACAGCCTGCTGACCGGGGCCTTCGGCCCTGAGGTCGGCCAGCGCACCCACGGGTGCGGAGCAGCCGGCCTCGAGGGCGGCGAGCAGGGATCGCTCGGCGGTCACGGCGGCCCGGGTGTACGGGTCGTCGAGCTCGGCGAGCAGGGCGACGAGGCCGGCGTTCGACGCCGGGCACTCGATGGCCAGGGCCCCCTGGCCGGGGGCGGGCAGGACCGTGTCGGTCGACAGGAAGTCGAGCGTCAGGGAGCCGGTCAGCTCCTCGGTTCCGCCGATGCGGTTGAGCCCGGCGGCGGCGAGTACCACCGCGTCCAGCTCGCCCTTGCGTACGTAGTCGATCCGGGTGTCGATGTTGCCTCGGATCGGTACGGTCCGGAAGGTCCGACCATGGCCGCGCGCGTACGCGTTGAGCTGGGCCATGCGGCGCGGCGAGCCGGTGCCGACGCGGGCGCCGTCCGGGAGCCGGTCCAGGGTCAGCCCCTCGCGGGCGACGAGGACGTCGCGCGGGTCCTCGCGGCGCGGGGTGGCCGCGAGCGCGAGGTCGGGGTGCTGTGCGGTCGGCAGGTCCTTGAGGGAGTGCACGGCGAAGTCGACCTCGCCGGCGAGCAGCGCGTCGCGCAGCGCGGCGACGAACACGCCGGTGCCGCCGATCTGCGCCAGGTGCTCGCGCGAGGTGTCCCCGTAGGTCGTGATCTCCACGAGCTCCACGGGCCGGCCGGTCAGCTCCCGGACCGCATCGGCCACGTGTCCGGACTGGGCCATGGCGAGCTTGCTGCGCCTGGTCCCGAGCCTCAGTGCCCTCTCGGTCATACTCGCCCTCGGTTCTTGACGTCGCCGTCGTTAAGGTCGGCCCGGCTGACAGAGGCAACCGTCCCCGGGTCGAGGTCGAAGAGTGTCCGCAGCGCGTCCGCGTACCCGGCGCCGCCGGGCTCGCCGGCGAGTTCCTTGACGCGCACGGTCGGCGCGTGCAGGAGCTTGTCGACCACGCGGCGCACGGTCTGGGTGATCTCCGCGCGCTGTTTGCCGTCGAGGCCGGGCAGCCGGCCTTCGAGGCGCGCGATCTCGCCGGCCACGACATCGGCGGCCATGGCGCGCAGAGCGACCACGGTCGGGGTGATGTGGGCGGCGCGCTGGGCGGCGCCGAACGCGGCGACCTCGTCGGAGACCAGGTCGCGGACCTGGTCGACGTCGGTGGCCATGGGCGCGTCGGCGGAGGCCTCGGCCAGCGACTCGATGTCGACGAGGCGGGCACCCGGGATGTGGTGCGCGGCGGCGTCGATGTCGCGGGGCATGGCGAGGTCGAGCAGGTACAGGGGGTCCTGGCGGGAGCCGTCGGCGCCGGCGGCGTGCGTGGCGGCACGGGCGGCGAGCGCGGTCTCGATGTCGCCGGCGGTCAGCACGAGACCGGTGGCCCCGGTGCAGGAGACGACGATGTCGGCTTCGGCCATTTCGTCGCCGACGGCAACCATTTCGGCGGCGCGCGCGGCCACACCCGTACCCGTTCCGGGCTGGGTGAGGATCTCGACGAGCCGCTTGGCGCGGGCCGGGGTGCGGTTGGCGACGACGATCTCGGCGACACCGGCGCGCGCGAGGGTGGCGGCGGCGAGCGAGGACATGGAGCCGGCGCCGATGACGAGGGCGCGCTTGCCCTTGGCCCAGGCGCCGATCGTCTCGGGTCCGGTGCCGCCGGCGAGCTGCTCCAGGCCGAAGGTGACGAGCGACTGCCCGGCCCGGTCGATGCCGGTCTCGCTGTGGGCGCGCTTGCCGACCCGCAGGGCCTGCTGGAAGAGGTCGTTCAGCAGGCGCCCGGCGGTGTGCTGCTCCTGGCCGGCGGCGAGGGCGTCCTTGATCTGGCCGAGGATCTGGCCCTCGCCGACGACCATGGAGTCCAGTCCGCAGGCCACCGAGAAGAGGTGGTGGACGGCCCGGTCCTCGTAGTGCACGTAGAGGTAGGGGGTGAGCTCGTCCAGGCCGACGCCGCTGTGCTGGGCGAGGAGCGTGGACAGCTCGGCGACACCGGCGTGGAACTTGTCCACGTCGGCGTACAGCTCGATGCGGTTGCAGGTGGCGAGCACGGTGCCCTCGGCGGCCGGTTCGGCGGCGAGGGTGTCGTGCAGCAGTCCGACCTTGGCCTCGGGGGTGAGGGAGGCGCGTTCAAGGAGGCTGACGGGGGCGGTGCGGTGGCTGAGACCGACGACGAGGAGGCTCATGCGGGCATCACCGCGGGCATGTCCCCGTCAGGACCCTTGCGAAGGGGGTCCTCGGTGCCGGCGGGGGCGGCGGACGGCATGGCGGCGCTCTGCACGGCGGCGGGCCCGGTCACGGCGGAGGCGGCACCGGCGGCGGGCCGGACGGGGACGCCGCCCGGCTCCTCGCCGGCCTTGCGCTGCTCGTGGAAGGCGAGGATCTGCAGCTCGATGGAGAGGTCGACCTTGCGCACGTCGACGCCGTCGGGCACGGACAGCACGGTCGGCGCGAAGTTGAGGATCGAGGTCACGCCCGCGGCCACGAGCCGGTCGCAGACCTGCTGAGCGGCGCCGGCCGGGGTGGCGATGACACCGATGGAGACGCGGTCGTCCCGGATGATCCGCTCCAGGTCGTCGGTGTGCTGCACGGGCATCCCGGCGACCGGCCGGCCGGCCATGGCCGGGTCGGCGTCGATGAGCGCGGCGACCCGGAAGCCACGGGAGGCGAACCCGCCGTAGTTGGCCAGGGCGGCGCCGAGGTTGCCGATGCCGACGATGACAACGGGCCAGTCCTGGGTCAGCCCGAGCTCGCGGGAGATCTGGTAGACGAGGTACTCGACGTCGTAGCCGACGCCGCGCGTCCCGTACGAGCCGAGGTAGCTGAAGTCCTTGCGCAGCTTGGCGGAATTGACCCCTGCCGCGGCTGCGAGTTCCTCGGAGGAGACCGTGGGTACGGAGCGCTCCGAGAGTGCCGTGAGGGCACGCAGATACAGCGGAAGTCGGGCGACGGTGGCCTCGGGAATTCCTCGGCTACGGGTCGCCGGTCGGTGAGTTCGGCCAGTTGCCACGGTGCTCCTGCGGGATGAGCGAGGCTGCAGGCGGCCATGCGTCCCAGGACCGCCCCGTCGAATGCAGGCTATGTCTTTGTGAACGCGTGCACAAAGATGGTGTCCGTTTTGTCTGCCCAAAGTGACCGGGGTCACGTGGCTGGATCCCGACGATAGGGAACCGCGAAGCCGATCCGCGCGTGGAGAAACCGACGGGGGCAAAACCGCACACTCTTCCTGTGAAGCCGCCCCCGAAAGCCAACAAAACGTCGTCGATACTAGCCGCGTGAGCCGGCTTTTCGGTCACGCGCCCAGTTCGCGCCGGAGCCGCTCCGGGTCGACCCGCCAGAAGGTGTGCTGCTCACCGTCGACCAGGACCACCGGAATCTGCTCCCAGTAGGCGCGGTACAGCTCCTCGTCCTGGCTGATGTCCTTCTCCTCCCATACGGCGCCGGTCTCGGCGCACACCTTCGCGACCACCTCCCTGGCGTCGTCGCACAGATGGCACCCCGGCTTGCCGATCAGCGTCACCGCGCGCGGACCGCTCTTCTTCTTCGTACGCCCGAACATGCCGTCCATTCTGCGCGCGCCCGGCGCCGCCGCCGACCCCCGCTCCAAAGCCGGCGGTCCACCCCGGCCCGAACCCGCCGGCCGCCCCTCCCGCCCAGGGCCGCCCGGGCCGCCCGCACCCCCTGTTCACGCGTCCTTCCCCCGCGCGCCGACCGCGCGCGTCGGGGAGGGCCGAACGGACTGGTTATGCTCGCAGCATGGCCGCTCTGGGATGGCTCACCCCCCGTAGGCGCTCCGCCACCGCGCGCAGCGTTCTGGCAGGCGAGGCCGCCGCGGAGGCGGCCCGCAAGACCTCGCTCCAGCTGGAGAAGGAGCGAGAGGAGGCGGCCGAGGCGGCCGCCGCCGAGGCCGCGTCCGAGGAACCCGAGTTCCCGGTGGCCGGCGACGATCGCGCCGCCGCCTTCTTCGACCTCGACAACACCGTCATGCAGGGCGCCGCGATCTTCCACTTCGGCCGCGGCCTGTACAAGCGGAAGTTCTTCCAGCGCCGCGAACTCGCCCGCTTCGCCTGGGCGCAGGCCTGGTTCCGGCTGGCCGGCGTCGAGGACCCGGCGCACATGCAGGAAGCCCGCGACAGCGCCCTGTCGATCGTCAAGGGCCACAAGGTCTCCGAGCTGATGTCGATCGGCGAGGAGATCTACGACGAGTACATGGCCGACCGAATCTGGCCCGGCACGCTCGCGCTCGCCCAGGCGCACCTGGACGCCGGCCAGAAGGTCTGGCTGGTCACCGCCGCACCCGTGGAGACGGCCGCGATCATCGCCCGCCGCCTCGGACTGACCGGCGCGCTCGGCACGGTCGCCGAGTCGGTCGACGGCGTCTACACCGGCAAGCTGGTCGGCGAGCTGCTGCACGGCCCGGCCAAGGCCGAGGCGGTCCGGGCGCTGGCCGCGGCCGAGGGCCTGGAACTCGCGCGCTGCGCCGCGTACAGCGACTCGCACAACGACATCCCCATGCTGTCGCTGGTCGGACACCCCTACGCGATCAACCCGGACGCGAAGCTGCACAAGTACGCCAAGGAACGCGAGTGGCGGCTGCGCGACTACCGGACCGGTCGCAAGGCGGTCAAGGTCGGCATCCCGGCCGCCGCCGGGGTCGGCGCGCTGGCGGGCGGCACCGCCGCCGCGGTCGCGCTGCACCGCCGCAGGCGCTGACGCGCCCCTCGCCCATCTTTTTACGGCGCCCGGGCCGTACGACGCCCGGTCCCCGCCCCCGCGCCCTGCCGCGACCCGGCGTGCCCCGCCGCGTCCTGCACCCCTGCCTCGTCGCACCCCGTCGTACCGCGCCCCGCCGCGCCCGCCGATACGTTTCGGCTGCGATCGACCACGACAGTCCCGGACCGGCGACCCTCACCCGTCCGTGGTCGAACATTCCCGCACCCGTCAACCACCTGACTCGTACGCCCCCTGCCCGACAGCGGCCCTGACCACCTTCACGCCGCGCGGCCGAGCACAACCGATCCCCGCTCCGATCAGATTCGAAAGCCCAGGCGTCCACATCCGATCACCAAGCACGCCTTTTTTCGCCCCCAAGTGGCAACGGAACCAACCGAATCGGTGATTTTGACAACTGGGTGTAGCGCCGCCTGTACGAAGCGTTATTCTCCTCAGACGCATAACGGAACCCACACGTCGCCACGACGAGTGAACGGTCCCGCACTGCACGTGATGGAAGCTCTGCCTCTGGGAGTCCCGTGTACCCACACGTCGGGGTTGACGCCTCGGGCCTGGCTACGCTGCGCGCGAGGGTCGTCGGCCACTTGCGCGGCTTCGTCCCCACCGCGTACGCCGCACCCGCCTTCGGCGGACCCGCCTTCGCCGCACCGGCACCCGCCGGTCCCTGCTACGCCCTGGCCGAAACCAGCGCCGCGGTGGGCAGACGCGGTACCCGGGGCGGCTCCGCCACCCCGACCGCCGCCGCCCGCCGGCCCACCGCCGACAGCGACAGCGCCCGCATGATGGACCTGGTCGAACGCGCCCAGGCGGGCGAGGCCGAGGCCTTCGGCCGCCTCTACGACCAGTACAGCGACACGGTCTACCGCTACATCTACTACCGCGTCGGCGGCAAGGCGACGGCGGAGGACCTCACCAGCGAGACCTTCCTGCGCGCCCTGCGCCGTATCTCCACCTTCACCTGGCAGGGCCGGGACTTCGGCGCCTGGCTCGTCACCATCGCCCGCAACCTCGTCGCCGACCACTTCAAGTCCAGCCGCTTCCGGCTGGAGGTCACCACCGGCGAGATGCTCGACGCCAACGAGGTCGAACGCAGCCCCGAGGACTCCGTCCTGGAGTCCCTCTCCAACGCCGCCCTTCTCGACGCCGTACGCCGTCTCAACCCCCAACAGCAGGAATGCGTCACGCTCCGATTCCTCCAAGGTCTGTCGGTCGCCGAGACCGCCCGGGTCATGGGCAAGAACGAGGGCGCGATCAAGACCCTCCAGTACCGGGCCGTCCGCACCCTGGCCCGCCTCCTCCCGGAAGACGCCCGCTGACCGTCCGGCACCCCCACTCGCCACCCCCGTCAGCTCCGTCAGTCCCGACAGCCCGTCCCTCCCCCGCACCCTTCACCCCCCGCACCCCCTTCGCCCCGCCTCCCACCCGCCCAACCCACAGTCGGTGACGACTCGATGACGCACTGGTCCGATCATCCTTCGCGCGTAACCCAAGTGCCGCGCCGCTCGTTGTGCGAAATGCAGGCTTCCCGCGGTCACACCAGGACCCCCTCCGTTCACTCCTTCGGGTGGATGGGCTCAAGGTGTGCAACCCTCCGAACCCCTCGGGAAGTCGACCGTCATGACGAGAGGAGGTGCCGCCAGTGATCGCGAACGTTTCGACGCACCGGCGGGCGAACGCCTTCGCCCAGGCCCTGGAGGATCGGCCGTCCGAGGGTGCGGCGGCCGAGCTGTCCGAGGCATCGGCCGAATCGGCCGAGCGGGGAAGGCTGCTGGCCCTGGCGAACGGTCTCGGCACCCTGCCGAAGCCGGAGATCGACCCCGAGGTCAAGGTGGTGCAGCGAGCCCAGCTCGTCGCCGCCATGGAAGCGATGCTCGCGGAGTCGAACGCCGCCGCGGGCCCTACGGTGCCGGGGCAGCGGGGCTCCGCCAAGGGGGCCCACCGGGCCTCACCGCTCCGCAGACTGCGCCCCCGTTCACGCTGGTCCAAGGGCCTGGCGGCCGGCGGCCTCACGGTCGGCGTGGCGGCCGGGGCGTTCGGCGGCGTGGCCGCGGCCAGCTCCGACGCCCTCCCCGGTGACTCCCTCTACGGGCTCAAGCGGGGCATGGAGGACATCAAGCGCGGGATGGCCGACGACGACGCCGACCGGGGCGGGATCTACCTCGACCAGGCGTCCACCCGGCTCAACGAGGCCCGCCGGCTGATGGAGCGCGGCCGCTCCGGCGACCTCGATCACGAATCGCTCGGCGAGATCCGCCGGGTCCTCGGCGGCATGACGCACGACGCCTCCGAAGGCCATCGGCTGCTCCGTCAGGCGTACCAGCGGGACGGCGAGATCGCCCCCATGGCCCGGCTGAACTCCTTCGCCCAGTCCCACCGCGCCACCTGGGACGGACTGCGCGACCGGCTCCCGGTCCAGCTCACCGATGTGAGCAACGAGGTGAGCGATGTCTTCGCGGCCATAGACGAAGAAGTCGGGCCGCTGCGGTCCCTGCTCCCCCGCCCACCCGCGCGCGGCACCGCCGGATCCAGCGACCCGAGCACTCCCCGCGCCACCCCGACGGCCACCCCGGAGCGGTCGCACACCGCGTCGGCCACCCCGTCGCACGAAGGCGACAGCACCCAGCCCGCCCCCGCCGGCTCCAGCCCCGGTGCGGGAACGGGATCGGTCACGCCGGAGGACGGCGGGCTGCTCGGCGGCGCGGGCGATCTGCTCAACCCGCCGCAGCAGCCGCGGCCGAGCAGTTCGCCGTCCGGCAAGGAGTCGGCCCCGGCCGCTCCCGAAGTGACGCTCCCGCCCCTTCTCCCGGGCCTGTTGCCGGGCCTCGGCATCGACAGCGGAAGCGCCGACTGACACCCGCTCCACCCGTCGTGTGAGGGTGTGTCCCACCGGAGGGACACACCCTCACACGGCGTCTCCGGGCATACGGTCACGGGCCACTTGGTTCGTACGGTCACAAGGTCGTACGGGCGCGGGTCAGAAGAACACCGACCGCCGCTGCACCAGCAGCTTGTACAGCGTGTGCTGGATCTGTTCGCGCACCTGGTCGGTCAGATTGAACATCAGCATCGGATCCTCCGCCGCCTCCAGCGGATAGCCGTCCGTCGGGATCGGTTCGCCGAACTCGATCGTCCACTTCGTCGGCAGCGGCAGCGCGCCCAGCGGCCCGAGCCAGGGGAAGGTCGGGGTCAGCGGGAAGTACGGCAGGCCGAGCAGCCGCGCGAGCGTCCGCGCGTTGCCGAGCATCGGGTAGATCTCCTCCGCGCCCATCACCGAGCACGGCACGATCGGTACCCCGGCCCGCAGCGCCGTCGACACGAACCCGCCCCGCCCGAAGCGCTGGAGCTTGTACCGCTCGGCGAACGGCTTCCCGATGCCCTTGAAGCCCTCCGGCATCACCCCGACGATCTCGCCCGCCCGCAGCAGCCGTTCCGCGTCCTCGCCGCATGCCAGCGTGTGCCCCGCCTTGCGGGCCAGTTCGTTGACCACCGGCATCATGAACACCAGATCGGCGGCCAGCAGCCGCAGATGACGGCCCGCCGGATGATGGTCGTGCACGGCGACCTGCATCATCAGACCGTCCAGCGGCAGCGTCCCGGAGTGGTTGGCGACCACCAGGGCACCGCCCTTCGCCGGGATGTTCTCGATGCCCTTCACCTCCACCCGGAAGTACTTCTCGTACACCGGGCGCAGCAGGGACATCAGGACCTGCTCGGTGAGTTCCTCGTCGTAGCCGAACTCGTCGACCTCGTAGTCGCCGGTGACCCGCCGGCGCAGGAACGCGAGCCCGCTCGCGAGCCGCCGCTCCCAGCCGTCCCGCTCCCCCGCCGCGGGCCCGGACGCCGCGGAGCCGGGCGCCGCGGGCCCGGGCGCGAGGCCCTGCCCCGGCGTCTCCCCCGCCTCCTGGTCCCGGGTCTGGCCCTGTCCCCGGGGCTGCGGCGGCAGCGCCCGTACGGGGGCCTCGCCCTCGGCCCGCGCGGGACGGCGGCGCGCCCGTGAGCGGTCGTCGTCGAAGGGAATGACCTTGGCGTCCGCCATCGTGATCGGGCTCCTCAGCTGCCGGCCGGAACATCGGGGAGAGTGCCGGGCACCAGCCGCCCGGCGAGCCGGTCCACGGCCCTCACGAGCCGCTCCGGCGGCAGCAGCCCCGGCCCCAGGCTGCGCGCGAAGTCGGCGAAGGCGTCCGCCGTGGTGTACAGCGGCGAGAAACCGAGCGTCTCGCGCATCTGGACGGTGGACACCACCCGCCCATGGGTGAGCAGCCGGATCTGCTCGGGCGAGAAGTCCGTCACCCCGGCGGCGCGCAGCACCTGCCCCACCCAGGTGACCGCGGGCAGCAGCACCGGGGCCGTCGGCCGGCCGAGCCGCCGCGCGCACTGGGACAGCAGCAGCACCCCGTCCCCGGCGATGTTGAAGGTGCCGCTGTTGAGGGTCGCCCGGCGCGGCTCGCGCGCGGCGATCTCCAGGACGTCCAGGACGTCGTCCTCGTGGACGAACTGGAGCCTCGGGTCGTAGCCGAGGACCGTCGGCAGGACGGGCAGCGCCAGGTACTCGGTGAGCGGCGAGTCCACCCTCGGCCCGAGGATGTTGGCGAACCGCAGGACGCACACCGCCACGTCCGGGCGGCGCCGGGCGAAGCCCCGTACATACCCCTCGACCTCGACGGCGTCCTTGGCGAAGCCCCCGCTCGGCAGCGACTTCGCCGGCGTCGTCTCGGTGAAGACGGCCGGGTCGCGGGGCGCGGCCCCGTACACGCTCGTCGTCGACTTCACCACGAGCCGCCGGATCCTCGGCGACTTCTGGCAGGCGCCCAGCAGCTGCATGGTGCCGATGACGTTGGTCTCCTTGACCGACGTCCGGCCGCCGGTGCCGAGCGCCGTGCCCGTGACGTCCATGTGGACGACGGTGTCCACGTCGTACCGGGCGAGGATCTTCGCGACGGCGGGCTGCCGGATGTCGGCCCGGACGAACTCGGCCGCGCCCAGCGCGTGCGGGGACGGCACCGCGTCCACAGCGATCACCCGCTCCACGTCCGGGTCCCGCTGGATCCGCCGGACGAAACGGGCGCCCAGATGACGGGCCGCACCGGTGACAAGCACGACCTTGCCCAAGACGAGCGCCTTTCCGTTCGATGAGGCTTCGATGGGGCGGTGTTGCGCCGACGGCCACGGTAGCGCCTCCCCGCCGGGGCCCCGCGCCCGCGTCCGTACGACACCCGCGACGCCCCGTACGACAAAAGGCGTGGCCCCCCACCGGAATCCGGTGGGGGGCCACGCCGACGCACATACGCTGCGGTCGCAGCGTCGCCTTACTTCTTGTTGCGACGCTGAACGCGCGTGCGCTTCAGCAGCTTGCGGTGCTTCTTCTTGGCCATCCGCTTACGCCGCTTCTTGATAACAGAGCCCACGACTACCCTCGCTCACTTCTCGGAACCTCCCCGCGCAAGCGGGGATCGGTGCGGGGCGTCTGGGCCCACACGACCTACGAGGGGCTAGCCTACCGTCCCGAGCGACCCGCAGGTAATCCGAGGAGCGACGAAGAACAGCCGACCGGTGATTCCCGGCCCCGACCGGCGCCGGGCCTGCCCGCTACGCCGTCGCGACCCCCACGAAAGACTCTCTCAGGTACTCGTGAACAGCCTGCTCCGGGACCCGGAAGGACCTGCCCACCCGGATCGCCGGCAGATGACCGCTGTGCACCAACCGGTACACGGTCATCTTCGAGACGCGCATCACCGAGGCGACCTCCGCCACGGTCAGAAACTTCACCTCGTTGAGAGGCCGATCTCCTGCAGCCATGACCCACCTGTACCTTCCGCACGCGACGCACACCGGCTTCCCCTCCGGTGACTCTTCGTCGCTGCGCGCTCACGCCCAGACTAGGGGCGGGTGGTACGAGTGGGGAAGAGGAGCTGCGATCGGCCGTTTACCGTGACAGACACGCTCGATTGAGTACATAGCGTGTGAGTGGACGATACGACTCCGCCCGTACCCCGTCATCAACCGGAACGGTCACGGACACCTGCCCCTCGGCCTCCCCGACGAACAACGCCGGATCGTCCGTATCGGCCAGCCCGATGCTCTCGATACCCAGCTGACCTGCCCCGCAGACCCATCCGTGGTCTCCGACCACCAGCTGCGGCAGCGGCCCGCCCGCCTCGGCCGCGCTCTCCAGGGCCGCCCTAACCGGCAGCGGGGAATGGGAGTGCGCCCCGGGTACACGCCCTGCCGCCGGCAGGTCCCCGGCACGCACGAACGCCACCCCCCGTACGTAGTCGAGGAGGTGCGTGCGTACGCCGAACCGGGTCGTTATGTCGACACATCTCCCCTGCGCCGGGGTGAGGACAAGACATCCCGCCGCCGACAAAGCGTCTGCCAGAGCGACGTAGAAACCGAGCAGCCGATGCGGATGACCCGTCCCGAGGAGCACCGGAGCACGCCGTCCGGCCGCCTCTCCGAGCCGCTCGGCGAACGCGTCGAGGGCACGGAGAGTGCGTTCCGGGTCGATCCGGTCCGGTCCGGAGCGGTACGCCGGGTCCGCCGACACCCCGCAGCGCCGCGCCATCAGCCGCAGCAGTTCGCTCTCGTCCCATCCGCCCGCCGGATCGAGGCCCAACGTCACCCTCGGATCACCCGCGGCGAAGAGCCGGTAGCTGCGCAGATTCGTCTCCCGCGGGGTCGCCACCGTTCCGGCCAGGCCGGTGGCCAGCAGATGCGCCCGCAGCGCCCTGGTACTCCACACGGGCAAGATGCTGCCGAACGGCACCGCCCCCGGGGCCCGAATCCGCGCGGGACCGCACGGTCGGCGTAACCCGGGCGGGGGCTTCAGGCGGCGGCTTCGGACAGGAGCTTCGGGCCGGAGCTTCGGGCAGGCTCGCCGGCCGGGTGGCTCAGGCCAGCAGCCCCCGCGCCGGGAACGCCGCCCGCCGGGTCGCGAGCACCGCCTGGTCCAGCCGGTCCGCCGGGTCGTACCCGTCCGTCCACTCCCGCCACGCCACCGGCCAGCGCCCGTCCGTCATCCGCCGGGGCCCGGGCTGCCGCGTCCGGGCGTACACCTCGTCGCGCCACGACGGCGGGATCACCGACTCCGGATCCACCGGGGCGTGCGCCGCGATCGCCACCAGATGCGCCCACGAGCGCGGGACGACGTCCACCACCGCGTATCCGCCGCCGCCGAGCGCCAGCCACCGGCCGCCCTCGGCATAGCTGTGCGCCAGGTCGTGACAGGCCACCTGGACCGCCCGCTGCGCGTCCAGGGACACCGCCATATGCGTCAGCGGGTCCTCGAAGTGGGTGTCCGCGCCGTGCTGGGTGACCAGGACCTGCGGCCGGAAGTCCGCGAGGAGCTCCGGCACCACCGCGTGGAACGCCCGCACCCAGCCCTCGTCCCCGGTGCCGGCGGGCAGCGGCAGATTCACCGCGCTGCCCTCGCCGGGGCCGGTGGCGCCCGTCTCCTGCGGCCAGCCGGTGTGCGGGAACAGCGTCCGGGGATGCTCGTGCACCGAGATCGTCAGGACCCGCGGGTCCTCCCAGAACGCCGCCTGCACCCCGTCCCCGTGGTGCGCGTCCACGTCGACGTACGCCACCCGCTCCGCACCCAGTTCGAGCAGCCGGGCGATCGCGAGGGCCGCGTCGTTGTAGACACAGAACCCGGACGCCGCCCCGGGCATCGCGTGGTGCAGTCCGCCCGCGAAGTTCACCGCGTGCGCGGTGTCGCCGCGCCACAGCGCCTCCGCCGCGGCCACCGACTGCCCGGCGATCAGCGCGGACACGTCGTGCATCTCCTTGAACGCCGGATCGTCCGTCGTCCCGAGCCCGTACGCCGGGTCGGCCGCGCGCGGGTCGGCGGACGCGGCCCGGACCGCCGCCAGATAGTCGGCGCGGTGCACGAGCCGCAGGGTCGAGTCCCCGGCCGGCGGGGCCGCGACGACGTCGAGCGCGCGGTCGGTCCCCTGCGCCCGCACCAGACTCATGGTCAGCGCGAGCCGCACCGGGTCCATCGGATGCTGGGCCCCGAAGTCGTACCCGGTGACCGCCTCATCCCACATCAACAGTGCGCGGCTGCTCATGCCCGCCACCGTATCCGGCCGGGCGCGCGCCGAACGACGTGGCGTACACCACCGTCACCAGGACCAACACCATCGGCACCAGCATGGCCCCGCGGTACGTCCACGCGTCGCCCAGCGCGCCCACGAGCGGCGAGCCGACGAGGAAGCCGACGTAGTTGAAGACATTGAGCCGCGCCACGGCCGCGTCGCTCGCCCCCGGACCGTGGCTTTCAAAAGCGAGCCGGCCGGCGGCGGCGAAGGTCTGCGGGACGACCACGCTCAGGCCGAGGCCGAGGACCGTGAACCCCGCCATCCCGGTCCAGGCGCCGGGCGCGGCGGCCACCACCGCGAAGCCGAGCGCCGCGAGCACGGCGCCGCAGCGCACCACGAGCGCCGCCCCGAACCGCCGCACCCCGAGGTCGCCGACAGCCCGCCCGAGGAGGGTCGTCACCATGTACGCGTTGTACGGCACGGTCGCCAGCTCCTCCGAGCTGTGCAGCACGTCCTGGAGGTACTTCGCGGACCAGTTGGAGACCGTGGAGTCCCCTATATAGGCGAAGGTCATCACCAGGCAGAGCGGCAACAGCAGCCGGAACGCGATTCCCTGACCGGCCGTCGGATGCGACTTGCCGACCCAAGACGCGTTCTCCCCGGGCTTCCCGTTCGCGCCGTCGGTGTACCAGCGGCTGCCGGCGAGGGCGGCGGGCAGCAGGACGGCGACGACGGGCAGGTACGAGGTGAACAGCAGCAGATGCCAGTGCGCCCCCACCCAGGCGAGCGAGGCGCCGGCGATGCCGCCGAGGCTGTACGCGGCGTGGAAGCCGAGCATGATGCTTCGCCCGTACGCCCGTTGGAGGCTCACGCCCAGCATGTTCATGGACGCGTCGAGCGAGCCGACGGAGAGCCCGAAGAGGCCGAGCGCCAGGGCCGCCCACCCCAGCCCGGAGCCGGCGCCGACGGCGAGCAGGGCGAGCAGCACCACGGGCTGTGCCCAGCGCAGTACGGTCGCGGGCCCGACGCGGGCGGCGAGCTTCTCGGTGAGCACGCTCGACACCCCGGCGAGCACCGGTACGGCGGCGAGGAAGGCGGGCAGCAGCCCGTCGGATATCCCGTACCGGTCCTGGATCGCCGGGATCCGGGTCACCAGGAGGGCGAAGGTGGCGCCCTGGGTGAAGAAGCTGAACGCCAGTGAGCCCCGCCCGTGCCGCAACCGCGCATCTGTCATGGCGGCACAGTAGGGCCGCGGCCTACCCCGCGGTAGATGGATCACATGCCCAATATCGCGGGCAGCAGAGCCATGTCGTCGAAGTGTCCGTTCACCCCGGTGAGCTTCTCCTCGGGGGTCATCGCGGTGAAGCCGTAGACGTCCATCCCGGCCGCGAGCGCGGCCTCGACGCCGAGCCGGCTGTCCTCGACGACCACGCACCGGGCGGGCTCCACGCCCATGCGGGCGGCGGCGTGCAAAAAGAGGTCGGGGGCGGGCTTGCCCCGGCCGACGTCGTCGGCGCTGAAGACGATCTCGTCGGGGAACCAGGGGGCGAGTCCGGTGGTGCGGTGCCCGACCCGGATCCGCTCATGGCTTCCGGACGACGCGACGCAGTACGGCGTACCCGCCTCGGTCAGCCGCCGCAGCACGTCGCCGACGCCGGCCACGGGCCGTAGCTCCCGTTCGAAGGCGGCGAAGACCCGCGCGTGGAAGGTCGCGTCGAAGTCGGCCGGCAGCCGCTGTCCGGTGCGCTCCTCGACCAGGTCGTGAATCCGGTGCATCGCGGATCCCATGTAGTCCCGCACCGACTCCTCGTAGGTGGTGGGGTGTCCGAGTTCCGTGAGATAGCCGGCCAGGAGCCGGTTGGAAATCGGCTCGCTGTCGACGAGTACACCGTCGTTGTCGAAGATCACCAGGTCGTAGCGCATGGTCCGGATCCTATTTGGCCGTAAACGCAGAAAAGCCCCGCACCATAAGGTGCGGGGCTTCCCCACAATGATTGTTCGGCGGCGTCCTACTCTCCCACAGGGTCCCCCCTGCAGT
>NZ_JBICVG010000010.1:0-245244 GCF_043198875.1 Streptomyces sp. NPDC048718
CGCCCCCCCCCCCCCCCGCCCCCCCCCCCCGCCCCCCCCCCCCAACCCCCCGCCCCCCCCCCCCCCCCCCCCCCCCCCCCCGCTTCATCTGTGCGCGAGGGGGGAGTTGAACCCCCACGCCCTTTCGGGCACTGGAACCTGAATCCAGCGCGTCTGCCTATTCCGCCACCCGCGCATTGGGTGGTCTCCCGGCTCCCTCACCTTTCGGTTCGTTTGCCTGGCGACATCTGAAGATTAGCACGTCGGAGGCGGTGGATTCACATCCGTTGTCCGTGACCCCCTCCACACCCCCTTCGCACCTCCCCCGGACCCCGTCCCCACCCACCCCCACCTCGTTCCCGTGCCGTTCCCGGAGCCGCGACGCGGCCGGGACCCGAAGGAGAACAAGAAGGCGGGGGCCGAGGAGGAGACCGGGGAAGGCAACGAGTGGAGGACGGAGGAGAACGAGGAAGGAGGGGGAGACCAAGAGGGAGCGGATGACGGGGAGGGCCGGGCCAGGAAGAGGCGGGGCGCGCCGACGAGGAACCGGAGAAACCAGAGGAACCAGAGAGATCAGCCGAGCCCTCCCGCCCGAAGAAGGCGCGGGTCGGGCACGTCTCGGGGAAGTCCCAGGGACGACCCTGGGGGAAATCAGGGGGAAAGCAGGGGGACAGGCGGATCGTCCCGGGGGAGGAAACAGGGAGAAGCGGGGAGGAAGCGGAGGCGGACCGGCGGCGGGCCGGGCCGGAAGGGGGCGGCGCGCGGGGGACGGCGAGGCGGTGACGTACGGGGAGCCCTCCTGCTCCGGCCCCCGGTGCGGGACACTGTCCACAGGCCACCTCTACGATCCGTGGGGAAGGCCCGCCGGAGCCTGCGAAGTCTGCGGAAGGTCTGTGAGAGAGGTGACACTCGTCCACAGGGCAGAGAAGGGGAACCAGCCGATTTCCCGACGCGTGGATACGATCAGTAAGCAGTACCAGGGCGACAACGACGGAGGAGGTGCCCCATGGGAGTCATGAAGAGGTTCGAGCAGCGACTCGAAGGTCTGGTCAACGGCACCTTCGCCAAGGTCTTCAAGTCCGAGGTCCAGCCCGTCGAGATCGCCGGCGCGCTCCAGCGCGAGTGCGACAACAACGCGACGATCTGGAACCGCGAGCGGACCGTCGTCCCCAACGACTTCATCGTGGAGCTGAGCGCGCCGGACTACGAGCGCCTCAGCCCCTACTCGGGCCAGCTCGGCGACGAGCTCGCCGGCCTGGTCAGGGACTACGCCAAGCAGCAGCGCTACACCTTCATGGGCCCGATCAAGGTCCATCTGGAGAAGGCCGACGACCTCGACACCGGTCTGTACCGGGTGCGCAGCCGCACGCTCGCGTCGAGCACGTCGCAGCCGCAGCAGCCCGCCGCCGGCCAGCAGTCCCCCGGCGGCTACGGCTATCCGCCCCGGTCCGCCGGGGCGCCGCCGATGCCACAGACCCCGCCGCCGGGTGCCCCGGCCATGCCGTCGCACCGTCCGCAGACCACCGCCCCGGGCGGCGGCGGTCAGACGCGGCGCTGGATCGAGATCAACGGGACCCGGCACCAGATCTCCCGCCCGACCCTGGTCCTCGGCCGCAGCACCGACGCGGACGTGCGGATCGACGATCCCGGCGTCTCGCGCCGGCACTGCGAGATCCGGACCGGAACGCCCTCGACGATCGCGGATCTCGGGTCCACCAACGGCATCGTGGTGGACGGGCAGCACACCACCCGCGCTACGCTCCGCGACGGCTCGCGGATCGTCGTGGGCAGCACCACCATCGTTTTCAGGCAAGCCGAAGGGTGAAGCGGGGGCAATGTCAGAGCTGACCCTGACGGTCATGCGGCTGGGTTTTCTGGCCGTTCTGTGGCTGTTCGTCATCGTGGCCGTACAGGTCATCCGGAGCGATCTGTTCGGTACGCGGGTCACCCAGCGCGGTTCCCGCCGCCAGGAGGCGCGGCCCCAGCAGGCCGGCCGCCAGGCGGCGCCACCGCAGCAGCGGGGCGCGCAGCCGAGCGCGGGCGGCGGCGGGCGGCAGCGCCGCGGCGCCCCGACCAAGCTCGTCGTGTCCGAGGGCACCCTCACCGGCACGACGGTCGCCCTCCAGGGGCAGACCATCACGCTGGGCCGGGCCCACGACTCGACCATCGTGCTGGACGACGACTACGCCTCCAGCCGGCACGCCCGGATCTATCCGGACCGGGACGGTCAGTGGATCGTCGAGGACCTCGGGTCCACGAACGGCACGTATCTCGACCGGAGCCGCCTCACCACCGCCACACCGATTCCGCTGGGCGCGCCGATCCGCATCGGCAAGACCGTCATCGAGCTGCGGAAGTAGTGCTACATCATGAATGAGCGCGAGTGGAGCGAGCGCCCCGGAACGGTCCGGTCGACGGACCGGACCGGAGTCGGCGCGGGCGCCCGGGCAGCGGGCCCGGGCGGGTACGTGCTCCCGACCGGAGGGTGGGCAGTGTGTCTCGAGACCGGCGGCACCCCCAGGCGGCGCCGACAGGGCAGGTGGGCATGAGTCTTTCGCTGCGTTTCGCCGCGGGTTCGCACAAGGGCATGATCCGCGAGGGCAACGAGGACTCCGGTTACGCCGGTCCCCGGCTGCTCGCGATCGCCGACGGCATGGGCGGTCAGGCCGCGGGCGAGGTCGCCTCGTCCGAGGTGATCTCGACCCTGGTGACGCTCGACGACGACGTTCCCGGCTCCGACATCCTCACCTCGCTCAACGCCGCGGTGGTCCGCGCCCACGACCAGCTGCGGATGATGATCGAGGAGGACCCGCAGCTGGAGGGCATGGGCACCACGCTCACCGCCCTGCTGTGGACCGGTCAGCGCCTCGGTCTCGTGCACGTCGGCGACTCGCGCGCGTATCTGCTGCGCGACGGTGTGCTCACCCAGATCACGCAGGACCACACCTGGGTGCAGCGGCTCGTCGACGAGGGCCGGATCACCGAGGAGGAGGCCACCACGCACCCGCAGCGTTCGCTGCTGATGCGCGCGGTCGGCACCGGCGACCACGTCGAACCGGATCTGTCGATCCGTGAGGTGCGGGCCGGCGACCGTTATCTGGTCTGCTCCGACGGCCTGTCCGGGGTGGTGTCGCACCAGACGATGGAGGAGACCCTCGCCGGGTACCACGGCCCCCAGGAGACCGTGCAGGAGCTGATCCAGCTCGCGCTGCGCGGTGGTGGCCCCGACAACATCACGGTGATCATCGCCGATGTCTTCGACGTCGACGCCGGTGACACCCTCAGTGGACATCTCGGCCATCTCAGCGACACCCCCGTGATCGTGGGCGCCGTCGCCGAGAACCAGCCGCTGCTGCACGACGGCGGTGCCATGCACACGCCCGCGGGCCGGGCCTCCGGGCTCGGCCGGCCGGCGCACCAGCGGCCCCCGGCCGGCGGCTTCGGGCCGCCCGGCAGTGGCGACGACCACGGCTACGGCGACATGCCCCCGGGCTCCTTCGACTCGTACACGGACGACGACTTCGTGAAGCCGCGTTCGGCGGGCTTCACCTGGTTCAAGCGCTCGCTCTACCTCGTGCTCGCGCTCGCCGTCGTCGGCGGCGGTCTGTACGGCGGCTACCGCTGGACGCAGACGCAGTACTACGTGGGCGCCAAGGACGACCATGTGGCGCTGTACCAGGGCATCAGCCAGGAGCTGGCCTGGGTGAAGCTGTCGGAGGTCGAGAGCGACCACCCCGAGATCGAACTCAAGTACCTGCCCGCCTACCAGCGCAAGCAGGTCGAGAAGACGATCGCGGGCGGCAGCCTCGGCAAGGCCCGCACGCGGATCGCCGAGCTGTCCCTGCAGGCCTCGGCCTGCAAGAAGACCGAACAGCGCCACAAGGCGGCCGCGGACGCCGCGGAGAACGCGAGCCCCAAGCCGCCGGCCGGCGACGACAAGTCCAAGGCAGCCACACCGTCCCCTGGACCGACCCTGTCCGCGGAGGAGCAGAAGCTGGCCTCGAACTGCGGCAAGCAGTAAGCGAGCCGCAGACCCGAGGGGGCCTTTCACCACCATGAGCGTTGTCACCAACACGACCACCATCGGCGCCATCGAGGCGCCGAGCCGTCGCAACACCGAGCTGGTCCTGCTCGCCTTCGCCGTCGCCATCCCGGTGTTCGCGTACCTGAACGTCGGTCTCGCGATCGACGGCAAGGTGCCGCCCGGCATGCTGGGCTACGGGGCGGGCCTCGCCCTGCTCGCGGGCGTCGCGCATCTCGTGGTGCGCAAGTGGGCACCGTACGCGGACCCGCTGCTGCTGCCGCTCGCCACCCTGCTCAACGGCATGGGCCTGGTGCTGATCTGGCGCCTCGACCAGTCGCCGCGGCTGATCGCCCTGGCCAAGCGCGCGTACGGCGCGTTCAGCCCGTCGGCGCCCAACCAGATGATGTACTCGGCCGTCGGCATCGCCATGTTCGTGGGCGTGCTGCTGCTGCTGAAGGACCACCGGGTCCTCCAGCGCTACACGTACATCTCCATGGTGGCGGCGCTCGTGCTGCTGCTGCTGCCGCTCGTCCCGGGCCTCGGCGCGGACGTCTTCGGCGCCAAGATCTGGATCCGCGTCGGCGGTTTCTCCATCCAGCCCGGCGAGTTCGCCAAGCTGGTCCTGGCGATCTTCTTCTCCGGTTATCTGATGGTGAAGCGGGACGCGCTCGCGCTGGCCAGCCGCCGTTTCATGGGGCTCTACCTGCCGCGCGGCCGTGACCTCGGCCCGATCGTCACGATCTGGGCCGTCAGCCTGCTGATCCTGGTCTTCGAGAACGACCTCGGTACGTCGCTGCTCTTCTTCGGCATGTTCGTGATCATGCTGTACGTGGCGACGGAGCGGACCAGCTGGGTCGTCATGGGTCTGCTGATGTCCGCGGCCGGTGCCGTGGCCGTCGGCTCCACCGCGAGCCACGTGCAGTCCCGTGTCGCGGCCTGGCTCGACCCCTTCGAGTGCCTGAAGACGGCCCCTCCGGGCACCAACATGGCCTACGCCTGCGACCAGATGACGCAGGTCCTGATGTCCTTCGGATCCGGCGGCATCCTCGGCACCGGCCTCGGCGAGGGCAACTCCGACCTCGTCCAGTTCGCCGCCAACTCGGACTTCATCTTCGCCACCGTCGGCGAGGAGCTGGGTCTGGCCGGTGTCATGGTCTTCCTGCTGCTGTACGGCCTGATCATCGAGCGCGGTGTGCGCACCGCCCTCGCGGCCCGCGACCCGTTCGGCAAGCTCCTCGCGATGGGCCTGTCCGGCGCGTTCGCGCTCCAGGTCTTCGTCGTCGCCGGCGGTGTCATGGGTCTGATCCCGCTGACCGGTATGACGATGCCGTTCCTCGCGTACGGCGGTTCGTCCGTGATCGCCAACTGGGCGCTGGTCGGCATTCTCATCCGGATCAGCGACACCGCGCGCCGCCCCGCGCCGTCCCCCGCCCCCAACCCCGATGCCGAGATGACCCAGGTGGTCCGTCCGTGAACAAGCCCCTGCGCCGGGTCGCGATCTTCTGCGGCCTGCTGGTCCTCGCCCTGCTCGTACGGGACAACTGGCTCCAGTACGTCCGTGCCGACGAGCTGAACTCCCACCCGAAGAACAAGCGGGTGCAGATCGAGCGCTACGCCAGCGAGCGGGGCAACATCATCGTCGACGGCAAGCCGATCACCGGCTCCGTCAACTCGGGCGACACGTTCTACCAGTTCAAGCGAACGTACGTGGACGGCCCGATGTGGGCGCCTGTGACGGGCTACGCCTCGCAGGCCTTCGACGCCAGCCAGATCGAGAAGATCGAGGACGGCGTCCTCACCGGCAACGACGACCGGCTCTTCTTCGACCGCACCCTGTCGATGTTCACCGGGGAGAAGAAGCGCGGCGGCGATGTCGTCACCACGCTGAACGGGGCCGCGCAGAAGGCCGCCTTCCAGGGCCTCGGTTCGAAGACGGGCGCGGTCGTCGCCCTGGACCCGGCGACCGGCAAGGTCCTGGCGCTGGCCTCCACCCCGTCGTACGACCCGGGCTCCTTCTCCGGCTACCACGACTCGGACGCCAAGGCGTGGCAGAAGCTGGAAGGGGACAAGAACAAGCCCAAGCTGAACCGCGCGCTGCGCGAGATCTACCCGCCCGGTTCCGTCTTCAAGGTCGTCACGGCCGCGGCGGCGCTGGAGAGCGGCAAGGTCACCGACATCAACGCGGCGACCGACACGCCCGAGGGCTGGAAGATCCCGCTGTCGACCAAGCCGATGATCAACCACGCGAGCGGCTGCGCCAACGCCAGCCTCAACGAGGCGCTGCGGGTCTCCTGCAACTCGGTGTTCGCGAAGCTCGGCGACGACGTGGGCCGGGACAAGATGGTGGAGACGGCGGAGAAGTTCGGCTTCAACGCCGAGCAGTTCATGCCGGTCCGCGCCGTGGCCTCGGTCTACGACAAGCAGTCCGACCGCGGTGGCAACGCGCTGTCGTCGATCGGCCAGTTCAACACCGCGACGACCCCGCTGCAGATGGCGATGGTGACGGCGGCGATCGCCAACGACGGCAAGCTGATGAAGCCGTACATGGTGGACGAGCTGCGCGCGCCCAGCCTGGAGCTGATCAAGAAGACCGAGCCGGAGGAGCTGAGCCGCCCGGTCTCGCAGAAGAACGCCCAGCTGATCCAGCAGATGATGGAGAACGTCGTCAGCCGGGGCACCGGCGCCAACGCCGATCTGGGGATTCCCGGGGTGAAGGTCGGCGGCAAGACGGGTACGGCGCAGCACGGCGAGCTGAACTCGAAGCGGCCGTACGCGTGGTTCATCGCCTACGCCAAGACCTCGCAGGGCTCGCCGGTCGCGGTCGCCGTGATCGTCGAGGACTCCGAGGGCACGAACCGTGAGGACATCAGCGGTGGCGGTCTGGCCGCGCCGATCGCCAAGGCCGTGATGCAGGCCGTCCTGAAGAGCAAGAGCTGACCCCTGGCCTCCGGGCGGCCGCTCGGCGACCGCCCCGGCCCGGATCGTGACCGACGTTACGGCGGGCGGCGTTCCGGTCCGGGAAGCGGCCGCCGGCACGGGCCGCGACCTGGGAAGGTTCCGGCGGCGGGCCGGCCGGTGAGCGGGCCGGGCCGGGTACCGGTCGGGTATCAGGTGCCGGTCTACGGGCCGGGCGCCACCCCGCGGCCGGTAGCGTATGCGCGAACAGCACACCGCCGGACCACACACGGGTGCGGTCGGGACAGACGGAGAGGGCTGGAGTAGCTATGGAAGAGCCGCGTCGCCTCGGCGGCCGGTACGAGCTGGGCTCGGTGCTCGGCCGTGGTGGCATGGCCGAGGTGTACCTCGCCCACGACACCCGGCTCGGCCGCACCGTCGCCGTGAAGACGTTGCGGGTCGACCTCGCCCGTGACCCGTCCTTCCAGGCCCGGTTCCGCCGTGAGGCCCAGTCCGCCGCCTCCCTGAACCACCCGGCGATCGTCGCCGTCTACGACACCGGCGAGGACTACGTCGACGGGGTCTCCATCCCGTACATCGTGATGGAGTACGTCGACGGGTCGACGCTGCGCGAGCTGCTGCACTCCGGGCGCAAGCTGCTGCCCGAGCGCACGCTGGAGATGACCGTCGGCATCCTCCAGGCGCTGGAGTACTCGCACCGCGCCGGCATCGTGCACCGCGACATCAAGCCGGCGAACGTCATGCTGACCCGTAACGGCCAGGTCAAGGTCATGGACTTCGGCATCGCGCGCGCCATGGGCGACGCGGGCATGACCATGACGCAGACGGCCGCGGTGATCGGCACCGCCCAGTACCTCTCCCCGGAGCAGGCCAAGGGCGAGCAGGTCGACGCCCGTTCCGACCTGTACTCCACCGGCTGTCTGCTGTACGAGCTGCTGACGGTCCGGCCGCCGTTCATCGGCGACTCGCCGGTGGCCGTCGCGTACCAGCACGTACGCGAGGAGCCGCAGCCGCCGAGCAACTTCGACCCCGAGATCACGCCCGAGATGGACGCCATCGTCCTCAAGGCGCTGGTCAAGGACCCCGACTACCGCTACCAGTCCGCCGACGAGATGCGCGCGGACATCGAGGCGTGCCTGGACGGCCGTCCGGTCGCGGCGGCCGCGGCGATGGGCGGCGGCGCCTACGGCGGGGGCTACGGCGGTTATCTGCCGGAGGAGCAGCCGACCTCGGCGATGCGCCAGGCTCCGGACGCGCAGGGCGCGCCGACCACGATGATGGCCCCGATGCCCGGGGACGACGCCGGCTACGGCGGGTACGACGACCGCCCGGCCCGGCGCCGGCAGAAGAAGTCGAACACCTCGACGATACTGCTGGCCGTCGCGGGCGTGCTCGTGCTCGTCGGCGCGATCTTCATCGGCAGCTCGCTCTTCGACAAGAAGGACGCCCCGGAGCAGGTTCCGGTCCCCCAGCTCGTCGGCAAGACGATGAAGACGGCCGGGGAGCTGGCGGAGAACTCGCGGATCAAGGTGGAGCAGAGCGGCTCGGAGCGCTGTGATCAGCCGAAGGGCACGATCTGCAGCCAGAAGCCGGAGTTCGGCCCGTCCGAGAAGATGGCCGTCGGCGACACGGTCTCCGTCGTGGTCTCCGAGGGTGCTCCGCAGGTCGAGATCCCCGATGTCGTCGAGCAGTCCCGCTCGCGCGCCGAGGAGCGGCTGACCAACCAGGGCTTCAAGGTCGTCGTGAAGACGGAGGAGTCCGACCAGGAGCCGGGCAAGGTGCTGAGCCAGAGCCCGGAGGGCGGCTCGAAGGCGGAGAAGAACTCCGAGGTCACGATCACCGTGTCCAAGAAGAAGCAGACTCCGCTGCCGGACGTCGTCGGCCGTGAGGTCAACCAGGCGACCGCCGACCTGGCCACGCTCGGGTTCGCGAATGTGGCCCGGCAGGAGGTCGACTCCGACAAGCCCGCGGGCGAGGTCGTCGGCATGACGCCGAACGGCGGCACCCCGCAGGCGAAGGACGTCCAGATCACGCTGAAGGTCTCCAAGGGCCCGCAGCAGCCGGAGCCGCCGGCGGGTCAGACCGTTCCGCCGGTGACGAACATGACCGTCGACGCGGCGCGCGCCGTCCTCGCGGCGGCCGGGTTCCAGCTCACCGTCGACGGTCCCAGCGACCCGGACGCGGTGGTCAAGGACCAGGACCCGAAGCCGGGACAGCAGGGGCAGCCGAACCAGGTGGTCACGGTGAAGACGGAGAAGGCCGGCGGCGGCCACGGCCTGTTCGGGCGGTAGGCCTGTTCAGGCGGTAGGCCATTTCGGCCGGTAGGAATCGCCTCGCGGACGCGAGCGCACGGCACACGGGTGAGCCCCGGTATCCGATACGGATGCCGGGGCTCGCGCGTGGGTGGGGCGGATCCGGCAGACCGGTGGTGACGGTTCCGGCTGCCGTGCCGTCAATGGCGGAGTTCCGCCGGAGGGGTGCGCTTGGCGTCGACCTTCTCGGTGCGGACGAGTTCGCCCCAGACGATGTAGCGGAAGTCCGAGGTGTACATCGGGGTGCAGGTCGTGAGGGTGATGTAGCGGCCCGGCTTGGTCTTGCCGGACTCCTTGGGGACCGCCTGGAGGACGTCCACGTTGTACTTCGTGGTCTCCGGCAGGGTCTTGTAGACCTTGTAGACGTACCAGGTGTCCCGCGACTCGAAGACGATCGGGTCGCCGCTCTTCAGCTTGTGGATGTTGTGGAACTTCGCGCCGTGCCCGTCGCGGTGGGCGGCCAGCGTGAAGTTGCCCTGCTTGTCGGCGGGCATGGCGGCCTTGACCGGATCGACGTAGTAGCCGGCGACACCGCCGTTGAGGACCTCGCTGTCGGTGCCCTTCTTCACGAGCACCTCGCCGTCGCCCATGGCCGGTACGTGCAGGAAGCCGATGCCGCCCTTTATGTCGATGGCTCCGGGACCCGCGGTCGTGCCGGCGGCCCACTGGTCGCGGACCTTGTCGCCCTCCTTGTGGGCGGCCCGGTCGGCGATGACGTTCGTCCACCACAGCGAGTAGACGACGAAGAGCCCGAGGATCAGGCCCGCGGTGATGAGGAGTTCGCCGAAGACGCTGATGATCCCGGCGATCCGGTTGCGCGCACGTGCCACGAGGTCGTCCCGTTTTCGAAGTGATGGTCCCGGTGTGGGGTCAGCCTACGAGCGCGGGGGGCTTCCCCTTGCTCCGCGGCCGTTCGTCGGCGAGCTGTCCCCACACGATCATGCGGTACGTGCTGGTGAATTCGGGGGTGCACGTCGTCAGCGTGATGTAGCGGCCGGGTTTCGTGAATCCGGACTGCTTCGGCACGGGGTCGATGACCGAGACGTTCGACGGCGAGGTCTGCGGCAGGATGCTGGTCATCTTGTACGTGTAGTACGCGTCCCGGGTCTCGACCACGATCGGGTCGCCCGGCTTCAGCCGATTGATGTAACGGAACGGTTCACCATGGGTGTTGCGGTGGCCGGCGACCGCGAAGTTGCCCTGTTTGTCGGCGGGCATGGCGGTCTTGAGACCGCCCTCGCCGTAGTGGCCGACCATGCCCTTGTCGAGGACGGCGGTCTTGCCGATGCCCTCGGCGACGGGCACCACGACGTCCAGCTTGGGGATGTACATGATGGCGAAGCCCTTGCCGGGTTCGAAGGCGCCCGGCACGTCGTCGCCACCCTGTTCCCAGGAGTTCTCTATCTCGTGCTTGGCCTGGTCGGTCTCCTGCCCGGCCCGGACGTTCGTCCACCACAGCTGGTAGGTGACGAACAGCAGCATCACCACGCCGAAGGTGATGAACAGTTCACCGACGCCGCGGCTGAGGACGACACCGAAGGAGTCCTTGGCGGCCCGGGCGGCACGGCGGGCCTCCACCCGGGACAGCGGACGCTCCGGCGCCCCGGGGGCCGCCGGGGCGGTGCCGGACGGGGCGGTGCCGAACGCTGCCGGGCCGGACGGGGCGGGGCCGCGCTGTCCGGGTACGGAGGGCCGCGGCGCGGCGCGGCCGCCCTTGCGCTTGGCGGCGCGGCGGCGCTCGGCGCGTCCGCCGGACGGCGCCGGCGGCTCACCGTTCGGGACGGCGTTCGGGACGGCGTTCGGGGTGGCGTTCGGGGCGGCGTTCGGGGCGGGAACGCCGTCGATGACGGGCATGGACACCGTCTCGCCGTCCCGCCCGTTGCGGTACCCGGGGCGGGGCCGACGGGGCGCGGGGGCCGGAGTGGGAGCGGGCACCGGAGCCGGCATGGGGGCGGGTGCGGGCATGGGGGCGGCGGGCTCGGCAGGCGTGCCCGGGGTGTCCCAGGCCGGCACGGCCGCGTAGGCCTGGGTGGCCTCGGAGCCCTGCGCCGTGTCATATGCCGGACCGGAGGTGTGGGCCTGCGCGGCGCCGTACGCCCGCACCGGTTCGTACGCCTGAGTGGGCGCGTACGGCGACGTCTCGTACCCACCGCCCGGGAACACCGGCTCGTACGGGGCCCCGTGGGCCTCCTGAGGCGCCTGAGGCACCTGGAACGGGCCCTGGGCATCAGGGTGGCCCGAGGGGGCCTGGTGGGCCCGCGCCGCCCCGTAGGGGGCCGTGTGGGCCCCGTACGCGGGCGGTGCCGGCTCTGGCTCCCCGTCCTCCGGCTGATTCGTCGCCCGGAACCACGGCGACCCGGCCGTCACGCGACGGCCTTGCCCACCACCGGCGCGAGTCCCGTCGACCGCGCCACCGCTCCCGTGTCGCCACACCGCTCCAGCCAGTTGGCGAGCATCAGGTGGCCGTGCTCGGTGAGCACCGACTCGGGGTGGAACTGCACGCCCTCGACGGGCAGTTCCCGGTGGCGCAGCCCCATGATGATGCCGTCCTCGGTGCGCGCGGTGACCTCGAGCTCGGCCGGCAGCGCGGCCGGCTCGGCGGCCAGCGAGTGGTAGCGGGTGGCGGTGAAGGGCGAGGGCAGCCCGGCGAAGACGCCCTTGCCCTCGTGGGTGACCGGCGAGGTCTTGCCGTGCAGCAGTTCGGGCGCGCGGTCGACCACACCGCCGTAGGCGACGGCCATCGACTGCATACCGAGGCAGACGCCGAAGACGGGCACCCCGGTGGCGGCGCAGTGGCGCACCATGTCGACGCAGATTCCGGCCTGTTCGGGCGTGCCGGGACCAGGTGAGAGCAGGACGCCGTCGAAACCGTCCTGCGCGTGGGCCGGCTCCACCTCGTCGTTGCGGCGCACCTCGCACTCGGCACCGAGCTGGTAGAGGTACTGCACGAGGTTGAAGACGAAGCTGTCGTAGTTGTCGACGACGAGAATGCGCGCGCTCACTGACCGTCCACCGTCACGTCATTGAACGGAAGCAGCGGCTCCGCCCAAGGGAACACGTACTGGAAGAGCCCGTAGACGACCGCGAGGACCAGCACGACCGAGATCAGCGCCTTCACCCAGGCGTTGCCCGGCAGATGCCGCCAGATCCATCCGTACATGACGTCCGAGGCCCCTTCCGTTCGTTACGGGGACCAGAGTACGGGTCGCGGGGGCGCTCGGGGGTCAGCTGTCCAAAGCCCGTGGCCGACCGTCCGAGACCGGCCTGGTGGCGTCCAGACGGGCCCAGACCACCAGCCGGTGACTGCTGCCCCATTCGGGGTCGCAGGTGGTGAGGGTGAGATAGCGGCCGGGGCCGGTGAAGCCGGATTTCCCAGGGACCGGATCGACGACTCCGGTGTCGGTGGGGACGGTCCGGTACGGGGCGCGGTCGACGCGGTACGTGAACCAGGTCGTGCCGTCGGTCAGGACGACGGCGTCGCCGGGGCGCAGCCGGGGGACGTCCTTGAAGGGGTCGCCGTGGGTGCGGCGGTGGCCGGCGACGGAGAAGTTGCCGGTCTGGCCGAGGCGGGCGGTGGCGGGGTAGTGGCCGAGGCCCTCGGCGAGGACTCCGGGCCGGGTGCCCTCCAGGACGGGCCACTCCCAGTCGCGGCCGAACCGGGGGACGTACATGACGGCGAATCCCTTGCCGTCGGCGTACGGGGCGGGGGCCGGGGCCGTCGGCGCGTCGGGAGTGGGCGCGGGCGCGGGTCCGGGGTCGGGGGCGAGGGGGCGGTCCGCCCATTCCCGCTGGAGGCCGTCGAGCCGTCCGGCGACGGCGCCGTCGGCCTGGACGCCCGTCCAGTACAGGAGGTAGCCGACGAAGAGCACGATCAGGGCGCCGGCGGTGACGCACAGCTCACTGAGGGCGCGGATCACCAGGCGGGCTGTCACAGGACCTCCCGGGCGGGCGGCCCGGGGCGGGGCGGGCGGCCGGAAGGCCGGCCGGGCGGCGCCGTCAGCTCACGGGCTTCGCGTAGTGGAGGTCCACTGTGCCCGAGTAGCCGGGCAGAGTCATCGCCTTGTGCTCGTCGACTTTCCAGCCGAGTCCGTACGCCTTCACGTACAGCCGGTAGTTCTGGATCGCGGGGGAGTCGGCGAGGGCCTTGTTCAGCCGTTCCCGGTCGCCTACGGCGGTGATCTTGTAGGGCGGGGAGTAGACGCGGCCCTGGAGGATCAGGGTGTTGCCGACGCAGCGCACGGCGCTGGTGGAGATGAGCCGCTGGTCCATGACCTCGATGCCCTGGGCGCCGCCCTGCCACAGGGCGTTGACGACGGCCTGGAGGTCCTGCTGGTGGATGACCAGGTCGTTGGCCTGCGGCTCGGGGTAGCCGGGGGCGGCCTGGGCGTTCGGCGGGGCGTCGTTGAGGGTGACCGTCAGACCGGTGCCGGAGATCTCGGAGGTTCCGGCGGCGCCCTCCAGGGCGCCGAGGCGCTTGTCCTGGGCTCCGCCGGAGCCGTCGTCGCGTGCGGCCAGGGAGTCGACCTGGCGGCGCAGGGCGGCGGCGGACTCGTCGAGGCCGGCGTTCTTGTGGCTGCGTTCCTCGATCAGGTCGGAGAGCCGCAGCAGGGAGGCGTCGGTGCGGAGGTTGGTGCCCTTGGCGGTGTTGAAGCTGGTCACGAAGATCAGCCCGGCGAGCGCGAAGACGGCGGCGGTCAGCACGCGGACCGGGCGCCACCTGAGGCTTCGTCCCGGCCTCGCGGGAGCGCCGGCGGAGGTGCCGGCGGGAGTGTCGGCTGAATTGCTCAACGTACCCTGATCCCCTTCGGTGCCGCGGAACCACTACGCTAACGGACGCCCGGGGGACGCCGCGGTCCGCTTCGTCGCTTCCGTACGTTCCGCCGGCGCCCGTCACAGTCCCCTGCGCGGTCACGCAGCGCATCGACAGGAGAGTCCCTCGTGCCGAAGTCACGGATCCGCAAGAAGGCCGACTACACGCCGCCGCCCGCCGCGAAGCAGGCCGCGACCATCAAGCTGACCAACCGCAGCTGGGTGGCCCCGGTGATGCTGGCGCTGTTCGCCATCGGCCTGGTGTGGATCGTGGTCTTCTATGTCACCGACGGCACGCTGCCGGTCCAGTCGATCAAGAACTGGAACATCGTGGTCGGTTTCGGCTTCATCGCCGCCGGCTTCGGTGTCTCCACGCAGTGGAAGTGACACTTCCCACCACATAGTTATCCACAGTGTTGTGCACAGCACTGGATAACTTACGAAGATCTGTGGATAACTCACACCAGGTTGACGCCGGTACGACTGCGGGATGCCCGGCCACCCCTGACTGTGAACACGCCAAAGCCCCTCGCCTCTGAGGCATCACTGCTGGTCAGAGACGAGGGGCTCAGGCATGTCCCGATCAAAGTAACCCCGTCGCCACACACTGTGGATAACTCTGGGGAAAGCTTGCGCCGCAGCGTATCCCCGCGCACGTTTCCCCGGGCCGCTCGGGGCCGCTCGGGGCCGCTCGCGGACCGCCCGGCGCCCTCAGAGGAGGGCGGCCGTGCGGACCAGCACCATCCCCAGGACGCTCAGCAGCACCAGCGCGCACGCCCCGTACTGGACGAACTCCCGCCGGGCCCGGGGCGCGTACACCATGGCGGCCGTCAGCAGGACGCCCGCCACCAGGCCGCCGACGTGCGCCTCCCAGGAGATGTCCGGCCGGGTGAACGTGATGAGCAGGTTCAGGCCCAGGAAGACGACGACGGGCCGCATGTCGGAACGCCGGTACCGGGCCAGCACCGCCCACGCGCCGAGCAGGCCGTAGACCATCCCGGAGGCACCGAGCGAGGGCTGGTTCGGCGGGGCGAGGAGATAGACCAGGGCCGAGCCGGAGAGGCCGGACAGCAGCGAGAGCGCGGCGAAGCGGCCGCGCCCCAGCTCCGGTTCGACGATCCCGCCGATCACCCACAGCCCCATCATGTTGAAGAGGAAGTGGACCAGGTCCTGGTGCAGGAACATCGAGGTGAACAGCCGGTACCACTCGCCCTCGGCGACGCCCACGACCTCGCCGAGCACCGGGTAGTACGCGTGCCCGATCAGGTCCAGCCGGTCCACCAGCCGGTCGCCGGCCGTGTGCACCGCCAGGAACAGGGCGAGGTTGACCGCCATGAGGACCTTGGTGACCGCCCGGCCGTCCGTCCGCAGCCGACCGCCGACGAGCGTCCTCGGCTGATTCGCGCCGGGGGCGTGCCCGGTGCCGGAGCCGCCCCTGACGCAGTCCGGGCACTGGAAACCGACGGACGCCGGGATCATGCACGACGGACAGACCGGCTGCTCGCAGCGGGTGCAGCGGATGCCGGTCTCGACATCGGGGTGCCGGGAGCAGCGCGGCAGACCGGACTGCACGTCCATGAGGGTCCTCCCGAGGGCGGGTGGTACGGGTGCGGGCGTGCGGGGCGTGGCGGACCGGGCCCGCGCGCCACCCCGCCCTCCTCCTGACGGACGGGCGGGGCTCAAGGTTCCTGCGCGCCGCTGATCAGCGGGTTTCGGCCGGTGGGTGGCGATCGGCGCGTCTCGATCAGCGCGTCGCGATCAGCGGGTTTCGATCAGCGGGTATCGATCAGCGGGTATCGATCAGCGGGTTTCGACGACCACCGTGTGCAGGACGACATCCTCGACCGGGCGCTCGGTGCGCGGGTTGGTCTCCAGGGCGGCGATCGCGTCCACGACCTTCTTGCTCTCCGCGCCGACGACCTCGCCGAAGATCGTGTGCTTGCGGTTGAGCCAGGTGGCCGCGCCAACCGTGATGAAGAACTGCGAGCCGTTGGTGTTCGGGCCGGCGTTGGCCATGGCGAGCAGGTAGGGCCGGTCGAAGAACAGCTCGGGGTGGAACTCGTCGGCGAACTCGTAGCCCGGGTTGCCCGTGCCGTTCCCGAGCGGGTCGCCGCCCTGGATCATGAAGCCCTTGATCACCCGGTGGAAGACCGTCCCGTCGTAGAGCGGGGCCGTGGACACCTCGCCCGTCGCCGGGTGCGTCCACTCGCGCTCGCCCCGGGCGAGCTCGGTGAAGTTCCGGACCGTCTTCGGGGCGTGGAACGGCATCAGCCGGACCTCGATGTCCCCCTTGCTGGTCTTCAGCGTCGCGTACTGCTGTCCGGCCACGGCCCGTCGTCCTCCACTGCTTCGGCATCCTGGTCGGTCGGCATCCTCGCATGCCCGCATGCCCCGGATGCCCGCCCCGCATGCCGGAGCGCGGACGGACATGCATGATTCCGAAAGGGATGGATAGGCGAAAACCGACTGCCACCGAGGATGATCGAGGAGGGATCCCGTGAACCGCATGGACAGCGTGCGCGCCGCGAAGGATTCGGCGAAGGAGAGCGTCCTGCACGCCGCGGACGCGGTGGCGCCGTACGCGGATCAGGCCGTCCACTACGGGCGGTGCACCGCCCGGGGGGCACGCGAAAAGCTCGCCCCGACGGTCTCATGGGCCGCTTCGCAGGCCCGTACTCAGGCGCGTCAGCAGTACGCCGCACTGGTCGCACCGCATGTACCGCCGCAGGTCGACGAGGCCGCGCAGCGTGCGCTGGCCATGACCCGCAAGGCCGCCCGGCAGGCGACCGACTACACCGTCCCGCGTGTCGAGCACGCGGTCGCCGCGACCGGTCCCGTCCTGGAGGAGGCCGGGTCGCGTTCGGCCGCCGCCCTGGCCGCACTGCGCGGGCAGGTGACGCCGAAGGACATCGAGCGGATCGTGCGGAAGAACGAGCGCCGGGCCTGTACCGGGCGCTTCGCCAAACGCGTACTGATCCTGAGTCTGCTGGCCGGCGGCGTCTACGCCGCCTGGCGGTGGTGGGACGCGCAGGCCAACCCCGACTGGCTGGTCGAGCCGCCGGCGCCCACCGATGTGGACGAGAGGGACGCGGAGGAGGGGACCGATCTGGAGACGCGGGTCGAGAAGGCCAGGGCCGCGGCGGAGGCGGAGGACCGGGCACGCGACGAGAGGCGCCGCTGAACGACGGGGACCGATGCCGGTGCCGAAGGCGGTGCCGGTGCCGGAGGCGTGGGCCGCGGGTAGTGCGAGTGGCGGGGGTGGTACGGGTGGCACGGGGCGATGGTGCGTACGGCCGCCGGCGTCGCCCCTGCCGCGGCGCTTCGTGCGCGCGAGCCGCTGGGGGTGGTGGTGCGTGGGGCCGGGTGCCGTGTGGCGAAGTGCCGTGGGGCCGTCGGCTGGAGGGCTGCGGGCTCTGCGGCCGCGTGCCGTGGAGCTGCGGGCCGGGAGGTTGTGGACGGTGAGGCTGTCGGCCGTGGAGCTGTGAGCTCTGCGGCTGCGTGCCGTGGGGCTGTGGGCCGGGAGTCCGTAGGTCTGAAGGCCGTGGGCCGGAGGCCGGAACTCGTCAGCGGGAGGGCACGGACCGGGAGGCGTGGATCGCGCCGGCTGTGCGAGCGGGCCGCGTGCGACGGGTACGAAGACCGCGACGCGTGCGACGTGTACGAGGAGTGCGACGCGTACGGCGAAGGGGCCGAACCGTCGGATGAGGCGGGGTGCGCCGGCCGGTGCGCGTCAGCCGAAGGGGTGAAGCGCGAGACGGGCGGGAACCGGAAGGCGTGAACCGCGAGCCGTGGGGCGTGTCCCCGGGGCCGTGGACCGCCGGGCCGCGCATGTGTGCGGGCGTCGTCCGAAGCGGGGCGGGGCGGAGAGAACACCGCCCTGCCCTACGCGGCCGTCGCGGACTTCGCCGCGTTCGCGTTGCGCGTCGCGGGCGCCGGGCTCGTCTCCTCGGTCTGGTCGGTCAGACGGGCCAGATCGGCGCTGACCGGGGCGTGGACATCGGCCCGCAGATGGCGGACGGAGGGGGAGGAGCCGTGCGCCTCGGCGCGGATGCGCTGCTTGAGGGTGGGTGGCAGAGCCTTCTTGGCGCCGGAGTACGCGTGCGTGGAGGCGGTCCGCTGGGCGGGGACGCGTACGGACCCGGAGCCGGATGCCGGCGCGGACCCGGGTGTGGATCCGCCGGGCGACTCGGCCGCCGGTCCGGCCGCCGCGGAGCGGGCACCGGAGACGGTGGCGGGCGTGCCGGAGGCGCGGTCGCCCGTGGGGGCCGGCTGCTCGCCGCGCGCGGTGGCGGGGGTGGCGAGGCCCAGGGAGGCGAGGAGGGCGAAGAGGACGGAGACGAAGGCGGTCCAGAACTGCTTGGCAGCGGCCATGACCCCTCACTTTCGGGACGTTCTCGGATGGTTCATTCCGAATTGCGTGTTTTTCGTACGTCCCTCATCATGGGGACGCGCAGCCGGAATATCCGGAACGACGCCGTTGCCGCGCAGTTCTTCTGATGAACACCACCCGACCGGCTCAGTCCCGGTCCGCCTCGCCCAGCCCTGGGGCGCCCCAGACGGGGAACCAGCGTTCCAGCTCCGGCTCCATCGCGAGGTCCCCCGCCAGCAGCCCTCTGACCTGCAACTCCAGGGTGTTGTTCCGGGACTCCGTACCGTCGGAGCGGGGGGCGAAGGGGTAGAAGGTGCCGCGTTTGTAGAGGTAGACGAGGGCCAGGTCGTGGCCGAGCGGGCTGCCCCCGCGCTCGGTACCCTCCGCGTGGAACACGGTCAGGGAGCAGAGCAACTGGGGCCCGAAGCCGGCCTCCTCCAGCAGGCTGTTGACCGCGTGCAGATCGTTGACCAGCGTGATCAGGTCGTCGGCGGAGCGGCGGGCGGCGAGCCAGGTGTAGCCGTACGCGTCCTGGCTGAACGCGACCGGCGCGGCCCCCAGCCGTTCGTCCACGTCGAGCAGCTGCCGTACGTCCTCCTTCAGCCGGGTGAACGCCCCGCCCTCCACTCCCGCGAAACAGACGGACCCAGCCCCGGTCGGCACGTAACCGGTGCCCGCCTCCAGGGTGAGCGCGGCGCCCGGAAGCGCGAACAGCCGGTCGAGATCGGGCCGGACCGGCTTGCTGCGCCCGAGGATGGTGTCGAGGAGTCCCATGGGCCCTGCTTTCGCTCGCGTCGGGTGGGGTGGGGGTGGGTCGTCTCCGTCAGTCAGTCAGTCAGTCCATCCGTCCGTCTGTCCGTCCGTCCGTCCGGAGCCGGGCAGGGGGATCGCGGGGCCGTCAGGGCGGCATCGGGGCGGCATATGCCTCGTGGCGGATCAGGCCGCCTCGCCGAGCTGCGCCGAGATCCGGGCGAGCTGGTCGAGCCGCTGCTCCAGGGTGGGGTGGGTGGCCAGCAGCCGGCTCAGGCTCTCCTTCGAGGAGAAGGCGGGCGCGAACCAGAAGGCGTTGTACGGCTCCGCCTTGCGCAGGTCCTGGGTCGGGATCCGGGACATGTCGCCGGTCACCTTGGTGAGCGCGGAGGCGAGCGCCGACGGCCGGCCGGTGAGCAGTGCGGCGGCCCGGTCCGCGGCCAGTTCGCGGTAGCGGGAGAGCACCCGGGTCAGCAGGAAGCTCAGTACGTAGACCGCGCCGCTGACCAACGGGACGAGGACCATGACGGCGGCTGTACCGGGGTCGCGGCCCCGGCCGAGGCCGCTGTAGAGCGCGACGCGGGTCATCATGCCGGCGAGCACGCCGAGGAACGAGGCGATCGTCATCACCGCGACATCGCGGTGGGCCACATGCGACATCTCGTGCGCGAGGACGCCTTCCAGCTCCTGTGGCCCGAGGCGGCGCAGCAGTCCGGTGGTGACGCAGACCAGCGCCGTCTTCTCGCCCCGCCCAGTGGCGAAGGCGTTGGGCACGTCGCTGTTCGAGATCGCCACCTTCGGCTTGGGCATGTCGGCGAGCGCGCAGATCCGGTCCACGGTGCCGTGCAGTTCGGGCGCCTCCTCCCGGGTGACCTCGCGGGCGCCCATGCCCCGGGCGGCGATCTTGTCGCTGAACCAGAACTGCGCGATGAACAGCCCGCCCGCGACCAGCAGGATCAGCGGCCAGGAGCCGCGCAGCAGCACCATCAGGACGCCGACGAAGACCACGTACAGCAGTCCGATCAGGAACATCGTCGTCGCCATCCGGGTCGAGAGTCCCCGGTCCGGGGCGTAGCGCGAGTGCGCGCCGCGTCCGGTCGTCCCCGGTGTCCTGGCCATACCGAGCACCTCTTCCGAGCCTGCCCCCTCCTGCCAGTGTGCGCCCGCTCCGCCCCGTACGCGACAAACCGCCCTGGTGGACGTCTTGGCAGGTCAGAGAGGTTCAGGGCACGGATTCGTCCGCTTGCGGAACGGGGGCCGGGGTCGGGGGCCGAGGGCGGGCTCCGCCGTCGCTACGCGAGCGCGTCGGCGGTGGCGTGCGCGAAGTCCCGCGGGTTGTCGAGCATGATGTTGTGCCCGCAATCCCGGATCGCCACGACGGACACCCCGGCGGCGCGCAGCTCGTCGGCGCCCGGGAGCGGCCCGTCGGCCTCGGGCAGCAGGAAGGTCCGGGGGATCTTCAGGTCGAGCAGCAGCTCGCGCATGGTGGGAACGGTCCCGGCGACGAGGTGCGTGGCGCTGCGGTGCAGGGCCTCGCGGCCGGCCAGGCGCATGGTGGACCACCAGTGGGCGCCGACCCGGTCGCGTACCTCGGCCCAGCCGCCGTCCAGGAACTCCTCCTCGGTGTACGCGGCGATACCGCTGCTGCCGGCGGCCCCGGGCACGCGCGGGAGCGGGTCGAGGTTGGCGTCGACCAGAACGAGCCGGGACACCAGGTGCGGGTGCCGGGAGGCCAGGACGATGGCCACGGAACCGCCCATGCTGTGCGCGATCAGCTCGGCGCCGCTGACGTCGGCGGCGGTGAGCGCCGCGGCGAGGGCGTCGGCGTGATCCTCCAGGGTGTAGCCGAAGCTCGTCGGCCGGTCGCTGTGGCCGTGGCCGAGCAGGTCGATCAGGAGGGAGCGGTGTCCGGCGAGGAGCGGGTGGACGGCGGTACCGGTGAAGTAGGCGGGCGAGGTGGCGCCCAGCCCATGGACGTAGACGCGGACCGGCTCCCGGCCCGGCAGCTCGACCCAGCGGATCCGGTCGCCCTCGGACGTCACGATGGCGTTGCGCACGGCTTGTTCCCCCTGAGGTCCTGGTGGGTGCGGAGAAGGAGCGTACCCATGGGTTGCGAACGGATGTGCTGGTCCCGGTAACCGGGCCAGGCCGGGCGGATCAACAGATCGGCGGATCACCGGCCCGGCCGGGCCATCGGGCGGGTGGTCAGGTGAGGTAGTACTGATACTTGGCGGTGATGGCGCCGTCGGTCAGCATGAACCTCGCGTTCGACCCGCCGACGTACGGTTCCTGCCGGCAGAAGTAGCCCACTTCATGCCCGGTCGTAGCGGGCCAGTTCGGGTACTCCTCCTCGCTCTGCACACACGAGTCGGGTGACACGTACGACCACAGCTGCGCCTCGGTCATCCCCAGTTTCACCTGGTTGAACTGGGCGAGGGTGATCGACGGCGTCTTCGGCTCGTACAGGAATTCGTGGTGCTTGCTGTACAACTTGCCGTTCTTGTCGAACGAGAAGGTGCCGTACGGCGCGTAGTCGTCGGACTTCGCGAAGCACTGGATGTACGTGCCGCCATCCGTGCACCAGCCGACGGACGATCCGGGCTTCGGCGACTGCGGGCCGCCGAGCTGCTGCCACACATTCGCCTTGCTCGTACCGAACGCCACCGCGGCGTACTTCTCCGCCGTGAAGAAGGCCTCGTCCGTACGCGCCTCGGCCCCCGTCGCACCGGCGAGCACCGTGCCGAGTGCCGCCGCGCTCGCCGCGGCGCTCGCCACCGCCGTCCGTAAGCTCCGCGCCGTCCTCGCCGGCGTCCGCATCCCGCGTCCTCCCTCTCCCCGTGCCCCACCGGTGATCCCCATCGACCACCGGCCCGGCCATCGTGGCGGGCGGCGCTCTCCCCGGGATCTCCGCCGCCACTCGAAACAGCGGCGGCGGCGGCAGCAACAGCGAGAACAGCGGGCGGTCAGCCGAGGACGGTGTCGACGTCCACCGCCTCCAGATGCCGGGGGTCGAGGATCCGTGAGCCGGCCGGGGCCCGCCGGGACAGTTCCCGGGCCGCCGGGGAGCCGGCCGCCGTGGACCCGGTCACGGCGAGGCCGAGCGGGGTGGTCAGGTCGTCGTGGTGGGTGGGGATCAGCAGGGGCGGATGACCCGTGGCACGCAGCAGCCGCTCGACATAGCGGTGGACGGCCGCGTGGGACGTCATCGGGACCAGCGCGATGTCCGGCCGGATGCCGGACAGTTCGCGCTCGACGAAGTTGCCCGCCCCCATGAGCAGGATGCGCGGACCGCCGTCGACGGACACCTGGAAGGCGAGGGTGTCGCCCTCGACGAGGTCGCCGAGGGCGTCCGGGCGGCGGTCCGGCGCGGCGATCAGCCGGCCGGGGGCGAAGTAGCCGTGGTCGGGCAACTGGCTGTGCAGACTGCGGAAGACCTCGACCGTGTAGCCGTCGAACTGCAGGTATTCGCCGCCGGTGACCTGGATGACGTCGGCGACCCGGGTGGGCGGGGTGCCGAGGGCGGTGAGCAGATGGCGGACGGTCTCGTCGCAGACGGTACGGATCCGGGCCCGCCGCCAGTCCGGGCGGGCCAGCAGCTGCGGGACGTCCGCCAGGTGGTCGAAGTGGCCGTGGCTGACGAGGACGAGTTCGGGCGGGCCTGCCAGATGGACGTCGGCCACCCGTTCCACCACGGCCCGGTCCTGGCGCAGCGGGAGCCGGGGGTCGAGCCCGCCCGAGCGGTCCCAGCAGGGCATCCGGCTCAGATACGGGTCGAAGAGAATGCTGCGGTCGCCGCCGATGACGATCTCCCAGCCGGCGACGCCGAGCCAGCGCAGCCGGACGGGGGTGGAGAAGGGGCCGCCGCGTCCCGTCGCCGGGGGCGCGGCGGCCCCCGTTCCGGCCACGGCGGCACCCGAGGCCGCGAGAACTCCCTTGAGCACCGACCGCCGGCCGGCCGGCCGCGTACCCCGGGCCCCGGAAACGGGACCGGGCCCCGGGCCGAAACCAGATCCGGGAGCCGGACCGGCCCCCGGACCAGGCCCGGATCCCAGGCCGGGAACGGATCCCGGACCGGACCCGGATCCCGCACCAGGCCCGGGACCTGCCTGCCGTGCCGCTTGCCGTACCGCTTGTACCGCTTGTACCGCTTGCCGTGCTGTTTCCCGTGTCTGCCGTCCGGCCACCGCCGCCGCCCTCGCCTTGCCCTGATGATCGTCTCGAACCAGGGCGAACGTAAGGGAGGAGACGGGACGGACGGCCCGTTTCACGCCATCCGGACGCGGGTCAATAGCCCCCGGGAATGGCGGCACGGAGGAAACGTTCGTCCTGGCGCAGGATGGCCTGCATCACCTTGGTCATCGGGGCACCGGGGTTGATCCCGATCTGCTCGCGCAACAGCTTCTTCGCCTGGTGGAAGACCTGGACGGCGTCGGCCTGGCGGCCCTCCGCGTAATAGGCCTTCATGAGGTCGGCGTAGAGGTCCTCGCGGAAGGGATCGCGGTGGATCAGCCCGTTGAGGCGGCTGATCGCCTGGGTGAACCGCCCGAGGCCGAGGTCGGTCTGGGCGTACAGCTCGACCGCCGAGGTCCGTTCCTCCTCCAGCACCTCGGCCTGGAGCCGGAGCCGGGAGGAGGTGACGTCGGCGAGGGCCGGGCCCCGCCAGAGGGCGAGCCCGGTATCGAGCCGTTGGGCCGCTTCGTGGTGCTTGCCCCGCAGATGGAGTTCGCGCGCGGTGCGCACGAGATCGCGGAACATGAAGAGGTCGATGGCTTCCAGGGGCGCTCTCAGTTCGTAGCCCCGGTCGTGCGAGCCGAGGACGTCACGGGGCAGGCCGGCCTGGGTGAGCACCTTGCGGATCATCCAGGCCGAGGTCTGGAGCTGGCCGGAGACGGTGAGCGGCGGCTCGCCGTCCCAGGAGTCCTCGCTGATCGTCTCCTTGGAGACGACCTGCCCGGCGCGCAGCGCCACGGAAGCGAGGAATCGTCGCTGTCGCTGTCCCTGCATCGGGACCGGTAGGCCGTCCTGGACCAGGGCCACGGGGCCGAGGAGCCGGATCGTCACGTTGTTCCAAGAACTCATGCGAATGTCTCCCGTCGGGGGTGTGCCGTGCCCGGAGGAGGAGTCGGGGCACGGCAGGGGAGTGTTTCTGGAGCAACTGCTGCTGACTGTCGTCCAGTCGTACGCAGGTCGTGCCGGTCTGGTGCGAGAAGTGGTGCCTGGGGGTGGTGCCGGGAGTGGCACCGGGAATGGCACCGGGAGTGGTGACGCCGGGGGAATGGCGCCGGGGGTGGTGGTGCCTGGGGAATGGTGCCGGAAGAGGGAGATGAGGAGAGGGCGAGGGCAGGACGAGAGAAGCGGGCGGGAAACGAGGGACGGGAAGGGGGGGAGGGAGTGGAAGAGAGAGGGGGGAGCCCGGGAAGGGGCAGGGGGGCTGCCGTGCCCCGGTCGGGCCGGGGCCGCACGGCGGAAGAGATTCGTCCGGATATCACCCCGTCAGGTTCCGCAGGAACTTCGCCGCGATGGGTCCGGCGTCCCGGCCGCCGGAGCCGCCGTCCTCCAGCAGCACCGACCAGGCGAGTTCGCGGTCGCCCTGGTAGCCGATCATCCAGGCGTGCGTACGCGGCGGGGTCTCGGAGCCGAACTCGGCCGTGCCCGTCTTGGCGTGCGGTTCGCCGGACAGACCGCGCAGGGCCTTGCCCGCGCCCTCGGTGACCGTCGCGCGCATCATGTCGCGCAGCGAGTCGAGAACCCCCTGGTCCAGCCGGGTGGGCGCCTCGTACCGCTTCTTCACGGCGTCGGGCACGAGGACCGGCTGCTGGAAGGTGCCGTGCTTCACGGTGGCCGCGATGGAGGCCATCACCAGCGGGGACGCCTCGACGCGCGCCTGTCCGATGGTGCTGGCGGCCTTGTCGTTGTCGCTGGTGGAGACGGGGACGCTGCCGTCGTACGTGATGGTGCCGACGTCCCAGTTCCCGCCGATGCCGTAGGCCGCGGCGGCGTCGTGGAGGCCCTCCTTGGGCAGCTTGGCGCGGGAGTTGACGAAGAAGGTGTTGCAGGAGTGGGCGAAGCTGTCCCGGAAGGTGGAGCCCGCGGGCAGCACGAACTGGTCCTGGTTCTCGAACTGCTGTCCGTTGACATGGGCGAACTTGGGGCAGTCCGCGCGGTCGGAGGGCTTCATGCCCTCCTGGAGCAGGGCGGTCGCGGTCACCACCTTGAAGGTGGAGCCGGGCGGATAGCGGCCCTCCAGGGCACGGTTCATCCCACCGGGCCGGTTCGCGGCCGCGAGGATGTGCCCGTTGGAGGGGTCGATCGCGACGATGGCCGCGTTCTTCTCCACGCCTTCCAGGGCGGCGGCGGCCGCTTCCTGCACCCGGGGGTCGATGGTCGTACGGACCGGGGTGCCCTTCGCCTCGCCCTTCCCGGTCAGGTTCTTGACCACCGAGCCGGAGTTGCGGTCCACCACGACGACCGACTTGGCGTGGCCCGCGCCGCCGGAGAGCTGCTTGTCGTAGCGCCCCTCCAGACCGGAGACGCCCTTGCCGCTCTTGGGATCGACGACCCCGACGACGGATCCGGCGCGCAGTTCCTCGCCGTTGGCATCCAGGATCGCGGCCCGCTCCTGGGACTTGAGGGCGAGGGTCTGTCCCGGGACCATGGCCGGATTGATCATGGAGGTATTGAATTCCACCTGCCACTTTCCGCCCGCCCGCTGATCACCGGCGGCCCCGGAGCTCTTGGCTCCCTTCGCTTCGAGGACGGTGGCCTTCGACTTCCAGGAGTAGTCGCCGGCTCCCGGAATGATCATTTTCACGGTAAACGGAAAGGTGATTCCCGCTTCCGCTTTCCGCTCCCCCCGGCCGGCCTCGATCAGCGTCTTCGACGGCTTGAGGTTGGTCATCACGGATTTGATCAAGGACTCGGCATTGTCCGGGGTGTCGGTGAGCGATCCGGCCCGCTTGGCGTCACCCGCCGCCCAGGCGTCGAGGAAGGTGGTCAGCGCTTTCGCCGCCTCCTCCACCTCGGGGTCGCCCGAGCCGCCGTCATCGCCGGTCAGGGTGGTGTATCCCCAGTAACCGCCGCCGCCCAGGACGGCGAGCGCCACGACGGTCCCGACGGCCAGGGGGCCGCGGGAGCGCCGGCGACGGGAGGGCGATAAATCGCCTGGACTGCGAGAGTGCGTCATGTGTCCGAGGTTAAACAGCTTCCCTCCACGCGCCACACCTCACGTGCCGATCAGGACATCTGTTCGCGTTGGGGAAAAAGGAGACGGACAAACTCGACAAACCATGCCGAGGTTTACGCGGAGGGGCATGATTCAAACAACTCCCCCGCCCGGCGAACCCCTTCGGGACCCCTACACCACGTCAAAGGCGGACACACAACTGGCCGAGAAACAGGGGAGGCAGGCGAAAAATATCGCCCCTTACAGGTTCCGATCAGGCCAAGATCTGTCCTGATCGGAACCCGCAGGGGATACCCGGTAAAAGGTTCCGTTTAGCGGACCTGGAATCCGTCCACGCCGGACCGCCCCGCGCCTCCCTCGGACGAACCGCCTGTTCCCGGCCCCGGCCGCGCCCTTGTCCGGTCCGCCGTTCGCCGGCCGTTGGACCGCCGTTCACCTCCGGGACCGCCCTCGCGCGAGAGCTTCGGCGGCCCCCTGCTCTCGCCCCTCTCTCCGCTTCCTCCTTCCGATACATCCGGGAGAGTCCGAGAAGAGAAGGCCCGGTCAGGGTGGCGGCACCGCACACCCGACGGACTGTCTGGAGACGCCCATGTCCCGAGTTTCGACCGGCCCCGGCACCGAGCCCACCGCCGCCCACGCGCTGCTTTCCCGGCTGCGCGACCACGGCGTGGACACGGTGTTCGGGGTCGTGGGCCGCGAGGCCGCGTCGATCCTCTTCGACGAGGTCGAGGGAATCGACTTCGTCCTCACCCGGCACGAGTTCACGGCCGGCGTCGCCGCCGACGTGCTCGCCCGTATCACCGGCCGTCCCCAGGCCTGCTGGGCCACTCTCGGCCCCGGCATGACCAACCTCTCCACCGGCATCGCCACCTCCATGCTGGACCGCTCGCCCGTCATCGCGCTGGCCGCCCAGTCGGAGTCGCACGACATCTTCCCGAACGACACCCACCAGTGCCTCGACTCGGTGTCGATCATCGCGCCGATGGCGAAGTACGCCGTGGAGCTCCAGCGTCCGCACGAGATCACCGACCTGGTGGACTCCGCGGTGAGCGCCTCGATGACCGAGCCGGTCGGTCCCTCGTTCATCTCGCTCCCCGTCGACCTCCTCGGCTCCGCCGAGGGCATCGACACCTCGGTGCCGGCCCCGCCGGCCCGCACCCCCGCCAAGCCGGTCGGCGCGATGGCCGACGGCTGGCAGCAGGCCGCCGACGAGGCCGCCGAGCTGCTGAGGGGTGCCGAGCACCCCGTCCTGGTGGTCGGCGCCGCCGCCATCCGCTCCGGCGCGGTGCCCGCGCTGCGCGCCCTGGCCGAGCGGCTGAACATCCCGGTCATCACCACCTACATCGCCAAGGGCGTCCTGCCGCACGGCCACGAGCTCAACTACGGCGCCGTCACCGGCTACATGGACGGCATCCTCGACTTCCCGGCCCTCGACACCCTCTTCGCCCCGGTGGACCTCGTCCTCACCGTCGGCTACGACTACGCCGAGGACCTGCGGCCGTCGATGTGGCAGAAGGGCGGCGCGAAGAAGACCGTCCGCGTCTCCCCCACCCCCAACCCGATCCCGCGCGTGTACCGGCCGGACGTGGACGTCGTCACCGACGTGCTGGCGTTCGTCGAGCACCTCGACGCGGCGACGGCCACCGTCGCGGCCAAGGACCGGCACGACATCACCCCGCTGCGCGAGCGGGTCGCGGAGTTCCTCGCCGACCCGGAGAACTACGACGACGGCATGCGCGTGCACCAGGTCATCGACGCGATGAACACCGTCATGGAGGAGGCCGCAGAGCCCGGCGAGGGCACGATCGTCTCCGACATCGGCTTCTTCCGTCACTACGGCGTGCTGTTCGCCCGCGCCGACCAGCCCTTCGGCTTCCTCACCTCGGCCGGCTGCTCCAGCTTCGGCTACGGCATCCCGGCCGCGATGGGCGCCCAGATGGCCCGCCCGGGCCAGCCGACCTTCCTCATCGCGGGTGACGGCGGCTTCCACTCCAACAGCGCCGACCTGGAGACCATCGCCCGGCTCGGCCTGCCGATCGTGACGGTCGTCGTCAACAACGACACCAACGGTCTGATCGAGCTCTACCAGAACATCGGTCACCACCGCAGCCACGACCCGGCCGTGAAGTTCACCGGGGTCGACTTCGTCGCGCTCGCCGAGGCGAACGGTGTCGACGCGACCCGCGCGACCGACCGCCAGGAGCTGCTGGCCGCGCTGCGCAAGGGCGCGGAGCTCGGCCGTCCGTTCCTCATCGAGGTCCCGGTCAACTACGACTTCCAGCCGGGCGGCTTCGGCGCCCTGAGCATCTGAGCATGAGGACGCCGGGTTTCCCGGCTGCCGTCGGATTCCTGGCCTCCGTCCGCTTCAGCGGCGGGGGCCGGGTTCCCGGCGCGGCGTTCGCCGCCCTCGGCAGCCGTACCGACATCGATGTCCGCCCGTCGTCGGGGCCGTCCCCGCAGGGGTCGTCCCCCGCCGGATCGCCCCCCGCCGGAACCCTGGACGGGCTGTCCCTGACCGCGACCCTGGTGCACCACCCGGACGTCGCGCCCGAAGGCGCGCTCGCGCGGGACGAGCGCACCGCCACCGCCGTCCTGCTGGCCGGCGAGCTGTACGACCGCACCGCGCTGCGTTCCGTACTGCCGGCCTCCGAGCCGGTGCCGGACACCGACGCGGCACTGCTCCTGGCCCTGCTGCGCCGCTACGGTCCGCACGCGTTCCGGCTGCTCAACGGGCGCTTCGCGGCCGTCGTCCGTACCGGGACCGGCGAGGACGCGCGGGTGCTGCTCGCCACCGATCACGCGGGCTCGGTGCCGCTCTACGCGCGCGTGGCGCCTGGTGAGGTCACCGCCGCCACCGAGGCCAAGACCCTGGCCCCGGGCGCCGGGAACCCTCCGGCACCGGGTCTCGCGCTGCCCGAGGGACGTCCGGTTCCGGGCCTCCCGTACGTCCACCAGGTCCCGGCGGGCACTTGGTGGGAGATCCGCCCCGAGTCCGGGGCCCTTGCGGCCCACCGCACCTGGGAGCCCGCCCACTCCCGGCGGATCGTGCCGGAGGAGGAGGCGGTGGCGGCCGTACGCGCCGCCCTGGAGAAGGCGGTCGCCACCCGCGTCGCCGACGGGGACACCCCGCTGGTGGTGCTGTCCGGCGGCATCGACTCCTCCAGCGTCGCGGCCTGCGCGCACAAGGCGGCCGGCACGCTCGACACGGTCTCCATGGGCACCGACACCTCCGACGAGTTCGCCGAGGCCCGCGCCGTGGTCGACCACCTCGGCACCCGGCACCGCGAGATCACCGTGCCGACGGCCGATCTGCTGGCGCAGCTGCCGTACGCGGTGTGGGCGGCGGAGTCGGTGGACCCGGACATCATCGAGTACCTGCTGCCGCTGACCGCCCTCTACCGGGCGCTCGGCGGTCCGCCCCGCCGGATCCTCACCGGGTACGGCGCGGACATCCCGCTCGCGGGCATGCACCGCGAGGACCGGCTGCCGAACCTGGACACGGCGGTGGCCTTCGACATGGCCACCTTCGACGGTCTGAACGAGATGTCCCCGGTGCTGTCCGCGCTCGGCGGCCACTGGACGACCCATCCGTACTGGGACCGCGACGTGCTCGATCTGCTCGTCCCGCTGGAGGCCGGGCTCAAGCGCCGGTACGGGCGGGACAAGTGGGTGCTGCGGGAGGCGCTCGCGGACGCGCTGCCCGAGGAGACCGTCCACCGGCCCAAGCTCGGGGTGCACGAGGGCTCGGGCACCACCTCGTCGTTCTCCCGGCTGCTCGCGGAGCACGGTGTCGCCGAGGAGGCGATGCGGGAGACGAAGCGGGCCGTGGTGCGCGAGCTGTTCGAGCTGACCGTGGTCGCGGGCCGGCATCCGTCCGAGGTGAGCACCGCCGAGGTGGTGCGGGCCGTGGTCGCCCGGGCCGGCCGGGAGACGTCATGACGGCATATGCCAAGCCGGCCTCGGCTACGGCCCCGGCCTCCGCCCCCACCTCCATCCTCCACACCGAGAAGGGGAGCTGACCGTGGAGCGCATCGACTCGCACGTCTCACCCCGCTACGCCCAGATCCCCACCTTCATGCGGCTGCCCCACGAGCCGGACCCGCGCGGCTACGACGTGGTGGTCATCGGCGCCCCGTACGACGGCGGCACCAGCTACCGTCCGGGCGCCCGGTTCGGCCCGAGGGCGATCCGGGGCGAGTCGGGGCTGATCCACGGCGTCGGCATCGACCGGGGCCCCGGCACCTTCGATCTGATCAACTGTGTCGACGCCGGGGACATGGACCTCACCCCGTTCGACATGAACATCGCGATCGACACGGCCCAGCGGCACCTGTCCGAGCTGCTGAAGGCCAACGCGGCCTTCCTGATGCTGGGCGGCGACCACTCGCTGACGGTGGCCGCGCTGCGCGCGGTCGCCGAACAGCACGGCCCGGTGGCGGTGGTGCACCTGGACGCGCACTCCGACACCAACCCGGCGTTCTACGGCGGCCGTTACCACCACGGCACCCCGTTCAGGCACGGGATCGACGAGAAGCTGATCGATCCCCAGGCGATGGTGCAGATCGGCATCCGCGGTCACAACCCGAAGCCGGACTCGCTCGACTACGCCCGAGGCCACGGCGTACGCGTGGTGACCACCGACGAGTTCGGGGAGCTGGGCGTGCGTGGGACCGCCGACCTGATCCGGGAGCGGGTCGAGGGCCGGCCGGTGTACGTCTCCGTCGACGTGGACGTCCTCGACCCGGCCTTCGCCCCCGGCACCGGCACCCCTTGCCCGGGCGGGCTCAGCTCCCGTGAGGTGCTCGGGCTGCTGCGCTGCGTCGGCGACCTCAAACCGGTCGGCTTCGACGTCATGGAGGTGTCCCCGCTCTACGACCACGCCGGGATCACCTCGGTCGTCGCGACCGAAATCGGCGCGGAGCTGCTCTACCAGTACGCCCGCGCCCACCGCATCCAGAAGTAAGGAGACCCGACGTCATGGCTTCTCCGGTCATCGACTGCACCCCCTTCGGGAAGGAGCTGCGCGCGCTCGCGAGCAGGCTCCCCCGGGTGCCGCGCGAGGATCTGTACGGCTTCCTGGAGGAGGCGAAGACCCTGTCCGCTGAACTGCCGGGGGAGATCGCCGACGCCCTCGACTCGTTCAACGCCCAGGGCAACCACGATGGCTACCTGCTGCTGCGCGGGCTGCCGGTGGACGACTCCGAGCTGCCCGTCACCCCGACCTCGACCCCCGCTCCCCTCGACCGCCCCCTGCTGGTGATGGAGGCGATGCTGGCGCTGGCCGGCCGCCGCCTCGGGCTGCACACCGGCTACCAGGAGCTGCGCTCCGGCACGGTCTACCACGACGTGTACCCGTCGCCCGGCGCGCACTACCTGTCCTCGGAGACCTCCGAGACCACGCTGGAGTTCCACACGGAGATGGCGTACCACGTCCTCCAGCCCAACTACGTGATGCTGTCCTGCTCGCGGGCGGATCACGAGCGCCGTGCCGAGACGCAGGTCGGCTCGGTCCGCAAGGCGCTGGAACTGCTCGACGACGCGACCCGGGCGCGGCTGCACGAGCGGCCCATGCCGTGCTGCGTGGACGTGGCCTTCCGCGGCGGGGTGCCGGACCCGGGTGCGATCGCCCTGGTCAAGCCGCTGTACGGCCCCGCGGAGGACCCGTACCTCGGCTACGACCGCGAGCTGCTCGCGCCGGACGACCCGCGCGACCAGGAGGCCGTGGCCGCCCTGTCGAAGGCGCTGGACGACGTGACGACCTCGGTCAAGCTGACCCCGGGCGACCTGCTGATCATCGACAACTTCCGTACCACGCACGCGCGGACGCCGTTCACCCCGCGCTGGGACGGCAAGGACCGGTGGCTGCACCGGGTCTACATCCGCACCGACCGGAACGGTCAGCTGTCCGGTGGCGAGCGGGCGGGCGACGTGGTCGCCTTCTCGCCGCGCCGGTAGTCGTACCGGAAGGCCGTACCGGAAGTCGTACCGGAAGTCGTGACGGGAGCTTGAACAGGGGCCGCTCCAGGGGCCCTTCGCGGCTCCCGACGCCCGCGCCCCGCCACCTTTTCGGGTGGCGGGGCGTTTGCGCGGGGTGCTGCATGAATATACTGACTTACTGAAAGTGATGCATCCTGGGGTGACAACCGGCCCCGCCGGTCACCCCCTGTCGCCCGCAGCCGCCCCCGCTCGACAGGAGACGCCACATGCCCGACACCACTTCCCGCGAACCGCGCGGTTTCGTCGTCCACACGGCTCCCGCCGGACTCGCCGACGACGGCCGGGACGACTTCACCGTGCTCGCCTCCACCGTCCCGGCCACCGTGAGCGCGGTCTTCACCCGCTCCCGTTTCGCCGGCCCCAGCGTGGTGCTGAGCCGCGCCGCCGCGGCGGACGGACAGGCCCGCGGCGTCGTCGTGCTCGCCCGCAACGCCAATGTCGCCACCGGGCGCCAGGGCGAGGCCGACGCGCGCGAGGTGCGCGAGTCCGTCGCCCGCACTCTCGGCGTTCCCGAGGACGAACTCCTCATCGCCTCCACGGGGGTGATCGGCCGTCAGTATCCGATGGAGAAGGTCCGGGAGCACCTCAAGTCGCTCGCGCTCCCCTTCCCGGACGGCGGCTTCGAGCGGGCCGCGCGCGCCATCATGACCACCGACACCCGCCACAAGGTCATCCGGCTGCGGGTCGGCGAGGCCACCCTCGTCGGCATCGCCAAGGGCGTCGGGATGATGGAGCCCGACATGGCGACGCTCCTGACCTTTTTCGCCACCGACGCCCGGCTGGACCCGGCGGAGCAGGACCGGATCTTCCGGCGGGTGATGGACCGGACGTTCAACGCGGTCAGCATCGACACCGACACCTCCACCAGCGACACGGCGGCGCTGTTCGCCAACGGGCTGGCCGGCGACGTCGACCCGGAGACGTTCGAAGAGGCCCTGCACACCGCCGCGCTCGCCCTGGTGAAGGACATCGCGAGCGACGGCGAGGGCGCCACCAAGCTCATCGAGGTGCGGGTCACCGGCGCCCTGGACACCGCCCAGGCCAAGCGGGTCGGCAAGACGGTCGTCAACTCCCCGCTGGTGAAGACCGCGGTGCACGGCTGCGACCCCAACTGGGGCCGGGTCGCCATGGCGATCGGCAAGTGCTCCGACGACACCGACATCGACCAGGACCGGGTCGCGATCCGCTTCGGCGACGTCGAGGTCTACCCGGAGCCCGCCCCCGACGCGTACACCGAGGCCGGCACTGACGGCACCGGCGACGAGGGGACGGAGGAGGCGCTGCTGGCCGCCGTCACCGCGCATCTGCGTGGCGACGAGGTGGTCATCGGCATCGACCTGGGCATCGCGGACGGCGCGTTCACCGTCTACGGCTGCGATCTGACCGAGGGGTACGTGCGGCTCAACTCGGAGTACACGACCTGAGGTTCACAAAGAAGTGATCGGTGCGAGCCCCGGCCGCCCCGGTCCCCTCGGTCGCCCCGGGTAGGCATATGCCTGCCCGGGGCGGCTTCGTACGAACGCTCCGTACGGCCGCGCCGTACGACCGTCACGGCATATGCCACCCCGCGCCGGGCCCGTACGACCGTCCCCCGCCGGATATGCCGAGCGGCGCCCGGCTATGCGTACGCCCTCCCGGTCCACCCCTCCCCGCCGCCCGCCCCCGGAGCATGGGACCGACGGCATCCGCGACGAGGGCTGGAGGACCATGGAGACCGAACGGTCGATGACCGCGGACGAGGGATTCGACGCCGCCGTACGGGGCGTGGCCGGGCCGACCGACACGCCGGGCGGCACACTCCGGCTGGTCCGTACGGACGACTTCGACTCCCTGGACCCCGGCAACACCTACTACGCGTACACCTGGAACTTCCTCCGGCTCGTCGGGCGGACCCTGGTCACCTTCGACACCGCGCCGGGCAAGGCGGGCCAGCGGCTCGTGCCCGACCTCGCCGAAGCCCTGGGCGAGTCCTCCGAGGGGGGCCGGGTGTGGACGTACCGGCTGCGCCCCGGCCTGCGTTACGAGGACGGCACCCCGGTCACCTCGGCCGACGTCAAGTACGCCATCGCCCGCAGCAATTACGGCACCGACGTGCTGGGCGCCGGGCCCACCTACTTCCGGCATCTGCTCGGCACCGACTACGGCGGCCCCTGGCGGGAGCCGGACGCCGACGGACCGGTGACCCTGCAGACCCCCGACGAACGCACCCTGGTCTTCCGGCTGAAGGAGCCCTTCGCCGGTCTCGACCTGCTCGCGACCATGCCGTCGACCACCCCGGTGCCGCGCGGCCGGGACACCGGCGCCGCCTACCGGCTCGCCCCCGTGGCCACCGGCCCCTACCGGGTCGCCTCCTACACCCGCGGCGAACTCTGCGTCCTCGAACCCAACCCGCACTGGGACCCGGCGACCGACCCGGTCCGGGTCCGGCGGGCCGAGCGGATCGAGGTGCACCTCGGCAAGGACCCGCACGAGGTCGACCGGATGCTGCTGGCCGGCGAGGCCCACATCGACCTGGCCGGCTTCGGCGTACAGCCCTCCACCCAGGAGCGGATCCTCGCCGACCCGGCGCTGCGCGCCCAGGCCGACAACCCGCTCACCGGCTTCACCTGGATCTACTGTCTGTCGAGCCGCATCGCGCCGTTCGACAACGTGCACGCGCGCCGCGCCGTCCAGTTCGCCACCGACAAGGCGGCCATGCAGCTCGCCTACGGCGGCCCGGTGGGCGGCGACGTCGCGACGACGCTGCTGCCGCCGACCCTCGACGGCCACCGGCCCTTCGACCGCTACCCGGTCGGCCCCGACGCCACCGGCGACCTGGACGCCGCCCGCGCCGAACTGAAGGCGGCCGGGATGCCGGACGGCTTCCGGACGAAGATCGCGGCCCGCAAGGACCGGCTCAAGGAGTACCGGGCCGCCGAGGCGCTGGCCGCCGGCCTCGCCCGGGTCGGCATCGAGGCCGAGGTGCTCGACTTCCCGTCGGGCGACTACTTCGACCGCTACGGCGGCTGTCCCGCGTACCTGCGCGACCACGGCATCGGGATCGTCATGTTCGGCTGGGGCGCCGACTTCCCCGACGGCTACGGCTTCCTCCAGCAGATCGTCGACGGACGGGCGATCAAGGAGCGCGGCAACCAGAACATGGGCGAGCTGGACGACCCGGAGATCAACGCGCTGCTCGACGAGGGCGCGACCTGCGCCGACCCGGTGCGGCGCGCGGAGATCTGGCACCAGGTCGACCGGCTCACCATGGAGCACGCGGTCATCGTGCCGTACCTCTACCCGCGTTCCCTGCTCTACCGGCACCCGGGCGCCCGCAACGTCTACGTCACCGGCTCCTTCGGGATGTACGACTACGTGGCGCTGGGCGCGAGCTGAGCACCCGCCGCCGGCCGGCCCCGGCCCACGGGCCGGCCGGCGCGGGGCAGCGCCGGACCGGCCGCGCCGCGGCAGGAGACGGCGGCCGCGCGCAGATCGGCCTCGTACCCGTCGAGAAGGCGCAGGAAGCGGCGGGTGGGGCCGGTCAGGCTGGTGCCCCGGGGACTGCGCAGAAGCAGCCGCGCGCCGAGCGCCTGTTCCAGGCGGTGGATGCGGCGGGTCAGGGCGGACTGGCTGATGGACAGCACGGCGGCCGCCCGGTTGATGCTGCCGTGCCGGGCCACCGCGCGCAGGAGGTGCAGATCCTCGATGTCGAGCTGACGCCCGGTGACGGGGGCGGAGGCGGAAGCGGAGGCGGGGCCTGTGGCGGGGACGAGGCCGTGAAGGGCGTCGGGCCCCGCTCCAAGCCCCGCCTCGGCTCTCGCTCCGGCTCTCGTACCGGGTCTTCCCCCGGCCCCGGCCGCCGCCGGATCAGCGTGTCTGCGGGTCTGCTCGGTGTGCCAGTCCGCCCACCAGGGGTCGGCGAGCAGATCGCGCTGACGGGCCGCGAACCGGCGCAGATGTCCCCGGGCGATCAGCGCGGCCAGCCGGCCGGCCAGCTCCGGCGGGACGACCGACGGATCGACGAGCAGGCTCGCCGTGCGGCTCGGGCGCTCGACGAGCGAGCGGCGCACCAGCCAGGAGGCGTGCACGGCCGGATGGGTGGGGGAGCCGAGCCCGACGGCGTCACCGCGGCCCAGGATGCCGCGGACCACCGAGGCGTCGGCGACCTGGAGCCGCGCGGGCGCCGGCAGACCGGCCGCGTGGAAGATCCGGGCCACCAGGGCCTCCGAGCCGGGCCCGGACTCCGACACCCATGCCTCGTCGCGCAGTTCGGCGAGCGAGAGCACCGGCCGGGCGGCCAGCGGATGGTCCTCCGGAAGGATCACCCACAGCGGGTCGTCGAGGACATGCTGGGCGCGCGTCGGCCGTTCCAGCGCGTGGCGCGGCGCCTCGGCGCCGCCGGTGCTCCAGGTGTACGCCGCGTCGGCGAGGTAGTCCGCGAGCTGGCCCGCGACCCGGTGCGGCTCCTCGCGGCGGACCGAGAGCAGCAGCCCGAGCGCGGTCGCGGCCTCCTCCACCATCTCCTCCAGGAGCGGTGTGGTGGTCGCGAGGGAGAGGATCTCCGGGGCGACGACGGCCTCGGCGCCGTGGCCGAGGAGCTGGGTCCGGGCGGCGTGGTCGATCCGGCGGAAGAAACGGCGTCCGGCGACCAGCATCCGCGAACCCGCCGACGTGAGCCGGGCGGTGTGCCGGCCGCGCAGGGTGAGCGGGGCGCCGACCGCCCGGTCGAGCCGTTCGAGGCGGCGGTCCACGGTGCCGTGCCGGACGCCGGCGTGCCGGGCGACCTCCGTGAGGTCCCCGTACTGTCCCACCGCGGCCAGCAACGACAGGTCGGTCCGGCTGAACGACACCGGGAATTCCGTTCCGTCGGCGACCTGCATCCACTCCACCCCGAGAGACAATTTCGAATCCCTTTTCTCCGAAGAATGACCGCCGCCGAATTACTTTTGCTTTTGACCTTGCCTTTTACCGGTCCGGAATGACGGAGCCGATCATAGGCAGGCGGTTCTCTTCTGGCGCTCCTCGCCGCGGGGCGCCGAGAGCGCGCGGAGATCGGGCCGATAGCGCACAGGACCGGCTGGATCCGACCGCCCGGGCCTGGCCGGTCCCGGCCCGTCCTGTTCGCTCGGGATAGGCCGGTTTTGTTCGCCGGGGCCCGGGGTCCGGCGCCTGGGGTCCGGGGCGCCTGGGGTCGGAGGCGCCTGGGGACGGGGGCTCGATCGTGGCCGGTCCTGGCCGGTCATGGCCGGTCGCGCCTGGCCGGTCGGCCGGAACCGGATCTCCCCGCCGGCCCGTGTACGGGTTTTCCGGTTTCCGGGGAACCGGCGCGTCAGAGCACCAGGGAATACGAAGCGGACGGCCCCCTGGGGTTTTTTCGGTTATGACCGTCCCCGCCTGGTTATGCGACCGGCCGCCGGGCCCGGCCACGGCCCGCGCGGGTCCGGCAGATTGGCCGTGCCCGGGCGCGCCACAGAACCGCACCGCACAGCACCACCACCTACGACAAGGAGCGCTGATGCAGGACGTCGCCGGTTCCCCTCCCCCCTCGGCCCACCCGTCCGACCGCGCCCACCAGGCCCACTCCTCCGACCGGGCCCGCGCGGCGCTCGCCACCGACCGCTCCCCCCTGGGCGAGGCGTCCCGCTGGGCCGTGGACCTGCTGACGGCCCCCGTCCCGCCCGCCGAGGACGCGGTCGCCGCGCGCTTCGTGCCCCCCACCCCCGGCCGTACGCCGGGCGACTTCCTCGTACGGCTCCGGGAGTGGCGGGAGCAGGGGCCGTTCACGGTCGAGGAGTACGAGCCCGTCGCCCACAAGGCATGGATCGTCCTCGCCGGTGCCTGCGGCGCCCGCCACACCCTGTCGCTGACCCTGGACTCCACCGGCCTCGTCCGCCTGTTCACCCTCCGGCCCGAGACCGTGATCCCGTACGTGAGCACCTGGGCCGAGGTGGAGGACGCGCTGCGCACTCCCGGGATCCGGCACTCCGTACTCGCCGCGCGGCTCGCCCCCGCCAAACCCGACAGCCCCGCCAGCCCCGCCGGCCCCGAGATACTCCACGAGTCGGCCGCCGGCCTGTCGATGCCCACCGGCTCGGCGTACAAGCTCTTCCTCCTGCGCGCGCTCCTGAGGGCCGTCGAGGAGGGCCGGGTGAGCTGGGACGACGAGGTCGTCGTCCGCCCCGAGTCGCGCAGCCTGCCCACCGGCGACATGCAGGAACTGCCCGACGGGACACGGGTGTCGGTCCGCGAGACCGCGACCAAGATGATCGCGATCAGCGACAACACCGCCGCCGACCTGATCCTGGAACTGCTGGGCCGCCGAGCCGTGGAGGACTCCCTGGCGGACGCCGGGCACCACGACCCCGCCCTCCTGCGCCCCTTCCTGACCAGCCGCGAGTTCTTCGAGCTGGGCTGGGGCGACCCGGCGCGGCTCGCCGAGTGGGCGCGGCGGGACGAGGCCGGACGGCGCGCGCTGCTGCGCGAGATCGACGGACCCCTCACGGTGGGACTGGCCGACCTGGGCGAGACGGTGCACCGGACGGGCCTCGACTGGTTCATGAACGCCTATGACGTCCTGCGGGTCCTCGACGGGCTGCGGCGGGACAGCGCGCGCGACACCACCGGCACCGCGGAGCGGATCCTCACCGCCAACCCCGGGCTGCCGGTGGACCGTGACCGCTGGTCGCGGGTCTACTTCAAAGCCGGCTCAAGCCCCGGAGTGATGATGTACGCCTGGCTCTTCGAGGACGCCGGCGGCGAGGCATGGGTCCTGGTGCTGCGGCAGTCCGCCGACGAGCAGAAGACGATCGGCGACGGTCTGTTCCTGCGCGGGATCGGCCGGCGGATCGCCGAGTCCGGTCTGCTGTCGGCGGTGACCCGATGAGCGCCCGGGACCGGCTGCTCGCCGTCCTGGTCGCCGTGGTGTGGGGCCTGAACTACCTCGCGGTGCGCGTCGGGCTCGACCACTACCCGCCGGTGTTCATGTCGGCGCTGCGGTTCGTGGTGCTCGCCGTGCCGGTCGTCCTGTTCGTGCCCTGGCCGAAGGTCAAGGTGCGCTGGCTGGTGCTGTACGGACTGGGCTACGGAGTCCTGCAGTTCGGGCTGCTGTTCCTGGCGATGGACCAGGGCATGCCGGCCGGGCAGGCGTCGGTGGTGGTGGAGGCCTCGGCGCCGTTCACCGTGCTGCTCGGGCTGCTGCTCGGCGAGCGGGTCACCGGGCGTCAGGTCGTCGGGATCGTGCTCGCCGCGGCCGGCCTGACCGCCATCGCGGTCGAACGCGCCCGGGGCGCCGCGCTGCTGCCGCTGGTGCTGACCCTGCTGGCCGCACTCGGCTGGGCGCTCGGCAACATCGCGGGCCGCAAGGCCCGGCCCGACCATCCGCTGCGGTTCGCCCTGTGGATGTCGGTGGTACCGCCGCTGCCGCTGCTCGCGCTCTCCGCGATCCTGGAGGGCCCGACGACCGGCTGGCGAGCGTTCGGCGCCTCGTTCTCCACCGAGGGGGTGCCCGGCCTCGTGGCGCTGCTGTACGCCGCGCTGGCCGGGTCGGTGGTCGGCGCGGGCATCTGGACGATCCTGCTGAAGCGGTACGAGGCCGGGACGGTCGCCCCGTTCTCCATGCTGGTGCCGGTCGTCGGCGTCGCGGTGTCCTGGATCTTCCTCGACGAACGTCTCTCGGCCTCGTCGGCGGTGGCCAGTGCGGCGATCGTCGCCGGTGTCCTGGTGGGCAGCACGGCCCGCCGCCCCCGGCCGGCCGACCGGGCCGGGGACCCGGCCGGGGAACCGGAGCCGGTCCCCCCGGTCCCGGCCCCCGACGTCCCCGCCATCCCACCCGCCCCCGGTCAGTCCTCCGCGCCGGCGTCCCCGGCCCAGAAGACCCAGCGGTCGTAGGGCTCGAACCCCATCGCCTCGTTGAGCGCGATCATCGGGTGGTTGTCCTCGGCGTTCGCCGTCTCCAGGAACCGCACCTCCGGCTCGTGGCGCAGCACCTGGGCCAGATTGGCCAGCTTCAGGAGCATGCCGAGCCGGTGGCCGCGGTGGTCGCGGTGCACCACCGTCATGCCCTGGAGGGCGTACGCCGGGTTGCCCGTCGTCTTGGACACGCTGGTGTACCCGGCGAGGACACCGCTCGCCTCGTGGACCACCCCGGTGTGATGGGCCCGCCGCCCCCGGCCGATCCGCATCGTCTCGAACTGCCGGGCATAGCTGGTGCGGACGTCCGTCTCGGCCGCGTCCGCCGGCTCGTCCCCGAGCGACAGTTCGAGCCGGGACACCTGCACGGCGTACTCGTCCGGGGTCCGGGTCCCCCAGGTGACCAGGGCGTACCCGGCCGGTACGGCGGGCACCCCGGCCGCCAGCGGATCGGTCCGGCCGAGGTCCAGCCACTGGTGCAGCCCGGCCGGGATCCCGGAGCGGCGCGCGCCCACGGCGTCGGCGAAGGCGGCCGCTCCCGGGTCCCGCCGCGGACCGGAGGGCAGGCTCTCCACGACCATGCCGGTGAGCACCGTCCGCCCGTGCTTGCGGGCGAGGCGTACCGCGTGCGCGTACAGCGCCCGGCCGATGCCCCGGCGGCGTGCCCCCGGATGGACGATCAGCTGGTCCACCCGGGCCGACGGCGCGCCCTCGGGCAGCGCGAGGCGCAGCGCGCCGACCAGCCGGCCGCCGCTGCGGACCACCCAGTCGTCCAGGAGGGTGGCGGGCGGGGCGAACCGCAGCGAGCCGATCAGGTCGACGTTGCAGGGCGGGGCGGAGCGCGGTCCGGTGGCGGCGGTCACGGCCACCAGGTCGAGCCACTGCCCGGCCGTCTCGTCGTCGTCGGCGCTGAGCGGGACGAACTCCAGGTCGTACGGCGGTTCGTGAGCGGCGTCGTTCATACGGTGTCCTTCGTGTCTTCGTACGGGTCACGGGGGGGGTACGGGGGCGCGGAGGTACGGGGATACGGGGATACGGGGATACGGAGGCCCTACGAGCCGCAGCCGCAGCCGGAACCAGAACCGGAGCAGCAGCCGCAGCCAGAACCCGAACCGCAGCCCGCACCGGCTCCAAAGCCGGACGGCGCGTCGGCGGCAAGGCCCATCGCCTGGATGTCGTAGAGCCCGAAGGCCGGGTGGACGTAGACGTTGGTGACCCAGGGATTGCGGAAGTGCAGCGTCTTGTCGTGCACGAGCGGCAGCAGCACGGCGTGGTCCATGACCCGGCGCTCCACCTCCCGCCAGAGGCGGGTGCGTTCGGCGGGGTCGGTGCTGTGCAGGGTCCGGTCGATCAGCCCGTTGACCACGGGGTCGTCGAGTTCGGGCAGGTTCCAGTTGCCCCCGTTGCGCTTGATCTGCCGGCCGTCCACCAGAGGCGCGAGGAAGCCGTACTCGGTGGGGAAGTCCGCGCCCCAGTCGGTGACGATCAGCCCGAGCCCGTGCTCGCGGACCGTACCGGGGTGTCCGGCGCCGAGCCGGAAGTACGTGGCCACGTCGAGTTCCTTGACCGTCAGCCGGATGCCGACCCGGGCCACCGACTCGGCGAGCGCGTCGGCGACCATCCGGAACTTCCCGCGCTGGGTGCCGATCACCGCCTCGAAGCCGTCCGGCATTCCCGCCGCCGCGAGTTCGGCCCGGGCCGCCGCCAGATCGCCGCGCAGATCCGGACCGGCCGGGTACGGGTCGAGGTCCTGGTGCGCGGGCAGCCGCGGCGGGAACAGGGCCGAGGTCAGGTCCCCGCCGGTGACGGGACCGCCGCGGGCCTCCTGGAGGAGGATCCGGTCCGCCGCGTAGTGCACGGCCCTGCGCGCGTGGACGTCGCCGAACGGCGGAATGTGCGGCTGGACGGCGACGAAGTGCAGGAAGCTGGTGCGCGGGTTGTCGGTGTGCGAGCGCAGGACGTCGTCCTTCGCGACCCGGTGCTGGGCGGCGTGCTGGAGTCCCCGGCCCTCCAGGTTGATGTCGAACTCGCCGTCGATCAGGCGGGTGTCGAGCTCGTCGACGTCCACCCCGATGGCGAGCTCCACCCGGTCCGGCAGCGCCGGCCGCAGCGGGTCCGTCGCCCGGTCCCAGTACGGGTTGCGTTCCAGCGTCAGCCGGGCGCCGGGCCGGTGTTCCGCGACCCGGTAGGGCCCGCTGGACAGCGGTGCCTCGCCGTAACGGGCGCCGGTGTCGGCGCGCTGTGGCACCGGGGCGGTGCACGGCTGCGCCATCAGATGGTCGAAGTCGGAGAAGGGCCGGTTCAGGCGGAACACGATCGTGTGCTCGCCGTGTACTTCGACCGACCGCAGCGGCTTGTCGCCGCGGTACGGCCCCGGGTAGGGCCGGTCCGGGTCGTCGAGCAGCGGGACCAGGTACGTCGGCCCGCCCGGCAGTACGTCCTGCGCGAAGATCCGCAGGACGGCGTGCCGGACGTCGGCGGCCGTGATCGGGCTGCCGTCGTCGTAACGCAGCCCCGGCCGCAGCCGGTACGTCCAGGTCCGGCCGCCGTCCGCGACCTCGGCCGGGCCCTCGGCGAGGTCCGGGACCGGGACGAGCCCGGCGGGGCCGGGGTCGGTCGGATAGGCCATGAGGGTCCGGTTGAGCATCCGCTGGAGCAGCCACACCCACACGTAGTAGGTACGGGCCGGGTCGAGCGAGTCGACATCGGCGGACGAGACCAGGCGCAGCGTTCCGCCGCGCCGGCCGGACGGGTTGACCAGGGCTCCGGTACCGGCGTTCCAGCCGGGGCCGAGGCCGGGAGTCGGCAGCCCCTGGACGTACGGCAGGCTCGGCACATCCGGCAGGCCCGACGCACCCGGCCCGCCCGGCGTGCTCGGCGTGCTCGGCACACTCGGTGCACTCATCGCGAGGACCTCTCCAGTCGGAGGAGAAAGGAATGTTCCCGGGCGGCGAGACAGCCGCGCGCGAGCTTGGCCTCGACGCTGCCGATCCCGGCGTGCAGCACGGGCACGCCCCTCTCGGCGGCGGCCTCCATGACCCGGTAGTACAGGACGTCGTAATAGAGCGGCAGCTTGCCCTGGGCCTCGTAGTCGAAGCCGGCCCGGTGGCCGAACCACTCCTCCCGGCCCCGGGCGCGCGAGCGCAGCACCATGCCGAAGCCGATCGGCACCCCGTCCTTGCGGGCCACCGACACCATCGCGTCGTCGCCCATGACCTCGCCGATCCAGCCGATCATCCCGGCCGAGTGCTCGGGCGAGGCGGGATTGCCGTACTTCCGCAGCAGATTGCAGTCGAGCTCGCCGAGCCGGGGCACCAGCTCCGGGGTGATCCGCTCGATCCGCGTCTCGATGCCCGCCTCGGCCAGGGCCCGGCGCTCCAGGCGCACCCGGCGGCGCCGGTGCTTGCTCATCTCGGCGAGGAACTGCTCCCAGCCCCCGGGTGGCACGGCCAGCCAGGCGTAGTGCGCCGACGGGTGCGAGCGGTAGCCGCGCGCCGCCAGCAGCTCCATCAGGGCGGTGTCGCGTTCGTCGACGTGCGGGAAGCAGACGGTGGCCGCGCCGCGCTCGCGGGCGATCGCCTCGGCCTCCTCGACCAGGGCCGCCACGTCCTCGGGCAGGGCGCCCGAGGCCGTCAGCGGCCGGGTACGGCCCAGGTGCCGGCCGCCGCACACGAGCGACGGCAGCAGCCCCGCGGGGTCGCCGCCGGCGGTGTCCCGGAGCCGGGCGAGCGCCTCCGGTTCCTCCTCCGCGACGCCCTTGCCCAGCATCGCGTCGGGGCGGGCGAGCAGCCAGGGCACCGTGTCGTCGGCCCAGGCGGTGACCAGGGCCGCCATCGGCCGGCCGGCCCGGCGGCGGACCAGGAAGTCCATGGTGGTGCCGGAGTTCTTCTCCTGTACGGCGAGCCAGCGCGAGGACTGGAAGAAGTCCTCCGGGCCGGCCAGCTCCGCCCAGCCCGCCGCGTCCAGGGCGGCGGCCCCGGGCACCCGCTCCACCACGGCCCGCGCCCCGGCGGGCACGTCGCCGCTCACGAGCGCCCGGCCCCGGCGGCCCCGGAGCCGTTTTCGGCCCCGGCCCCGGCCCCGGCGGCACAGGCCCCGTTTTCGGACTCGTCCTCCTCGACCACGAAGTCGAGGCACGCGGCGGCCTTGTCGGCCAGCGCCCGCGCCTCCAGCCGGTCGGGCCCGGTGCAGTAGGTGAAGCCGACGCAGGAGGAGTTGTCCATGCGCTGGAGCAGCTTGTCGCCCTTCTCCACGTGCAGCAGCACCTGCACGCCGGGCACCGCCTCGGCCGCCTCGACGCCGTCGACCCGCTTCAGGGTGCCGCGCCGCGCCGGGTAGATCATGCGGACGGCGGCGCCGCCCCGGTGGACGACGGGCTCGATCGGCGGGACCTCGCCGATCGTGAGGAGCCACGCGTCGAGGATGGGACTGCGCCCGGTGACATCGGTGACCAGCATCGTCATACAGCTCGACGGGGTGCGCGGGTTGGCCTCGATGACCCGCCAGCCGGTCTCGGTGCGCCGCACCTCGGTGTGGCAGGGCCCGTGCCGGTAGCCGATCGCGTCCAGGGTGGCGCGGACGACGCCGTACAGCGCCTCGCGCTCCTCGTCGGGCAGCGGCACCGGGAAGGTGTGCCCGCACTCGATGTACGCCGGGTCGCCGAACAGGTCCTTGGAGGTGACGCCGAAGACATGGGTGTGGCCGTCGACGGTCATCGTCTCGACACTGACCTCGACCCCTTCGACGTACGTCTCCAGGAGCACCTCGCCGGTGCGCGGCTGACCGCGCAGGCTGCGTCTGACCCGGGTCAGTTCCTCGAACGCCTCGGTCAGCTGCGCCATGTCGTCGACCCGCCGGACGCCGTAACTGATCGCCTCGGCCGGCGGCTTGGCGATCATCGGGAAGCCGAGCCGCCGGGCGGCCTCGGCCAGCTCGCCGGCGCTGGAGACCAGCATGTGCGGGATGTTGTACGGCACGTCGCCGAGCGCGACCCGCAGCCGGTCCTTGACGTTGGCGGTCTCCACGGCCTCGGGGTCGGGCCCGGGCAGAGCGAGCCGCCGGGCCGCCCGCGCGGCGAGCAGCGTGTGATAGTCCGAGAACGAGGTGAGGCCGTCGACCAGCGGCCGGCCGGCGTCGTCGGTGACGACGGCGAGGACGGCCTCCAGGTCGGTGGTGTCGACGTCGATCACCCGGTCGACGGCCGCCGCCAGGGGGTGGGAGTCCCAGTCGTGGCCGTGGGTGTACCAGCTCCGGTCCCCGGTGAGCAGCCACACCTCCAGACCGTTCTCCCGGGCCTGGTGCAGGCCCAGGACGAAGGGATGGTTCTGCATGTGCTCGACGATCGCTATCCGCTTGCCCGCGAACGTGGCGTAGTCGGCCAGGGGTGTGGTCATCGAACCGCCTCCGAGAATCCCCGTGCAGTCGCTTGAGTCGCTTGAGTGGGACTCAGTTGACCGCGCCGCCCTCCCGGAGGTCACGGAGGAGACGGCGGAGCGCATAGGCGGCGGGCGAGGCGCATAGGGAGAACGGCGGCGGCGGGCACGCGGCGGGTGTCTCACACGGCGACGAGCCGGACCTGTCCTCCGCAGAGCTTGCTCATGTCGTCGGTGTCGGAGGTCAGCATGATCACCGGGCGCTGCTGCCGCAGGGCGGCTTCGGCCACGGCCGCGTCGATGGCGTACTTGTGACCGTGCAGGCCGGTGCTCATCAGCAAGGCCGAGGCCGCCTTCGCCTCTTCGTCACCCACCGGAATCACCCGCAGGCCGGACAGCAGCCATCCCAGCCGCGCCTTGTTCGTGCGGGTGTGCACGGCCTCGATGATGGTGAGCGCGCTGATCACCACTTCCATGCCGCGCGAACGCGCCTCCGCTACCAGGGCGACGACGGTCTCGTCGTCGGCGAGCAGGCGCGAGAGCCCCTCGCTGTCCAGAACCAGGGTGCCCTGGTGGCTCAGCTTGCGGCGGGCCACTGCTCGCCCTCGGCGAACTGCTCGTCCTCGGCGGGCCGGTCTTCCTCGGCGAGCATCCCGTCGAACGCATCGTCGAACACCTGCCTCGCCCGCCGCCGCGCTGGCTCGGACACCGGCCCCTTGCGGCGCTCGTAGTCGGCCAGGTACTCGTCCAGCACCTGCCCCCTCAACTCCCTTTCGACGGCAGCGGCGATGAACGCGGAGAACTCCCGCTTCCCGACCCGTTCCCGGATCGCCTCCGCGGTTCCCTCGGGCAGGGAGAGACTGACCCGGACCGCGGGCCCCTCGCCGACGCTGTACTCCTTCTCGGACATGGAGCCATTGTGTCAAACGAGTAGGAAAGCGGAAAGCCGCAACGCAAAACACCTCCCTGACCAGCATTGACGCAGGTCAGGGAGGTGTCATCCGGTGGAGCCTAGGGGAGTCGAACCCCTGACATCTGCCATGCAAAGACAGCGCTCTACCAACTGAGCTAAGGCCCCGGAACGAGACCAGAGTACCGGGTCACCCCCCGTATCCCGCAAAAGGATTGGGACTCCCCGGATCCGACCACTCTCCGTAAGATGCTGACCGGGGTTCGCAGTGGCGAACCCAAGGGATGGGGAGAAACATTCATGGACACAGCGCAGCAGGAAGCCACGGCAAGAGCCCGCGAGCTTCAGCGCAGTTGGTACGGGGAGCCGCTCGGCGCGCTCTTCCGCCGGCTGATCGACGACCTCGGGTTGAACCAGGCCCGGCTCGCCGCCGTGCTCGGCCTGTCGGCGCCCATGCTCTCCCAGCTGATGAGCGGCCAGCGGGCCAAGATCGGCAATCCCGCCGTGGTCCAGCGGGTCCAGGCGCTCCAGGAGCTGGCCGGACAGGTCGCGGACGGCAGCGTGAGCGCCGCCGAGGCGGCGGACCGGATGGACGAGATCAAGAAGTCGCAGGGCGGCTCGGTGCTGACCGCCGGCACCAACGGCCAGTCCACCGGGACGAGCGGGGCGCCGACCGTGCGCCGGGTGGTCCGCGAGATCCAGTCCCTGCTGCGCTCCGTGGCCGCCGCCGGCGACATCCTCGACGCGGCCGACTCGCTCGCGCCCGTCCACCCCGAGCTGGCGGAGTTCCTCCGGGTGTACGGCGCCGGGCGCACCGCGGACGCGGTCGCCCACTACGAGGCGCACCAGAACTGACGCGGGACGGCCGGATCCGGGGACGGGTCCGACCGGCCCACCGGCCCTCGGCCCACCGGCACGAGCCGAGCAGGACCGGCCGGATCCGGGGACGGGTCCGACCGTCCGGGCGGGGCGAACGGGACCGGGCCGGGCACGTCAGACGAGTTCGAATCGAAGTCGGGCAGTCGGCCGTCACGTCCGTCGCGGCAGCCGAGACGGACGTACGTACGGGGAGCGGGCGCAGCGCGATGGGTGAGGTCTTCGCGGGTCGGTACGAGCTGATCGATCCGATCGGCCGCGGCGGGGTCGGCGCGGTCTGGCGCGCCTGGGACCACCGGCGCCGCCGTTACGTGGCGGCGAAGGTGCTCCAGCGGAGCGACGCCCACTCGCTGCTGCGCTTCGTGCGCGAACAGGCGCTGCGGATCGACCATCCGCACGTCCTCGCCCCGGTCAGCTGGGCCGCCGACGACGACAAGGTCCTGTTCACCATGGACCTGGTGGCGGGCGGCTCGCTGTCGCACGTGATCGGGGACTACGGCGCGCTGCCGCCCCGCTTCGTGTGCACCCTGCTCGACCAGCTGCTGTCCGGGCTCGCCGCGGTGCACGCGGAGGGGGTCGTCCACCGCGACATCAAGCCGGCGAACCTTCTGCTGGAGGTCACCGGCACCGGGCGGCCGCATCTGCGGCTGTCCGACTTCGGCATCTCCATGCGCAAGGGCGAACCGCGCCTCACCGAGACCAACTACGTGGTGGGGACGCCCGGTTACTTCGCGCCCGAGCAGATGCTGGGCGCCGAACCGGACTTCACGGCCGACCTGTTCGCGGTCGGTCTGGTCGGGCTCTATCTGCTCCAGGGCGCGAAGCCCGACTCGGACGCGCTCGTCCGCCACTTCCTCGACCACGGCACCCCGGGCGCCCCGCAGGGCATCGCGGAGCCGCTGTGGCAGGTGCTCGCGGGGCTGCTCCAGCCCGATCCGCAGGCCCGGTTCCGGACGGCCACGGGGGCGCGCAAGGCGCTGAACACGGCGGCCGAACTGCTGCCCGACCCGGGTCCCGACGGCGAGGACCCGGTCGAGATCTTCGACCAGATCGGTCCGCTCCCGGCCGGCTTCGGCCCGGACGGCCCCGAAGCACCCGAAGCACCCGAGGCCCCCGAGGCCCCCGAACCGGACCTGGCGGCGCCGCTGCCCGGACCGTCCGAGACGGGCAGCTTCCATCTGCCGCCGCCCCCGCCCCGCACCCCCGCGCAGCCCGCTCCCACGCCCGCCGCGCCGGCCCCGGCACCCGCCCAGGCTCAGTCCCAGCCCCAGCCCCAGGCGCCGCAGCCCGCGTACGCCCCGCCGACGCCCGGATACGGTCCCCCGGCCACGCCCCAGGCGTCCTACGGACCGCCCTACGGCCCCGCCACCCCGACCGCCCCGTTCACACCACCGGCCCCGGTCCCGACCCCCATGGCGCCCTTCTCCGCGCCCGCGCACGCCCCGGCACACGCCCCCGCACTCACCCCGGCGCCCGTTCCGGCGCGCCGCCCCGGCCCTCCGGCCAAGGTGGCGGTCCCGGTCCTCGTCACCGCGCTGGTGTGCCTCGCCGTGGGAATCTGGGCGCTCATCCAGGCATAGTCCCGGCGGAACCACCCGCCCCGCCCGTCCCGGCGCCCGTCCCGACAGCCGCTCCCCCCGCCGACCGCCGGCCCCACACCCACCACACACCGAGCCCGAGCAGCAGCACCGTCCCGGTGCCGATCCCGGCCATGCCGACGATCCACAGGGTGCCGTCGCGCCCCCGCGCGGACGCACTCGGCCCGCTCGACCCGCTCTCGGCCGCGTCCCGGTCGTCGCCGGTCACCGCGAACGGCCCGGCGTCCCCCTGATAGGCGGGCCCGGCCTTGGCCTGCCCCCGGACGGTCACCCGCAGCGTCAGCGGCAGCGGCCCGTCCCCGTACGCCTCCGCCAGCCCGGGGCTCAGGGTGGCCGACAGGTAGTACCAGCCGGCGAAGCGCATCGCGCTGGTTTGGCTGTTGGAAGCGAAACGGTTCTCGTAGGCGACCGGCCGCCGCGCGTCGAGCGTCATGCTCGCCGGGCCGCCGGAGTAACCGCTCTGGCGGTCGTCGACGTGCCCGTACGCCGGGTTCTCCAGGGAGAGCGCGAGCGCACCGCCGAAGTACGTGTTCGCGGCCGGGCTGCTGCCCAGCTCGGCGCCGACGAAGAGCTGCTGGCCCCAGTCGACCGGCACCCGGTAGAAAACCGTCCGGCCGGGCCGCAGATCCGTCCGCCACTCGCCCTGGCCCAGGGAGACCGCCTCGTGCAGCCCCGCGCCGCCGTCGCGCCGCCGGGGGCCTCCGGCGGGCGGCTGGGGCGTACCGGAGGCCCAGACCTCCGGCAGCTTCGTCGGACCGACCGGCTTCACCCCCGGCTCGGTGCGCAGCCGGATCTCCAGCTCCCAGTCGCCCGGGTCGGAGTCCTCCTTGGAGGAGCGCTCGACGAGGACGTAGTACGCGCCCGCCCGCCGGCACGTACTCGAATCGGGCTTCAGGGTGCGATCGGCATATGCCACGATCGGCCGCCCGTAGTCACCGGACCCGAAGCCCTCGTTCTGGTAGCCGCACTGCGTCCCGGAGCCGTCCCGCATGCTCACCTTGAGGCCGTCGGCGAAGGTCGCCACGGTGCCCGGCTTCGGTACGGCGACCACCGAGGCATAGGCGTTCCGCTCGCCGTCCAGATCGACCCGGTAGTAGAGCTTGCCGTCCTTCGCGAGGGTGTCGCGGTACGTCCGGCCGTCCTCCAGCCGCTCGGCGTCCAGGGTCGAGACGGCGCCCTTCACCCGCGGGGCGTCCGCCTCGAACGCGTACCCCTGCCCGCCCGCTCCGGCCCGGGCCCCGGCAGCCCTGACCCCGTCACCACCGGCCGCCCACGCCGCCCCGCCCGGCACCGCGAGCGCCCCGCACACCGCGACGCACACCACCGCGCCCAGCACTCCCGCCGTACGACCGCGGCCGCCACCCCGTCGCCTGTCCACACGCGCCCCCTCCTCGTGTCCGTGCCCGAGACCCTACAGACGCACGGAATACGGACGGGCGTTCGCTCGGGTGAAGCGGGTGCCGGAATGAGAGCCCCCACGGACACCGAGGACAGCCTGCGAGGACACGAGAACCTGACCCACCCCGCAAACAGAGTGAGGCCCCGACCGCTTTCGCGGCCGGGGCCTCACTCACAGACGACGCTTCGTCTCACACACCCGAACCTGCGGGCACGGAGTCGGTCGCCTCCGTCCACAGATCCTGCTCGGCGCGATCCGCCTGGATCTGGCGGTACACGAGGAGCCCGCCGATGGCGGCCAGTGCGACCAGGAGAAGCTTCTTCACCGCGCGACCTCGTCTTTCGTAGGCGTAGGAATTCTGACGCCCACTCTACACACCGGCCCTCGTGGACAAAGCAATCGGCCCGGACAGGTGAACTGTCCGGGCCGATCCATACTGTGGGGCTAACAGGATTTGAACCTGTGGCCTCATCCTTATCAGGGATGCGCTCTAACCAACTGAGCTATAGCCCCGCCGCGCTTTGCGGAGTGTGTCCCGCGCGCTGACTCCTGAAGATTAGCGCACGTGGGGGCCAGTCCCAAAATCGGTTTCCCGGGGCGGCCCCCACGCGTCTCACTCGTCCTCGGCCAGCGTCAGCTCGACACCGCCCACGAAGCCCGCCGACAGGTTGTAGATGAACGCGCCCAGCGTCGCCAGCGCCGTCATCAGGACGACGTCGATCACGGAGATCACCGAGGTGAACATCAGCACCCGCGGCAGCGACAGGAAGGACTGCAGGTCGAAGCCGTTCGACTCGTTGGAGCCGGTGGCCTCGCTGATGGTGCCGCCGACGGTCGAGAAGACGCCCATGGCGTCCATGACCATCCACAGCACCGAAGCCGCCACCACCGTGCACACGCCGAGCGCGATGGAGAGCAGGAAACTCACCTTCATCACCGACCACGGATCGGCCTTGGCGACCCGCAGGCGCGCCTTGCGGGTGCGCGGCGTGGTGCGCGCGCCCGTACGGGGCTTGCGCGTCGCCTCGGCCCCGTTCTGGCCGCCCTGCGTCCCGCCCCCTGCCTTGGTGGCCGCGCCCTGACCGCCGGCGCCGTACGCCTGCGGCGGGTGGTACGGGCCCTGCTGCCGCTCACCGGCGCGCTCGCCGGGCAGCGGCCCGTTGTAGGCCTCGTACGAGGGCTGCTGCCCCCGAGTGTCCGTCACCGTAACCCCCTGGGAGTCCGTGGCGGAGCCACGGGCACCGTTTGATCCTGCGGACCGTCCGTCGACCGGACCGGTGCCCGTGGCTCCACTCACGCTCTACTCCTCGTGCTCCCCGGCCGGGGCTTACATGCCCTCGGCCGCCTCGGCCCCACCGGCCGACTCGGCTGCTTCCTCGACACCGCCATCGGCGCCGCCGTCGACGTCGACCTCGCCGCCGACCTCGACGTTGCCGTCGCCGTCGCCGTCCACATCGCCGTCCACGTCGTCGTCCTCGCCACCCGCCTCGGCGTTGCGGGCGATGCCGACGACGGCATCGCGCTTGCCCAGGTTGATCAGCTGGACGCCCATCGTGTCACGGCCGGTCTCCCTGACTTCGTTGACTCGCGTACGAATCACACCGCCGGACAGCGTGATGGCGAGGATCTCATCCGTCTCCTCCACCACCAGCGCGCCCACGAGCGAACCGCGGTCCTCCACGATCTTGGCGGCCTTGATGCCGAGGCCACCGCGGCCCTGGACGCGGTACTCGTCGACCCCGGTGCGCTTGGCGTAGCCACCATCGGTCGCGGTGAAGACGAACGTACCGGGCCGGACGACATTCATCGAGAGAAGCTCGTCGTCCTCACGGAAACTCATCCCCTTGACACCGGACGTCGCTCGTCCCATCGGACGCAGCGAGTCGTCCGTCGCGGTGAAGCGGATCGACTGCGCCTTCTTGCTGATGAGGAGCAGGTCGTCGGTCGCCGACACCAGCTCGGCGCCGATCAGCTCGTCATCGGCGCCGTTGTCCCGCTCGCGCAGGTTGATCGCGATGACACCACCGGAACGGGGCGAGTCGTAGTCCTTCAGCGCGGTCTTCTTCACCAGACCGCCCTTGGTCGCCAGGACCAGGTACGGCGCGGCCTCGTAGTCGCGGATCGCCAGGATCTGGGCGATCTGCTCGTCCGGCTGGAAGGCCAGCAGGTTGGCCACGTGCTGACCGCGGGCGTCCCGGCCGGCGTCCGGCAGCTCGTACGCCTTGGCGCGGTAGACACGGCCCTTGTTGGTGAAGAAGAGCAGCCAGTTGTGGGTGGTGGTGACGAAGAAGTGGTCGACGATGTCGTCCTGCTTCAGCTTCGTCCCGCGCACACCCTTGCCGCCGCGCTTCTGCGAGCGGTAGTCCTCGGTCTTCGTCCGCTTCACATAGCCGCCACGCGTGATGGTGACGACGATGTCCTCCTCGGCGATCAGGTCCTCGATGGACATGTCGCCGTCGAAGGGCACCAGCTGGCTGCGGCGGTCGTCGCCGAACTTGTCGACCAGCGCCGCCAGCTCCTCGCTGACGATCGTCCGCTGCTTCTCCGGCGAGGCCAGGATCGCGTTGTACTCGTTGATCTTCGCCTGAAGCTCGTCGTGCTCGGCGACGATCTTCTGACGCTCCAGGGCGGCGAGCCGGCGCAGCTGCATCTCGAGGATGGCGTTGGCCTGGATCTCGTCGATCGCCAGCAGGTCCATCAGGCCGCCGCGGGCCACCTCGACCGTGTCGCTGCGCCGGATCAGCGCGATGACCTCGTCGATCGCGTCGAGGGCCTTGAGCAGACCGCGCAGGATGTGGGCGCGCTCCTCGGCCTTGCGCAGCCGGAACTTCGTCCGGCGCACGATGACCTCGATCTGGTGCGCCACCCAGTGCCGGATGAACGCGTCCAGGGAGAGGGTGCGCGGCACGCCGTCGACGAGCGCCAGCATGTTGGCGCCGAAGTTCGTCTGGAGGTCGGTGTGCTTGTACAGGTTGTTGAGGACGACCTTGGCGACGGCGTCGCGCTTGAGCACGATGACGAGGCGCTGGCCGGTACGCGAGGAGGTCTCGTCGCGGACGTCGGCGATGCCGCCGATCTTGCCGTCCTTCACCAGGTCGGCGATCTTCTGCGCGAGGTTGTCCGGGTTGGTCTGGTAGGGCAGCTCGGTGACCACCAGGCACTGGCGGTTCTGGATCTCCTCGACCTCGACGACCGCGCGCATCGTGATGGAGCCGCGGCCCGTGCGGTACGCCTCCTCGATGCCCTTGCGGCCGACGACGAGCGCGCCGGTCGGGAAGTCGGGGCCCTTGATGCGCTCGATGAGCGCGTCGAGAAGCTCCTCGTGGCTCGCCTCGGGGTGATCCAGGAACCACTGGGCGCCGTCGGCGACCTCGCGCAGGTTGTGCGGCGGGATGTTGGTCGCCATGCCGACCGCGATACCGGCGGAGCCGTTGATCAGCAGGTTCGGGAAGCGGGCGGGCAGAACGGTCGGCTCCTGGGAGCGGCCGTCGTAGTTGTCCGTGAAGTCGACGGTCTCCTCGTCGATGTCGCGGACCATCTCCATCGACAGCGGCGCCATCTTGCACTCGGTGTAGCGCATGGCGGCGGCCGGGTCGTTGCCCGGGGAGCCGAAGTTGCCGTTGGAGTCGACGAGCGGCATCCGCATCGCCCAGGGCTGGGCGAGGCGGACCAGGGCGTCGTAGATCGAGGAGTCGCCGTGCGGGTGGTAGTTACCCATGACGTCACCGACGACGCGGGCGCACTTGTAGAAGCCCTTCTCGGGCCGGTAGCCGCCGTCGTACATCGCGTACAGGACGCGGCGGTGCACCGGCTTGAGGCCGTCGCGGACGTCGGGGAGCGCGCGGGAGACGATGACGGACATCGCGTAGTCGAGATACGAGCGCTGCATCTCGGTCTCGAGCCCGACGGGCTCGATCCGCATCTGCGGGCCCTCTTCTTCGGTGGTGCCGGTCGGCGTGGTTTCGTCGGCCATTGCTGGTCGTCAGTCCTTTCGTACGGTCAGCTGAGACCGACTCAGATGTCGAGGAAGCGAACGTCCTTGGCGTTGCGCTGGATGAACGAGCGCCGCGCCTCGACGTCCTCGCCCATCAGCACCGAGAACAGGTCGTCGGCCTGCGCCGCGTCGTCCAGGGTGACCTGGCCGAGCACACGGTGGTCGACGTCCATGGTGGTGACGCGGAGCTCCTCGGCGTTCATCTCGCCGAGACCCTTGAAGCGCTGGATCGAGTCCTCGCGGATGCGCTTGCCCGCCTGCTTGCCCAGCTCGACGAGCGCGTCGCGCTCACGGTCCGAGTACGCGTACTCGATCTCGTCCCGGCCCCACTTGATCTTGTAGAGCGGCGGACGGGAGAGGTAGACGTGACCGGCCTCGACCAGCGGGCGCATGAAGCGGAAGAGGAACGTCAGCAGCAGGGTGTTGATGTGCTGACCGTCGACGTCGGCGTCCGCCATCAGGATGATCTTGTGATAGCGGAGCTTCTCGATGTCGAAGTCCTCGTGCACACCGGTGCCGAAGGCGGAGATCAGCGCCTGGACCTCGGTGTTCTGGAGGATCTTGTCGATCCGGGCCTTCTCGACATTCAGGATCTTGCCGCGGATCGGCAGGATGGCCTGGTACATCGGGTTGCGGCCGGACTTCGCGGAGCCGCCGGCGGAGTCACCCTCGACGATGAAGATCTCGCACTTGGTCGGGTCGTTCGACTGGCAGTCGGACAGCTTGCCCGGCAGCGACGCCGACTCCAGCAGACCCTTGCGGCGGGTCAGGTCGCGCGCCTTGCGCGCGGCCACGCGCGCGGTGGCGGCCTGGATGCCCTTGCGGATGATGTCCGCGGCCTCGTTCGGGTTGCGGTCGAACCAGTCCGTCAGATGCTCGAAGACGACCTTCTGGACGAAGGTCTTCGCCTCGGTGTTGCCGAGCTTGGTCTTCGTCTGGCCCTCGAACTGCGGCTCGCCGAGCTTGACCGAGATGATCGCGGTCAGACCCTCGCGGATGTCGTCACCCGTGAGGTTGTCGTCCTTCTCGCGCAACAGCTTCTTCTCGCGCGCGTACTTGTTGACGAGGGTCGTCAGCGCGGCGCGGAAGCCCTCCTCGTGCGTACCGCCCTCGTGGGTGTGGATCGTGTTCGCGAAGGAGTACACGCCCTCGCTGTACGACGAGTTCCACTGCATCGCGATCTCGACGGAGAGCAGCCGCTCGGTGTCCTCGGCCTCGACGTCGATGACGGTCGGGTGGACCAGGTCGCCCTTGCGCGAGTTGAGGTACTTCACGAAGTCGACGATGCCGCCCTCGTAGTGGTACTTCACCGTGCGCGCGGTGGGCTCGGCGGCGGCCTCGGCGTCCGGGTCGTCGGCACCGACGGTGGCCTTGGCCGACTCGCGCTCGTCGGTGAGCGTGATGGTGAGGCCCTTGTTGAGGAAGGCCATCTCCTGGAAGCGGCGCGAGAGCGTCTCGAAGGAGTACTCGACGGTCTCGAAGATCTCGGGGTCGGACCAGAAGGTGACCGACGTACCGGTCTCCTCGGTCGCCTCGTGCTGGACCAGCGGCGCGGTCGGCGCGCCCATCTTGTAGTCCTGCGTCCAGCGGTGGCCGTCGGTCTTGATCTCGACCGCGACCTTGGTGGAGAGGGCGTTGACGACGGAGACACCGACGCCGTGCAGACCACCGGAGACCGCGTAACCGCCGCCGCCGAACTTGCCGCCCGCGTGCAGGACCGTCAGCACGACCTCGACGGCCGGCTTGCCCTCGGACTCGACGATGCCGACGGGGATGCCGCGGCCGTTGTCGACGACGCGCACGCCGCCGTCGGCCAGGATCGTGACGTGGATGGTGTCCGCGTGCCCGGCCAGGGCTTCGTCGACCGAGTTGTCGACGACCTCCTGCACCATGTGGTGCAGGCCGCGCTCGCCGGTCGAGCCGATGTACATGCCAGGGCGCTTGCGCACCGCATCCAGGCCTTCGAGGACCTGGATGTTGCTGGCGGTGTACTGGTTGTTCTCGTTGGAATTGCCGGAATCGGCCACGAAGCGCCCTTTCTGGCACAGCACAGGCCGTTCTCCGGGCATGCGGGAGCGGCTGCGTCGTTCGACATGTTCCGCAGTGTGGCGGGATTGGCTCCCAGTCTACCGGTACCACTGACAGTCATGGGGGTTTGCCGGTCCCTGAAAGCTCATGTGCCGCCCTGAGCGGGCGGAAGACGACTCCCCATATCAAGGGAGGGGCTTCAGGGGCCTTAGACGGCCACCTAGCGCTTCCGGTCGTAGCGCGTAGTGGCGACCGGCGGTCAGGGCGGGGGTTTGGGGGCGTTTCCCCCGGATCGGGGGGCGGCGAACGCGCCGCGGAACACCCCGACGCGCACGAGTCAGCCCACGAGTCCGCGCAGGTGGGCGCGGGTATCGAGGGACACCGTGGGGACCCTGCGGAGTGCCGGGGGGTGCGCAGGGTCACCGGTGCGATACCCGGAGGCGGAGCCGGGCCCTGAAAGCCGGTCCCGCGAAGATCCGGGGCCGTGACGGTGAGGAGATTGTGGAGATGGGGAGGTACCGGGACGATTCCCGGTACTCAAGCCGCTCGCGCCGCCCGGGAAGCCCTTGTTCTTCGGGCGGGTGCCGGGATCGAGAGCGTGGGTCGGGCGGCCGGGTCGGGCGGGTGGGGTCTACCCGTAGGTGTCCCCCGGGCCGACGCTTCCGGGCGCCCGCAGCGGCCCGTAGCCGCGGCGCGGTCCGCCCGGCCCCAGGACCTTGATCATCCGTACGGTGCCGTGCCCCAGGTCCTCGTTCAGCCGGGCCACCAGCCGAGGCGCCAGCAGCCGCAGCTGGGTCGCCCACGCCGTGGAGTCGCACTGCACGGTGAGCACCCGCTGGTCCGGCTCCTCGTCGTACTTCAGCGGGACGCAGTGCTTGGCCAGGTCCTCGCCCACGATCTGCGGCCAGCGGCCCATGACACCGCCGACCGCCGCCGGCGTCTCCCAGCCGCGCTCGGTGATCAGCCGGGTGATCGCGGCGCCGAGCGCCATCGGGTCCCGACCGTCCGCGCGGGCCCCGGAGCGCAGTCCGCCGCCGCGCCGGGCCTGCTTCTTCTGGGCCGCCGCCGCGCCCCGGGCACGGGCCTGCTCCTTGGCGGCGCGCAGCGCGACGCGCGCGAGATCCACGCCGGACGGCTCGGGGGCCTTGGCGGCCTCCGGCTTGTCCACAGGCTGTGGGGAACTTTCTCCGTTCACGACCCGGCCGGCCTCTCCACAGGTTCGACCGGTTCGATCGGCTCGGCGGGCTCGGCGGGCTCGGCAGCCTGGGGCTCAAGCTCCACCGGTGCCGCGGAATCGGGTACGCCGGAAACCGTGCCCGGCTCCCCGCGCGTGATCCGCTCGACGGTCCCGCCGGACACCGCGTACCGCGTCCCCGCCAGCACCCCGGGCACGTCGTCGTCGACCGCCGCCGTGACCAGCACCTGCTCACCGGGGGCCACCAGCTCCGCGAGCCGCTCCCGGCGGCGCGCGTCCAGCTCGGCGAAGACGTCGTCGAGGACCAGCACCGGCTCGTTGCCCTCGCAGCGCAGCAGCTCGTACGAGGCGAGCCGGAGCGCCAGGGCGTACGACCAGGACTCGCCATGGCTCGCGTACCCCTTGGCCGGCAGATCGCCCAGCTTCAGGAGCAGATCGTCGCGGTGCGGGCCGACCAGCGTGACGCCCCGCTCGACCTCCTGCTTGCGATGGTCGGCGAGCGCGGCGAGCAGCTGCCCGTACAGCTCCTCGCGGGTGTGCCCGGAGCCGGGCGCCGAGCAGCGGTACTCCAGCTGGACCGGGCCGCCGCCCGGCGCAAGCTGCTCGTACGCCTTGTCGGCGAGCGGGCGCAGCACCTCGATCAGATCCAGCCGCCGGGCGAGCAGCTCGGCGCCGGCCCGGGCCAGATGCTGGTCCCAGACGTCCAGGGTGGACAGGTCCAGGGAACGCCCGCCGTGCCGCCGGGCCATGGCCGTGGACTTCAGCAGGGTGTTGCGCTGCTTGAGCACCCGCTCGTAGTCGGAGCGCACGCCCGCCATGCGCGGCGCGCGCGCCGTGATCAGTTCGTCGAGGAAGCGCCGGCGCTCACCAGGGTCGCCCTTGATGAGCGCGAGATCCTCCGGTGCGAACAGCACCGTCCGTACGATCCCCACCACGTCACGCGGCTTGACCTGCGAGGACCTGTTGATACGGGCCCGGTTCGCGCGGCCCGGGTTGAGTTCGAGCTCGACCAGCTGGGAGCGCTCGCCCTGGGTGACCGCGGCCCGTATGACGGCCCGCTCGGCGCCCATCCGCACCAGCGGGGCGTCGGAGGCGACCCGGTGACTGCCGAGGGTGGCGAGATAGCCGACGGCCTCGACCAGATTGGTCTTGCCCTGGCCGTTCGCGCCCACGAACGCGGTGACGCCCGGATCGAGCGGGACCTCGACCCGGGCGTAGGAGCGGAAGTCGGCCAGCGACAGATGCGTGACGTGCATGGTGGGCGCCGACCTTCCCCGGCCGGCTGTGCACCGCGCGGTGCACAGCCTGTGGATTGCTACTTCTTCTCGACCGCGTGGCCGCCGAACTGGTTGCGCAGCGCGGCGATCATCTTCATCTGCGGCGAGTCGTCCTGACGCGAGGCGAACCGCGCGAACAGCGAGGCGGTGATCGCCGGCAGCGGGACGGCGTTGTCGATGGCGGCCTCGACGGTCCACCGGCCCTCGCCGGAGTCCGACGCGTAGCCGCGCAGCTGCGCCAGGTGCTCGTCCTCGTCGAGGGCGTTGACCGCGAGGTCCAGCAGCCAGGACCGGATGACGGTGCCTTCCTGCCAGGAGCGGAAGATCTCGCGGACGTTCTCGACCGAGTCGACCTTCTCCAGGAGCTCCCAGCCCTCGGCGTAGGCCTGCATCATCGCGTACTCGATGCCGTTGTGGACCATCTTCGCGAAGTGGCCGGCGCCGACCTTGCCCGCGTGGACGGAGCCGAACTCGCCCTCCGGCTTGAGCGCGTCGAAGACCGGCTGGACCCGGGCCACGTGCTCGGCGTCGCCGCCGTACATCAGCGCGTAGCCGTTCTCCAGGCCCCAGACACCGCCGGAGACGCCGCAGTCGACGAAGCCGATGCCCTTGGCCGCCAGCTCCTCGGCGTGCTTCTCGTCGTCGGTCCAGCGCGAGTTGCCGCCGTCGACGACGACGTCGCCCGGGGACAGCAGCCGCGCCAGCTCGTCGATGGTCGACTGGGTCGCGGCACCGGCGGGGACCATGACCCACACGACGCGCGGACCCTTGAGCTTGCCCACAAGCTCTTCGAGGCTGTGGACATCGGCGAGGTCCGGGTTGCGGTCGTATCCGACGACGGTGTGGCCTGCGCGGCGAATCCGCTCGCGCATGTTGCCGCCCATCTTGCCGAGACCGACGAGACCGAGCTCCATCAGAGATTCCTTAAGCGTCGTGTGTGCGGTTCCTACCCGCGTCCGAGCCTACGCCGGGACGCGGGCGCACACCTTCCCCCGGGGCTCCGCCCGGGGGTACGCGGGGCCTGTCCGTCTCCGGTGGCCCCGCCGGCCGGTCAGCCGCTCAGGCGCACCGGCATGATCAGGTATTTGTACGTCTCGTCCGCCTCCGCGTCGACCGCCGGACGGCCACTGAGCAGGGCCGGCTTGGTGGAGGTCGTGAAGGAGAGCTGGGCGACCGGGGAGTCGATCGCGCTCAGACCGTCCAGCAGGAAGGTCGGGTTGAAGGCGATCGAGATGTCGTCGCCGTCCAGCTGCGCGTCGACCCGCTCCACAGCCTGTGCGTCGTCGCTGGAGCCGGCCTCCAGGATCAGCACACCCTGCTCGAAGCTGAGCCGGACCGGGGTGTTGCGCTCGGCCACCAGGGCGACACGCTTGACGGCCTCGACGAACGGGGCGGTCTCGATCACCGCGACCGAGTTGAACTCGGTGGGGAAGAGCGTCCGGTACTTCGGCAGGTCGCCCTCGAGCAGGCGGGTGGTGGTACGGCGGCCCGCGCCCTCGAAACCGATCAGGCCCTCGCCCTTGCCGGAGCCGGAGAGCGCCAGGGTGACCGTGTCACCGCTGGTCAGCGCCTTGGCGGTGTCCAGCAGGGTCTTCGCGGGCACCAGCGCGACGGCGGAGGCGTCCGGGGACTCCGGCTTCCACAGGAACTCGCGGACGGCGAAGCGGTAGCGGTCGGTGGAGGCCAGGGTGACCGTGTCGCCCTCGATCTCGATGCGCACACCGGTGAGCACCGGGAGCGTGTCGTCACGGCCGGCGGCGATGGCGACCTGGGCGGCGGCCGCGGCGAAGATCTCGCCGGGGACGGTGCCGGTCGCGGTCGGCATCTCCGGCAGCGCCGGGTACTCCTCCACGGGCAGGGTGTGGAGGGTGAAGCGGGAGGAGCCGCAGACCACGGTCGCGCGCACACCGTCGGTGGAGATCTCCACCGGGCGGTTGGGCAGGGCGCGGCAGATGTCGGCGAGCAGGCGGCCGGAGACCAGGACGGTGCCGGTCTCCTCGACCTCGGCCTCGACGGAGACGCGGGCGGAGACCTCGTAGTCGAAGCTCGAGAAGCTCAGCGCGCCGTCCTCGGCCTTCAGCAGAAGGCCCGCGAGTACGGGCGCCGGCGGACGGGCCGGAAGGCTGCGGGCCACCCACGCCACCGCCTCCGCGAGTACATCGCGCTCCACCCGGATCTTCACCGGAACCGCCTCCTGCTTGTTGCTGGCTCTTCGTCGACTGCGGGATCCAGTCTGACGTACGCCGCCGACACTCGGTGCGGCTCGGGGTCAAGTCGCGACAAGAGGAGGTCGGGGTCCCGGCATCGAGTTGTGCACAGGCCCCGCTTCAAAACGGATTCCGAGCTAACTATGGGTGGGAGTAGTAGTAGGGCCTGTGGAAACCGTGGATAACGCCATCCATGCAGGTCAGGCCGCAAATTTTGTCCACTGCCCCTGTGGGTGGAACCGGTGGAAAACCGGGGTCCGCTGTGGACACCGGAAAGTTCTGCACACCCCATGCACAGGCCGGGCCCTGTTCCCCACAGCTCCGTCCCCAGGTTTTCCCACGTTCCCCACAGCCCAAACGTCGCCGTCGGTGTGACCGCTTTCACTCGGGGCAGTGAGCCCGGGCGTTTCGTTGCCGAACAGTGGACAGGGGTGTGGAGAAGGTGTGGGTAAGGGACCCCTGCCTGTGGGCGGCCGGTGGACAAGTCCGAGGGCCGCCTGTGGACGAAACTTTCATCCACAGGCTGTGGATGAAAGTTGCCAACAATTCCACACCCCTCTGAGCTGGGGTGATGGCCAGTCAGCGCGGGCGCCTGTGGATGCGTTCCGGATAACTCGGTGGTCCCCACCCTGTGGACGGAAGATCATCCCTCAATCTGTGGAGAACCGGGTAGCGGAGCGGCTTAATCGAACAGACTCGGCTCGCCGGAGACGGTCTCCTCGACCGCCGAAGCCCTCGTTCGGCCCTCGATCGGCCCTCCCGAAGCCTCTTCGGAGGCCTTTCGGAGCCCTTCCGGAGCCGTCCTGGGGCCCGCTGAGGGCGCTTCCCGTACGTCTCTCGAAGTCCTTCCCCGGGCGCGCCGGCGGCAGTCGTCCACCGCATGGCGTTCACCCGCCCGCTCGCCGCTTTCCTCTCTCCTCGCTCCTCTCCCGGCCGCCGCACCACGACCCTCGCGGCCGTTCTCGGGCCCATGCGCCGTTTCCCACTGCTCTTCCGGCCGCCGTACGCCGCCTGTGCCCCTCTTTCTCAGCTCAGCTCCCTTGGCCGCCCGCCGGCTCCCCGCCCGGCCACGGAACACGCGAAGGGCGCCCCAGGAGGTGTCCCGGGGCGCCCTTCGAGGCGTTTCGACGGCCCGCTCGGCCGCGGCTCAGCCGTTCTTGATGCGGTTGGTCAGCTCGGTGACCTGGTTGTAGATGGAGCGCCGCTCGGCCATCAGCGCGCGGATCTTCCGGTCCGCGTGCATGACCGTGGTGTGGTCCCGGCCGCCGAACTGCGCGCCGATCTTCGGCAGCGACAGATCCGTGAGCTCACGGCACAGGTACATGGCGATCTGACGGGCGGTGACCAGCACGCGGCTGCGTGAGGAACCGCACAGGTCCTCCACCGTCAGCCCGAAGTAGTCGGCCGTCGCCGCCATGATCGCGCTCGCGGTGATCTCCGGGGCGCTGTCCTCGCCGCCGGGGATGAGGTCCTTGAGCACGATCTCGGTGAGCCCGAGGTCCACCGGCTGCCGGTTCAGACTCGCGAACGCGGTCACCCGGATCAGCGCGCCCTCCAGCTCACGGATGTTCCGTGAGATCCGGGACGCGATGAACTCCAGCACCTCCGGCGGCGCGTTCAGCTGCTCCTGGACGGCCTTCTTGCGCAGGATCGCGATCCGCGTCTCCAGCTCGGGCGGCTGCACATCCGTGGTCAGGCCCCACTCGAAGCGGTTGCGGAGCCGGTCCTCCAGGGTCACCAGCTGCTTGGGCGGCCGGTCCGAGGACAGCACGATCTGCTTGTTGGCGTTGTGCAGCGTGTTGAACGTGTGGAAGAACTCCTCCTGCGTCGACTCCTTGCTCGCGAGGAACTGGATGTCGTCGACGAGCAGGATGTCCACGTCGCGGTAGCGCTTGCGAAACGCGTCGCCCTTGCCGTCACGGATCGAGTTGATGAACTCGTTGGTGAACTCCTCGGAGCTCACGTACCGCACCCGGGTGCCCGGGTAGAGGCTGCGTGCGTAGTGCCCGATGGCATGCAGCAGGTGGGTCTTGCCGAGCCCGGACTCGCCGTAGATGAAGAGGGGGTTGTACGCCTTCGCCGGCGCCTCGGCCACCGCGACGGCGGCCGCGTGCGCGAAGCGGTTCGAGGAACCGATGACGAAGGTGTCGAAGAGGTACTTGGGGTTCAGCCGGGCGTGCGGCTCGCCGGGACCGCCGGCCCCGCCGCCCTGGCCCGACGGGCCGGAGTGACCGCCCGCGCCGCCGCGGCCCTGGGGGCCGCCCGGACCGCCATGGCCGCCATGGCCGCCGGAATTCTGCCGGGGACCGTGGCCCTGGCCCGGTGCCTCCGGCGCCGGCAGCTCGGCCCGCTCGGGGCGTTGCGGCTGCTCGTACGAGGAACGCTCGTCGTAGCGCGACGACGGGGACTGCTGCGGGCGCTGCGTCCCGTACGGCTCGCGCCACTGCTCCCCGGCCGGCTCGCGGTCCTGGAAACCGCCGAGCCGCTGCTGCTGCCAGGCGCTGACGTCGTCCTGGGCGCGCGGCCAGACGCCCGGGGCGGGGCGCTGCGGCTGCTGGTACTCGGGATAGGCGGGGCGGGCCGTCGGCAGCCCGTCCTCGGGCATGGGCCGGCCGTAGTCGTCGTAGGAGTCGTACGACTTCTCGTAGGTGTCGTATTTCCCATACGGCTGCGGGGCCTGCGGCCCGGGCGGGGCGGGCGGCGTCGGCTCGCCGGCCGAGTCGTCGACGGTGATCGCGATCCGGATCGGACGGCCGCAGGCGCGGCTGAGGGCCTCGCTGATCAGCGGCGCGAGCCGGCCCTCCAGGACCTGCTTGCCGTATTCATTGGGGACCGCGAGCAGCGCGGTGTCGGCGACCAGGGCGAGCGGCTGGCAGCGCTCGATCCACTGCTTGTCCTTGGGCTCTACCGCCTGTGGGCCCTCCCCGAGAAGCTGTTCGAGGACGCGCGGCCACACTGCGGCAAGATCGGCAGGTACGTCAGCCACGGGGCACGCTTCCTCGCAGGTCCCACGAAGGTGTGGTTCTCGGGGACGATCAATGGGAGTCCGGTCAGGACAGGTAAGGACAGAACGGAAAAAGACTGTGGAGTTCTGCCACGGTAGTCGGGGCGGCTGACGTGGTTCAAGTCGTTGTCCACAGCCTGTGTACAAGGGCCCCTTGTGACGGGCCGGTTTGACCGGATGGCGTAGCCGCGCGTACCGTAACCAAGTCGAGTTGTCGATGGCTGCTGCCGCCTGCCTCCGATGGGCAAAGGTCACCCTATGTGATCACGAAGCGGTGCACTCGGGCGTATTGCGAGCTACTCGTGGGCGCACGGTGACAGCCAGGCGATGTCCCGCCACCAACGAATCATTTCTGGAGCCCCCGAGTGAGCAAGCGCACCTTCCAGCCGAACAACCGTCGTCGCGCGAAGACCCACGGCTTCCGCCTGCGCATGCGTACCCGTGCCGGCCGCGCCATCCTGGCGAACCGCCGCGCCAAGGGTCGCGCGAGCCTGTCCGCCTGATCCGCGCACAGGTCATGACGTGCTGCCTACCGAGAATCGGCTGAGGCGGCGCGAGGACTTCGCGATCGCGGTACGACGAGGGCGCAGGGCCGGACGCCCACTCCTCGTCGTCCATCTACGCAGCGGTGCAACGGACCCGCACGCGTCAGGGGAGAGCGCTCCTCCGGCACGTGCGGGTTTCGTCGTGAGCAAGGCCGTAGGCGGCGCGGTCGTCCGCAACCAGGTCAAGCGGCGCCTGCGCCATCTCGTGCGCGACCGGCTCACCGTGCTGCCCCCCGGTAGCCTGGTGGTCGTACGGGCGTTGCCCGGAGCCGGTGACGCCGACCACGCACAACTGGCCCGCGACCTGGATGCCGCTCTCCAGCGACTGCTGGGAGGGGGCACGCGATGAAGTACCCGCTGCTGGCTCTCATCAAGCTGTACCAGTGGACGATCAGCCCGCTCCTGGGCCCTGTCTGCCGGTACTACCCGTCGTGTTCCCACTACGGATTCACGGCCATAGACCGGCATGGCGCGATCAAGGGCACTGCCCTGACCGCCTGGCGCATCCTGCGGTGCAACCCGTGGTCGCCCGGCGGCGTGGACCATGTCCCGCCGCGCAAGCGACCGCGCTGGCACGAAACGCTGCGCCATGCCCTGCGCGGGGACGAGGGCGGGCTCTCCGCCGAGACGAGCCCGGCCGCAGAGACCTCGCCCAATGCTCAAGGAGCCTGATTAGTGGACACGATTGCCAGTCTGTTCAGCTTCATCACCACACCTGTCTCATGGGTGATCGTCCAGTTCCACACCATGTACGGGGCGATCTTCGGCCCTGACACCGGTTGGGCCTGGGGTCTGTCCATCGTGTCCCTGGTGGTGCTGATCCGTATCTGCCTGATCCCGCTCTTCGTGAAGCAGATCAAGTCGACGCGGAACATGCAGGCGCTCCAGCCGAAGATGAAGGCGATCCAGGAGCGCTACAAGAGCGACAAGCAGCGTCAGTCCGAAGAGATGATGAAGCTGTACAAGGAGACGGGCACCAACCCGCTCTCCTCGTGCCTGCCCATCCTGGCGCAGTCCCCGTTCTTCTTCTCGCTGTACCACGTGCTGTCCGCGATCGCCTCGGGCAAGACGATCGGCGTCATCGACGAGCCGCTGCTCGCCAGCGCCCGGCAGGCCCACATCTTCGGCGCGCCGCTGGCCGCCAAGTTCATGGACAGCCCGGAGAAGGTCGAGGCGCTCCACGCCTCGCTGACCGACGTCCGGGTCGTCACCGCGATCATGATCGTGATGATGTCGGCCTCGCAGTTCTTCACCCAGCGCCAGCTGATGATGAAGAACGTCGACCTCTCGGTGAAGACCCCGTACATGCAGCAGCAGAAGATGCTGATGTACATCTTCCCGCTGATCTTCGCCGGCATGGGCATCAACTTCCCCGTCGGTGTCCTCGTCTACTGGCTGACCACCAACGTGTGGACCATGGGCCAGCAGATGTACGTGATCAACCAGAACCCGACCCCGGGCAGCAAGGCCCAGGACGCCTACCTGCAGCGTCTGCTCAAGAGCGTCACGCAGCACGGTGAGGTCCGCGGCCGTCGCCGGAAGACCATCGTCAAGGTGATCGTCGCCAAGGGCGCCGACCGCAACGACAATGAGCGCCGCTTCTTCGCGGGTCTGGCCAAGTCCGGCTTCGCCGCCCAGGCCGATGGCACCGTGATCAAGAGCGACAACGTCTCGGTCGAGGCCGAGGGAGGCGCTCCCAAGCGTCAGCAGCCCAAGCGCCAGACCAAGTCCCAGCGTCAGACGGGCAGCGGTCAGCAGGCGGCGGAGAAGCCCGAGCAGACGGAGCAGACGGAGCAGTCCGCGCAGGCCGCTCCTTCGCTGGAGAAGAAGCCGCAGGCGTCGCAGAAGGGCGCCAAGGCCGGTTCCGCCTCCGCGGGTGACAAGCCCGCTCGTCCGAGCCGGGCCAATTCCGGCCAGCGCAAGGGCCAGCAGCGGCCCAAGCACCCCTCCTCCAAGAAGTAAGCCTCCACGAAGCTAGAAGGAGTCCATCCGTGACGGAAGGCACCACCTCCGCCGCCGAGGGTGGCGACACCCTGACCCGCCTGGAGCAGGAGGGTGAGATCGCGGCCGACTACCTCGAGGGCCTGCTCGACATCGCCGATCTCGACGGTGACATCGACATGGACGTCGAGGCGGACCGGGCCTCGGTCTCGATCATCAGCGACTCCGGCGGCCGTGACCTGCACAAGCTGGTCGGCCGTGACGGAGAGGTGCTGGAGGCTCTTCAGGAGCTGACGCGGCTCGCCGTCCACCGGGAGACCGGTGACCGCAGCCGTCTGATGCTCGACATCGCGGGCTTCCGCGCCAAGAAGCGGGCCGAGCTGGCCCAGCTGGGCGCCCAGGCCGCGAGCGAGGTCAAGTCCACCGGCGAGCCGGTGAAGCTGGATCCGATGACCCCGTTCGAGCGCAAGGTCGTGCACGACGCGGTCGCGGCGGCAGGTCTGCGCAGCGAGTCCGAGGGCGAGGAGCCGCAGCGCTTCGTCGTCGTGCTCCCCGCCTGAACTCTCTCTTCGTGTCGGCCCCGTCTGTTCGCAGGCGGGGCCGAGTTTTGTCAGCCTGATAGTCAGCACCCAGTGCGCTCGGACGGTACGTGCGCGGTACGGAAGGACGGTTCCCCGTGACGGAGGCAGCGGAGGCAGCGGAGCTTCCCCAGGCGCCGGAGCAGGCGCGGACGGTCTTCGGTGAATACTTCCCGGAGGCGGTCCGGTACGCGGAGCTCCTGGCGGACGCCGGGGTCAAGCGTGGTCTCATCGGCCCGCGGGAGGTCCCGCGGCTGTGGGAGCGCCATCTGCTCAACTGTGCCGTGCTCTCCGAGGTCGTCCCGGAAGGCGTCACGGTCTGCGATGTCGGCTCCGGCGCCGGTCTGCCCGGCATCCCGCTGGCCCTGGTCCGCCCGGACCTGAAGATCACGCTGCTGGAGCCGCTGCTCCGCCGCACCAACTTCCTCCAGGAAGTCGTGGAGCTGCTCGGTCTCGACCATGTCACCGTGGTCCGCGGCCGGGCCGAGGAGATGCTGGGCAAGCTCCCGCCGGTGCATGTCGTGACCGCCCGGGCCGTGGCTCCCCTCGACCGGCTGGCCGGCTGGGGTGTGCCGCTCCTCCGTCCCTACGGCGAGATGCTGGCCCTCAAGGGCGACACCGCCGAGGAGGAGATCGTCGGAGCCCGTGCCGCGCTCGCCAAGCTGGGCGTGGTGGAGGCGTCCGTGCTGCATGTGGGGGAAGGCATCGTCGACCCGCTGACCACGGTGGTCCGGGTCGAGGTGGGCGAGAGCCCCGGTGGTGTGCGGTTCGCCGCCAAGCGGGCCAAGGCCGCCCGGCCCAGCCGGCCGCGCCGTCGTCGCTGACCCGGCAGCCGCAGCCGCAGGCACGTGCGTGCCTGCGGCTTTCCGCACCCTTGTGATCATTCCTCCCGCTCTGCTCCGTACAATCGGCGATACCTGCTGATGTCGGAGTGTCGAGAGCTCCCGGCCCTGCGGCACGTGCATCGTGTTTCACGTGAAACGTCGCTCACTGCTGCAAGGGATCATCAGCCGTGGCCGTGCGGTTGCCACGCCCCGAGATCGCACACCTCAGGCGAAGCCCCCCGTGAGGGTTACGGAGTTGTCCACAGAGGTGGATTCATCCACAGATCCACGGGCCTCGCTGGTTCACGGCCCCGGAAGCATGACAGGCTCTGTGCATCGCGAGCCTGAAGCCGAGGAGAGTGAATCCTTGCGGTCCGACGCCAACACTGCGGGACCGATGACCGACCCGGTCCCCGGTCCCCGAACCGAATCGGTCGGGGCGGATGTTTCACGTGAAACACCGCCTCCGATGGACGACACCCCCATCGGCCGTGCGGCCCAGCTGGCCGTCCAGGCCCTGGGCCGGGCCGGTGAAGGACTTCCCCGGCCCGCCCGGACCCGTGTGATGGTGGTCGCCAACCAGAAGGGCGGCGTGGGCAAGACGACCACGACCGTCAATCTGGCCGCGTCCCTCGCGCTGCACGGCGCCCGCGTCCTGGTCATCGACCTCGACCCGCAGGGCAACGCCTCCACCGCGCTCGGCATCGACCACCACTCCGATGTCCCCTCGATCTACGACGTCCTCGTGGAGAGCCGGCCGCTCTCCGAGGTGGTTCAGCCGGTCCTGGATGTCGAGGGCCTGTTCTGCGCCCCCGCCACCATCGATCTCGCCGGTGCGGAGATCGAGCTGGTGTCGCTGGTGGCCCGGGAGAGCCGGCTCCAGCGCGCGATCCTGGCGTACGAGCAGCCGCTCGACTACATCCTGATCGACTGCCCGCCCTCCCTCGGACTGCTGACGGTCAACGCCATGGTGGCCGGCGCCGAGGTGCTGATCCCCATCCAGTGCGAGTACTACGCGCTGGAGGGCCTCGGCCAGCTGCTGCGGAACGTCGATCTGGTGCGGGGGCACCTCAACCCAGCCCTGCATGTCTCGACGATCCTGCTCACCATGTACGACGGCCGTACCCGGCTCGCCTCGCAGGTCGCCGAGGAGGTGCGCACCCACTTCGGGGACGAGGTCCTGCGCACCAGCATCCCGAGGTCGGTGCGTATCTCGGAGGCGCCGAGCTACGGACAGACTGTCCTCACCTACGACCCGGGCTCCAGCGGTGCCCTGTCGTATCTCGAAGCCGCACGTGAGATCGCCCTCCGCGGCGTCGAGCTGCGCTATGACGCCACCCAGGCCCACGGCGGACAGCCGCCCATGGGTCACCAGAACAGCCAGCGAATGTCGGAGGGGATGCAGTGAGCGAGCGACGTAGGGGGTTGGGACGGGGCCTCGCCGCGCTGATCCCGGCTGCTTCCCCGGAGCCTCAGGTGTCGGCTGTCGGGGCGGGGACCGCCGGGGCCACCGTGTCTCCCGCGGGCCTTCCCGCGCTCGGCTCGGAGCGCGGGGTGGCCGCGGCGAAGCTGGTGACCCTGCCGGAGAGCGGGCAGCCGGTGGAGTCCGCGCCGCCGGAGCCGGGACCCGCGCCGCTACCGGAGGCCCCGGCCGGTGCGTTCTTCGCCGAGCTGCCGCTGGACTCCATCACGCCGAACCCCTGCCAGCCGCGCACGGTGTTCGACGAGGACGCTCTCGCGGAGCTGGTCTCCTCCATCAAGGAGGTCGGTCTGCTCCAGCCCGTCGTGGTGCGCCGGCTGGACGACGAGCGCTTCGAGCTCATCATGGGCGAGCGCCGCTGGCGGGCCTGCCGTGAGGCCGGACTGGAGCGGATCCCGGCGATCGTGCGGGCCACCGAGGACGACAAGCTGCTCCTCGACGCCCTGCTGGAGAACCTGCACCGGGCCCAGCTGAACCCGCTGGAAGAGGCCGCCGCCTACGACCAGCTGCTCAAGGACTTCGACTGCACCCATGACCAGCTGGCCGACCGGATCGGCCGGTCGCGTTCGCAGGTCACCAACACGCTGCGGCTGCTCAGGCTCTCGCTGCCGGTACAGAACCGGGTCGCCTCCGGGGTTCTCTCGGCCGGCCATGCCCGTGCCCTGCTCGCTGTGCAGGACCCGGAGGCGCAGGACCACCTCGCCCACCGGATCGTGGCCGAGGGGCTCTCGGTGCGGAACGTCGAGGAGATCGTGACGCTGATGGGCTCCGAGTCCTCGGCTCCGGTCAAGCCCCGGAAGCCGCGGGCGGGCGGCCGGGTCGCGCCGGCTCTGCAGGATCTGGCGACCCGGCTCTCCGACCGGTTCGAGACCCGGGTGAAGGTCGACCTGGGCAAGGAGAAGGGCAAGATCGTCGTCGAGTTCGCCTCGATGGAGGACCTGGAACGGATCCTGTCCACCCTCGCCCCGGGCGAGGGCCGTGTCCTCGGCCAGGGCAACGCCGACCAGGGCTGAGTCCCTGTAGTCGTCCCCAGGGCGGGGCGTGATCCGGACTTCACCGGATCACGCCCCGCCCTTTGCCTGTCGGCGGTATCGCCCCGAACAGGCCGTCGTTACGATGCGGAAAGGCTTATTCGTACGGCGCTGGCCGAGGGAAACGAGGAGGAGCCGTGGGGCGTCGGCTCGTACCGCTCACCCTGGACAACCTTCCGGATCTCCCCAAACGGTGTCGCTCCTGTGTCTTCTGGGAGCTCGACCCGGTGAGCGGGGAGGCGGCCGTGAAGGCCGGCCGCCCGGAGCTGGAGAAAGAAGCCTGGATCTCCGCGGTGCTCCTCGAATGGGGTTCCTGCGGACGGGTCGTCTATGTCGACGAGGTCCCGGTCGGCTATGTGCTGTACGCGCCTCCGGCGTATGTGCCGCGTTCCACCGCCTTCCCCACCAGCCCGGTCGCCGCGGATTCCGCGCAGCTGATGACGGCCTGGATCATGCCGGGGTATCAGGGCCAGGGGCTGGGGCGGGTGATGGTGCAGACCGTGGCGAAGGATCTGCTGCGACGCGGCTTCAAGGCGATCGAGGCGTTCGGAGACGCCCGCTGGAAGGAGCCGGCCTGTGTGCTGCCCGCCGATCATCTGCTGGCCGTGGGCTTCAAGACCGTACGGTCGCACCCTGCTTATCCCCGCCTCCGGCTGGAACTGAGGTCGACGCTCTCCTGGAAGGAGGACGTCGAGATGGCGCTGGACCGGCTGCTCGGCGCCGTACAGAAGGAACCGGTCCTGCGGCCTCTGTGAGGTGCGGCGGCCGGAAAGACGGCGGCCCGCCCCCTCGGAAGGGGGCGGGCCGCCGATGTTTCACGTGAAACAGCGAGAAGGTCAGGCCTTCGCGACGAGGAAGTCCGCCAGGTCACGCTCGAGCGCGGCCTTCGGCTTGGCGCCGACGATCGTCTTCACGACCTCGCCACCCTGGTAGACGTTCATCGTCGGGATCGACATGACGCCGTACTTCGCGGCGGTGGCCGGGTTCTCGTCGATGTTGAGCTTCACGATCTCGATCTCACCGTGCTCGGCGGCGATGGCCTCCAGCGACGGGGCGATCTGACGGCACGGGCCGCACCAGGCCGCCCAGAAGTCGACCAGAACGGGCTTGCCGCTCTTGAGGACCTCTTCCTCGAAGTTGGCGTCGGTGACGTTCTTGAGAGTGCCGGCCACGGCAGGCTCCTTCATTCGTGGGGTGTGGGGTGGGGGAGAAGAAAGGGTCAGACCGCGGGGGTCTCGGCGAGCTTCTCGCTGTCGGCGAGGGCGGCCAGGAAGCGCTCGGCGTCGAGAGCGGCGGAGCAGCCGGTACCGGCGGCGGTGATCGCCTGACGGTAGGTGTGGTCGACGACATCGCCCGCACCGAAGACACCGGGGAGGTTGGTGCGGGTGGAGGGGGCCTCGACCTTGAGGTAGCCCTCCTCGTCCAGGTCCAGCTGGCCCTTGAAGAGCTCGGTGCGCGGGTCGTGACCCACGGCGATGAAGAGGCCCGTGACCGGGAGCTCGCTGGTCTCGCCCGTCTTGGTGTTGCGCAGGGTCAGACCGCTGAGCTTCGGGTCACCGTGGATCTCGGCGACCTCGCTGTCCCAGGCGAACTTGATCTTCGGGTCGGCGAAGGCACGCTCCTGCATCGCCTTCGAGGCGCGCAGCGAGTCACGGCGGTGGACGATTGTGACCGACTTGGCGAAGCGCGAGAGGAAGGTGGCCTCCTCCATCGCGGTGTCGCCACCGCCGACCACGGCGATGTCCTGGTCCTTGAAGAAGAACCCGTCACAGGTGGCGCACCAGGAGACACCACGGCCGGAGAGGGCGTCCTCGTTCGGCAGGCCGAGCTTGCGGTGCTGGGAGCCGGTCGTGACGATGACGGCCTTGGCCTGGTACACGTTGCCGGCGGTGTCCGTCACGGTCTTGATCTCGCCCGTGAGGTCCACGGAGACGATGTCGTCCGGAACCAGCTCGGCGCCGAAGCGCTCGGCCTGGGCGCGCATGTTGTCCATGAGGTCCGGGCCCATGATGCCGTCACGGAAGCCCGGGAAGTTCTCCACCTCGGTCGTGTTCATCAGCGCGCCACCGGCGGTGACAGCACCCTCGAAGACGAGGGGCTTCAGCGAGGCGCGAGCGGTGTAGAGCGCAGCGGTGTATCCCGCAGGCCCGGAGCCGATGATGATCACGTTACGGACGTCGCTCACGGGTTTGTTCCTCGTCTCTGCAGACTGCCTACTGCCTACGGCGGCTGGGATTGCTTCCTTCACCCCACCCAACGGATCCTACGGGGCGGGCATTCCCGAGACCGTCACCCGGCACGACGAGGAAGGGACTAGGGCATGTGTCGAAAGTAGCTCCGTCCGCCCGCAGGCCAGGAGGGGCTTTCGATACATGCCCTAGCGCGGCAGGGACAGCTGAGCCAGGACCGCGGCCTTGCCGCTCTCTCCGTCGGCGCAGGAGACGTCCATCACATAAGCGTGCACCCGGGTGCTGTCGGCGGTGTCGGGGAGCACGACGAGATAGGCGGGCGTGCCGCTGTAGTCACCGCGCTGGAAGGCGAGGACCGGGTCGGTGCGCTGGATACCGGCCCGCACACAGGCGGGCAGCTCGTCGGCCGTCGCGCTCTTCTGGCTCTTCCCGCGGGCTTCGGCGGAGAACGATTCGGGAGCGCCGCCGCTCTCCTGGGAGGCCCTGAAGCCGGCGTCCCGGTGCAGCAGGCTGCGCACCGTGGTGGCGACCGGACGGCCGTCGAACCGGGTGGTGCCCGCGGCGACGGATGTGTCGGCCGGGCTGTCGGCGGTCGTCTCGTCGTTCCGGTCGTTCGACTGGAGGAAGAACAGACCCAGACCGAGGACCGCGGTGCCGAAGGCGGTGCCGAGGAAGGCGGTCCGACGGCGGATCCGGCGGGGGCGACCGGGTCCGGTGGCGGCGGACGGAAGCCGGGAGGGGCGGTCGGCCGCAGGACGGGCCGGGACGGAGGGAGCAGGTCGGCCGCGCGATGTTTCACGTGAAACATGGGCGTCGGCGTCCGGCGCGGTCGCGTTCAGCAGGGCCTCGGCGGCGAGGGCGGCGTCGATCCGGCCGGCGATCTCGGAGGGCATTCGCGGTGGTCCGGGCAGGGTGCCGAGCAGTCCCCGGATGTCCTCCAGGGCGGTCCGGACATCGGTGCACAGAGAACACCCGTCGAGGTGCTCGCGGATGGCCGCTCCCCGGGAAGGGGACAGCAGCCCCTCGGTGAGGTCGGAGATCTCCGAGACGTCCGGGTGCCGAGTCGTGTCGGCCGTGGAAGTCACGCGCGCCCACCTCCGCCCTTCACAACAGCTGGATTGCCTGGTCCGGATGGTGTCGGTCCCGGCACCGGTGGGACGGATGCCCCCGGCGTCCGGTTCCTTCCCCCATCGGAGCCCTCGTTACCCACCGTGTCACCGCGCAGATGAGTGAGGAGCGGCAGAAGTTTGGCCCGTCCGCGCGCGCAGCGGCTCTTCACGGTGCCGGTGGGGACATCAAGCAGCCGTGCGGCCTCCGCCACCGGGTATCCCTGCATGTCCACCAGGACGAGGGCCGCCCGTTGTTCGGCGGGCAGCGTGGCGAGCGCGGCGAGCAGCTGGCGGTGCAGATCCTGCCGCTCGGCGGGCGCCTCGGCCGATTCGTGAGGTTCGAGGAGCTGCTCGAAGCGGGCCGTGTCGTCCACGGGGGACGTCCGGCGCGAGGCCGCCTTGCGGGCCCGGTCGAGGCAGGCGTTCACGGTGATCCGGTGCAGCCAAGTCGTGACGGCCGACTGGCCCCGGAAGGTGTGGGCGGCCCGGAACGCCGACACCAGGGCGTCCTGGACGGCGTCGGCGGCCTCCTCGCGGTCGCCGAGCGTCCGAAGCGCCACCGCCCACAGCCGGTCGCGATGGCGCCGCACAAGCTCCCCGAAGGCGTCGGGATCACCGGCCACATGGCCGGCGAGCAGATCCTGATCGCTCCGGGAGCCGGATTCGCCGGCCTCTGATGCCACGTCCCCCTCCTCGATCAGTGGCATTACCCGTATTCACGCTGGTGCAACATCCGGGGAGCGGGAAGGTTACGCCGGGGCCCCCTTGAAGGACACGTTGGTCACGGCCTGCTTGTAGCCGGCGTTGCTGTACTGGTCTGCCCCGGAATGCGGGAGCGCTGTGAACCAGATCAGTACATAGCGGACCTTCTCCGGTGACTTCAGGGTCATCGGGAGAGAGGAACCGGAGGTCGTCGCCGTGGCGAGCTTCTTCATCGAGTCGGGGGAACCCCCCGGACTCAGGGAGTCCGCCGCGTACATCGTCGCGGCCGTGTGATTGCCGCCGTAGCGCAGGTCTATGGACACGGAGGCGAGACGCTGCTCGGAGCCGAGGTCGTAGACGATGCCCACGCCCTGCCGGAAGGGCGCCAGAACCGGTCCCTCGAAGAAGCTCTTGGTACGCCAGTAGGTGGACGGGTCCTTGTCGTAGGTGGCGCCCACGTTGTTGGCGTTCTGCAGTGGGCCGTCCGGGGCGTACTCCTGCGCCGCGGCGATGGTGAGCGGCTTCGCCGGCTCGGGCTTCTCGTCCCCGTCCGGGGTCTGCTGGGTGGGCGCGGGGGTCTCGGGAGTGTTCCCCTGCAGGAGCCGGTCCGCGATCTGCCAGCTGCCCAGGCCGAGGGCGGCGATCAGGAGGGCCGAGACGGCCCACTTCAGCGCCTTTCCGGTACGGCTCTGCAGCGGGGGCGGCGGGACCACGACGGGCTGGGTCACCGCGGGATGCGCCTGCGGACGCCCGTAGGTGCCCTGCTGATAGGTGGTGCGCTGGTACTCGGGCGGACTGGGGAGCGGGAACTCCGGTTCCGGCGGGCGGATGCGCGGCATCGCCGCGACGGCCTTGGCCAGCTCGTCCGGGGTGGTGCAGGGCGGCTCCTGGCGCGAGGCGGTGGCCCCGTCGTTCGCCAGGGCCCGCATCGCGATCTCCGAAAGCCCGCGGTGGACGCCCGCCCGTACCTGATCGGGGGCGAGCAGCCCGGTGCCCTTGGGCAGGCCGGAGAGCCCGTACGCGTCGCTCTCGTACGGCCAGCGCTGGGTGAGAGCCGCGTACAGCAGGGCACCGATCGCCTCGGTGTCCGTGCGCTGGGGGCGCTCGGCGCTGATGCCGCGCAGCGCGGCGTTCACGGCGAGACCGCGGATGCGGTACTGGCCGGTGGAGCTGCGCAGGACGGCACTGGGGGTGAGACGCAGATGCGAGAGGCCCTCGCGGTGCGCGGCGGCCATGGCCTGCGAGACCTGGCTGACGAGCTGGTAGGCGTCGTGCGGCTCCATGGGGCCGGCCGCGAGCAGCGCGGTCAGTTCGGTGGAGTCGGGCAGCCACTCGTGGACGACGTAGACGAGGTCGTTCTCCTCGACGGCGTCGAGGACCTGGACGAACCGGGGGTCGCCGAGCAGCGCGGCCGAGCGGGCGGCGGCGAGCACGGAGCGGGCGCGGGGGTGGTCGGCGGGCAGGATGTGCACGCCGACGGCGCGCCGCAGCTTCTCGTCCACGGCCCGCCAGCTGCTGAATCCGTCCAGCCGGGTGACGCACTCCTCCAGCCGGTACCGCTTCGCCAGCTTGTGGCCGCTGTGCAGTTCGGTTGCCGTGGAGGAGGACGGTTCGCCGTCGCTCTTCCGGTCGGCCGCTTCGTCCTTCGTGGTCTCGGCGGAAGGATCCGCCTTCTTCCGCTCTTCCGCCACCCCGTCGGTCGCGGCCGTGTCCGCCTTGGCGGTCAGCGGGTCGTCACCGCTGTTGTCGGCCACGTCGACGGCAGCCGTGCTACGTTCCGCCACCGTCGTTCCTGCCTCCCCATCCGTTGCGCCACATCCAACAGCCATGCCAATTGTGCCCACAGTCCGGCGCTATGCACGACACGCGCCGGCCTCCGATGGTTGTGCCGATCGCGCGTTCTCGTGTGTGGATCAGCGTCCCAGACGGCCGCGGACCATGCCGACCATGGAGTTGAGTTCCGCGATCCGCATGCGCTTGGCCGCGACGAAGAAGACTCCGAGCAGGACCACACCGCCGACCACGAGGGCGGCGAGCGACCCCAGGGCGCCTTCACCGAGCAGCTTCATCAGACCGAAGCCGGTCGCGCCGCCGACGAGGGCGGCGGGCAGCGCGGCCAGGCACAGCCGGGCGTAGGTGCGCAGGACGTGCGCGCCGTCCAGATCGCCGCCGAGGCGGTTGCGCAGTCGGCGCCAGGCGATGCCCACGCCGACCGCGTAGGCCAGGCCGTAGGCGCCGGCCATGCCGACCACGGCCCACTGGGCGGGCAGCACCACGTAACAGACGGCCGAGACGGCCGCGTTGACCGCGGCGACGATGACGGTGTTGTAGAAGGGCGTCCGGGTGTCCTCGTAGGCGTAGAAGCCGCGGAGCACGACGTACTGGACGGAGTAGGGGATCAGACCGAGGCCGAAGGCCATCAGGATGAAGCCCATGCCCCGGGCGGCCTCGACGCCGCTGGACGCGTAGAGCAGGGTGCACATCGGGACGCCGAGCGCCAGGAAGGCGAAGGCCACCGGGACGATCGCGACGGCCGAGTTGCGCAGGCCCTGGGAGATGTCGTCGCGGACCGCGCCCGCGTCGTCGTCGTGGGCGGCGCGGGAGATCCGCGGCAGCAGGGCGGCCATGACGGAGACGGTGATGATGGCCTGCGGCATGCCCCAGATCAACTGGGCGTTGGAGTAGGCCAGGAAGCCGGCGCCGTTCTTGCCGGACTCCTCGCCGGCCGCGGTGGCGAGCTGGGTGACGACCAGGACACCGGCCTGGTTGGCGAGCACGAACAGCACGGTCCACTTGGCCAGCTTGACCGTCTTGCCGAGGCCGTGGCCCTTCCAGTCGAAGCGGGGGCGGAAGCGGAAGCCGGTCTCGCGCAGGTACGGGATCATCGCCAGGGCCTGCACGACGAGACCGAGCAGGGTGCCGATGCCGAGCAGGCGGACGCCCTCGTCGGGGATGGTCGTGACGCCCATGTGGGATTCGGCGGAGGTGCCGTACACCCAGATGAACAGGCCGAAGGTGGCGATCATGACGATGTTGTTGAGGACCGGGGTCCACATCATCGCGCCGAACTTGCCGCGGGCGTTGAGGATCTGTCCCATCACCACGTGCACACCCATGAAGAAGATGGTGGGCAGGCAGTAGCGGGCGAAGGTGACGGCGACGCTGTTGGCCGCGGCGTCGTCGGCGATGGTGCTCGACATCGCCTTGATCAGGAGCGGCGCCGCGAACACGGCGACCGCGACGATCGCGCCGAGCGCGACCATGACGAGGGTCAGCAGCCGGTTGGCGTAGGCCTCGCCGCCGTCCTCGTCGTTCTTCATGGAGCGGACCAGCTGCGGCACGAAGACCGAGTTGAGGCCGCCGCCGACGGTGAGGATGTAGATCATCGTCGGCAGGGTGTAGGCGACGGTGAAGGTGTCACCGAGCAGGGCGGCGCCGAGGGCGCCGGTGATCACCAGGCTGCGGACGAAGCCGGTCAACCGGGAGACCAGGGTGCCGGCGGCCATCACGGCGCTCGACTTGAGCAGCCCGGACGCGCGGCCGGTCTTCTTCGACGCGGGGGGCGTGGGCAGCGGGTTCGGCTCCGGGGCGGGCGGCGGCACCTGGCCGGGGGCCTGCTGGTCGCGGTAGAGGTGGGCGAAGGCGTCCGCCTCGGTGGCCTCCTCCCCCGCCGCGGTCACCAGGTCGTCGACACCGGTGAACTGGACGGTGTGGGCGTCGTCGGCGTACGGCAGATGGCGCGAGGGGCCGTCGGGCTCCGGCGCGGGCGTCTGGGCCCACACCCGCGGGTCCGGGGCGTGCGGCTGCGCGGCCGGCTGCTGGTAGAGCGACTGCGGCTGCGCGTAGGTGCCGGGCGGGGGCGGCGGGTGCGCGGCCCGGTCGTAGAGCGCCTCGGAGACCGGGTCCTGGGCGGACAGATCGCGTCCCTGGTAGGGGTCGTGGGTGTAGGCGTCCTGGACGTACGGGTCCTGGCCGTACGGGCCCGGGGCGTACGGCGACGGCTCGGGGGTCCGGCCCTGCGGTGTCTGGCCGTACGGCGCCTGGGGCGCCTGCCCGTAGGGTCCCTGCGGGTTCGCGTGCGGGTTCGGGACGTACGGGCCCGGGGCGTACGGGGCCTGCCCGTACGAACCCTGCTGCGGCGCGTCCGCGTCCGGGTGCTGCGGGTGCGGGCCCCGCGGCGGCGTCGGCACCGGCGGGTGACCGCCGTCCGGTGTCGGGGGCGTACCACCGGACGGCGCGGTGTTGCCCGCGCCCTGACCGCGGTCACCGTCGTACGGCGCGTTCATGGTTTACCCCACCTCATCGTCCCCGGCCGACCGGCCACGACATCGCTCAACGGTCCACTTTCTCACCCGTGCCCGACGGGTCGCCGCTTTCGGACCCGGTGTTGGGTGTCGGGTCACTCGGCTGCTCCGTCTCGGCGCCGGGGTCCGCGGCCCCCGTTCCGGCCGTGCCCTCGTCCTCCTGACCGGCCTCGGACTCCGCTTCCGCCTCGGCGGCTGCCTCGGCGGCTGCCTCGGCCGCGGCACGCCGGGCGGCGGCCCGCTTGCGCTGCCGGTACATCCGGATGCCGGCGAGGACCAGCAGCAGGACACCGCCCGCGATGACGAGCATCACGGTGGGGGTGATCTCGGAGACCTTCACCGTGAACGTCATCGGAGCGCCGTAGGGCGTTCCGTCCTCGGTGTACAGCTGGGCCCTCATCAGGACCGGTCCGTTGGCGTTCGCCGAGGCGGTGAACTTCACCGACTGGCTGTGGCCGCCGTCGATCGTCACCGGCCGCGAGGCGACCGGGTCGCCCTCGACCAGCTTCAGACGGGTCCGGTTGTCGGAGGACAGCCGCAGCTCCAGATGCTCCACACCCTGCAACAGCCGGTTCTGCACGGTCACCGGAATGGTGGCGCTCCGGCCGGACAGCGTGAGGTCCGACTTCTTGACCAGCTGCACCTCTTCGGTGAGGCTCCGCAGATAGCGCAGGACCTCCTCGCGATAGAGGGTGGCCGAGGGGCTCTCGCCCCGCCAGGACGTGGACATCTCCCGGCTGATCGCGTTGGTGAAGGGCGGCACGACCCGGTCCGCGGCGGTCAGGATCACCCGGAAGTCGTCCAGCTCGTCCCGGGTCTCCTTCATCTTCTGGAAGGCCGCGGTGTCGAGTTCCCGCGCGCGCAGCTTCTTCGGGTACGAGGCGCTGCCCGGGACCCGCGTGGAGGCGTCCGGGTCGGCGGTGTCCAGAGCGGCACCGGGGAGGTCCTGCGGCTCCGTCCACCGCTTGGCGGACAGCGCCTGCAGCGCCGCCGCCATGCTCTGGGCCTGCGCGGTGGTGGGCATGCGCTGCGGGGCGACCACGACGCTGCGCTGCTGTTCGGGCAGCTCCAGGGTTGTGGCCAGCGACTGGGCGAGGAACGACTGGATCGCCAGCGTGGAGTTCTCGGCGCGGACGAGGTCCCCCTGGAACGCCTTCGACAGCGCGGCGTCGCTCACCACCGCGGTCGTGCCGCCGCCCACCGCACGAGCGGCGGTCGGGGTGTACGGCAGATCGTCGCGGAAGCTGTCGCTGCGGGCGATCACATTGCGCGCGCCCGCCGAGGTGGCGACCGACATGACGGAGGGATCGACGGCACCGTCGACGGGCCAGGCGAAGTCGGTCGACGGCTTCACATGGAGCACCGTCTCGACCGTGCCGGACGCCAGCGCGGTCGCCTGCTGGAGGTGCGCCAGGGAGCCCGGGACCTCCTTGCCGTGGTGGGCGAGGGCGGCCAGATCGGGATCGGCGAAGGGCAAGGCGACGACCTTGTGGCCCTGTACGGCCTTCTCCAGCTGGTCCAGCCAGCGCTTGGCGATGTCCTGGTTCTGGCCCGGCACCGTGGTCGTGCCGTTCTTGACCATGTACGGCGCGGCCATGGCGTCCACGCTGGCGAGCAGGTCCGGGTCGATGACCCAGGTCACCGGGAGGTCCTTGCCGAGCGAGACCATCTCGTCGAGCCGCCCGCCGGGGGCGAGGTCGGCGGCGAGATCGTCGTTCTCGAAGACGGGGGTCTGCTGCTGGTTGGCGCCCGTCTCCGCGGAGACGTGCGCCGTGGAGATCAGCGGCCAGAGATAGGTGAGCTTGGTGCGCTTCTCGGTCTCGTCGGGCTGGTACGGCAGGAAGGTCCGCTCGATGCCGAGCACCCGGTCGTACGGCTGGCTCGCGGTCCGTCCGCTGACGGACACCCCGAGCTGATAGACGCCCGGATCGTCGAGCTCCAGCTTGGACACGGGCACGGACAGCGAGAAGTCGCGGCTGAGCCCGGAGCCGAGCCGGGGGATCTCCACCGTGTAGCGCCCGCCGAGCGCCTCCCCTTCGCCGCCGAGACGGAAGGCGCCCCGGCCGGACACGTCGTCGATCTCGCTGCGATTGGTCATCCGGGGGCCGACACGGAGGTCGACGGTGGCGTTGGTCACGGCCTGCTTGGTCCGGTTGGTGACCGTTCCCGTGACGGTGAGCGTGTCGCCGTCCACGGGGGCCTTCGGCGCCAGGGTCTCCAGCGACACGTCCACGCCGCCGGCGCTGTTCGCGCTCTCGGCGGCCTGGGCCGCCGGCGCGGGCACACCCTGAAGGAGGCCGGTCAGCAACGGCGCGGCCACAGCGAGTGAGGCCATGCGCCGTAGCCTGCGGCGGGCAGGTGAGGGATGGGTCCCCTGAATAGCTGCCGCCTCGCCCACGCGTCGCCCGTCCTCGTCGTTGTCTCGTGGTGTCAGTGGTGTCGGTGGTTCCGGATGCTGTGTCCAGGCATGGTAACGAGCAGCGCGGGGGCCGAGTGCCGGGGACCGCTCCGGCGGAGGGCGCGCACGGGCTTCCCCGGGACCTCTCCCGGGGCCGTTCACGCCCCGCGGGCGGGAAACCGGGACGCCGGGGTGAGCCGGGGCACGTACCCTTTTCTGTTGTGCCGAACGCCAACGAAGACACCCCCACCGTACTGAGCCAGGTGCAGCGCCGCGCCGTCAGCGAACTGCTGCGCGTCTCCCCTGTCGCCGACGACCTCGCCCTTCGCTTCAAGGAGGCGGGGTTCAGCCTCGCGCTGGTCGGCGGCTCGGTACGGGACGCGCTTCTTGGGCGTCTCGGCAACGACCTGGACTTCACCACCGACGCCCGCCCCGAGGACGTTCTGAAGATCGTCCGGCCCTGGGCCGACGCGGTCTGGGAGGTCGGAATCGCGTTCGGCACGGTCGGCTGCCAGAAGAGCGGTTACCAGGTGGAGGTCACCACCTACCGCTCCGAGGCGTACGACCGCACCTCCCGCAAGCCCGAGGTCTCCTACGGCGACTCCATCGAGGAGGACCTGGTCCGCCGCGACTTCACCGTCAACGCGATGGCCGTGGCACTCCCCGAGAAGGAGTTCATCGACCCGCACGGCGGTCTGGAGGATCTGGCCGAGCGGGTGCTGCGCACCCCCGGTACCCCCGAGGAGTCCTTCTCCGACGACCCGCTGCGGATGATGCGTGCCGCGCGCTTCGCCGCGCAGCTGGACTTCGCCGTGGCCCCCGAGGTCGTCACCGCCATGACGGAGATGGCGGGCCGGCTGGAGATCGTCTCCGCCGAGCGGATCCGCGAGGAGTTCAACAAGCTCCTGCTCTCGGCTCACCCCCGCAAGGGCCTCGGTCTCCTCGTCGGCACCGGTCTCGCCACGCATGTCCTGCCCGAGCTTCCGGCGCTGCGCCTGGAAAGCGACGAGCATCACCGGCACAAGGACGTCTACGAGCACTCCCTCACCGTCCTCGACCAGGCCATCGACCTGGAGGAGGACGGCCCGGACCTGGTGCTGCGGCTGGCGGCCCTGCTTCACGACATCGGCAAGCCGCGCACCCGCCGCTTCGAGAAGGACGGCCGGGTCTCCTTCCACCACCACGAGGTGGTCGGCGCGAAGATGACCAAGAAGCGCATGATCGCGCTCAAGTACTCCAACGAGATGGTCAAGGACGTCTCGCGGCTGGTGGAGCTGCATCTGCGCTTCCACGGCTACGGCACGGGCGAGTGGACCGACTCGGCCGTCCGCCGCTACGTCCGGGACGCGGGCCCTCTGCTCTCCCGGCTCCACAAGTTGACCCGCTCCGACTGCACCACGCGCAACAAGCGCAAGGCCGCCGCGCTCTCCCGCGCCTACGACGGTCTGGAGGAGCGCATCGCCCAGCTCCAGGAGCAGGAGGAGCTGGACGCGATCCGTCCCGACCTGGACGGCAACCAGATCCAGGAGATCCTCGACATCGGCCCCGGTCCGGCCATCGGGCGCGCCTACAAGTTCCTGCTCGAGCTGCGCCTGGAGAACGGGCCCATGGAGCAGGACGCCGCCGCCGCCGCGCTCAAGGAGTGGTGGGCGACCCAGGAAGGCTGAGCTGGAGCCGGCCGTTTCACGCGATGTTTCACGTGAAACATCGGTAGGCCGGCCATGCGGAGGGGCGGTGTTTCACGTGAAACACCGCCCCTCGGTCATTCGGCCGCGCGCCGCCACCACAAGGCCAGGGGGATGACCGCGTAGAGGACGGACACCAGCACGACGAGCGCGGACGAGCGCCCGTCGGGCGGCAGCATCAGGGCCGCGACCCCGGCCGCACCGACGAAGGCGACATTGAAGAGCACGTCGTAGAGGGAGAAGACGCGTCCGCGGTAGGCGTCGTCCACCGTGGTCTGGACGACGGTGTCCGTCGCGATCTTCACCCCCTGGGTGGTCAGGCCCAGTGCGAAGGCCGCCACCAGGAAGGGGGCCTTGGCGAAGGTCAGCCCCAGGGCAGGCGTGAGAACCGCGGCGCCCCCCGCGCAGCACATGATCCAGCCGAATGCTCCCAGGTGGCCGATCGCCCAGGGCGAGAGCACCGCCGCGGCGAAAAAGCCGGCCCCGGATGTGGCGACGGCCAGCCCAAGGACCGCGAGCCCTTGTGCCTCGGTGGTGCCCCACGCGTACCGGCTGAGCATGAGCAGCGTCACGAACAGCGCGCCGTAGCAGAACCGCATCAGGGTGACCGCGGCGAGCGCGCGGGCGGCGGGGCGCCGCTGGGACAGATGCCGCAGCCCGCTCACCAGCCCCCGCGCGGTGGAGGACAGCGCGGCGCCGAGCCGGGGCTGGATCCGGTCCGGGTCGGGCCCGAGCAGTTCGCGCGACATCCTGAGCGAGGAGAGCGCGGAACAGAGGTAGAGCGCGGCACCCAGCAGGACGACGGCGGCGTCGGAGTTGTGGGCGATCAGCCGGACGATGAAGGCGAGCCCCCCGCCGAGCGTCGCCGCGAGGGTGCCTGCGGTCGGCGACAGCGAGTTGGCGATGACCAGACGCTCGTCGTCGACCACGCGCGGGAGCGCGGCGGAGAGTCCCGCCAGGACGAAACGGTTGACGGCCGTGACGGCGAGGGCGGAGGCGAAGAAGAGCGCGTCGGGCGCGGAGGACAGCATGAGCAGCGCGGTCCCGTAGGCCAGGAGAGCCCGGAGCGCGTTGCCGTAGAGGAAGACCTGGCGCCGCTCCCAGCGGTCGAGCAGCACGCCGGCGAACGGCCCGACGAAGGAGTACGGCAGCAGCAGGACCGCCATGGCGGAGGCGATCGCGGCGGCGCTGGTCTCGTTCTCGGGAGAGAAGACGACATAGGTGGCCAGCGCGACCTGATAGACGCCGTCGGCGCACTGGGAGAGCAGTCGCACGGTCAGCAGACGGCGGAAGTCCCGCAGATGGAGGAGGACGCGCAGATCACGCACGACGGACATGGCAGCAAGACTCACATACGACGAGGGTCCCCGGGCAGTGCCACGGGGACCCTCGTCGTCGGATCGGCGGTTCTCAGCGGTCCGTTCGGACTGCCGGACGGCCTTCAGGGGCTGGCCGGTGCGCGGTTCAGCGCTCGACCTCGCCCTTGATGAACTTCTCGACGTTGGCCAGGGCCTCGTCGTCGAAGTACTGCACCGGCGGGGACTTCATGAAGTAGCTCGACGCCGAGAGGATCGGGCCGCCGATGCCGCGGTCCTTGGCGATCTTCGCGGCGCGCAGGGCGTCGATGATGACACCCGCGGAGTTCGGGGAGTCCCAGACCTCGAGCTTGTACTCCAGGTTCAGCGGGACGTCGCCGAAGGCGCGGCCCTCAAGGCGGACGTACGCCCACTTGCGGTCGTCCAGCCAGGCCACGTAGTCCGACGGGCCGATGTGGACGTTCTTCTCGCCGAGGTCCCGGTCGGGGATCTGGGAGGTGACGGCCTGCGTCTTGGAGATCTTCTTGGACTCCAGGCGCTCGCGCTCGAGCATGTTCTTGAAGTCCATGTTGCCGCCGACGTTCAGCTGCATGGTGCGCTCAAGGCGGACACCGCGGTCCTCGAACAGCTTCGCCATGACGCGGTGCGTGATGGTCGCGCCGACCTGCGACTTGATGTCGTCACCGACGATCGGGACACCGGCCTCGGTGAACTTGTCCGCCCACTCCTTGGTGCCGGCGATGAAGACCGGGAGGGCGTTGACGAAGGCGACCTTGGCGTCGATGGCGCACTGGGCGTAGAACTTCGCCGCGTCCTCGGAGCCGACGGGCAGGTAGCAGACGAGGACGTCGACCTGTCGGTCCTTGAGGATCTGGACGACGTCGACCGGGGCCTCGGTGGACTCCTCGATGGTCTGGCGGTAGTACTTGCCGAGACCGTCGAGGGTGTGGCCGCGCTGGACGGTGACGCCGGTGGCCGGCACGTCGCAGATCTTGATGGTGTTGTTCTCGCTGGCGCCGAGGGCGTCCGCCAGATCGAGGCCGACCTTCTTCGCGTCGACGTCGAAGGCGGCCACGAACTCCACGTCACCCACGTGGTAGTCGCCGAACTGGACGTGCATCAGACCGGGGACCTTGGACGCCGGGTCGGCGTCCTTGTAGTACTCGACGCCCTGCACCAGCGAAGTGGCGCAGTTGCCCACGCCGACGATGGCTACGCGAACCGAACCCATTTCGGTTGCTCCCTGTGTGATCGTGGAAGCCCTGCGGCGAGCAGGGTTTCACTTGGCGGTGTCGTCGGACGGATCCGGCCGGGGAGTGCTCCCGGGCCGGGGCAGACCGTCCGTGTCTCCAGAGTTTTCGTGCTGCCGAGCGGTGTCCTCGGATCCGGAACGCTGGTCCCGTCCCGCCCGCTCGCTCTCGATGAGCTCGTTCAGCCAGCGCACTTCGCGCTCCACGGACTCCATTCCGTGGCGCTGGAGTTCGAGCGTGTAGTCGTCCAGGCGCTCGCGCGTCCGGGTCAGGGAGGCGCGCATCTTCTCCAGACGCTCCTCCAGCCGGCTGCGCCGGCCCTCCAGCACCCGCATCCGCACGTCGCGCTCGGTCTGCCCGAAGAAGGCGAAGCGGGCGGCGAAGTGTTCGTCTTCCCAGGAGTCGGGGCCGGTGTGGGAAAGGAGCTCTTCGAAGTGCTCCTTCCCTTCGGTCGTCAGCCGGTAGACGATCTTGGCGCGGCGTCCCGAGAGTGAGGCCGCCACGGCGTCCTCGGGCCCACTGCCCGGCTCCTCGATCAACCAGCCGTTGGCGACCAGCGTCTTGAGGCAGGGGTAGAGGGTCCCGTAGCTGAACGCCCGGAAGATCCCCAGCGAGGTGTTGAGCCGCTTGCGCAGCTCGTACCCGTGCATCGGGGCCTCACGGAGCAGACCGAGAACGGCGAACTCGAGGATTCCTGAACGCCTGCTCACTCGCCGCCTCCTTCGCTCCGCGGACCCGCCCGCCGTGCGGACGGGTCTCGGTGACCTCATGGGAAAACTCGTATGCCGAGCCGATGTGCCGCGCTGATGTATCGACTCGATACATCCAGACGATAGGGCTGCCCCTGTGTCGCGACAAGGGGGGCTCGGGTGACCGGTGTCACATCACCAATTCACAGCAATCGACTTGCCTGATTTGGGGTGAACTCGGAATCTAGGCAGGTTTTGGCCGTGCGTAGTCTGTGCGGCATGCAGACCACCGGGAACCGCGCAATGCCGCGAAGCGTCAGTGAAGCGAGTGCCCGGTCGGCACGGTCCGGCCTTGTTCGAGGCACGGCCGTGTGCATGTCGGGGGGACCGGAACTCAACTGCCGCTTCCAGGCGTACGCGCCTGCCCGAGGAGTAGTCGTTCGATGAGCGAGCACCGTCGCAAAATGCCGCAACAGCCGCCGACCGGCGGCCGCGCTGCGGCCCGGCGCGCCGCCCAGCAGCCCATGGGCCGCGGGCCGGCCCCTGAACATGATTCCGCTGCGGGGTCCCCTTCGGCCTCGTACGGTCCGCCCCCCACGCATGGTGGAGAGGAGCGTCCCTACGGTGGACGCGCCGAGGCCCGGCGGGCCGCTCAGCGGGGCGGGCGCAGGCGCGTACCCGAGAACGGAGGCGCCGGCGGGGGGCGCCGCGGCGGTGGCGGTGGCACGCCCCGGGGCGGCGGTGGACCCGGACGCGGCAGAGACGGCGGCCGGCCGCCCGGCAAGAAGCGGATGATCGACTACCCGCGTCACGACAAGTACGGCTGGAAGCGCTGGCTGCCCTCGTGGAAGCTGACGACGGGTCTGTTTCTGGGGTTCATCGGCAGCCTGCTGGGCGCGAGCGTCATCGCGTACGCCTGGGTGGACATTCCCAACGAGGCCCTCAGCGCCAAGCAGCAGAACAACGTCTTCTACTGGGACGACGGCACGCAGATGGCCGCGACCGGTGGTGACGTCAACCGTCAGATCGTCGAGTACGCGCAGATCCCGCAGGCCATGCAGGACGCGGTCGTCTCCGCCGAGAACAAGACCTTCTGGACCGACTCCGGCATCGACCCGTGGGGCATCGGCCGTGCCGTGTGGAACATGGCCAAGGGCGGTAACAAGCAGGGTGGCTCGACCATCACCCAGCAGTACGTGAAGAACAACCGTCTCGACGACCAGTCGCAGACAGTGAGCCGCAAGGTCAAGGAACTCTTCATCTCCATGCGGGTCGGCAACGACCTGGAGAAGAACGAGATCATGGCGGGCTACCTCAACACCTCGTACTACGGCCGAGGTGCCTACGGCATCCAGGCCGCGGCCCGCACGTACTTCGGCAAGGACGCCCGCAAGCTCAACCCGAGCGAGTGCGCCTTCCTCGCCTCGCTGCTCAAGGGCGCCACGTACTTCGACCCGGCCGGATCCCCCGAGATCGACCCGACGGCCACGGCCGAGGCGAACACCGACCGGGCCAAGAAGCGCTGGAAGTGGATCCTCAAGGAGATGGTCAAGGACGGGCACCTGACCGAGGCCGAGCGCGCGAAGTACCCCGAGTTCCCGAAGGTGAAGCCCCGCACGCAGGGCGCGCAGCTCGGCGGCCAGGTCGGCTACCTGGTGCGGACGGCCGAGGCGAACTTCCTCAACAAGAACGACCGCGGCATCACCACGCAGCAGTTCGCCAAGGGCGGCTTCGAGGTCCACACGACCTTCAAGAAGAAGAACGTCAGGGCCCTCGAGGACGCCGTCAACGGCATCTACAAGGAGTACATCAGGCCGGAAGAGCGTCCGAAGACCGACACCCATGTGCAGTTCGGCGGCGCTTCGGTGGACCTGAAGACGGGCGCCATCGTGGCGCTGTACGGCGGCAAGAACGCCACCGAGCACTTCATGAACAACGCGGACACGACCGGTGCCCAGGTCGGCTCGACCTTCAAGCCCTTCGTGCTGGCCGCCGCGATGCGGGACGGCGTACGCGACCCCAAGCTCGACAAGGTGCAGGGGCCCGCCGACCGTACGAAGGTCGACCCGGACAAGAGCCGCTACAACGGCCAGAACGGTCTGGTGATCAAGAATTACGACGGCACGGTCTGGCGCGACGAGAAGGACAAGGAGTGGCGCCAGGTCAACGACGACGACGCGAGCTACGGCAACATCGACCTGCGTGAGGCGATGGAGCACTCCGCGAACTCGCCCTATGTCCAGCTCGGTATGGACGTCGGCATCGACAAGGTCCGCCAGGCCGCCATCGACGCGGGTCTGCTGGAATCCTCGCTGGTGAAGAGCGACGTGCCGTCGTTCACCCTCGGCATCTCCTCCCCGAGCGCGATCCGGATGGCCGGCTCGTACGCCACCTTCGGCAACAACGGCAAGCAGAACGACCCCTTCTCCGTGACCAAGGTCCTCCAGCGCGGCGAGGTCATCTACGAGCACAAGCTGGCGCCCAAGCAGGCGTTCTCGACCGCGATCGCGAGCAACGTCACCGATGTCCTGAAGGATGTCGTCAAGAAGGGCACCGGACGGACGGCCGCCCTGCCCGACCGCGACTCGGCCGGCAAGACGGGTACGACCGACGGCAACAACTCGGCCTGGTACGTGGGCTACACCCCCGAGCTGTCGACCGCCGTCGACATGTACCGCTTCGACGACGCCGACACGGCCAAGAACCGCACGTTCGAGTCCATGTACGGAACGGGCGATCAGCCGAAGATCCACGGAAACTCGTTCCCCTCGCGCATCTGGCGCGAGTACATGACCGCGGTCCTGCAGGGCACCCCGGCCCAGAGCTTCCCGGAGCCCGAGGAGCTCGACGGCGAGGCGGTCTTCGGTGGCGGCGCCGTCAGCCCGACGCCGACTCCGACGCCGACTCCGACGCCGTCGCCGGAGCCGACCGAGGAGCCGTCCGAGGAGCCGACCACCCAGGCGCCGACCAAGTCCCCGAAGCCGGAGAAGTCCTGCACCGTCTGGGAGTGGCCGTGCGATCCGAGCGGTGAGAACAACGGCGGGGCCGCGAACGGTGGAGCCGCTAACGGAGGCGCCGCCAACGGAGGCGCCGCCAACGGAGGCGCCGCCAACGGCGGGGCCGCTAACGGAGGCGCCGCGAACGGTGGAGCCGCCAACGGCGGGACGACCGCGGGCACCGAGACCGGTGGAGCCGCCAACGCCGGGACGACCGGCGGCGACAACGGCGGGGGTCGGCCCAACGGCGGCACCGGCTGGGGTGCCATCGGCGGCTGAGCAGCCGCGCCCGGCACCTTCGAGGGCCGCCGCGCCGGTCCGTACCTCGCGTACGGCACCGGGTGCGGCGGCCCTCCCCGCGTTCCCGGGCCCGTACGGCAGGATGGCCCCCATGCCGAGCCTCCAGAAGACGAGCCTTCCGCGGGATCAGGTGGTCCGCCCCACCCGCGCGGACGAAGTGGCGGCCCGGGGCAGCGAGCTGATCGGCGGGCCGGCCGGACGCCGGGCGGCACCCGGCCGCGGCGGGCTCACCCCGGTCGGCGTGGTGGCCCTGGTGACCCTCGGAATGTTCGCCCTCGGCATGGTGCAGAAGCTGCCCTGCTACAACTGGGCCTGGTTCCAGGGCTCCACCTCCCAGTACACCCACGCCTGCTACTCCGACATCCCGCACCTGTTCTCCGGACGCGGCTTCGCGGACGGCCTGGTCCCGTATTTCGACCGGATCGGCGGCGACATACCGTTCCTGGAGTACCCGGTCCTGACCGGCCTGTTCATGGAGGTCGCCGCCTGGCTGACCCCGGGCGGCGAGCTGATCGCGCGGCAGCAGTCGTACTGGATGGTCAACGCGGGCCTGCTGATGGTCTGCGCGGCCGTGCTCGCCGTCTGCGTCGCGCGGACGCACCGTGCGCGGCCCTGGGACGGTCTGCTGGTGGCCCTCGCGCCTGCCGTCGCGCTCACCGCCACCATCAACTGGGACCTGCTGGCCGTGGCCCTCACCGCCGCCGCGATGCTGCTGTGGTCGCGCGGGCGCCCGTTCGGCTCCGGGGTGCTGCTCGGCCTCGCGACGGCCGCCAAGTTCTACCCCGTGCTGCTGCTCGTCCCCCTGTTCCTGCTGTGCTGGCGGGCGGGGCGGCCGCGGGCGTTCGCCACGGCGGCCGCGGGCGCGGCCGGGGCGTGGCTCGTGGTGAATCTGCCGGTGATGCTGGCGGCGCCCGAGGGCTGGCGGCAGTTCTACGTCTTCAGCACCGAGCGGAACGTCGACTACGGCTCGATCTGGCTGCTGATCAGCCAGAACACCGGAAACACGATCCCGCCCGGCACGGCCAATCGCGGGGCGATGGTCCTCATGGCCCTCGCGGTCCTGGGCCTCGCGTATCTGACCCTGACCGCGCCGCGCCGGCCCCGGTTCGCCCAGCTGGCGTTTCTGATCGTGGCCGCGTTCGTGCTGGTCAACAAGGTCTACTCGCCGCAGTACGTGCTGTGGCTCGTCCCGCTCGCCGCGCTCGCCCGGCCGCGCTGGCGGGACTTCCTGGTCTGGCAGGCGGGCGAGGTGCTCTACTTCCTCGCCATCTGGCTCTATCTGGCCTACGGGGCGAGCGGCGACAAGCAGGGTCTGCCGGGCGACGGCTACCAGTTCGCGATCGTCCTGCACGTCCTCGGCGCGCTCTGGCTGTGCGCGCTGGTCGTCCGCGACATCCTCGCGCCCGACCGGGACGAGGTACGGCGGGACGGCTCGGACGATCCGTCGGGCGGGGTCCTGGACGGTGCGGGGGACGTGTTCGTCCTCGGCCGCACGGCGCGTACGGCGCTCGGGGCGCTTCCCGGGGAGCCGGACGGCCAGGGGCCGCGGGTGGAGTGGGGTACGCCGGAGAAGTGAACCCGGCGGATGCACGAGGAGCGGCCCCCGGGGTGTCCCGGGGGCCGCTCTTCTCTCGTACGGGGCGATGCCGCCCACCGGACCGCCGGCGGGCGGGCCGGCGGATCAGCGCTCGACGATCCGGTCGAACTGGGTCGTGGTGTGGCGCAGGTGCGCGACGAGTTCGTCGCCCACCTTGGGCTCCTGGGCGTCGGACGGCACGAACAGGATCGACACCTGCATGTGCGGCGGCTCGGCGAACCAGCGCTGCTTGCCGTCCCAGACGAACGGGGAGAGGTTCCGGTTCACCGTGGCGAGACCGGCGCGGGCGACGCCCTTGGCGCGCGGCATCACCCCGTGCATGGCCTTCGGGGCCTCCAGGCCGACACCGTGCGAGGTGCCGCCGGCGACCACCACGAGCCAGCCCTCCGAGGCGGCCTTCTGCTGCCGGTAGCCGAAGCGGTCGCCCTTGGCGACGCGGGTGACGTCGAGGACCGATCCCCGGTACTCGGTGGCCTCGTGGTCGCCCAGCCACAGCCGGGTGCCGATCCGGGCGCGGAACCGGGTCTGCGGGAACTGCTGCTGGAGCCGGGCCTGCTCCGCGGCGCGCAGATGGCTGACGAACATGGTGTGCAGCGGCAGCCGGGCGGCCCGCAGCCGGTCCATCCAGGCGATGACCTCATCGACGGCGTCGGTGCCGTCGGTGCGGTCCAGCGGCAGGTGCAGGGCGAAGCCCTCGAGCCGTACGTCCTCGATGGCCGCGTGCAGCCGGGGCAGGTCCTCCTCGTGGACGCCGTGACGCTTCATCGAGCTCATGCACTCGATGACGACCCGGGCGCCGACCAGGGCGTGCACACCGTCCACGGACGACACGGAGCGGATCACCCGGTCCGGCAGCGGCACCGGCTCCTCGCCCCGCCGGAACGGCGTGAGGACGAGCAGGTCGCCGCTGAACCAGTCCTTGATCTGGGCGGCCTCGTACGTGGTGCCCACCGCGAGCACGTCGGCGCCGAGCCGGGCCGCCTCCTCGGAGAGGCGTTCGTGGCCGAACCCGTAGCCGTTGCCCTTGCAGACCGGGATGAGACCGGGGAACTGCTCGGTCACGGTCTTCTGGTGCGCCCGCCAGCGAGCGGTGTCGACATAGAGGGAGAGCGCCATGGCCGGCCCGGGACCTTTCTGGTGGCTACGACAGATCGAGAGAAGGTGTACGAACTGCTTATGAGACTACGCAAGCCTCGGGCGTGCCGTCAGCGCCGCGACATGTAGATGTCCAGGGCCTTGTGCAGGAGCTTGTTGAGCGGGAAGTCCCACTCGCCCACGTACTCGGCGGCCTCGCCGCCGGTGCCGACCTTGAACTGGATGAGACCGAAGAGGTGGTCGTTCTCGTCCAGCGAGTCCGAGATGCCCCGCAGGTCGTAGACGGTCGCGCCCATCGCGTACGCGTCGCGCAGCATCCGCCACTGCATCGCGTTCGAGGGCCGGAACTCACGGCCGATGTTGTCGGAGGCGCCGTAGGAGTACCAGACGTGTCCGCCGACGACGAGCATGGTGGCGGCGGAGAGGTTCACTCCGTTGTGGCGGGCGAAGTAGAGCCGCATGCGGTTGGGGTCCTCGTTGTTGAGGACGGTCCACATGCGCTGGAAGTACGAGAGCGGGCGCGGGCGGAACTTGTCGCGGACGGCCGTGATCTCGTACAGCCGCTGCCACTCGGCGAGGTCCTCGTAGCCGCCCTGGACGACCTCGACACCGGCCTTCTCGGCCTTCTTGATGTTGCGGCGCCACAGCTGGTTGAAGCCCTTGAGGACGTCGTCGAGCGCGCGGTTCGCGAGCGGGACCTGGTACACGTAGCGGGGCTGCACGTCGCCGAAGCCGGCGCCGCCGTCCTCGCCCTGCTGCCAGCCCATCTTCCGCAGCCGGTCGGCGACCTCGAAGGCGCGCGGCTCGATGTGGGTGGCCTCGATGTCCCGCAGACGCTTGACATCCGGGTCCTGGATGCCGGCCTTGATCGCGGCCGCGTTCCAGCGGCGGATGACGACCGGCGGGCCCATCTTCACGGAGAAGGCGCCCTGGTGCTTCAGATGGGCGAGCATCGGCTGGAGCCAGTCGTCCAGGTTCGGGGCGTACCAGTTGATGACCGGGCCCTCGGGCAGGTAGGCCAGGTAGCGCTTGATCTTCGGCAGCTGGCGGTACAGCACCAGACCGGCGCCGACGAGCCGGCCCTCCTTGTCGAACCAGCCGAGGCTCTCCGAGCGCCACTCGGTCTTGACGTCCGCCCATGCCGGGACCTGGCAGTGACTGGCCGAGGGCTGGCTCTGGATGAACGCCAGATGCTGCTCGCGGCTGATGGTCCTCAGGGTCAGGCTCATGTCGGGGCGCTCCTCGGCAGGTGTGTCCCCATCGGGTCAGGGGCTCCGGCTCTCGCGCCGAAGCCTACTGCGACCTCGGAGCGCTCCGAATGGCCGTGCCGGGCCCGGCATCCCCCGTGACGTGCCGGGACCGGCACGAGGTCGAGTCATGATCGACTCGCCCGCTAGTGGATCACGCCGCCGAAGAGGCCGCCGTGGGCCATGCCCAGAAAGAAGCCCACGCCCGCCAGGCCGAGACCCACGACCAGCACGAAGCGTTCGCGCGTGGTGGCGGAGATGTACTGCCCGTAGGCACCGGTCAGGATCCCGATCAGACCGGACCAGGAGCTGAGCAGATGCAGGTTGTGGAACATCGCGGTGATGAAGGAAAGCAGGCCCAGCACCAGCGTCACGGCCATCAGGGTGTCCTGGACCGGGTGGGGCTTGCCGTCGGTGGCGAAGAGGGAGTGTCCGGAGTCGGGTCGCATTGCCTGTGCCATGGGGCACCTCCTGGCGTACCTGCGGGACGGCGGCGCCTGTGACGCCGCCGACATCCGTCGTGTACAGATTGCGGCCCTCCACCGCTGGATTTCAACCGCAGCGCCCTCTCGGGCCGCGTTTCGACCGCCGTGCCCCTCACCACTTAATTTCAACCGCAGGGTGATGTGCGGGTAGTCTGTACCGTCTGCACCGGTGTCTGCCCAGGTCCGTCCAGGACTCGCGTGGCCGGCGCCGTTGCTACACGCATCACGACCCTCCTGCCACGGAACGACCGTGGCCGCTGAGTCCAAAGGAGGTGGGTTCCACATGCGTCACTACGAGGTGATGGTCATCCTCGACCCCGATCTCGAGGAGCGCGCTGTCTCCCCGCTGATCGAGAACTTCCTCTCCGTCGTCCGTGAGGGCAACGGAAAGGTCGAGAAGGTCGACACCTGGGGCCGTCGTCGTCTCGCCTACGAGATCAAGAAGAAGCCCGAGGGCATCTACTCGGTCATCGACCTGCAGGCCGAGCCTGCGGTCGTCAAGGAGCTCGACCGCCAGATGAACCTGAACGAGTCGGTCCTCCGGACCAAGGTCCTCCGTCCCGAGACCCACTGAGCCTTCGGCTCAAAGGTTCTCGGGTCCGAGTAGCAACAAGCAGCCAGAAGCAATCCCGCCGAGAGGTTCCCCCATGGCAGGCGAGACCGTCATCACGGTCATCGGCAATCTTGTCGACGACCCCGAGCTGCGCTTCACCCCGTCCGGCGCGGCGGTCGCGAAGTTCCGTGTCGCGTCCACTCCCCGCACCTTCGACCGTCAGACCAACGAGTGGAAGGACGGCGAAAGCCTCTTCCTGACCTGCTCGGTCTGGCGTCAGGCGGCGGAGAACGTCGCGGAGTCCCTTCAGAAGGGCATGCGCGTCGTCGTGCAGGGCCGTCTGAAGCAGCGGTCCTACGAGGACCGCGAGGGTGTCAAGCGCACGGTCTTCGAGCTGGACGTCGAGGAAGTCGGCCCCAGCCTGAAGAACGCCACGGCCAAGGTCACCCGTACCACCGGTCGCGGTGGCCAGGGTGGCGGCGGCTTCGGCGGCGGCCAGCAGGGTGGCAGCGGCGGTGGCTGGGGCAACGCCCCTCAGCAGGGCGGCGGAGCTCCCTCCGACGACCCCTGGGCCTCCAGCGCTCCGTCCACCGGCCAGCAGGGCGGTGGCGGCGGTGGCTGGGGTGGAAACTCCGGCGGCGGCTACTCGGACGAGCCCCCCTTCTAGGGCGCAAGCCCCGGAAGCGGCTCGTACCCCCACTTCTTGATCACACAGGAGAAACACCATGGCGAAGCCGCCTGTGCGCAAGCCTAAGAAGAAGGTCTGCGCATTCTGCAAGGACAAGGTCACGTACGTTGACTACAAGGACACGAACATGCTGCGGAAGTACATTTCCGACCGCGGCAAGATCCGTGCCCGTCGCGTGACCGGCAACTGCACGCAGCACCAGCGTGACGTCGCCACGGCCGTCAAGAACAGCCGTGAGATGGCGCTGCTGCCCTACACGTCCACCGCGCGCTAAGGGAAGGGTGACCGAAAAATGAAGATCATCCTCACCCACGAGGTGTCCGGCCTCGGTACCGCCGGCGACGTCGTCGACGTCAAGGACGGCTACGCTCGCAACTACCTGGTCCCGCGCGGTTTCGCGATCCGCTGGACCAAGGGTGGCGAGAAGGACGTGGCGCAGATCCGCCGCGCCCGCAAGATCCACGAGATCGCGACCATCGAGCAGGCCAACGAGATCAAGGCTCAGCTCGAGGGCACGAAGGTCCGTCTGGCCGTTCGCTCCGGCGACGCCGGCCGTCTCTTCGGCTCCGTGACGCAGGCCGACATCGCCGACGCGATCAAGACCGCCGGTGGCCCGGCCGTCGACAAGCGTCGTGTCGAGCTCGGCTCGCCGATCAAGACCCTGGGCTCGCACCAGGTGTCGGTGCGCCTGCACGCCGACGTCACCGCGAAGCTCGGCGTCGAGGTCGTCGCCGCGTAACACTGCCCCTGGCAGTTCGCGTTCAGCAGTACGGAAGGGCCGTACCCCCTCGGGGGTGCGGCCCTTCCACTGTTTCACGTGAAACCTTGGCCTCGCGGTGCGCCCGGTGTTTCACGTGAAACACCGTGAGCCGGGAGCCTCAGCGGGTGGCCCCGGTGACGACCCACCGGCCGGAACGGGCGCGCCACCACAGGGTTGCCAAGCGCACCGTCATCATCAGCGTCATCGCGCCCCAGAGCGCCGTGAGCCCGCCGCCGAAGGCCGGGACCAGCAGGGCGACCGGCGCGAAGACGAGCAGCGTGACGAGCATGGCCCCGGCGAGATACGGGCCGTCGCCCGCGCCCATCAGGACGCCGTCCAGGACGAAGACGGCCCCGGAGACCGGCTGGGAGAGCGCGACGACGAGAAGCGCGGGCAGCAGAGTGTCCCGGACCGCCGAGTCGCCGGTGAAGAGCGGGATGAAGAGGGGGCGGGCGAGGATGACCAAGACTCCCAGGACGATCCCGGAGAGCACTCCCCACTGGACCATGCGACGGCAGACCTGCCGGGCGCCGTCCGCGTCGTCGGCGCCGAGGTACCGCCCGATGATGGCCTGCCCGGCGATGGCGATCGCGTCGAGAGCGAAGGCCATCAGGCTCCACAGGGACAGGATGATCTGGTGCGCGGCGACATCGGCGTCGCTGAGCCGCGCGGCGACGGCGGTGGCGATCATCAGGATCGCCCGCAGCGAGAGCGTCCGGACCAGAAGCGGGGCACCGGCCTGGGCACTGGCCCGTATACCGGCCGCGTCGGGGCGCAGAGAGGCGCCGTGCCGACGGGCGCCGCGGACGACCACGTAGAGATAACTGGCGGCCATGCCGACCTGGGCGATGACCGTACCCCAGGCGGATCCGGCGATGCCGAGCCCGGCGCCGTAGACCAGGACGACATTGAGGACGCCGTTGGCCGCGAAACCGGCGATGGCGACGTACAGCGGAGTGCGGGTGTCCTGGAGGCCGCGCAGCACCCCGGTGGCGGCGAGGACGACGAGCATCGCCGGGATGCCGAGGCTGGAGATCCGGAGATAGGTGACGGCATGGGCGGCGGCCGCGTCGGAGGCTCCGAAGACGTCGACGAGCCAGGGTGCGCCGGGCAGGGTGACGGCGATGACGACGGCGCCGAGCAGCAGGGCGAGCCAGATCCCGTCGATGCCCTGACGGAGGGCGGCCCCGAGATCGCCCGCGCCGACGCGACGGGCGACGGCCGCGGTGGTCGCGTAGGCGAGGAAGACGAAGACGCTCACCGCGGTGGAGAGCAGGGCCGAGGCGATGGCGAGACCGGCCAGCTGGGGGGTGCCGAGATGGCCGACAATGGCGCTGTCGGCCATGAGGAAGAGCGGCTCGGCGACGAGTGCGCCGAAGGCCGGCACGGCGAGGGAGACGATCTCGCGGTCGTGTCGGCGGCGGACGGCTGCGGGGGTCGCGGGGGCCGGATGCATACGCACAATCTAATCGTCCACAGGTAAGTGATGCAATGCTGTGGCGATCCTTACATTCCAGGAGCGGGGGGCTCCGGGTGTGCGCCGTTTGTTCTGATCTTGGTCCAAGCGGAGAAGTTTTTCTCCCCCACAGCCCGTGGATGGAAAAAGTGCAGGTGAGGGGCGCGTGGGAGGGTGCCCTATGAGTTTGTCCACATGGCTGTCCCCCGGTCCGTGCACAGGTTCCGCCGAGTTCTCCACAGCATCTGGGCCTTCGCCCACAGGGCCTGTGGATAACCAGATTGGCTGAAGGTGCCGACGGCCCTACCGTGGACCGGCGACCAACGCGCCAGAAGCGGGTTCAAAGCCTCTCGTTTGTCCGAGCCGTGGCGTAAGAAAGAGTGGCACGGTTGTCCGCGGTGCGGACGTGAGGAGGTGGCCGGGTGAGCATGCCCGACCCCATGGACGATCCCTGGGCCGACAGCGGTCCCGGAGACCGCCTGCCCACCCGCACTCGCGGTGGCGGCGGCAAGGGCGGCGAGAGCCGCGGCCGTGGCCGCGAGGACCAGCACGAGCGCGGCAGCGAGGGCGGCTGGGACGGCGGGATGTCCCCGTTCGAGCGCGTCCCCCCGCAGGATCTCGACGCCGAGCAGTCCGTTCTCGGCGGCATGCTGCTCTCCAAGGACGCCATCGCCGACGTCGTCGAGATCATCAAGGGCCACGACTTCTACAAGCCGGCCCACGAGACCGTCTACTCGGCGATCCTCGACCTGTACGCGAAGGGCGAGCCCGCCGACCCCATCACGGTCGGCGCCGAGCTGACCAAGCGCGGCGAGATCACCCGGGTCGGCGGCGCCTCGTATCTGCACACGCTCGTCCAGTCGGTGCCGACGGCCGCCAACGCCTCGTACTACGCGGAGATCGTCCACGAGCGCGCCGTGCTGCGCCGGCTCGTGGAGGCCGGTACGAAGATCACGCAGATGGGATACGCGGCGGACGGCGACGTCGACGACATCGTCAACCGCGCCCAGTCGGAGATCTACCAGGTCACCGAGCAGCGCACCACCGAGGACTATCTGCCGCTCGGCGACATCATGGAGGGCGCGCTCGACGAGATCGAGGCGATCGGCTCGCGCAGCGGCGAGATGACCGGTGTCCCCACCGGCTTCACCGACCTCGACGCCCTCACCAACGGTCTGCACCCCGGCCAGATGATCATCATCGCGGCCCGTCCCGCCATGGGTAAGTCGACTCTCGCGCTCGACTTCGCGCGCGCGGCCTCGATCAAGCACAACCTGCCCAGCGTCATCTTCTCCCTCGAAATGGGCCGCAACGAGATCGCGATGCGTCTGCTCTCGGCCGAGGCCCGGGTGGCGCTGCACCACATGCGTTCCGGCACCATGACCGACGAGGACTGGACCCGGCTCGCCCGCCGGATGCCGGACGTCTCGCAGGCCCCGCTCTACATCGACGACTCCCCGAACCTGTCGATGATGGAGATCCGCGCCAAGTGCCGCCGCCTCAAGCAGCGCAGCGGCATCAAGCTCGTCGTCATCGACTACCTCCAGCTGATGCAGGCCGGCGGCTCCAAGCGCGCCGAGAGCCGTCAGCAGGAGGTCTCGGAGATGTCGCGAAACCTGAAGCTGCTCGCCAAGGAGCTCGAACTCCCGGTGATCGCGCTCTCCCAGCTGAACCGTGGCCCCGAACAGCGCACGGACAAGAAGCCGATGGTCTCCGACCTCCGTGAGTCCGGATCGATCGAGCAGGACGCCGACATGGTCATCCTGCTGCACCGCGAGGACGCCTACGAGAAGGAGTCCCCGCGGGCCGGCGAGGCCGACATCATCGTCGGCAAGCACCGTAACGGTCCGACGGCGACCATCACCGTCGCCTTCCAGGGCCACTACTCGCGCTTCGTGGACATGGCCCAGACCTGATCCGTCGCGGCGACGCGGACGCGGCGATCGGGTCGCCGCGATCGGGAGGTCCTGGCGCGCCCGCGCTCCGGATGTCGTGGCGCGCGCCGCGAGCCGGCGTCAGCGCCTGGTCTCGTACCTGGTCAGGGTCACGCCGCAGGGAAACGTCCGTGTCTCCACCAGGTTCAGGTTCACCCAGGTGTCCAGCGTGGTGAAGAACGGCGTGCCGCCGCCCACCAGGACCGGCGCGGTGGCCAGCAGGTACGTGTCGATCAGCCCGGCCCGCATGGCCGCCCCGGCGAGTGTCGCGCCGCCGATGGCCATCGGGCCGCCCTCCTCGGCCTTGAGCCGGGTGATCTCGGCGACCGCGTCGCCGGAGACCAGGCGGGTGTTCCAGTCCACCCGGTCGAGCGTCGAGGAGAACACCACCTTCGGCATCTCCCGCCAGCGGCGCGCGTACGCGGTCTCCGCCGGGGTGGCGCCCGGCTGCCGGTCGGCGGTCGGCCAGTGGGAGCTCATCGTCTGCCACAGCTTGCGCCCGTACAGCGACAGATCGGTCGCCCGCAACCGGTCGGACCAGAACTGGAACAGCTCGTCGCTCGGCACGCTCCAGCCGATGTCGTCGCCGGGTGCGGCGATGTAGCCGTCCAGGGACAGATTCATGCCGTAGATCAGTTTCCGCATGGCGCCAGCCTTCCGTGCTCCGGTCTCACGGGTACGGATCGACGCGGCGTGGGAAAGCCCCGTGGCTCCTGTCCCGGCGCCTCGCCCGTTCCTCGGATCAGACCGCGTAGCTCACGACGAGCACGGCCACCGAGAAGGTCGGCATGCCCAGGCGGTTGAGCCGGAACTCCTGTTTGAGGAACCGCGCCCGCATATGGGCATATGCCGCACAGAGGAAGTACCCGACGACGGCGATGTTCGTGGTGAACGCGACGCCGGGGTAGCGGAGGCCGGCGACCGGCCCGGCCGCCGCCAGGAGCTCGACCGCGATGAGGGCCCACCACCAGTCACGTGGCAGCCGGACCCCGTCGAGGCAGCGCTGGATGAAGACCGGCGGTCGGAACGACATCACCGCGTCGCCGAGCAGGACGAGCGCCGGCAGTGCCCTGAGCCACCGGTGGTGCGGGGTGCCGATCATCGCTCTTCTCCTTCACGGGCGATCGCGAATTCGATCACTTCGCGGAGCCGGTCCCTCGCGTCGTGGTTCACCGAGGGCGCCGTCGGCGAAGGCCATGAGGAGGCCGAGATGCGCGAAGTAGACGACGCGGGCACCGGGGCCGGCGTCGGCGGCCGGCCGGCCCGGGGGCGTGAGTACGGCTTCGATCTCGGTGATCAGGGACAGGGCGAGATTCTGGAAGATCACCGACTCGCGCTGTCCGCACACGATGACCGCCGCGTACTCGCGGGAGAGCGGCCCGGGTTTCCGCGCTCAGAACCAGTGGAGGCAGTGCGGGGGACGCGCGGTGTGGAAGAGGGCGTCGGCGTGGGCTGTGGCGTCCGGGTGATGGGCCTGGACACGGCCCGCGCGGACGAGCGTGCCCGGGGTGGTGCCGCCGAGATACACCGAGCCCAGGTCGCTTATGTCCAGCGACAGGTCGGGCGCCCGGTCCGTGGGGACGCACGTGGCCTCGCCGCCCCGGACGGTCAGCAGATGACGCTGGTGCTCGCCCAGGAACGGATCGTCGACATCGAGGACGAGTTCGCCGTCCGTGAGCCAGCCGCGTGCGGTCAGCGCGCGCGGGATGTCCAGCAGCCGCACCCAGAGCCAGTCGCTCTCGTTGCCCACCTGCCCGGCACGGAAGTCGGTGAACTGCCAGCGCAGCGGGTTCTCGGCCGGGACGTGCCGGAACACGACCTCGGAGACCAGGTCGTGGCCGAGGATCAGGCGGGCCAGGGCCGTGAAGACGGCGTCGTCGGCGGCGATGGTCTCGTCGACCGTCAGCACGCCGGAATCGTTGATCGAGTACACGGCATACCCGTCCGGAACACCGTCGGCGTCCCGGTGGACGGCGACATGGCGCGGTGTACGGGCGATCGGGGGATGCCCCGCGCCCCGGGTCCACCAGAGGGGCGGACGGGACAGCGCGCCGGGCTGGACGCGGCGGTAGCGGTCGTAGATCTCCTCCAGGAGCCCACCGCACTCGGCACGCCGGTGGATCTCGAGGGAGCCGGTGTCCGTGCCGTCCACACGCGGGTCGAAGACGGCCCGGTGGCGCTCCACCGTCAGACGGCGCGTGTACGTCGCGGGGCCGTATCCGAATCTGCGGTAGATCGCGGCCTCGGAGGCCAGCAGCACGGAGAGAAAGTCCCCCCGCTGCCGTATCTCGGCGAGCTGATGACGCATCATCGCGCTGAGCACGCCCTGGCGGCGGTGCGACGGGACCACACCGACGCAGGTCACTCCGGAGGCCGGAACGACGGCGCCACCGGGCAGCGTGAGCTCGAAGGAATACGCACCGGCGGTACCGGCCGGCCGGCCGTCGTCGGTCTCGGCGAGCAGACAGCGGTCCATTTCGAGGGCCGACCACCAGAGCCCGCCCCCGTCCTCGTCCGGTGTCTCCGTGAAGCGCCCGAACGCGGTGTGGAGTGTGTCGACGAAGACGCCGGAGTCCTGGTCGGTCGTCGTGCGGATCTTCAACGCTGCAGCCTCCCGAATACCGGCCCCACGACGCGTGGCGCCCGCCACAGTCCAGCCTCGACAGGCGGCCGGGGCAAGCGAATTACCAGGGGACGGGGGGCGGCCGATGGCGCGAAATCCGGGCCGCGCCGACCGGAAGCGGGGTGATGATGTCGGTATGACCTCATCCTTCGAAGCTCTGCTGCCCAGCACCGAACGCGCTCTGTTGCACCGAATCGCCGTCGCTCAGACCGAGGGACGTGCGCCGTCCTTCGCCGCGGGCGTGGTGCGAGAGGGGAAGGCCGTCTGGTTCGGCGCGCGCAGTTGTGTGGACGGGCACGAGCCCGACACCGGCACCCAGTTCCGGATCGGCTCGATCACCAAGGTGTTCACGGCGGTTCTGGTGATGCGGATGCGGGATGAGGGCCTGCTCGGGCTCGACGACCCGCTGGAGAAGCATCTGCCGGGTACCGGCGTGGGCGAGGTGACGATCGCCCAGCTGCTGAGCCACAGCGCGGGGCTGGCCGCGGAGACGCCGGCGCCATGGTGGGAGCGGTCGTCGGGCACCCTTAGGCCGGAGCCGGCCGACGTCCTGGGGGAGCGGCCGACGCCGCATCCGGCCGGGCGGTTGTTCCACTATTCCAACCCCGGTTACACGCTGCTGGGCTCGCTGGTCGAGGCCGTACGCGGAGTGTCGTGGGAGGAGGCGCTGCGCGGCGGGATCCTGGAGCCGCTGGGGCTCACCCGTACGACGCTCCGGCCGGTCGCCCCGCACGCCGGGGGCTGGGCGGTGCACCCATGGGCCGATGTGATGCTGCCCGAGCCCCTGGAGGACCTGGGGATCATGGCACCGGCCGGCGCGCTGTGGTCGACGGTCGGGGACCTGGGCAGGTTCGCCGCGTTCCTCGCCGAGGGCGACGACCGGGTGCTGTGCCGGGCGTCGGTGGAGGAGATGCGGGTGCCGGCGGTGCCCCCGGCCGCCGGTGACGCGGAGGGGGGCTATGGCCTCGGACTCCAGTTGCTGCGCCGGGACGGGCGTACCCTCGTCGGCCACACCGGCTCGCTGCCGGGCTTCCTCGCCGGTCTCTGGGTGAGCGTCGAGGACGGTGTGGCCGCCGTGGCGTTCGCGAACGCCACCTCCGGGCCCCTCGTGCCCACGGTGGCCGCCGATCTCATCCGGATCGTCGCCGAGGCCGAGCCGCGTATTCCGGAGCCCTGGCGACCCCTTTCCGAGGCCGAGGCGGACCCGGAACTGCTGGCGCTCACCGGCCCTTGGTACTGGGGGACATCGGCCTACGGGCTGAGGGTGAGCCCCGGAGGCGGGGTGACCCTGGAGCCGCTCCGGGGCGTCGGGCGGCGGGCGAGGTTCCGGCCGCTGCCCGAGGGCGGCTGGATCGGCCTCGACGGTTACTACCTGGGCGAGACGCTGCGGGTGGTGCGGAGGCCGGACGGCTCGGTGAGCCATCTCGATCTGGGGTCCTTCGTCTTCACCCGGGAGCCGTACGGGCCGGAGGACGCCGTGCCCGGCGGGTGGACGAGGCCGGCTGGCGCGGTCTCTGACCGGCACCGCCGGACGCGGGTGCGCGCTGTTTCACGTGAAACAGCGCGCGTCACCGCTCACAGACTCAGCTTGAACCCGAGGTGCGAGGGCTCGAACCCGAGCCGCTCGTAGAAGCGATGGGCATCGGTGCGGGTGACATCGGAGGTCAACTGCACCAGCCCGCAGCCCTGTGCGCGCGAGGTCTCGATGGCCCACTCGATGAGCCGGGTACCGAGGCCGCTGCCGCGTTCGTCCGTGTGGACGCGGACGCCCTCGATGACCGAGCGGGTCATGCCCCGGCGGGAGAGCCCGGGAATGAGCGTGAGCTGAAGGGTGCCGACGACCTTGTCCGCCCGTACGGCCACGACGACATGCTGGTGTGGGTCGCCGTCGAGCCGGTCGAAGGCCTCGGTGTACGGGGTGAGATCGCCCGGCGACTCGCGCAGCGCGCCCAGGGGATCGTCGGCGAGCATCGCCACGATGGCGGGGAGATCGCCGCGTGTGGCGGGCCGGATCGCGAGATCGCTCATGTAGGGGGTGTCCTTCCGGTCGGTTGCCAAAGGCAGGACGGGACCGATCGTCACCGGCCCGCCTTCCGCCTTGCTGCTGAGGCCCGTGCGCGGAAGCCTGCGCACGGGAACGCGTGCTCGGGAACCCGTGCACGGGGACTGCCGCTCTCCCGCGCCCGCTCTCCCGTGCCCGGTCTGCCGCTATCCCGCCGCGACGGTCAGAGGGGCGAAGCGGCGGCTGTCGTCGCCCGGCAGATCAGGGATCGAACGGACCATGAGGGACGTGCGGATGATCCGGTCCATGCCGTTCGCCTTCAGCCAGGAGACCAGGGCGCTGTGCCGTCCGGAGTCGATGTCCGTACGCAGCGGCCGGTCGGTGGCGGCGGCCAGCGAGGCCACCAGAGCCTGAGCCGTCTCCGGGTCGTGGGCGATCAGGGGCCCGAGGACATGGGTGTCCATGTTGGGCCAGAGCGCACCGAAGCCGGTGATCCGGCCGTCGTGCTCGGCGACCCGCAGGTGGTCGGTGAAGGCGGGCAACCGGGTGAGGACATGGGTGCGGTCGGCGCCGAAGACCTCCTGGTCGAGACGGAGGAGGGCCGGCATGTCCTCCGCGGTCGCGGGCCGGACGGACGTCCCGGGCGGGGGCTCCGGAGCCGGCTCGGCGAAGGTGAAGCCGCCCTTGAGCATCTCCACCTGGGCGATCTCGGAGAACCCGAGCTCCTCGTAGAGGGGCCGGCCGTTGGAGGTGGCGTACAGCGTCAGCGGGGTGTCGCCGGCCTCCGCCACGACCTGGCGCATCAGGCGTCGCCCGATGCCCCGGCGGGCGTACCGCTCGGCGACCAGCACCATGCCGATCGCCGCCAGCCCGGGCCCGTACGAGGTGACCACACAGGCAGCGGCCAGGCCCTCGCCGTCGGGGGCGTCGATGCCATAGCCGGTGCCCGCGGCGAGCAGCAGGCCCCACTTGTGCTCTTCCCGGAGCCAGCCCCGGTTCTCGGAGAGGTCGGCGCACGCGAGGAGGTCGTTCGGGGTCAGACACCGGATCGGAAGCTGGTCGAGCGAGGGAGGCGAAAGCGGCATGACGATCATGCTGGGCGACACGGCGACAGCGTGTCCACCCGTTTGCGAGAGCCATGACGGCGAGACGGGCCCTCGGCGCGACCGGTGGATGTTTCACGTGAAACACGTCGAACGAGTCGTCCTTCCCGGATCCGTTCCGGGGGCGCGAGCGGACGTACTAGCCTCGCCATACATGGCGGACAATGAAGCTCCTCACGGCGGACACAGACTGCATCTCTTCGATCTCGACGGCACGCTGATCCGCGGCTCGGCGGCAGCGGTGGAGATCTCCCGGCAGCTCGGACTGAGCGCGGAGATCGAACGGCTGGAGCGGGACTTTCTGCTCCGGGGGCTCGCCCCCGAGGAGTTCGCCGTTCAGGCCCGGGAGCTGTGGGCCGAGCTCACCCTGGAGCAGGTCGCGGCGGCTTTCGAGGGGGCGCCCTGGCTGGCGGGCATCCGGGAGGTGTGGGCGGAGATCCGAGCCGCGGGCGACCACTGCGCGGTCATCTCGCTCTCGCCCGACTTCTTTGTCGAGCGGCTGCTGGACTGGGGCGTGGAGGCGGCCGAGGGGTCGCGCTGGCCCGCGGTCCCGTTCACCGGGCCGATCCACCGCCCCGGCCTTCTCAACGCCGCCGCGAAGGTACGGATCGCCGGGGAACTCTGTGAACGGTTCGGGGTCCGACCGACCGACTGTGTGGCCTACGGCGACTCGATGTCGGACGCGGCGCTCTTCGGGATCGTCCCGGAGACGGTCGCGGTGAACGCCGATCACCACCTGGTGGACCTGGCGACGCACCACTACGCCGGAGCCGATCTGCGCGAGGCGTACGCGATGGTCCGGCGAGGCGGGGCGGTGCCGCCCGGGCTCAGGGGCTGATCCGGCCGGCGTCCGGGTCGAGGCAGGGGCCGACGCCGACCGGACCCGGAGGCCGTTCGGCCGGCGGTAAGCGGACCGTGTCGTGGACGGTGGCTCAGCCCAGGTCGGGGGCGTGCATCGCGCGGACGCCCTCGATGTTGCCGTCGAGATAGTGGCGCAGCGACAGCGGTACGAGATGGACGGCGGCGATCCCGACCCGGCTGAACGGGACGCGGACGATCTCGTACTCGCCCAGCGGCTCGTCGATCTCCGGTCCGTGCCGCTGCCCGGTGTCCATGGACTCGAGCCGGCAGACGAAGAAGTGCTGCACCTTCACCCCGGAGACGCCACCGCCGACGATGTGCTCGACGGTGTCGACGAAGCAGGGCACCACGTCGGTGATCTTGGCGCCGAGTTCCTCGTGGACTTCGCGGTGCAGGGCCTCGACGACCGTCGGGTCGCCCGGTTCGACCCCGCCCCCTGGTGTCACCCAGTAGGGATCGACGCCGGGTTTGGTGCGCTTGATGAGGATCAGGTCGTCCCCGTCGAGCAGGATGGCGCGTGCGGTGCGCTTGACCACTGGTCGTTCGGTCATGGGGAGAAAATGGCCCGTCCCGGATGCCCTGAAACTCACCACTGCTCGGCGGCTCGCAACAGCCGCTCGTGCGCCCGGGCGAGATGCGGCAGGGCGAGCGTGCCGGTGCGGACCACCAGGAAGTAGGTGCGCAGCGGGGGCACGGGCGGGTCGAGCAGGGCCACGAGCCGTCCCCGGGCCAGGTCCGGTTCGCACAGATAGCGCGGCAGCACGGCGAGTCCGGCCCCGGCGACCGTGGACTCCAGGACGGCGCGCAGATCGGGGACGATCACGGCGGCGGTGCCGGACGGCTTGGTCTCGAAGACGGCCGCCCAGTAGCGGGTGACGAACGGCAGCGACTCGTGCACCTCGACCACGGGCAGTCGCTCCAGGGCGGCGGCGCCCTCGAGCGGTGGCCGGCCGGGTGTGAGCGGCCCGGCCCAGCGCGGCGCGGCGACCAGGACGAGTTCCTCGTCGCAGAGCGGGGTGGCGGTGAAAAGCCCGGCGCGGGGCCGGGCCGTGGCCACGGCCAGCTCGTGATGGCCCGCGGCCAGCCCGTCGAGGATCTCCTCCGCGTTGCCGAGCAGACTGAAACGGACGGCGAGCCCCTGGGCGACCAACGGGGTGAGCGCGGGCAGCACCCGGGCCGAGGTGAACTCGGGAGGCCCGGCGGCGTGCAGCGTACGGATGCCGTTCTGCTCGTCCAGGCCGGTCTCGGCGATCTCGACGAGCGCGTCGAGATGCGGTGCGGCCCGCCGGGCGAGTTCGTCGCCGATGGTGGTCGGGGTGACCCCGCGGGCCTGCCGGAGGAAGAGAGGGCGCCCGAGCCGGCGCTCCAGGGTGCGGATCTGGCCGGTGACGGCCGGCTGGGAGAGGCCGAGCAGCGCGGCGGCGCGGGTGAAGGATCCGGCCCGGTGCACGGTGACGAAGGTGCGCAGCAGGGTCAGATCCATGCCCGCCCCTTCCCGGCCTCGCGGCCGTTGGACTCGCTTCGCCGGTGGGCGGACCGTCTGGCGGCGCCCCGGAACCGTCCAACTATAAATAAGTCGATAGGTCGCTGTCGCTACCGTGATTGGACACTGACGCAGGGTCAACTAGCCTTGTTCGAGCGGGAGTCCACAGGGCCAGACCTTGTGATCCGCGCGGAACGGGGCGTTCCGAGCCACGAGGGGGGAGGCTCGGAGCGCCCCCTTCCTGTTGTCGCCGGTGCCGGCCGGGCCGGGCCGTTTTTCAGTCGTTGTCGGGCAGGACGACGTTCAGCGCCCAGGAGACGACGGAGATGATCAGGCCGCCCAGCACGGCGGTCCAGAAGCCCTCGACGTGGAAGCTGAGGTCGAGCACCCCGGCCAGCCAGGACGTCAGCAGCAGCATCAGTGCGTTGACTACCAGGGTGATCAGGCCGAGTGTGAAGATGAAGAGCGGGAAGGTGAGCAGCTGTACGACCGGCTTCACCAGGAAGTTCACCAGGCCGAAGACGAGGGCGACCAGGATCAGGGTCCACGCCTTCTTGGCGGTGCTGTCGCCGGTCAGTGTGATGTCCTGGAGCAGCCAGATGGCGACTCCCAGCGCGCCCGCGTTGGCGAGCGTCTTGACGACGAAGTTCTTCATGTACCAGATCGTGGCAGACAGGATCCGGTCAACGGCAGGGGCGGACAAGAGATGAAGGCATTCCGGCTGGACGAGCTGGAGGCGGAGCGGGCGGCCAACGACGGCGCGTACCTCCAGTTCCTGCGGGAGCGGAACATGTCGGTGGGCCTGTACGCCCTCGACGCGGGCGCGCTGGACCCGCAGCAGCCGCACCGGCAGGACGAGGTGTACTTCGTCGCGAGCGGACGGGCCTCGATCACCGTCGGGGACGAGACGACGCAGGTCGCGCGGGGCAGCGTGGTGTACGTGCCGGCCGGGGTGTCGCACCGCTTCCACCACATCACCGAGGACCTGCGGGTCCTGGTGGTCTTCTCCCCGCCGGAGGCGTGATCCGGCTGGTCGGCGGCCTGGTCGCCGCGGCGGTCACCGGGGTGGTCTCAGGGTCGGCACCCTGATTCACCGGGCAGCCCCTAGGGGTCGGATCAGGGAAGAGCGGGGGCCGGGCGGCCCCCGCTCGGGTGGTCGGCGCCTCTAGCATCGAAGGTGTCCGGCACGGTGGGTGCCGGCGGGCCACCGGGCCCGAAGAGAAGGCTTCGGCTCCGGGCTCTTCAAGACTCTTCCGAGATGAGGTAAGCGCAATGGCGGTGAAGGAGATTCTCGCGGGGATGCCGTGGTGGGTGAAGTGGATCGCCATACCCGTCATCGCTCTGGCCGTGTTCGGCGGTCTGATCACCACGGTCCTGAGCTTCGTGATCGGCGTGGTGTTCAAGGTGCTGCTCTTCGTGGCGCTGGTCGGTGGTCTGATCTTCGTCGTCCGCAGGGTCACCTCGGGCGGCTCGCGCGGGGGCTGGTGACACCGGCGGCTCCCGGCCGGCCCCTTCGGACCGGCCGGACCGACGGGATGGACCGGATCGACGGGGGCGAGAGGGCGGGTGCTCGCCAGGTCGTGTCTTCAAAGTGCCCCTCCCAGGCGAAGCTCCGGGGGAGGCAGTTTGAAGACACGGTCTAGCACGGGCTCTTCGTCGGTTCGAGGCCCCCGTCGGCTTTTAGCCCGGCCGGGGGAACGCGCAGGTTGAAACGGGGGTACCCGTGTGACCTGCCATTAGAGTGGAAATCCTCTGCCGCTCCCGGAGGTTCAGGTCTCGGCCTTTACGGTTCCAGGCCGCGGCGGGCGCGCGGGGGAGGCCCCCGCGGGCGGGTGCGACGCACTCGTCGACACGCCTGGGGGTGACCTGTGGCCACTGCTTCGCAGCCCGCTGCTCCTACCCTGATCGGCTCAGTGCAGCGAGCCCTGAGACTGCTGGAGGCCGTGGGCTCCCACGGGGACGGGGCCCCCGCCAAACAGCTGGCACGCGAAGCGGGACTGTCGCTGTCCACCGCGTACCACCTGCTCCGCACCCTGGCGCACGAGGGCTATCTGCGCCGTGAGAAGGGTGTCTTCCTCCTCGGTGACGCCGCCGGCCGACTGGCCGGCGGCGCTGCTGTGCAGAATCGTCGCACCAAGATCGAGGAGTCGCTCGCCCACTGGCGCGACACCATCGGGGTGCCCCTCTACTTCGCCCTGTACCGCGAGGGCGAGATCGAACTGGTCTCCGTCGCCGACGCTCCGGCCTCCCCGGCCGTCGAGGAGTGGGCCGACTTCCGGGAGACCGGCCACGCGCACGCGCTCGGACAGTGTCTTCTCGGTCAACTCGATCCGAAGAGCCGTCAAGAACATCTCGACCGTCACCCGGTCCGAACCCTCACGCCGTATACGGTGCGTAGTCAACATGAGCTTCTGGACCGTTTGGGTGGAATTGGGCGAATGGAGCCCCTGGTGGAACGCCAGGAATATGCGCTCGGCACAGTCTGTGGTGCCATCCCTATCACCGTGGGCTCCACGGCCGCCGCGCTGGCCCTTTCCCTGCCCCTGCACCAGGAAGAACGGTTGCTGCCCGCAGTCGAATGGCTACGCAATGAGGTCGGATCGCTCTTCTCCTCCCTCGCCCTCTCTATCAGTATCTGAAAAATCACTCCTTGTGATCTGCTAGCGCTTACAGCACGATTGCGTCAAGAGGGCCATGGTGGATCATTCCTGGCCGTTTCGACCACAGCTTTCACCAAGCCTGCGTACACAACTGCCCATCCGATGCGGGGTACATGATGCGAGAGACGGTTCAGGCCGAGGTCCTGATGAGCTTCCTCGTCTCCGAGGAGCTCTCCTTCAGGATCCCGGTGGAACTGCGATACGAGACCGGTGACCCCTACGCGGTGCGGATGACGTTCCATCTCCCCGGGGACGCGCCCGTGACCTGGGCATTCGGTCGAGAACTCCTGCTTGACGGGATCAACGGACCCAGCGGGGACGGCGACGTGCACATCGCGCCGACCGACCCCGACGGACTGTCCGATGTCATGATCCGGCTCCAGGTCGGCGGCGACCGCGCCCTGTTCCGGGCGAGTGCGCCACCGCTGGTCGCCTTCCTCGACCGTACGGACAAGCTTGTCCCGCTCGGTCAGGAACGGACACTCGGCGACTTCGAAGACCACCTGGAGGCGGCACTCGGACGGATTCTCGCCGAGGAGAACGCGGGCTGAGCCCGCGCCCGGAGTGGTGTCACTTGGCCCGGCGCCGCCGACCGCCGCCGCCTTTCCGACCGTTCCACCCCGCCGGTCGTCCCACCGGCTGTCCCCCTTCCCGTTCCGCCGGCGCGTCCCCGGCGCCCGGCCGGTCCGCCGACACCACGAGCGCCGCGAGCGCGGTGGTGACCGGGACCGACGCGACCAGACCGATCGACCCGACCAGGGTCCGCACGATCTCCTCAGCGACCAGCTCGCTGTTGGCCACCGTGCCCACGCTGCTCTGGGCGATGGAGAACAGCAGCAGCAGCGGCAGCGCCGCGCCCGCGTAGGCGAGCACCAGGGTGTTCACCACCGAGGCGATGTGGTCACGGCCGATCCGGATGCCCGCCCGGTACAGCGCCCGCGGTCCCATGGCCGGGTCCGCCTGGTGCAGCTCCCAGACCGCCGACGTCTGGGTGACGGTCACATCGTCGAGCACGCCGAGCGAGCCGATGATGATGCCGGCGAGCAGCAGACCCGACATGTCGATGTCCGGATAGAGACCGTGGATGAGGCCGGTGTTGTCGTCCGTGTTGCCGCTCAGCGAGGCCCAGCCGATGAAGAACGAGCCGAGCAGACCGATCAGCAGCAGGGAGACGAGCGTGCCGAGCACCGCCACCGAGGTGCGCGCCGACAGACCGTGACACATATAGAGCGCGATCAGCATGATCGCGCTCGATCCCACGACGGCCACCACCAGCGGATTCGACCCCTCGATGATCGCCGGCAGGATGAACAGGGTCAGCAGCGCGAAGCTCACGACGAGCGCGATCAGCGCCATCACCCCACGCATCCGGCCGACGAGCACGACGACCAGCGCGAAGATGCCGGCGAGCACGGCGAGCGGCACCTTCCGGTTCACATCGGTGACCGAATACTGGAGTTCGCGCGGTGCGTCCGGCGCGTACGCGACGATCACCCCCTGCCCCTGGCGGAGCTGGCGCGGCGCGTCCGGCGGGACGATCTCGGTGAAGGTGCGGCCCTTGTGCGGACCCGTCGTGACCTCGACCGTGGCCTTCGCGCACAGCTTCTCCGCGGCGTTCGTCGCCGCGCTGTCCCCCGGGGCCGGCTCTCCGGCGCCCGGTGCCTGGGCGGCGTTCACGTCCTTGCAGTCCAGGTGCGCGACGGAGACGACCCTGCCCTGCTCGGTCTGCCGGTCGAAGCCGACCCCCGTGCGATGGTGCGCCGGGGCGCTGCCCGGCCACAGCATCACCAGGCCGACGACCACGGCCGCGGCGAAGGGGACGAGGACCGCGGCGATGACCCTTCTCAGGTGCAGGGAGACGGGCGCGGCCGGCCCGTGGTGGTGGCTGTGGCCCTGTGAGGGGCCGTGCGGATCGGGGGCGTGGGGCGTCGGGTTCACCGGTCGATCATCCCAACAGGGTCCGAGGCCCACTGTTCAGCGCGCCAGAGATGGCGCTAGCGTGGTGACGCCTTTGCACACGCGGGAGCTCGGAGCACCGGGCTGAGAGGGCGCTGACGATTCGCTGCGCCGACCGCCGAACCTGTTACCGGGTAATGCCGGCGTAGGGAGATTCGGTCATATGACCATTCAGGATGCGCACACCCCTGCCTCCGATCGGAACGAGCGGCAGGAGCGCACGCCGGGCTGGCACAAGGGATACGTCGAGGGCTCCCGCCCCGACATCCGGGTGCCGGTCCGCCAGGTGCACCTCACCAACGGCACCGACGTCACGCTGTACGACACCTCCGGCCCGTACACCGACCCCGCCTTCGACACCGATGTCCGGCGCGGTCTGCCGCCGTTGCGGGAGAACTGGATCACCGGCCGGGGCGACACCGAGGCATATGCCGGTCGGCCCGTCCGCCCCGAGGACGACGGCCTCAAGCACACCTCGCCGCGCGGCGGGCTCAGGAACCTCGACGCGGTGTTCCCCGGCCGTCCGCGGCTGCCGCGCCGGAGCCGGACCGGGCGGGCGGTGACCCAGCTCGCGTACGCCCGGCGCGGCGAGATCACGCCCGAGATGGAGTTCGTCGCCCTCCGGGAGAACGTCTCCTCCGAGGTCGTCCGGGAGGAACTCGCGGCCGGCCGGGCCGTTCTGCCGGCCAACGTCAACCACCCCGAGATCGAGCCGATGATCATCGGCAAGCGTTTCCTGGTGAAGGTCAACGCCAACATCGGCAACTCCGCGGTCACCTCCTCCATCGAGGAGGAGGTCGAGAAGATGACCTGGGCGACGCGCTGGGGCGCCGACACGGTCATGGACCTGTCCACCGGTCGCAACATCCACACCACCCGCGAGTGGGTGCTGCGCAACTCCCCCGTCCCGATCGGCACGGTGCCGCTCTACCAGGCGCTGGAGAAGGTCGACGGCCGGGCCGAGGAACTGACCTGGGAGATCTACAAGGACACCGTCGTCGAGCAGGCCGAGCAGGGCGTCGACTACATGACGGTGCACGCCGGTGTCCTGCTGCCGTACGTGCCGCTGACCGCGCGCCGCAAGACCGGCATCGTCTCGCGCGGCGGCTCGATCATGGCCGCCTGGTGCCTGGCGCACCACCAGGAGAACTTCCTCTACACGCACTTCGAGGAGCTTTGCGAGATCCTGGCGGCCTACGACGTCACGTACTCGCTCGGCGACGGCCTGCGGCCCGGCTCGATCGCCGACGCCAACGACGAGGCGCAGTTCGCGGAGCTGCGCACGCTTGGCGAGCTGAACCGGATCGCCCGGCGGCACGACGTACAGACGATGATCGAGGGCCCGGGACACGTCCCGATGCACAAGATCCGCGAGAACGTGGAGCTCCAGCAGGAGATCTGCGACGAGGCGCCGTTCTACACGCTCGGCCCGCTCACCACCGATGTCGCTCCGGCATATGACCACATCACCTCGGGCATCGGTGCGGCGATGATCGCCTGGTGGGGTACGGCGATGCTCTGCTACGTCACCCCCAAGGAGCACCTGGGCCTGCCGAACCGGGACGACGTGAAGACCGGCGTCGTCACCTACAAGATCGCCGCGCACGCGGCGGATCTGGCGAAGGGGCACCCCGGCGCGCAGGCGTGGGACGACGCGCTGTCGGACGCGCGGTTCGAGTTCCGCTGGGAGGACCAGTTCAATCTGGCCCCCGACCCGGACACGGCGCGGGAGTTCCACGACGAGACGCTGCCGGCGGAGCCCGCGAAGACGGCGCACTTCTGCTCGATGTGCGGGCCGAAGTTCTGCTCGATGAAGATCAGCAGGAGCATCACCGAGCGGTTCGGCGGGGACGCGCCGTCGGCGAGCGACGCGGAGATCGCCGCCGGGATGCTGCGGAAGTCCGAGGAGTTCGCGGCGTCGGGCAACCGGGTCTATCTGCCGATGGCGGACGGCTGACCGGTCGGCTGACCGGCTGACCGGCCGGCGGGCCGGCCGACCGGCCCGCCGGCGACAGGGCGACCGGCTGATCAACGGCGGACGGCCGGTGATCAGCCGGGGTCGTGCCCCGGCGCGCCGAGGTCCGGCCCGGTGAAGTCGGGGCTGGTGAAGTCCGGGGCGCTGTAGCCGGTCCGGGGGAGGCGGCCGGTACCCGGAGCCGGGTTCGCCGGGTCTTCCTGGGGCTCCGGGCTCCCACGGTGTTCGTCCGGGGTCGGTGGCAGGGCGCGGGCGTCGCGGAGGAAGGGGACGATCCCCCGGTCCCGCAGCGCCCGGCGCCAGGCATCCTCGGCGCGCGCGGTCTCGTCGTCGGCGGTCGCGGCGGCGACGGCGGGAGCCCGGGTTGCGGCGGTTTTGTTGCGCAGGGCCGTGATCACCAGGGCCATCGCCCCGCACAGCAGCCCGGCCGCCGCACCGGCGCCGAAGTACAGGCCCGTGGTGAGCAGGGTGTCCGCGAAGGCGGGAGCCGGTTCGACGAGCCGGAGGACCGCCCCGGCCAGGAGCAGGATCGCGGCCGCCGTGCCCGCGAGGAGGGGAGCGAGGACAGTGAGGGCGGTGACGAGCTCCGTCCCGCGCGCGTGGGCGGGGCGCTGCGCCGTATCGCCGCCTCCGTGGGCGGAACGGGCCTGTTCACCGGCTTGCTCATGGGCCTGCTCGCCGGCTCGTTCACGGGCCCGGGCCTGCTCGCGCACCCGTTTGAAGTGGTCGTACTCGGTCGCGGCGGTGGTCGTGATCGGTTCCACGGCTTCCAGTGCCCGTGCGCGCAGCTGCGCGATGGTGGGCCGGGCGGCTCCGGCCGGGCCGGGGACATCCCGGCCGGGAACCTCCGCGCCGGCCATGGCGTGCAGCGCGTCGTCGAGGGTCTGTTCGAAAGCGAGACGGTCTTCGGTCAGCAGATGTGGGGCCACGTACATGTGCATCCCCCGATGCTCCGTGGGGGCCAAAACCGGCCGGAAAAGACTGCCGGTCGGGCGGAAACGGAGGAGGACCCGCCACGGAGGGACCGGCCGGGAGCGTGTGGCCGAGTACTGCGCGCGTGGTGGCGGGGCGTCCCGGGGTTCGGATTCCCCGGGTGCGTACGGTTATGCCTCAGGCGGGCAGGGGGAGTTGGACGACCAGTAGCTTTCCGGCCATGGTCACTCCGCCGTCCATCGCGATGGCCAGCCCGTCGGCGTAGACGTGCGGGCCGTCGACGACCGGACGCTCGTCGTCCTCGCCGTCCTCCGTGCCGACCTGGCCGAGGAGGTACGGGATCGGGCTGTGGCCGTGCACGATCCGCCGGCCGCCGTACGTGGCGAGCAGCTCGCGCACGGCGCCCGGGCCGCTTGCCTCGTCGCGGAAGGCGAAGCGCTTGGTGAACTTCCGGAAGAGGTCCCAGACTTCGTCCGCGTCGTTGCGGGTGAGGATCTCGTGGACGGTGTCGTTGACGTCCTCGATGGTCGCGCCGTAGTCGAGATACGCGGTGGTGTCCGAGTGCAGGAGCAGGTGGTCGTCCTCCGCCACGACGGCGTCGAGCCGGGACATCCACTGGAGGTGGACGTCCTGGAGGCGGTCCATGTCGTGCTTCTGGCCGCCGTTGAGCAGCCAGGCGGCCTGGAAGGTGGCGGTGCCGGCCCCGGAGTTGACCGGCGTGTCGCCGAAGCGCTTGGCGCCGATCAGCAGCAGCTCGTGGTTGCCCATCAGGGCCTTGCAGTAGCCGCCGGCGGCCGCGGCCTCGGCGGACAGCCGCATCACCAGGTCGATGACGCCGATGCCGTCCGGACCCCGGTCGGTGAAGTCGCCGAGGAACCACAGCCGCGCGTTGCCCGCGGCCCAGCCGCCGTTCTCGTCGATGAGGCCCTGGGCGCGCAGGGCCGCCACCAGCTCGTCGAGGTAGCCGTGGACGTCGCCCACGACATAGAGCGGGCCGCGGCCGTCGGAGGCCTGGGCGTCGGGGCGCGGCAGCGGGTCGACGTGCACCTGGACGGTGTCGCCGCGGTTGATGACCGGCAGGTCGCGCTCGGTGGGGGTGTACCCCTCGGGCAGCGCGTCCTCGGGGAAGGCGTTCCCGGGGTGCCCGTCGGTCGTCCGCGCCACGGGCGCGGGGGCCGGTGCCAGGGGTTCGGGGACGGCCCCGGGGGCGACCGGCGCGTGCGCGGGGGCCGGCGCTCCGGCGGCGAAGACGTCGTAGGGCTCGGACTCCTCGCCCCGGTACGGGTTCAGGGGGTGTCCGAGCGGGAGGCTGCCCAGGTGGAGCGTGGCGTCCGCGGGCATGGGAGCCGCGGGCGCGGTCGCGGGATCCGGGGCGTGCGCCGGGGCGGTCCGCGGGTCGGCGGGCTGCCCCTGGACGGGCACCTTGGCGTACGGAGGTACACGGAAGTCACGCAACGTCGCCGTGCGCACTACGGGTTCCTGCCCGTCCCCCTGTGTCATCGACCCCTCCACCACCGTCGCGATGCCCTGCACATCGCGGACCGGCCTGGTAGTGATGGTCCGCGGTGTCGTCCGCCCATCATAGGAATGAGCGTCCTCCTGTGTGACGCACCAGGGGTGGTGAATCCGGGTCCACTCCGGGTTCACCGGCCGTTTCGCCCGAATTGGGAAGATCCGGTTCAGGGCTCGGCCCGGGCCGCGTCGCGGTGTGCGACCGATGCCGGGCCGAACGGTTCACGCGTCCCCCGGCTCCCCCGCCCGCCCCGGGGCTCCGGGCCACGCCCGGAGCCTGTCCCCCGCTCGGCCCCCCTCGGGCCGTGTCGTTCCCCTTCGCGGGGCCGCTGCTCCGGTGCCCTTTCGGGCCGGGCCGTCCGGGTCCGTCGCGGTTTTCGTACGGCCCGGGCGGCCCTTTCCGGCGCTCGACGGTTTTCAGTCCTTCGAGGGAGAGCGGGGCGGGCTTACCGTCGTTCGCGGCGGCCGCCGCTGCGACGAGGTGCGGACGATCAGCTCCGTCGGTATGACCCGTTCGACCGGACCGTCCGTCTCGATCCCCTCGATGGCGTCGATGAGGAGCTGGACGACGGCGGTGCCGATCCGGCGCGGTTTGAGCGAGAGCGTCGTGATGGGCGGTTCGGTGGTGGCGTACACCGTGGACTCGCTGCAGCACACGAGCAGCAGGTCGTCCGGGACCCGCAGCCCGTAGCGGCGGGCCGCCGCGAGCAGGTCGGTGCCGTTGGGGTCGAAGAGCCCGTACACGGCGTCGGGGCGGTCCGGGCGGGCGAGCAGCCGGTCGGCCGCGATGGCGCCCGCGCACGGATCGTGCGCCGGATAGGCCTCGTAGACGGGGTCCTGGCCCACCCGTGCGCACCAGTCGAGGTACGCGGTGGTGGAGAGCCGGGTGTACGTGTCGGTCGTCGTCCCGGTGAGCAGACCGATCCGGCGGGCGCCGGCGGCCGCGAGGTGGTCGAGCAGATCGAGGACGGCGGCCTCGTGGTCGTTGTCCACCCAGGCGGTGACCGGCAGCGTGCCGGCGGGGCGTCCGTCGGAGACGACGGGCAGGCCCTGGCGGACGAGTTCGGTCACGACCGGGTCGTGGTCGGAGGGGTCGATGACGACGGTGCCGTCGAGGGCGACGTTCGACCAGACGTCGTGACGGGAGGTGGCGGGCAGGATGACCAGCGCGTAGCCGCGGGCGAGCGCGGCCGAGGTGGCGGCCCTGGCCATCTCCGCGAAATAGGCGAATTCCGTGAAGGTGAAAGGTTCATCCCCGTACGTGGTCACGGTCAGGCCGATGAGGCCGGACTTGCCGGTGCGGAGCGTGCGGGCGGCCGCCGAGGGGCGATAGCCCAGTCGGTCGGCGACCTCGCGGACGTGACGGCGGGTGGCGTCCGGGAGCCGGCCCTTGCCGTTGAGTGCGTCGGAGACAGTCGTGATGGAGACCCCGGCGGCGGCGGCCACGTCCCGGATGCCCGCCCGGCCCTGCCGGGTTCCCCGGGTTTGTGCCCGGCTCACCTGGTGCTTCCCTGCTGCTGTCATGGCGAGCCGATAGTAGGGCGATGCGGGTGGGTCGGGCCGCGCGCATATGCAGGCATCGAGAGGCACGTTTCTGCAAGGCAATGCAGGGTCAATCCCCTTGGAAAGAAAGGGTAATTCGGATGTCGCCATAGGTTCTGCGGCCCCTTGTGCCGATGTGCCTGGCGAGGGGTGGAGGTCTCGAAGAGGTCTCAACTCACCTCTATGGGGGACGCGCGCCACGGCGCCCGCCACCGGCGCGCGCCATCTTGATATGCGCCCCCTGGGTGAAGACCGGGCCGGCGGGCCCCTCGTCACGCCCCGGCGGGCCCGGCTCGCCCCCGAGCGCCCCGAGTTGTCCCCCGCCAGTTGTTCCCAGGCCATTCGCAGCGGAGCCGAATCCTCATAAGGTGAGCAGTATTGGTGCCAGGTACGGAGGAGGACACACTGTGAGCGAGACCAGCGGGATCCCCGGGGCGGATGTGGCAGGCCCGAAGCTGCGTGCCGAACTGGACGGCGTCCCCACTTACAAGCCGGGCAAGCCGGCCGCCGCCGGTGGTCCGGTCGCCTTCAAGCTGTCCTCCAACGAGAACCCCTATCCGCCGCTGCCCGGCGTGATGGAGAGCACCCTCGCCGCGGCCGCGGACTTCAACCGCTATCCGGACATGGCCTGCACGGGCCTGATGCAGGAGCTGGCCGACCGCTTCGGCGTGCCGGTCTCCCACCTGGCCACCGGCACCGGCTCGGTCGGCGTGGCGCAGTCTTTGCTCCAGGCCACCTCGGGCCCGGGCGACGAAGTGATCTACGCCTGGCGGTCCTTCGAGGCGTACCCGATCATCACCCAGATCAGCGGGGCGACTTCGGTGAAGGTGCCGCTCACCGACGGCGAGGTGCACGACCTCGACGCGATGGCCGCCGCGATCACCGACCGGACCCGGCTGATCTTCGTCTGCAACCCCAACAACCCCACGGGCACCGCGGTGCGCCGGGCCGAGCTGGAGCGCTTCTTGGACCGGGTGCCCTCCGATGTGCTCGTGGTCATCGACGAGGCGTACCGCGAGTTCGTCCGCGACACCGAGATCCCGGACGGCATCGAGCTGTACCGCGACCGGCCGAACGTGGCGGTGCTGCGGACCTTCTCGAAGGCGTACGGACTGGCCGGCCTGCGGGTGGGCTTCGCCGTCGCGCACGAGCCGGTGGCGGCCGCGCTGCGCAAGACCGCGGTCCCGTTCGGCGTGAGCCAGCTGGCGCAGGACGCCGCGGTGGCCTCGCTGCGGGCCGAGGACGAGCTGTTCGGGCGGGTCGGCGCGCTGGTCGCCGAGCGCGAGCGGGTCCACGCCGGCCTCGTGGCCCAGGGCTGGACCGTGCCGGAGACCCACGCGAACTTCGTCTGGCTGCGGCTCGGCGAGCGGACCATGGAGTTCGCCGCCGAGTGCGAGCGGCAGGGCGTGGTCGTGCGGCCGTTCGCCGGTGAGGGCGTGCGCGTCACGATCGGCGAGGACGAGGCGAACGACCTGTTCCTGAAGGCGGCCGAGAGCTTCCGCAGGGACGCGTAACTCCCGCACTTCTTTCGTACATACGGCCCCGGGGCCGGTCGCGAGGGCGACCACTCCGGGGTCGTCGCCGTTCCCGGGCCCGTCGTGCTCCGGCACCCGATGATTTCGAGCCGTGCGGTGCCGTGCCCTCGTCAGGCCGTTCGGCCCCGGTCCTCCGGCCGGTCCTCGGCGCGCCGGGCCTCCCGGAGGTCGTCCGGGGCCGTTCGACGGCCTTCGTCATGGCCGGAAATCGTGGGTACGCGTCCAATGTGGCGCGTGCCACGGGATCCGGCCACCGCGCAGGGTCACCCCTTCGGCCCGGTGCCCCGGGGCGGTTGCTTGGCTCGTCCGATAAAAGCCCTGGTCAGCGTGGTGGGGGTGGCCGGAGGGAAGGTGGCGAAGGTCCCGCTCAGGGGGTGACCCCGGGTAGGGGACCCCGGCCGAAGGGGCCTATTGCATATGAGCCATAATGCTTGTGAATGTGAACGCGTTCACAAGCGTGTCCCTGTTCCTCCAGGAATGTGTGGGATCAAAGGGGCAGACTGCCGATGTGACCACGGCGATGTAAGGAGCAGACGTGGACCTCGCTTTGGCGCCCGAGACACTGGCGCGCTGGCAGTTCGGCATCACCACCGTCTATCACTTTCTCTTCGTCCCGCTGACGATCTCACTCGCCGCGCTCACGGCAGGTCTACAGACGGCCTGGGTGCGCACCGACAAGGAGAAGTACCTCAGGGCCACCAAGTTCTGGGGCAAGCTCTTCCTGATCAACATCGCCATGGGTGTCGTCACCGGCATCGTGCAGGAGTTCCAGTTCGGTATGAACTGGTCCGACTACTCCCGCTTCGTCGGCGACATCTTCGGCGCCCCCCTCGCCTTCGAGGCGCTGATCGCGTTCTTCTTCGAATCGACCTTCATCGGTCTGTGGATCTTCGGCTGGGACAAGCTGCCGAAGAAGATCCACCTCGCCTGCATCTGGATGGTGTCGATCGGCACCATCGCCTCCGCGTGGTTCATCCTGGCCGCCAACTCCTGGATGCAGCACCCGGTCGGCTACCGGTTCAACCCCCAGCGGGGACGCGCCGAGCTCACCGACTTCTGGCTGGTGATCACGCAGAACACCACCCTCAACCAGGTCTTCCACACCCTCTCGGCGGCCTTCCTCACCGGTGGCGCCTTCATGGTCGGCATCGCCGCGTACCACCTGGCTCGCAAGCGCCATGTCGCGGTGATGAAGACCTCGCTCCGGCTGGGTCTGGTCACGGTCGTGGTCGCCGGTCTGCTCACCGCGCTCAGCGGTGACACGCTCGGCAAGGTCATGTTCAAGCAGCAGCCGATGAAGATGGCCTCGGCCGAGGCGCTGTGGGACGGCCAGGACAGTGCGCCGTTCTCCGTCTTCGCCTACGGAGACGTCGAGAAGGGCCGCAATACCGTGGCCATCGAGATCCCCGGTCTGCTGTCCTTCCTCGCCGACAACGACTTCAGCTCGCATGTCCCCGGCATCAACGACATCAACAAGGAAGAGCAGGCGCGGTTCGGGCCCGGCGACTACCGGCCGATGATCCCCACCACGTACTGGAGCTTCCGGTGGATGATCGGCTTCGGTATGTCGTCCTTCGTCATCGGACTCGTCGGACTCTGGCTGACCCGCAAGAGGTTCTGGCTGGCCCCCGCGCTGCGGACGGGCGAGGACGAGGTACCGCACCTGGTGCCGTTCAAGAACAAGGCGCTCAGCCCCAAGCTCGCCCATGCCTACTGGATCCTGGCCCTGTGGACGCTGGCCTTCCCGCTGATCGCCAACTCGTGGGGCTGGATCTTCACCGAGATGGGCCGTCAGCCGTGGGCCGTCTTCGGGGTGCTGCAGACCCGCGACGCCGTCTCCCCCGGGGTCTCCCAGGGTGAGGTGATCACCTCGATGAGCCTCTTCACGGCCCTCTACGCGATCCTCGCCGTGATCGAGGTGAAGCTGCTCGTCAAGTACATCAAGGCCGGCCCGCCCGAGCTGACCGAGGACGACCTCAACCCGCCCACCCGGATCGGCGGGGACGACGCCGACCGCCCCATGGCCTTCTCGTACTGAGGCTCAGGAGATCGAGGCATGGAACTCCACGACGTCTGGTTCGTACTCATCGCCGTCCTCTGGATCGGCTACTTCTTCCTGGAGGGATTCGACTTCGGAGTAGGCATCCTCACCAAGCTGCTCGCCCGGGACCGGACCGAGAAGCGCGTCCTCATCAACACCATCGGACCCGTCTGGGACGGCAACGAGGTGTGGCTGCTCACCGCGGGCGGTGCGACCTTCGCCGCCTTCCCCGAGTGGTACGCCACGCTCTTCTCCGGCTTCTATCTGCCGCTGCTGATCATCCTGCTCTGTCTGATCGTGCGCGGTGTCGCCTTCGAGTACCGGGCCAAGCGGTCCGGGGAGAAGTGGCAGCGCAACTGGGAGCACGCCCTCTTCTGGACCTCCCTCGTCCCCGCGTTCCTGTGGGGTGTGGCCTTCGGCAACATCGTCCGGGGCGTGAAGATCGACCAGGACTTCGAGTACGTCGGCAACTTCTGGGATCTGCTCAACCCGTACGCGATCCTCGGCGGCCTGGTCACGCTCACCCTCTTCACCTTCCACGGTGCGGTGTTCACGGCGCTCAAGACGGTCGGCGACATCCGTGGCCGGGCCCGGGCGCTCGCGCTCAAGCTGGGGATCGTCACGGCGCTGCTCGCGCTCGCCTTCCTCATCTGGACCCAGCTGAACCACGGTGACGGCTGGAGCCTCGCCGCGATGCTGGTCGCCGTGGTGGCGCTGGTCGGCGCGATCGGGGCCAACCAGATCGGACGCGAGGGATGGGCGTTCATGCTCTCCGGCGTCACGATCGTCGCGGCGGTGGCCATGCTGTTCCTGACGCTGTTCCCGAACGTCATGCCGTCCACGCTCAACGAGGCGTGGAGCCTGACGGTGACCAACGCGTCGTCCAGCCCGTACACGCTCAAGATCATGACGTGGTGCGCGGCCATCGCGACGCCCCTGGTGCTGCTCTACCAGAGCTGGACCTACTGGGTGTTCCGCAAGCGGATCGGCACACAGCACATCGCCGACGCCGCGCACTGACCCTCTCTCCGCCCGGCCGGCCCCCGCAGGGCCGGCCCTCTCCGGGGCGATGTTTCACGTGAAACATCGCCCCCGGGGAAGGATGTTTCACGTGAAACCGATCGATCCGCGTCTGCTCCGTCATGCTCGGGCGACCCGCTTCTTCCTGCTGGCGGTGGTCGGACTCGGCCTCGTGGGGGCGGTACTGATCGTCGCCCAGGCGATGCTGATCGCCGACGTTGTGGTGGGGGCCTTCCAGAAGGGTCTGCCGGTCTCCGGTCTCACCACGCCGCTGGTGCTGCTGGCCGTCGTGGCGGTGGGGCGGGGGCTGGTCTCCTGGCTCACCGAGCTGGCCGCCCACCGGGCCAGCGCGGCGGTCAAGTCCGAACTGCGCGGCCGGCTTCTCCAGCAGGCCGCGGCGCTCGGGCCCGGCTGGCTCGGCGGGCAGAAGGCCGGCTCGCTGGCCGCGCTCGCCACCCGGGGCGTGGACGCGCTCGACGACTACTTCGCCCGCTATCTGCCCCAGCTGGGGCTCGCGGTCGTGGTGCCGGTGGCGGTGCTCGCCCGGATCGTCACCGAGGACTGGATCTCGGCGGCCATCATCGTGGTGACCCTGCCGCTCATCCCGCTCTTCATGATCCTCATCGGCTGGTACACCCAGGCCCGGATGGACCGTCAGTGGAAGCTGCTGTCCCGGCTCTCGGGGCACTTCCTCGACGTGGTGGCCGGTCTGCCGACGCTCAAGGTGTTCGGCCGTGCCAAGGCGCAGGCCGAGAACATCCGGAAGATCACCGCCGAGTACCGGCGGGCGACTATGCGGACGCTGCGGATCGCCTTTCTCTCCTCCTTCGCCCTGGAACTGCTCGCGACGCTGTCGGTCGCGCTGGTCGCGGTCGGCACCGGTATGCGGCTGGTGCACGGCACTCTCGATCTCACGACCGGACTCGTCATCCTGATCCTGGCGCCCGAGGCGTATCTGCCGCTGCGGCAGGTGGGTGCGCAGTTCCACGCGGCGGCGGAGGGACTGGCCGCCGCCGAGGAGATCTTCGAGGTCCTGGAACAGCCGCTGCCCGCCGGCGGTACGGGGACGGTGCCCGCGTCGTTGCGTCTGGAAATCGACCGGGTGACGGTACGGCACCCCGGCCGCACCACGGCCTCGCCCGCCGCCGCCTCGCTCACCGTCGAACCCGGCGAGACCGTGGCCCTCGTCGGACCGAGCGGCTCCGGCAAGTCGACCCTGCTCGACGTGGTGCTCGGCTTCACCCGCCCGGAGGAGGGCGGCACGGTACGAGTCGGAGGCGCCGACCTCGCCTCGCTGGACCTGGAGGAGTGGCGCTCGCGGATCGCGTGGGTGCCACAGCGCCCGCATCTCTTCGCCGGGACCATCGCGGAGAACGTCCGGCTGGCCCGGCCGGAGGCCTCCGACGCGGCGGTCCGGCAGGCGCTGCGCGATGCCGGCGCGGACGGGTTCGTCACCGATCTGCCGGAGGGTGCCGACACCCTGCTCGGTGAGGACGGTGCGGGTCTCTCCGCCGGTCAGCGCCAGCGGCTCGCGCTGGCCCGGGCGTTCCTCGCGGACCGGCCCCTGCTGCTTCTCGACGAGCCGACCGCCGCCCTCGACGGGGACACCGAGGCCGGTGTCGTCGACGCCGTCCGCCGGCTCGCGGTCGGCCGTACGGTGCTGCTGGTCGTGCACCGGCCGGCGCTGCTCGCGGTCGCGGACCGGGTGGTGCGGATCGGCGCGGCCGAGGAGTTCGGTGCGCCCGAGGGGGCCGTGCGCGATGCGGTGGCCGGTGGCGCGAGGAGCGCGCTGCCCGTGGCTGCCGACCCCAGGGGAGCGGGTACCGCTCCGGCCGCTCCCGCGGCTGTGGAGTCCCGGCAGTCCGCGTCCTCCCTGGACACCGGCCTCATGGGCACCGGCTCCACCGGCACCGGCTCTCTGGGCTCCGGCCCCATGGACGCCGGCGCCGTGGGCCGGGCGCCGTCCGCGCGGCGGGTGTTCGGCCGGGTGCGGGCGATGGCCGGCGGGCTTCGGGGCCGGGTCGCGCTCGCGCTGCTGCTGGGCAGCCTGGCGCTCGGTTCGGCCGTGGGCCTCATGGCGGTGTCCGGGTGGCTCATCTCCCGGGCGTCCGAACAGCCGCCCGTGCTCTATCTGATGGTCGCCGTGACCGCGACCCGCGCTTTCGGTATCGGGCGCGCCGTGTTCCGTTACGCCGAGCGTCTCGTCTCGCACGACGCCGTCCTGCGGATGCTCGCCGATCTGCGGGTCGCCGTCTTCCGCCGGCTGGAGCGGATCGCGCCCGCCGGACTGCGCCGCACCCGGCGCGGCGATCTGCTGGCCCGGCTGGTGCACGACGTCGACGCGCTCCAGGACTACTGGCTGCGCTGGCTCCTCCCGGCCGGGGCCGCGCTGGTCGTCGGCGCCGGATCGGTCGCCTTCACCGCCTGGCTGCTGCCCGAGGCCGGCGCGGTCCTCGCCGCCGGACTGCTGCTCGCCGGCGTCGCCGTACCGCTGACCGGCGCCGCGCTCGCCCGGCGCGCGGAACGGCGGCTCGCCCCCGCGCGCGGCACGCTCACCACCACCGTGGTCGACCTGCTGCGCGGCTGCGCCGAACTCACCGTCGCCGGGGCCCTGAAAGGCCGCGTCGAACGGGCCGCCGCGGCCGACCGTACCCTCACCGCCATCGCCTCCCGGCAGTCCGCCGCCACCGCGCTGAGCGCCGGTCTGTCCGCCCTGGTCTGCGGCCTCACCGTGGCCGGTGCCGCGCTCGTCGGCGTCCAGGCGGTGCGGGACGGCCGGCTCGACGGCGTCGCGCTCGCCGTGGTCGTCCTCACCCCGCTCGCCGCGTTCGAGGCCGTCACCGGACTGCCCCTCGCCCTCCAGTACCGCCAGCGCGTGCGGCGCAGCGCCGAGCGGGTCCTCGCCGTGCTCGACGCCCCGGTCCCCGTTCCCGAGCCGGCCGCACCCGCGGCTGCCCCAGCGAGTCCGTTCCCGCTGGAACTGGACGGGCTCACGGCGCGGTACGCCGGAGCGGACCGGCCCGCGCTGGACGGCTTCGGGCTGCGCCTCGAGGCCGGGCACCGGGTGGCCGTGGTCGGCGCGTCCGGCTCCGGCAAGACGACCCTCGCCCAGGTGCTGCTGCGCTTCCTGGACACCGAGTCCGGTGCGTACCGGATCGGCGGCGTCCCCGCCCGGGACCTCGACGGCGACGACGTCCGCCGCTTCGTCGGCCTGTGCGCTCAGGACGCCCACCTCTTCGACAGCACGCTGCGCGAGAACCTGCGGCTCGCCCGGACCGGGGCGAGCGACGGCGAACTGCGCGAGGCGCTGCGCCGCGCCCGGCTCCTGGACTGGGTGGACACCCTGCCCGACGGGCTCGACACGCTCGTCGGCGAGCACGGTTCACGGCTCTCGGGCGGCCAGCGGCAGCGCCTCGCGCTCGCCCGGGCACTGCTCGCCGACTTCCCCGTCCTCGTCCTCGACGAGCCGGCCGAGCATCTGGATCTGGCCACCGCCGACGCGCTCACCGACGATCTGCTGCGGGCCACCGAGGGACGCACCACCGTCCTCATCACCCACCGGCTGCACGGACTCGACGCCGTCGACGAGGTGATCGTCCTCGACCGGGGCCGGATCGCGCAGCGCGGGCCGTACGCGGACCTGGCGGCGGCCGACGGGCCGCTGCGGCGGATGCGGGAGCGGGAGCGGGCGAGCGATCGGCTGCTCGCGACCGGGGCCGCCGCGACCGACGCCGACGCCGCCGCTACCTTCGTACCGGGGACCGCGCCGGACGACCGGTCCGCGTCCCCGGCCCCCGCGCGGTCCGCACAGCCGACTGCCGCCGCCCCATAGGAAGCGAGAGGCCCACGGTCATGACCGCCGCGCCCGAGGTACCGGACCCGCTCGACGCCGCGACCCAGGCGACCCGGGGTCTGCGCGGTCTGTCGACCGAACTGACCGCGCGCGTGCCGCTGCTCCTGGAGGCGATGCGTTCCGTCGGCGCCGGCCTCGAACCGCACACCACCCTCGACCGGATCTGCGAGACGGCGGCGGCGCTCGCCGGTGCCCGGTACGCGGCCATCGGCGTCGTCGACGAGGAGCGCGACGGCCTGTCCGACTTCGTCACCTACGGCGTCGGCGAGGACGTCGCGCGCCGGATCGGCCACCGGCCCGACGGGCACGCCGGGCTGCTCGGCGCGCTTATCCGTGATCCGCAGACGATCCGGCTCGCCGATGTGGCGGCCGATCCGCGTTCGGCCGGGTTCCCCCCGGGCCATCCGCCGATGCGGACCTTCCTCGGTGTCCCGATCAAGGTGCAGGGCGAGATCTTCGGCAATCTCTATCTCGCCGAGAAGAACGACGGCGGCGAGTTCAACGACTACGACGTCCACATGGTCCGGGTGCTCGCCACCGAGGCCGGGATCGCCATCGGCAACGCGCGGCTGTACGAGGCCGCCCGGCAGCGCGAGCGCTGGATCGACGGCTCCGTCGCCGTCACCACCGCCCTGCTCTCCGGCGGGGACGCCGACGACGCGCTCACGGTCGTCGCCGAGCAGGCCCGGCGGCTCGCCGACGCCGGCGCGGGCATCGTGCTGCTGCCGGCCGAGGAGGGCGGTCTGGAGGTCGTCGCCGTCTCCACCGACCAGGCGAGCCGGACGCTCGGCCTGGTGATCCCGGCCGAGAGTCCGGTGACGGAGAGTCTGCTGGAGGGCGAGGCGGTGTTCCTCGACGACGCCGCCGGCGACCCCCGGATGGCCACCCCGCTCGCGGCGGAGTACGGGCCCGCGATGATGCTGCCGCTGCAGAGCGGCGGCCGGGTGCTCGGGGCGCTCGCGGTGCCGAGGGCCCGGGGCGCGCGGCCGTTCACGGAGGCGGAGCGGACCCTGGCCGCCCAGTTCGCCTCGCAGGCGGCACTCGCGCTGATGATGGCCGAGGCCCAGCGGGACCGGGAACGGCTCGCCGTCTACGAGGACCGCGACCGGATCGCCCGCGATCTGCACGACCTGGTCATCCAGCGGCTGTTCGCCACCGGGATGATGCTGGAGAGCGCCCAGCGCAAGTCGATCGTGCCCGCCGTGCGGGACGGGGTCGGCAAGGCGGTCGACGAGCTGGACGTGACCATCCAGGAGATCCGTACGGCGATCTTCGCGCTCCAGCAGGGGCCGGCGGAGGCGCCCTCGGGGCTGCGCACCCGGGTCCTGCGGGAGATCAACACGGCGGCCGTGCCGCTCGGTTTCAAGCCCGCGCACCGCTTCCTCGGCGCGATCGACGCGACCGTCGGCGAACTGACCGGCAAGAACCTCATCGCCGCGCTGCGCGAGGCGTTGTCGAACGCCTTCCGGCACGCGGAGGCGTCCCGGATCGAGGTGGTCCTGGACGCCACGGTCACGCTGGCGGACGGCACCCCGGGGGTCCGGCTGTCGGTGGCCGACGACGGGATCGGGATCCCGTCCGGGGGCCGGCGCAGCGGGCTGCGCAATCTGGCCCGGCGCGCCGAGTCGCTCGGCGGCGCGAGCTGGTGCGACCCGGGCATCGGCGAGGACGGGGCCGGGACGACGGTGGTGTGGCAGGCGCCGCTCTGACCTGGGTTCCCGGGGCGTTGCCCGGAGGCGGGGACGGCGGGACGGCAGGCAGGACGGCGGGGCGATGTGGCGTGGTGCGGTGCCGGCGTGATTGCGGTGCGGTGCCGGTGTGGCGCGGGCCTGGAGGCGGGCCCGGGCCGGGTGGTCCGGGGCCGGAGGCAGGGCTGGGGCCCGTGCCGGGCCCGGGGGATCAGCGGGCGTGGACGGATTCGGCGACGAGGCGCTCGATGACCAGGGCCACGCCGTCCTCGTTGTTGCCCGCGGTGACGCCGGTGGCGGCGGCGACGGCGTCGGGGTGGGCGTTGCCCATGGCGTAGGAACTCCCCGCCCAGCCGAGCATTTCGATGTCGTTGGGCATGTCGCCGAAGGCCACGACCTCCTCGGGCGTGATCCCGCGCTCGGCGCAGCACCGGGCGAGAGTGGAGGCCTTGGAGACGCCGAGGCCGCTGATCTCCAGGAGCGCGGTGGGGCTGGAGCGGGTGAAGGAGGCGAGCGCGCCGGCGGCCTCGCGAGCGGTGCCGAGGAAGGCGTCGGGGTCGAGGTCCGGGTGCTGGGCGAGCAGCTTGAGGACGGGGTCGCCGGTGCCGGGGGCGTCCTCGAACAGGAGCTTCTCGGCGTCGGCGACGGTGGCACCCGGGTCGAGGAAGAACGGCGGGTAGTCCGGCTCGTAGTGGATGCCGGTCGTCATCTCGACGGCGAAGGTGGTGCCGGGGACGGTGGTCCGCAGGGCCTTGACGATGTCCAGGGCGGTGGGCCGCATCAACGGGCGCACGTCCAGAAACGTTTTTCCACGGTGGAGGTCGACCACCGCGGCGCCGTTGGCGCAGATGGCGAGACCGTGACCGTGGACGTGATCGCTGACGACATCCATCCAGCGGGCCGGGCGGCCGGTGACGAAGAAGACCTCGATACCCGCCCGCTCGGCGGCCGCGAGGGCCGCGACGGTGCGCTCCGAGACGGTCTTGTCGTCCCGCAGCAGAGTGCCGTCGAGATCGGTGGCGATCAGGCGGACGGACCGGTTCTCGGGGTGCGCGGAGTCAGATGGAGTCACCGCTTCATTGTTCCGCACAACGCGCACGTGCGTGCGGAAGCCCGCACATTTGAGTGCGGGAGCGGGCCGGAGCCCGGCGGTTTCCGGCCAGTCGGCACCCTGGGGGACAAGGGGCGGGTGCCGACGGGTCGGGGGCCGTGCGCCGGGGCGGTCGGTCAGCCGAGCTGCGCGAGGGCCTCGGTGGCGATCTGCTCGAAAACGTCCTGGTCGGCGGCGAAGATGGAGTCGGCGACCGGCCAGTGGATCACGATCTCGGTGAAGCCCAGCTCCTGGTGACGGCCGGCGAAGTCGACGAAGGCGTCGAGGGACTCCAGGGGCGCGTTCCGGTCCGGGGTGAAGCCGTGGAGAAGGATCCTGTCCATTTCCGAGACGTCCCGGCCGACCTCGGCGCAGGCCTTTTCCAGCTTCTCGCCCTGGATGGCGAGCGCTTCCCGCGACTGCTCGGGGGTGCCGTTCTCGTACAGCTTCGGGTCGCCGGTCGTCAGCCACGCCTGACCGTGGCGGGCGGCGAGCAGCAGCCCGCGCGGGCCGGTCGCGGCGACCGCGAACGGCAGCCGGGGGCGCTGGGCGCAGCCGGGGATGTTGCGGGCCTCGTGGGCCGAGTAGAACGTGCCCGGCTCGGTCACCGCGTCCTCGGTGAGCAGCCGGTCGAGCAGCGGGACGAACTCGGCGAGGCGGTCCGCCCGCTCCCTCGGCGTCCAGGGCTCCTGGCCGAGCGCGGTGGCGTCGAAGCCGTTGCCGCCCGCGCCGATGCCGAGGGTGATCCGGCCGCCGGAGATGTCGTCGAGCGTGATCAGTTCCTTGGCGAGGGTCACCGGGTGCCGGAAGTTCGGCGAGGTGACCATGGTGCCCAGGCGCAGCCGGTCCGTCGCGGTCGCGGCGGCGGTGAGGGTCGGCAGCGCGCCGAACCAGGGGCCGTCGCGGAAGGTCCGCCAGGACAGGTGGTCATAGGTGTACGCGGCGTGGAATCCGAGCTCCTCGGCCCGCTGCCAGACGGCGCGGCCCCCCTCGGCCCATCGTCGGGTGGGGAGGATCAGGGTGCTCAGGCGCAGGTTCATGCGTCGAGCCTACGTCGGGCGCGTCGGGAGTGCGGCGGGACCACGTCGGGGCTCCCGGGAAGGGCGGTCGCCGGGGCGAGGGGACCCCGCCGCGAGCGGCGCGGGCGCCCATCAGCTCTCGCGGTACCGCGCGAAGACGCGGGCGCGCTCCTGCTCCCAGGTCCAGTCCGCGGACGTCCGGTGGAACGGGGCGCCGATCGCCAGCTCGAAGAACTGGCCGGCGGGCCGGCCGGTCGTCTTGAGGACCACGAGGGCGGAGAGCATGGGCGCGGTCCCCTCGCTGTCCTGGCGGCAGGCGTCGGCGAGGAGATGGCTGATGACCGGGCCGCGGAAGTGGACCCGGTGGCCCTCGGCCTGCAGCTCTTCGCTGAGGGACTTGTACGAGCCGACGCGGCCTTCCCGCGCCCAGCGCCGGAGGATGTTCACCGCCTCGGCCAGTGCTTCCTGGTACTTCTCGTCGCCTTGCTTCACCTGAACCCCCCACGTTCACAGCGGAGTTGCACGGTATCCCGTGACGGTCGACGACTGGATCACTATCGCTTTATTGCTTCCCGGGCGCCGTAGTGTCCGGCTGGTCGTCGCGGGCCCGGGGCGTCGGGATCAGCCTGAGAAGCGGATGTACCGCGGGGGCACGGCGGCGGTGAGCCAGACGCCGTTCGCGCTGACATGGAAGACGTGGCCGCCTTGGTGCATCGCCCCGGCGTCGACGGCGAGGACCACGGGGCGGCCTCGGCGGGCGCCGACCCGGGTGGCGGTCTCGCGGTCTCGGGAGAGGTGCACATGGTGGCGGGCCATGGAGCGCAGGCCCTCTTCCCGGATCGCGGGCAGCCGGGCGGCGATCGTGCCGTGGTAGAGGTACGCGGGCGGCTCGGCGGGCGGCAGGTCCAGGTCGACCGGGATGGTGTGGCCCTGGGCGGCGCGGATACGGGTGCCTTCGACGGTGAAGCGCTTCTTGTCGTTGGCGGCGACCACATGGTCGAGTTCGGCGCGGGTGATCGGGAAGCCGTGCGCGGCGGCGGCGCGCAGGAGCGTGTCGATCTCGGTCCAGCCGTGTGGGTCGAGGGCGATTCCGATGCGGTCGGGTTGGTGGCGCAGATGCTTCGAAAGGTATTTCGAGACTCTCACCACGCGTTTCTCGTCCTTCACGAATTCATTGAATCCCCAGGTTTGATCCACAGGCAAGTTGTTTTATCCACAGGCTAGTTGGCGATTCTGTGGACAACCCGGCCGCATTTTCAGTCTATTTGGGGGATTTCATTACTCTTTGCCCGAGTTGAGGTGAGTGCATCCAAGGTCCGTGTCTGGACTTCCCGTTCGGCGGCGGCCGTGATGAACGCCGACACGTTCCGCTCACCAACGAGCTCCCGTACGGCCCGGATCGTCTCGGCGGGCAGGGTCACCGCACGCGGTTCGCGACCGCCGGGCACCGGGGCGTCCGGGGAGAGGTGGAACTGGAGGTGGGCGGTGGCGAACAGACGCATCGCGCGCGCCAGTTCGGCGTCCACGGTCTGCTGGGCGAGCGGCCGCAGCCGCCGGACCAGGGTCGCGGCCTCGGTCGCGTCCGCGTCCGTCGGTGGACGGTGCTCCAGATAGCGGGCGAAGACGTGCTCGCTCGTGAACTCCAGGAAACGGGCGGCGATGTGCTCGACCTGGCCGCGAAGTTCCCGCAGATGCCCGGTGATCGCACCGAGCGGCACCCCCGCGGCGTACAACTCGGCGGCCACCGCCAGCTCCTGGGGGCTCGGAACCAGGTACTCCTCGTTCTCCCTGCCCGTGACGCGCTCCAGGACACCCAGCTCGATGGCCTCCTGGACCGCGTCCTCGTCCGGCTCGCCGCCGAACCGCGCGTCCAGCTCGGCGCGCGAGATCCGGTCGGCTTCCTCGTCCGTCCACGGCCCGTCGACCTCGGCGACCAGCCCGAGGACCCCGCCCAGACCGCGTCCGGCGTCCCACGCCTCCAGGAGTTCCTTGATGGAGGCGAGGGTGTAGCCGCGGTCGAGCAGGTCCGCGATCTGCCGGAGCCGGGCGAGATGGGTCTCGCCGTAGACGTTCGACCGGCCGCGGCGCTCGGGACGGGGCAGCAGGCCCCGGTCCTGGTAGGCGCGGATGGTGCGCACGGTGGCCCCGCTGCGATGGGCCAGATCCTCGATCCGGTACTCCGGGGGTACCGACTGCTCCGACACATCCGCTCCCACCGACCGATCCTTCCACCCGATGGTACGGCCCGCCCCCGGACCTCCGTACGGACGTACGGACGGCTTGCCGGGGCGGGGCTCCGCGCCACCGGCTCCGCGCCACCGGCTCCGCGCCGCCGGGGCTACGCCGGCGGCTGCCAGCGCGCGAACGCCCGCAGCACCCCCGGCGAGAGCCGGGACAGCGCGTGCGCGCCCCGCGCCTCGGGGGTCACCGGCACCACGGCCCGGTCGTGCAGCACCGCGCCCAGGATCGCGTCCGCGACCTTCTCCGGCGGGTAGTTGCGCAGCCCGTACAGCCGCGACGCGTTCTTCTGGCGCCGCTTCTCCTCCGCCGCGTCCGTCACGCCCGCGAACCGGGCGGTGGAGGTGATGGCGGTGTTCACGATGCCGGGGCAGATGGCCGACACCCCGATGCCCCGCTCGGCGAGCTCGGCCCGCAGGCACTCGCTCAGCATCAGTACCGCCGCCTTCGAGGTGCTGTACGCGGGCAGCGCCCGGGACGGCTGGAAGGCCGCGGCGGACGCCGTGTTGACGATGTGGCCGCCCTGTCCGCGCTCGGCCATCCGCTCCCCGAAGAACCGGCAGCCGTGGATCACGCCCCACAGGTTGACGTCGAGGACCCGCTGCCACTCCTCGCTCGTGGTGTCGAAGAAGGAGCCGGTCAGCCCGATGCCCGCGTTGTTGACGAGCACGTCGACCACGCCGTACTCCTCGGTCACCCGCGCGGCCAGCTTCTCCATCGCCTGCTCGTCGGCCACGTCGACGGTCTCGCCCCAGGCCGCGGGCGCCCCGATGAGCCGGGACATCTCGGCCGTACGGGCCGCGCCCTCGGTGTCCCGGTCGACCGCGATCACCCGCGCGCCCGCCTCGGCGAAGGCGAACGCGGTGGCCCGGCCGATGCCGCTCGCGGCACCGGTCACCAGGACCAGCTGGCCGCCGAACCGCTCCGCGTACGCGGGCCGGGTCCGGCTCTTCACCGCCGGTTTCGGGGCCGCTGTCGCCGGTTCCTCGTGCCGGTCGACGAACTCGGTGATCCAGGCGGCCAGTTGGTCGGGCCGGGTGCGCGGCACCCAGTGCTTGACCGGCAGGGTGCGCCGGGTCAGGTCCGGCACCCAGTCGCCCAGGTCGTCGTAGAGCCGCTCGGAGAGGAACGCGTCACCGGTCGGCGTGATGAGCTGGACGGGCGCGTGGGCGTACGCGTCGGGACGCGGGCGGGTGAGCCGGGAGCGCACGTTGTCGCGGTAGAGCCAGGCGCCGTTGGCCGCGTCCGACCGCAGCGACGCGGTCGGGTAGCCGCCGGCCGGGATGCCCTCCATCCGCTCCAGGAGCGCCGGCCAGTGCTTGCCGAGCGGTCCGCGCCAGGCCAGTTCGGGCAGCTTCGGGGTGTGCAGCGCGTACACGTACCAGGACTTGGCGCCCTGGCCGAGCAGCTGGCCCAGCCGGCGCGGGGTGGGCCGGGCCATCCGCTTCTTGATCCAGTGCCCGAAGTGGTCGAGCGAAGGACCGGACATCGAGGTGAAGGACGCGATCCGGCCCTCGGTCCGCGCCACCGTCACGAACTCCCAGGACTGCACCGAACCCCAGTCGTGACCGACCAGATGGACCGGCCGGTCCGGGCTGACCGCGTCCGCGACGGCCAGGAAGTCGTCCGTCAGCTTCTCCAGGGTGAAGCCGCCGCGCAGCGGGCGCGGCGCCGTCGAACGGCCGTGGCCCCGGACGTCGTACAGCACCACATGGAAGCGCTCGGCGAGCCTCGGCGCGACCTCGGACCACACCTCCTTGGAGTCCGGGAAGCCGTGGACGAGCAGGACCGTCGGCCGGCTCGCGTCGCCCAGCTCCGCCACGCACAGCTCGATCCCGCCCGTACGGACCAGGCGCTCGCGCGCCCCGCTCAGCCCGGTGTCGGCCGCCATCGAACCTCCCCTTCCCGTTCCTCGTCCGCTGTCGTCACTCATGTCGCTCGCATCGTCCGTATCGTCGGCGTGGCTCGCATCGCCGAAGTCCCTCATGCCGCCGCCTCGTTCCAGCGGCGTACGTGCGGCAGGTCGTCGTCCAGCCAGAACGCGCTCTCCTCGGGATCCCGGGAGTCGGTGACCACCAGGATCTCCTCGAACTTCGCGCCCGTGCCCCGGAATCCGAGGTGCGGCTCGACGGCCCACAGGCCCGGCTTGGGCGGGTGGTCGGAGAATTTGTACGGCGACCACAGCGGCGACCAGCCGTCCCGGTGGCCGTGCAGCGCGTCGCTCGCCAGGCCCTTCAGGGACTGGGTGCCGAAGCCGAACAGCGTGGGCGCCCAGCGGCGTTCGCGCACCCGGTCGACCTTGTGGGCGATGACGCCGAAGGGATAGGCGCGGTGCCGGTTCTCGTACCCCTGGCGGACCATGAGGCGGTCCACGTCCTCGTAGATCTCCCGCAGGGGGCGGCGCTCGCGCACCTCGCGGAGGATCAGGGTGCGGTGCTCCTCCAGATCGGCGAGCAGCTTGTCGTGGAGGGGGTCGAGCCCGAGGCAGCCGGAGTAGCCGATGTCCGCCGTGTAACCCCGGTACACCGGGGCCATGTCGAGGATGAACGGCATCCCCGCCTCCAGGCGGCGGTCGGTGGGGAAGAACTGGAGCGGGATCTTGAAGCCGGCGAAGGCCGTGCGGTCGCCGAACCAGGCGAACGGCCGGTGGAACCAGTCCTTCACCCCGCGCTCGTACAGCCACTCGCGCTGCATCCGCGCCGCCTCGCGCTCGGTCACCCCCGGCTTCAGCTGGGCCGCGACCGCCTCCGCGCACGCGTACGCGAGCCGCTGTGTCTCCCTGAACCCCCGCAGCTCAGCGTCGAGTTCACGCGCCGCCACCGTGCCCGTGCCCGTCCCCGACCCCGGCCTCGTGCCCGTGCTGCCCGCCGTACCCGTCGATGCCATGCCACCACCCCGCCCGTCCCGCTCAGCGCCGGCTGCGCTACGTAGCCGTAACTTGACACTGATGAATGTGACAATGGTCGGCGGCTGCGTCAAGGGGTGTGCGCGAGCCTGTGGACAACGGAGCCGTGGCTGGACGGGGGGCCGGCTCGCCCGCCCCGTCCGGCCCCGGTCCCGGCCGAGATCCGCCGTACACCCCCCGGGACCTGTCCCTCCTCAGCCCGCCGGACGGCCCCTAAGGCCCCGTACACCTGGAGACGGAGACGGATCGGACCGCTGGTCTGACGACGGCCGTGACGCACGCCACTACCGTCGATTGCGTGACTGTGATCGCGACCGAAAGCCTCAGCAAGCGGTTCCCCCGGGTGACCGCTCTCGACCGGCTCTCCCTGGACATCGGGCCCGGTGTGACCGGACTGGTGGGCGCCAACGGAGCCGGCAAGTCCACGATGATCAAGATCCTGCTCGGTCTGTCCCCGGCCACGGAGGGCCGCGCCGAAGTCCTCGGGCTCGACGTCGCCACCGAGGGCGGCCGGATCCGCGAGCAGGTCGGCTACATGCCGGAACACGACTGCCTGCCCCCCGACGTCTCGGCCACCGAGTTCGTCGTCCACATGGCGCGGATGTCGGGCCTGCCCGCGACCGCCGCCCGCGAGCGGACCGCCGACACCCTGCGCCACGTCGGTCTGTACGAGGAGCGCTACCGCCCGATGGGCGGCTACTCGACCGGCATGAAGCAGCGGGTGAAGCTGGCCCAGGCCCTCGTGCACGACCCGCGCCTCGTGCTGCTCGACGAGCCGACCAACGGCCTCGACCCGGTCGGCCGCGACGAGATGCTCGGACTGATCCGGCGGGTGTGGACGGACTTCGGGATCTCGGTCCTCGTCACCTCGCACCTGCTCGGCGAACTGGAGAGGACCTGCGACCACGTCGTCGTCATCGACGGCGGCCGGCTCCTGCGCTCCAGTTCCACCAGCGACTTCACCCGCACCACCGCCACCCTCGCGGTCGAGGTCACCGACTCCGACGCGCACCCGGACGGCACGGAGGCCCTGCGCGCCGCGCTCACCGCCGCCGGAGTCACCCTCCACGCGGGCGTGGAGGACGGATTGCCGGGCGCGGGGCACATCCTGCTCCTGGAGGCGCCCGGCGAGGAGACGTACGACCTGGTCCGCGACACCGTCGCCGGCCTCGGGCTCGGTCTGGTCCGCATGGAACAGCGCCGCCACCACATCGCCGAGGTCTTCACCTCCGCCGACCAGGCCCAGGCCCAGGCCCAGGCCCAGGACCAGGTGCAGCTGCAGGCTCAGTCGCAGCCGCACGCGCGGGCCCAGGATCACGCGCAGCCGCACGGGCAGGACCCGCAGAACCAGAAGGAGGTGCCGACGCGATGACGACATCCCCGATGTCCTCCGCTCCCGGACCCGCCCCGGCGGGCGCGCCCGGAGGCTCCGGCCCCGAGGCCACCCGTATCCACAACATCGGATACCGCGGCTACGACGGCCCCCGCCTCGGCCGCGCCGCCGCCCGCCAGGCGCTGTTCTCGCAGTCGCTGCGCGGCGCGTACGGACTGGGCCGCAGCGCCAAGTCCAAGGTGCTGCCGATGCTGCTGTCCGCCGTGATGTGCGTGCCCGCGCTGATCGTCGTGGCGGTCGCGGTGTTCACCAAGTCGTCGAAGCTGGCCATCGATTACACCCAGTACGCGGTGTTCCTCCAGATGGTCATCGGCATCTTCGTGGCCGCCCAGGCCCCGCAGTCCGTCTCCCGCGATCTGCGGTTCCGTACCGTGCCGCTGTACTTCGCCCGCCCGATCGAGCGCGTCGACTACGTCCTCGCCAAGTTCGGCGCGATGGCCTCGGCGCTGTTCGTCCTCACCGCCTCGCCTCTCCTGATCATGTGGATCGGATCGCTGCTCGCCAAGATGGACTTCGCCACGCAGACGAGGATGTTCGGCGAGGGCCTGGCGTCGGTGGCCCTGCTGTCGCTGCTCTTCGGCGGCATCGGCCTCGTCATGGCCGCCCTCACCCCGCGCCGCGGGTTCGGTGTCGCCGCCGTCATCGCCACGCTGGTGATCTCGTACGGAGCGGTTTCCACGCTCCAGGGCATCGCCTACGGCACCGACAACCCCGGCGCCATCCAGTGGATCGGCCTCTTCTCACCGATCACCCTCATCGACGGGGTGAACTCGGCCTTCCTGGGCGGGACCTCGGCGTTCCCCGGCGGTGACGCCGTGGCGCCGGGAGCCGGGGCCGGCGTGGTCTATCTGCTGGTCGTGCTCGCCCTGATCGCCGGTTCGTACGGGGTGCTGATGCGCCGCTACCGGAAGGTCGGCCTGTGACCGCCCCCGGCCCCCGCTCCCTCTTCAGCCCCGGTACCCGCTCCGGCTCCGGCCTCCGCCCCGGTGCCGGCCCCCGCCCCCTTCACCAGAACGGGCCGCGCTCATGAGCGTTCTCACCATCGACCATGTCTCCCGCTGGTTCGGCAACGTCGTGGCCGTCAACGACGTCACCATGACCATCGGCCCGGGTGTCACCGGCCTGCTCGGCCCCAACGGCGCCGGGAAGTCCACCCTCATCAACATGATGGGCGGCTTCCTCGCCCCCTCCGCCGGCAGCGTCACCCTCGACGGGGCGACGATCTGGCGCAACGAGTCCGTCTACCGCTCGATCGGCATCGTCCCCGAGCGGGAGGCCATGTACGACTTCCTCACCGGGCGCGAGTTCGTCGTCGCCAACGCCGAACTGCAGGGCCTCGGCGACGAGGAGGCGCGGCGGGCGCTGGCCACGGTGGAAATGGAATATGCCCAGGATCGCAAGATCTCCACGTACAGCAAGGGCATGCGGCAGCGCGTGAAGATGGCCTCGGCCCTCGTCCACGAGCCGTCCGTACTGCTGCTCGACGAGCCGTTCAACGGCATGGACCCGCGCCAGCGCATGCAGCTGATGGAGCTGCTGCGCCGGATGGGGGCCGAGGGCCGTACGGTCCTGTTCTCCTCGCACATCCTGGAGGAGGTCGAACAGCTCGCCTCGCACATCGAGGTGATCGTGGCCGGACGGCACGCCGCCTCCGGCGACTTCCGCCGTATCCGCCGGCTGATGACCGACCGGCCGCACCGCTATCTGGTGCGCTCCAGCGACGACCGGGCGCTGGCCGCCGCGCTGATCGCCGACCCGTCGACGGCCGGGATCGAGGTCGACCACGCGGACGGCGGGGGACTGCGGATCCAGGCCGTGGACTTCGGCCGGTTCACCGAACTGCTGCCGAAGGTCGCCCGCGAGCGCGGCATCCGGCTGCTGACGGTCTCGCCGTCGGACGAGTCCCTCGAATCCGTCTTCTCGTATCTCGTAGCGGCCTGAAAGGAGCCCGACTCCCATGTACAACCCCACTGTCGCCCGGCTCACCTACCGGGCCCTGCTCGGCCGCAGGCGGGCACTGATCCTCTTCGCGCTGCCCGCGATGCTGATCCTGATCGCCGCCGCGGTCCGGATGTTCAACGGTGCCGACGACCAGGTCGCCGCCGACGTCCTCGGCGGGTTCGCGCTCGCCACGATGGTGCCGCTGATCGGCGTGATCGCCGGAACCGGCGCGATCGGACCGGAGATCGACGACGGCTCGATCGTCTATCTGCTGGCCAAGCCGGTGAAGCGGCCGGTGATCGTCTTCACCAAGCTGATCGTCGCCATCGCCGTGACCATGGTCTTCTCGGCCCTGCCGACGTTCATCGCCGGGTACATCCTGAACGGCAACGGGCAGCAGGTCGCCGTCGCCTACACCGTCGCCGCTCTCGTCGCCTCCATCGCGTACAGCGCGCTCTTCCTGCTGCTCGGCACGGTCAGCCGGCACGCCGTCGTGATCGGTCTGGTCTACGCCCTGGTGTGGGAGGCCCTGTTCGGCTCGCTGATCGCGGGCGCCCGTACGCTCAGCGTCCAGCAGTGGGCGCTCGCGCTGGCCGAGAAGGTCACCGGGGACGGGCTCGTCAGCTCCGAGGTCGGACTGCCGACGGCCGTGGTGCTGCTGGCCGCCGTGACGGTCGTGGCGACCTGGTTCGCGGGGTACAAGCTGCGGACGATGAGCGTGGCGGGCGAGGAGTAGGCGTACGGAGCGTACGGACGTTTCCACACGCGCGTAGAAGTACGCGTAGCGGTACGCGTACGGGTCATGGGTCCGCGTCACGGGTCCACGCACGTGTACGGGTACGCGAACGGGCTCCGGGCGCCGTCTCCTTCGAAGAGGCGCGCCCGGAGCCCGTAGTGCTTCCCTCGCTTCAAGAGCCCTTCGGGACCAGGTTTCTTACGCTGTACGAGCCCGCTCTCACACCGTACGATCGCGGGCCGCGAGCAGCCCCACCACCAGCGCCGCCGCGCACACGCCGAGGACCGTGAGGATCGGCGCCGTCCAGGAGCCGGTCGCCTGGTGCAGGGTGCCGGCGGCCAGCGGGCCGAAGGCGGCGAGGAGGTAGCCGACGGTCTGGGCCATGCCGGAGAGCCGGGCGGCCGTCATCGCGTCGCCCGAGCGCAGCACGATCAGGGTGAGCGCGAGGCCCACCGCCCCGCCCTGGCCGATGCCGAGGGCGGCCGACCACAGCCAGGCACCCTCGACCGGGGCCACCATGAGGCCCACGTAGCCGGCCGCGACCATCGAGGTGACGAGCGCGATCAGCGGACGCTGGCCGCGCATCCGGCCGGCCAGCAGGGGGACGGCGAAGGCGCCCGCGACCTGGACCAGGTTGTTGAAGGCGAAGACGACACCGGCGGTCGACCGGTCCATGCCGTGGTCGGTGAAGATCGTCGGCATCCAGGCGATCAGCACATACGTCCACAGCGACTGGAAGCCCATGAACAGGGTCACCTGCCAGGCGAGCGGCGAGCGCCACACGGAGCGGCGCTCCAGGGCGTGCGCCACCGTCTCCGGAGCCACCGCCGGAGCCGTGCCCGCGCCCGTACTCGTCTGCGCGCCCGCACCCGTTCCCGCGCCCGTTCCCGCGCCCACGCGCGTGTGGGCCTGGAACGGTGCCCGGCGTATCAGGAGCTGGGGCAGCCAGGCGAGGGCCGCGACGCACGCGAGCACCGACCAGGAGGCCAGAGAGCCGCGCCAGCCGCCGAGGGCCCGCTCCAGCGGGACGGACGCGGCCGCGCCGAGGGTGGCGCCCGCGATCATCGCGCCCGTGTAGACGGAGGTCATGGCCGCGGCCCGGTCGGGGAAGTCCCGCTTGACCAGGCCGGGCATCAGGACGTTCAGCAGGGCTATCGCGGTGCCGACGAGGACACCGCCGCCGAAGAGCGCGGCCGTCGACGGCAGGACGCGGACGACGACGCCCGCGGCGAGCAGCAGCAGGGCCGTGAACAGCACCCGTTCGGCGCCGTAGCGCCGGCCGAGCCAGGGCGCGACGACGGCTCCGGCGCCCAGGAAGAGCACGGGCACCGAGGTCACCAGGGAGCCGGTCGCCGACGACAGCCCGTACTCCTGCGCCAGCTCGCTCACCAGCGGTGACACGCTCGACAGGGCGGCCCGCATATTGAGCGAGGCCAGCACGATGGCGAGGAGGAGCAGCGCCGGGTGGGCGAGCCGGGAGCGGCGCGGACCCGGTGCGGCGGTCGTCCCGGCGGTCGTCCCGGCTGCCGTCTCGATGGTCGTCTCGGTGGCGGACCGTATCGAGGACCGCTCGGCGGCCCCCGGACTCACGGCCGTCGTTCCGGAAGTCCCTTCCGTCACAGGGACACCTCCGGCCCTGCCGTATCGTCCGCGCCACCGACGCCACCGACGCCACCGACGCCGCCGTCGGCGGCGTTCGTACCGTCGTCGCCTCCGCCCGCCCCCGCGAGCAGCAGGTTCGTCTCCATCGGCAGCCGCAGCAGCTCGCGGGCGCCCGCCGACGCGGCCTCCGCGTCCCCCCGCTCGATGGCCACGACCACGGCCTCGTGCGCGTCGATGTCCACCGGCGGCATCGCGCGGTCGCCGAGGGCGCTGCTCAGCACCTCGTGCACCTGGGTGGAGAAGAAGCGGTACACCTCGCGGAAGGCCGTGTTGTGGGTGGCCTCGACGACCGCGAGGTGGAAGGCGAGGTCGGCGTCCGCGTCGCGGTCGCCCTCCTCGCGCAGGGTGGTCAGGGCCGCCCGCAGCCGCAGCAGGTCGTGGGTGTCGCGCCGGACCGCCGCGAGCCGGGCCGCCTCGGCCTCCAGGGCGGCGCGCAGTTCCAGGACGTCGCGCGCGCCCGCGCGCCGTACGCCGCCCAGGACGGCGGCCGGGTCGGCGGTGGACCTGACGAATGTGCCGTTGCCCTGCCGGGACTCCAGGAGTCCCGCGTGGACCAGCACGCGGACCGCCTCGCGGACGGTGTTGCGGCCGACCCCGAGGAGCTGCGCGAGTTCGTGTTCGGTGGGGATGCGGTCGCCGACCGCCCACTCGCCCTGGGCGAGCTGGGCGCGCAGCTGTCCGACCACCGAGTCCACCAGCGAGGTCCGTCCCGCCGCCTTCAATGCCATCGCCGTCCTCCGCGGTCCCTCGGCTTCGCTTCCCGCAGCCTTCATTCGCCCGGTTGCCCAGTCATCCTACAACTGCCATGCGCCGGGGTCCCGGGAGTGCCGGGAGCGTCGGGAGTGCGAGGAGCGGCGGAGCTACTGTGGGCACGTACGCGGACTCAACACCCTCATCACCCTCGGGAGTCAGTCATGTCAGACCGCTTCGACGTCGTCGTACTCGGAGCTGGCCCCGGCGGCTATGTCGCCGCCATCCGCGCCGCCCAGCTGGGCAAGCGGGTCGCGGTCGTCGAGGAGAAGTACTGGGGCGGTGTCTGCCTGAACGTCGGCTGCATCCCGACCAAGGCGCTGCTGCGCAACGCCGAGCTGGCCCACATCTTCACCCACGAGGCCAAGACCTTCGGCATCAAGGTCGACGGCACGGTCTCCTTCGACTACGGCGAGGCGTTCCGCCGCAGCCGCACGGTCGCGGACGGCCGCGTCAAGGGCGTCCACTACCTGATGAAGAAGAACGGCATCACGGAGTTCGACGGCCGGGGCACCTTCCTCGACGCGCACACCCTTCAGGTGGCGAAGGCCGACGGCACCACGCAGACGATCAGCTTCGACAACTGCGTCATCGCCACCGGCGCCTCCCCGAAGATGCTGCCCGGCACCGCCCGCAGCGAGCGCGTCGTCTCCTACGAGGAGCAGATCCTCGCCGAGGACGCCCCGCAGTCGATCATCATCGCCGGTGCCGGCGCGATCGGCATCGAGTTCGCGTACGTGCTGAACAGCTACGGCACCAAGGTCACCATCGTCGAGTTCCTCGACCGGGTCGCCCCGCTGGAGGACGAGGAGGTGTCCAAGGAGCTGGCGAAGCAGTACCGCAAGCTCGGCATCGACGTCCTCACCTCCACCCGGGTCGAGGCCATCGACGAGTCCGGCCCGCAGGTCCGCGTCACCGTCACCGGCAAGGACGGCGCGCAGAAGGTGCTGGAGGCCGACAAGGTCCTCCAGGCCATCGGCTTCGCCCCGAACATCACCGGCTACGGCCTGGAGAACACCGGTGTCGCCCTCACCGAGCGCGGTGCGATCGACGTCGACGGCCGCTGCCGCACCTCCGTGCCGCACATCTACGCCATCGGCGACGTGACCGCGAAGCTGATGCTCGCGCACACCGCCGAGTCCATGGGTGTCATCGCCGCCGAGACCCTCGCCGACGCCGAGACGATGGAGCTCGACTACGCGATGATCCCGCGCGCGACCTACTGCCAGCCGCAGATCGCCAGCTTCGGCTACACCGAGAAGCAGGCGCGCGAGCGGGGCTACGACGTCAAGGTCGCCAAGTTCCCGTTCACCGCGAACGGAAAGTCGCACGGCCTCGGCGACCCGACCGGCTTTGTGAAGATCATCGCCGACGCCAAGTACGGCGAGATCATCGGCGCCCACCTGATCGGCCCGGACGTCACCGAGCTGCTGCCCGAGCTGACCCTGGCCCAGCAGTGGGACCTGACGGTCCACGAGGTCGCGCGCAACGTGCACGCCCACCCGACCCTGGGTGAGGCCGTCAAGGAAGCGATCCACGGCCTCGCCGGCCACATGATCAACTTCTGATCCGGCCGGTCCCGACACGTCGGGACTCGCTCGATGAGCCGGTGCTCGTCCCCATGAGCCGGGGTTCCGCCCGGCTCATGGAGGATTCTCGGCGATATACCGGTTTCGCTCACGGTTCACCCTCTTCGAGGTGATAGGCACGGAAACGTGCCGAGTGACAGCGACACCGACTCCCCCGTACCGGGTGGCGAACCGTCCCGACCGATGAGGTCGTGGGTGCGTTCGTCACCCGGTACGCATGTGTGGCTGGCGGTCGTCGCGCTCACCAGCCTTGTGATCGCGCTCGCCCCGGAATCGGTCGACCGCTATCTGATGCACCGCAACAGCAGCAATCTCTACGAGCTGGCCCGCCATCCGACGCGCGCGCTGCTCGGCAGCGCCTTCTGGATCGAGGACCCGGGAAGCCTGCCCCTCTACGTGGTGCTCTTCGAGATCCTGCACGCGCCCGTGGAGCGCTGGCTCGGCACGCTGAAATGGCTGGTCGTCGTCGTCACCGCGCATGCCGCCGCCACGCTCATCAGCCAGAAGGTGGTGCTGCAGTCGATCCAGGACCACGATGTGCCGCGCAGCATGGCGCATGTCGTGGACATCGGGGTCAGTTACGGACTCGCGGCCTCGGCCGGCCTTCTCACGTACCGGCTGCCGCGGCCGTGGCGCTGGTTCTATCTGGGCGGCGCGGTGGTGTTCTTCGCCGTGCCGCTGGTCACCAGCCACACGTACACCGATCTCGGGCACGCGGTCTCGCTGCTGATCGGGCTGGCCTTCTGGCCGCTGAGCAGGGAAAAACCGCTGGAGGGCGGCGGGGAGGGCGGCGCACACTAGAGGAACGGGAGCGGGGCGGCCGCTTCGAGCACGCGGCGGCGAACCGCGTGGGCCGCCCCGCTTCCGTATGTCCGGCCGAGTGACCGTGCGCCGGGGCCCGTGGGCGTACGCCGGGGCCTGTGGCCGTACGCCCGGTAGCCGGGCGTACGGCCTCGTCAGGCACCTCAGGCGTCGAGCAGACGCTCCAGGACGGCGGCGATGCCGTCCTCCTCGTTCGAGCCGGTCACCTCGTGGGACACGGCCTTCAGTTCCTGATGGGCGTTGGCCATGGCCACGCCGTGGGCCGCCCAGCCGAACATCGGTATGTCGTTGGGCATGTCGCCGAAGGCGATCGTGTCCGCGGACTTCATCCCCAGCCGGCGCGCGGCCAGCGACAGACCGGTCGCCTTGCTGAGCCCGAGCGGCACGATCTCCACGATGTCGGGACCGGCCAAAACGACATCGACAATGCCGCCGATGCCGCCGACGGCCTCGCGGGCGACCCGGGTCAGCTCGTCGTCGGTCAGCGTCGGGTGCTGGATGTAGAGCTTGGTCAGCGGCTTTGCCCACACGTCGGCAGGGTTCTCGAACGGGAGGTACGGCAGCGGCCCGTCCTGGTGCCGGTAGCCGGGTCCGACCAGGACCTCGCCGTCCAGACCGTCGCGGCTGGCGGCCAGGGCCAGCGGCCCGACCTCCGTCTCCAGCTTGGTCATGGCGGCCTGGGCGAGCCTCCGGTCCAGGGTCAGCGAGGTCAGCAGCCGGCGCTCGCCCGCGTGATAGACCTGCGCGCCCTGCCCGCACACCGCGATCCCCTCGTAGCCGAGGTCGTCGAGGATGGGGCGGGTCCAGTTGACGCCCCGGCCCGTCACGATGATGTGCGCCGCGCCGGCGGCAGCGGCCGCCTTGAGCGCCTCGCGCGTCCGGACCGAGACGGACTCGTCGGCACGCAGCAGTGTGCCGTCGAGGTCCGTCGCGACCAGACGGTAGGGGAAGGTGCTCACTTGGAGACCGGCTCCAGGACCTCACGGCCGCCGAGGTAGGGACGCAGCACCTCGGGCACGCGCACCGAGCCGTCGGGGAGCTGGTGGTTCTCCAGGATCGCCACGATGGTGCGCGGGACGGCGCACAGCGTGCCGTTCAGGGTGGCCAGCGGCTGTACGGCCTTCTTGCCCTCCTTCTCCTCGCGGAGACGGATGGACAGCCGGCGGGCCTGGAAGCTGTCGCAGTTGGAGGCGGAGGTCAGCTCGCGGTACTTGCCCTGGGTCGGGATCCACGCCTCGCAGTCGAACTTGCGCGAGGCGGAGGCGCCGAGGTCGCCGGTGGCGACGTCGATGACCTGGAAGGGCAGCTCCAGGGAGGTGAGCCACTGCTTCTCCCACTCCAGGAGACGGCGGTGCTCGGCCTCGGCGTCCTCCGGAGCGACGTACGAGAACATCTCGACCTTGTCGAACTGGTGGACGCGGAAGATGCCGCGGGTGTCCTTGCCGTACGTGCCGGCCTCGCGGCGGAAGCACGGCGAGAAGCCGGCGTAGCGCAGCGGCAGCTTGTCGGCCTCGATGATCTCGTCCATGTGGTACGCGGCGAGCGGCACCTCGGACGTACCGACCAGGTAGTAGTCGTCCTTCTCCAGGTGGTACACGTTCTCGGCGGCCTGGCCGAGGAAGCCGGTGCCCTCCATGGCGCGCGGGCGGACCAGCGCCGGGGTGAGCATCGGGATGAAGCCGGCCTCGGTGGCCTGGGCGATCGCCGCGTTGACGAGGGCCAGCTCCAGCAGGGCGCCGACACCGGTCAGGTAGTAGAAGCGCGAGCCGGAGACCTTGGCGCCGCGCTCGACGTCGATGGCACCCAGCGCCTCGCCGAGTTCCAGGTGGTCCTTGGGCTCGAAGCCCTCGGCGGCGAAGTCGCGGATCGTGCCGTGCGTCTCCAGGACGACGAAGTCCTCCTCGCCGCCGACGGGAACGTCGGTGTGGACGAGGTTGCCGATCCGGAGCAGCAGGGCGCGGGCCGTCTCGTCGGCCTCCTGCTGCTCGGCCTCGGCGGCCTTCACGTCGGTCTTCAGCTGCTCTGCCTTGCGCAGCAGCTCGGCCCGCTCCTCGGGAGTGGCCTTGGGAATGAGCTTGCCGAGCGCCTTCTGCTCGGAACGGAGCTCGTCGAAGCGGACGCCGGACGACCTGCGCCGCTCATCGGCGAAGAGCAGGGCGTCGACAAGGTCGACGTCCTCTCCACGGGCGCGCTGGGAGGCGCGAACACGGTCGGGGTCCTCACGGAGCAGGCGAAGGTCAATCACCCCACCAGGCTACCGGTGTGGCAGGGAGAGCCGCCCTCCATAAAAGAGAGTTCTGTGCCGTTTTGCCCGAATTGATTTCCTTTCTTTCCTTTCCTTGGGCGGAGTGACGGGGCACGGATTAGGCACGGGCACACGCCTTCCTCCCCACCTTCGCTTCACTTATCCACAGGCTGTGCGGAAAATCTGTGGACGGGGAGAGGAGGGGTGGCCGAGGGATTTTCCCGCCCTTTTCGCCCGGGGAAAGCGGCGACCTCGTGGAGATAGGGCGTCTCAACAGCGGCGATACCGGGCGATGGGGGCAAAGGGAGAGCCGGAACGGGTTCCGGGCCGGCCGGGAAGGGGCGTCGGCGGCACTGTAAGCATGTCGACTTGTCCCCAGGTCGAGCTGTGGTCCTGTGGATAACTTGACGGAGCTGTGGGCGGGTACGACACAGCACGCTGCCGGGCCTCCCTTTTGCCGGGCCCGGCCATTCCGCATCTCATATGTCAGACGCAGGCGTTCCGGCGCAGGCCCGGGACCGGCGATCTCGGCTCAGGCCTGGCGGTCTCGGCTCAGGCCCGGCCGTCCTGTGCGCGGGCCAGCCAGTCGGAGGCCTCCGTGAATTCGGTGTCCGAGGTGCCGCGCCGCAGCGGCGACAGTTCCCCGGCCGAGACTCCCGCCCTCGGGTACGAGCCGAGGAAGCGCACCTTCCGGCACGAGCGCTTCAGCCCCATCAGGGCTTCTCCGACCCGGCGGTCGGAAATATGCCCCTCGGCGTCGACGGCGAAGCAGTAGTTGCCGATGCCCGCACCCGTCGGACGGGACTGAATGAGCATCAGGTTGACCCCGCGCACCGCGAATTCCTGGAGGAGTTCGAGCAGGGCGCCGGGGTGGTCGTCGTGCGGCCACAGCACCACCGAGGTCTTGTCGGCGCCCGTCGGCGCCGACGGCCGGGCCGGCCGGCCCACGAGCACGAAGCGGGTCTCCGCGTTCTCGGCGTCGTGGATCTCGGTGACCAGGGCCTCCAGGCCGTACGTCGCCGCCGCGAACTCGCCCGCGAAAGCCGCGTCGAACCGGCCCTCCCGCACCAGCCGGGCCCCGTCGGCGTTGGAGGCGGCCGACTCCCACACCGCGTCCGGCAGATGGGCCCGCAGCCAGTTCCGCACCTGCGGTTGGGCGACCGGGTGCCCCGTGACCGTCTTGATGTCCGCGAGCGTGGTCCCGGGCCGTACGAGCAGCGCGAACGCGATCGGCAGCAGCACCTCGCGGTAGATCGTCAGCGGCTCGCCGGACGCCAGCTCGTCCAGGGTCGTGGTCACCCCGCCCTCGACCGAGTTCTCGATCGGGACGAGCGCCGCGGCCGCCTCGCCGTTGCGTACGGCGTCCAGTGCGGCCGGCACCGAGACCATCGGGACGAGCTCCCGCGTCGCGGCCTCGGGCAGCGTACGCAACGCGGCCTCCGTGAACGTGCCTTCGGGGCCGAGATACGTATACCGGGTGGCTGACATAGGGGTCACCCTAATGGCAGCGAACCCCGTCCCCGGGGCCCGTCCACGCCTCGGCGCGCGGCCGGGGCGGGCGGCGGTGACGGATTGACGAAGCGGCCGCCGGGCCGGTGTCGCGTTGGCGTCGCACCGGTCCGACGGCCGCCTTGGCATATGCCGCGAACAGGCCCTACGCCTCCAGGAGCCGCTGGCCCACGTACTCGCCCGTGGCGGGTCCGCCCGGCACCGCGAACAGTCCACTCGCCTCGTGCCGGATGAACGTGGACAGCGCGTCGCCCCGGTCGAGCTTGCGCTGCACCGGTACGAAGCCGCGCAGCGGATCGGCCTGCCAGGCGATGAACAGCAGTCCGGCGTCCGGGGTCCCGTCCGCCGCGATGCCGTCGTGGTAGCTGAACGGACGGCGCAGCATCGACGCTCCGCCATTTTGTGCGGGGGCGGAGATCCTGGAGTGCGCGTTGTTCGGGATGACGGTCTTGCCGTCCGCCCCGAGCTTGTTCAGATCGAGCGGGGTGGTCTCCGAGCCGCCGGTCAGCGGCGCGCCATCCGACTTCCGGCGGCCGATCACCTGCTCCTGCTTCTCCCGGGACAGTTTCTCCCAGTCGTCGAGCAGCATCCGGATCCGCCGGACGACCGCGTACGAGCCGCCCGCCATCCACGCCTGCGCGCCGGACGCGGTGTCGGGCACGTAGATCTGCTGGTCGAAGCTCGCCTGCGCGGGCACGGGGTTGTTGGTGCCGTCGACCTGGCCCATCAGGTTGCGGGCCGTCATCGGCTGGGCGGTGGCCCCGGCCGAACGGTTGAAGCCGTTCATCTGCCAGCGCACCCGGGCCGCCCCGGCCGCGTCCTTCTGTACGGCGCGCAGCGCGTGGAAGGCGACGAGCGCGTCGTTCGCGCCGATCTGCACCCACAGATCGCCCTCCGACCGCTTGGGGTCGAGGACGTCGGAGGAGAAGGCGGGCAGCGGGTCGAGCTGCGAGGGCCGGTGGGCGGTGAGTCCGGTGCGGTCGAAGAAGGTGCGGCCGAAGCCGAACGTCAGTGTCAGGGAAGAGGGGCCGGCGTCCAGCGAGACACCGGTGTCGGTGTCCGGCGTCCCGCCCGCCATCAGCGTCCTGGCCGTCGCCGACCAGCGGCGCAGCAGCGCGGCGGCCTCCTTGCGGCCCGCGCCCGGCACGAGGTCGAAGGCGACCAGATGACCGCGGGACTGAAGCGGTGTGCTGATCCCCGCCTGATGTTTCCCGTGAAACATCACCTCGGTCGACCCGACCGTCGTGAGGGCGGGCGCGCCGGCGGAGGACCCTTCCGAGACGGCCGAGGCGATCCCGGCGCCGCTGACCGCGCCGACCACCAGTCCGCCGGCACCGGCCGCGCCGAGGGTGCCGAGCACCCGGCGCCGGGACATCTCGACGGTGGTGCTCGTGGTGTCGGCGGTGTCTCCGTCCGGGCCGCCCCCGGACGTGCCCCCGGACGTGCTCGCGGACGTGCTCGCGGACGTGTTCACAGACGGATTCACCAGCTTGTTCTTGGACTTGCTCACGGGTCAGCCGATCTTCACGGTCTTCTGGATGGTGGTCTGGTCGATCTCGGAGGTACGGACCGTCACCTTCATCAGCCACTCGCCCGGCATCGGCAGCTGGACGCCGGACGCGCTCCAGTGGCCGCTCTGGACGCGGTCGGGGACGACGGGGAGCGGCCCGATGTTCTTCGCCGCCAGGGTGAAGGAGACCTTCACCTCGGGGACGTCCAGGGCGCTTTTGTCGGGCCGCACCACGAAGAGGTGCAGCGCGTTGGCGCCCGTGCGGCCGGGGTCGAGGGTGAGCTGGACGGTGCCCTTGCCGTTCGTACCGCCGGTGTCGAAGGGCAGCCGGACGTCGACGGGGCGGTCGGGGACGGCGGGGGCACCGGCCGCGGTCCGGCCGGGGCCCGCCTCCTCCTCGGTACGGGCGGGCTCGGTGGAGGTCAGGACGGTGGCCACGGCGAGCAGGACGACGGCGACGGCGGCCTCGGTGAACACCGAACGGCGCAGGCCGGACCGTTCCGGGTCGGCCTCCCGTTCCTTCTTCCGGCGCGCGGTGGCGACGGCGGCCCGCTGCCGGGCGAGCTGCTCGGCCCGCTCGGAGCCGACCCCCGCCTCGCCGGGGTCCACCGTCTCGTCGGCGGCCTCCGCCTCGCTCGATTCGCCGTCGCCCTCCCGGTCCCCGTCGCCCTCCCGGTCCCCGTCCCCGTTCCCGTCTCCCGTGGCGGCCGGTTCCCCGACCCGCCGGACCCAGCGCCGCGAGATCCAGGCGATGCCCAGGAGGACGGCGACCAGACCGGCCTTGACCATGAGCAGCTGCCCGTACCGGGTGCCGGTCAGCGCCGACCAGGTGCCCACCTGCCGCCAGGACTGGTAGATCCCGGTGGCGACGAGGACGGCGACCGCGCCGAAGGCGACCGTCGAGTAGCGCTCGATCGCCCGCCGTTCGAGGGAGGGGGCGCGGTGCAGCGCCACGAGGAGGGTGGCGAGTCCGCCCAGCCAGACCGCGACGGCCAGCAGGTGCAGGATGTCCACCGGCATGGCGATGCCCGGCTGGAGCCCGGTCGAGGCGTGCTCGGCGAGCGCCCAGGTCCCGGCGATGCCGGCGGCGACCACGGTGCCGCCGAGGGCGAGGCCGAAGGTGAGGTCGCGGTGGTCGGCCTCCTCGCGCCGCCGGGCGTACGCGCCGAACAGCACGGCCACGAAGAGCGCCGCCGCGCCGAGCAGCAGCAGCCGCGAGGAGAGGGCGGCCCCGGTCTTGGTCTCCAGGACGGCCCGCAGTCCGCCCAGATCGAAGACATCGGCGAGCTTGCCCGTGCGGGTGTACGGATGCCGGAGCAGCAGCAGCGCGAGGGTGGCGGCGGTCAGTGTGAGCCAGCCGCGGACCACCAGCTTCTGCACGGGCCGTACGGACGCGCCGCGCGGCCAGCACATCAGGACGAAGGCGCCGCCGCCGACGAGGACGACGAAACCGGCGTACGCGAGGTAGCGCGCGGTCCCGTACAGCGCGCCGACGAGTCCGCCGCCCACCGGTGTGTCGGGCAGCACGACGGCGGTCTTCGAGGGGGCTCCGACGGAGAAGGTGAGGGCCCCGGAGACGGGGTGGCTGTCGGCGGAGACGGCCTGCCAGGCCACCGTGTAGGTGCCGTCGGGCAGACCGGGCAGCAGGGCGACCCCGTAGCGGACGGTCGCGTTGCTGCACAGGTCGCGGATCTCGCCGGTGTCGACGCGCTTGCCCGCCGGGTCGAGGACCCGCAGGGAATCGTCGCTGAGGGCGACCTGCTCGGAGAAGGTGAGGTTGACCTCCTTGGGGGCGGTGGCGACCACCGCCCCGTCCTGCGGGTCGCTGCCGGTCAGTGCCGCGTGCGCGGACGCGGGGCCCGCCATGGCGAGCAGGGCGCCGAGGAGCGCGGCGGTGACGAGCAGCAGCCGGGCGAAGGCCGGCCCGAGGCGCGGGGCGGTGGTCAGCATGGGTGGGTCACTCCCTCACAGGGCTCAGTGCTGCTTCGGGTTGTGGTTGGGCGCTTCGACGGAGAGCTCGACCTTGAGGGCGGCGGACTTCTCGAAGTGCAGCTCGACGGCGACCTTCTCGCCCTGCTTGGGGTGCTGCTTCATCTGCATGAACATGATGTGGTTGCCGCCGCGTTCGAGCTTCAGTTCCCCGTTGGCGGGGATGTCGAACGACTTCACCTGCCGCATCTTCTGGTCCTTCGTCTCGTGCAGCGAGACGTCGTCCGAGACGGAGCTGGTGACGGAGATGAGCTTGTCGGCGGTGTCCCCGGTGTTGGTGAGGGTGAGGAAGCCGCCGCCCATGTCCATCACGGGCTGCGGCATGAACGCGCCGCTCACCTTCAGTTCGGGCTTGCCGGTGCCGGCCTTGGGAGAGGCGTCCGAGGAGTCGGACGAGGAGCAGCCGGTCAGGGTGAGCGCGGCGGCGACGGCTATGGCGGAGAAGGCGGACAGGGCGGTGGTGCGGCGGTTCACGGGGTCTCTCCCTTGATGAGCTTCGGCAGGTCCTTGGCGTAGTCGTCGGCGCTGGTGCTCTCGCCGTACAGGACGTAGCCCTGGTCGGTCGTCGGCGAGAACGCGATCACCTGCGCTCCGTGCATGGAGACGACCGTGCCGTCCTTGTCCTTCGTGGCCGGGTCGATGCCGATGCCGATCGACCGGGCACCGGCCTGGATCGCGGCGAAGTCGCCGGTCAGTCCGATGAAGGAGGGGTCCCCGGCGGCGGGCAGCCACTTGCCGAGTTCGGCGGCGGTGTCGCGGGCGGGGTCGGTGGTGACGAAGACGACCTGGAGCTTGTCCTGGTCGGCCTTGGGGAGCTGCTTGCGGGCGATGGCGATGTTGCTCATCGTCAGCGGGCAGACGTCGGGGCAGTGGGTGTAGCCGAAGTAGATCAGCGTCGGCTTGCCCTTGGTCCGCTCGCGCAGATCGAAGCTGCGGCCCTTGGTGTCGGTGAGGACCAGGTCGGGCTTGGTGAACGGCCGGTCGAGGACGGTGGCCGCCTTGGCGTTGTCGGACCCGCCGGCGAGCTGGGCGACACCGCCGTTCGCGCTGCCGGGCCGCGGACTGTCGTCGCCGTCGCCGGAGCCGACGGCGATGGTGATCGCCACGGCCGCGGCGATCGCGGTCGCGGCGATGAACAGCGGGGCGCGGCGGCCCGGTCGGCGGCCCTCGGCGCCCGCTGTGGTGCTCCCGGCCGTCTTGACGGCCGGGGGTGTCTTGTCGGACATGGTGCGTCTTTCGGTTCGGGGACGGGCGTCAGGCGGAGCGGCGGCGGCCGGCCAGGACACCGAAGGCGACTCCGGCGATCCCGAGGAGGATGCCGACGACGCCGAGCACGCGGGCCGCGGTGTCGGTGGCCGAGGTCTCGGCCTTGGCCTCGGCCGTGGTCACGGACTTGGCGTCGGCCTTGTCCGTGGTCGCGCCCGGGGCATGGGTGTCGGTCTTGCTGTCGGTCTTGGCGTCGGCCGCGGCACCGTGACCGCCGTGCTCGTCGTCGGCCGCGGCCGACAGCTTCAGGACCGGCGCCGGGTTGTCGGGTTCGGCCGCGCCGTCCTGGGGCTCCTCGATCCAGCGCACGACCTCCTTGTTGTCGTACGTCTGGAGGGCCTTGAGGACGAGCCGGTCGGTGTCCTCGGGCAGCCGGCCGAGGGAGATCGGGAACTGCTGGAACTGGCCGGGGCCGATCTTCGAACCGTCCGCGGTCCAGGTGACCTTGGTGACGGCCTCGTTGATCTTCTCGCCGTGCGTCTCCAGCGGCTTGGCGAGCTTGGACCGGGTGACGTCGACCTTCCAGCCGGGGACCGGCTGCGGCATCACGGAGGCCAGCGGGTGGCCGGCCGGGAAGCTGAGCTCGATCTTGACGGTGGAGGCGTTGTCGCGCTCGTTCGGGACCTTCAGGTTGACGGTCGCGTACCCGCCCTGGGCGGCCTCGCCCTGCGGCTGCACGCTCACGTGCGCGAAGGCGGTGCCGGACAGCAGCAGGACGGCGGAGGCGGCGACTGCGCCCGCGACGGTGATACGGGACAGAGCAGTGCTCATGGGAGGACTCCACTCGATGGAGGAACGCGGGATACGTGCGGGGGACGGCCCGTGCGTACGGATACGCGTACGGGGCGTCCGCGGTCCCGCTCCCGTCCCGGTGGGGAGGCCGCCGGGGCCCGGAAGGGCCGTCGGGGGCGGTGGAGCGGTCCGCGTCAGGCTGCGAGCACGCAGCGGACGGCGGCCGGCGGGCCGCGCCGGATCACCGTGTCCGCGAGGGCCACCACGACGGGCGGCGGCGAGGAGTCGAAGGCGGTACGGGCGGGGCCGCGGGGGCCGGCGGCCGGGGCGGCCGGCAGGCCGGCGAGCAGGGCCCGTACGAAGGAGAGCGCGACGCGCAGCGAATGGACGAGCGCGGCGCCCGTGAACTCGGCGGCGCCCTCCGCGGACAGCCGTACGAGCCGGCCGAGGGCCAGGTCGCCGCGGCGCAGCAGCCAGCCGGTGGCGAGCGCGGCGAGCAGATGGCCGAGCAGCATGGGCAGGCTGGGGAACATCCCGGCGACCGGGTCGGCCGAACCCATCGCGTGCGCCAGGTGCGACGGCGCCCCGGTGACCGCCGGCGCGGTCGCCGCGGTCGTCGCCGCCGTGGTCGTCGCCGTGGTCGTCGCACCGAACGCGGACGAGGGGCCGAGTCCGGCGTCGTCGACGATCCGGGCGGCCTCGGCGGCGTTCAGCTGGGCGGCGCCGCGCCCGCAGATCAGGTCGGCCGCGAGCCGGACGAGCGCGTCGTTCGCCCGGAGGCCGGTTCCGGTTCCGGTTCCGACGGTGCCCGTACCCGGGGTGAGCGAACGCTGTCCGAGACCGAACAGGGCGTGCAGGGCGAGCTGTCCGAACGCGAGGGCGCCGACGACTCCCGCCAGCGAGCGTTCCCGGCCGGTGAAGAGCACGGCCACCCCGAAGACCCCGAGGAAAGCGGCGATCAGCGACCACGGCGCGATGCCCGCGCAGGCGGCCAGCGCGTGGCCGAGCGCGGCCAGCACGACACAGACCGCGGTGAACACCGCGGCCCTCAGCATGCGTGGCGCGAACGCGGGGGCAGACATGGCGGGGCCATCATCGCACCAGGCCCCTCCCGGCGATACGGCAGGTCCGGAAGGTCACTCTTGCGCCGTCCTCGGGCGGTTCGCTCCGCCATACACCGGGCCGGACCGCACGTGAATCCGCCGAACGAGCGGACCGCGTTCTCTCGCGTGCTTACGGAGGGTTCTGATCGGCAATAGGTATCGGTATGTCGTGCCGCAGCATGTCGAGCCGCAGCCAGGAGGCTGGAGCATGAGCATCTGGTGGTCCTTCCATCTGCGCCGCGATGCCGCGAGCGTGCCGCTCGCCCGTCGGCTGCTGCTCGGCGCGATGGAGACGGCGGGGGTCGACCCGGACGTCTCGTACGAGCTGTCGGTGGCCTTGACGGAGGCGTGCGCGAACGCCGTCGAACACGGCGGCCGCCCCCTCGACGGCGGGGCCGGCGGCGCCGGGGGTGGGGTGGACCCGGCGCGTGGTGCCGAGCAGTACCGGGTGACCGCTTATCTCGACGGCGAGACCTGCCGGATCGAGGTGGCGGACTCCGGGCCGGGTTTCCCCGGTTTCCCGGGACGCGCGGGCCAAGCCCGCGAACGGCTCCCGGCCCCGTCCGCACCGGACCCGGACGCGGAGAGCGGCCGGGGTCTGCGCCTGATCGAGGAACTCGCCGACCACGTCCACTTCGGCCGGACGGGCCGGGGCGGCGCGCTCGTCAGCTTCGACAAAATCATCAAATGGCGCACGGACGCCCCCTTGGTCCTGGCCTGACGTCCGGATGAGGGCCGCCGCGATCCGGTGCGGTCCCGGAGACACCGTGAGTGCGGGCCACCTCCCTGCCGCTTTGCACTCGTGCGGGCCCATTCCCGGAGGCACTGTGAGTGCGGGTCGTGCCTTTGACGAGGCCAGAGCTACCGGGCCGGCCTATGGCCGAGTGAGCCGAAGGGGTGCGTCGGGGGAACAGTGCCGAACGCGCGCAGGCCCGCGAGGAACGAGTGGGCCGAGCACGATCGGTGCTGTGAGTCCGACTCCAGCACCCCGGAGGTGAACCGAGGCACAAAAAGGCCAACGCGACGCAAACAACATGCGCTCAGGCTTGCCGCCTCGCTTACGTGCGGGCCGCACACCAGCCGCCGCGCTTACATGCGCGCCCAGCCCCAGCCGCCTCGCTTCACGTACAAACCCAGCCCCCGCACGTCCCCGCACGCCCCGCCCCAGCCCCCGCACCTACGTACAAGCCCAGCTCCCGCCACCCCCACCCGCCCCCGCACCCTGCCCAGACCACCGCCCCATGCCGCCCTGCCCCGCGCCCCAACCGAAGAAGCCCCCGCCGACCAGTGGTCGGCGAGGGCTCCTCCACGTCATATGACGTGAAGCGACGCGGTGCGAAAGGTCAGCCCTGGAGGCCGGCCATCCACGCCTCGACGTCCTCGGAGCGGCGCGGCAGAGTGGCGGAGAGGTTCCGGTTGCCGTCGGCGGTGACGAGGATGTCGTCCTCGATCCGGACGCCGATGCCCCGGTACTCCTCGGGCACGGTCAGGTCGTCGGCCTGGAAGTAGAGGCCCGGCTCGACGGTGAGGCACATGCCCGGCTCCAGCGTCGTGTCGACGTACGTCTCGGTGCGCGCGGCGGCGCAGTCGTGGACGTCCATGCCGAGCATGTGGCCGGTGCCGTGCAGGGTCCAGCGGCGCTGCAGGCCCAGCTCCAGGACGCGCTCGACCGGGCCCTCGACGAGGCCCCACTCGACGAGCTTCTCGGTGAGCACGCGCTGCGCGGCGTCGTGGAAGTCGCGGTAGCCGGCGCCGGGCTTCACGGCGGCGATGCCGGCTTCCTGCGCCTCGTACACGGCGTCGTAGATCTTGCGCTGGATGTCCGTGAACGTGCCGTTGACGGGCAGGGTGCGGGTGATGTCGGCGGTGTAGAGCTCGTTGGTCTCCACACCGGCGTCGAACAGCAGCAGGTCGCCGGCGCGGACCGGGCCGTCGTTGCGGACCCAGTGCAGGGTGCAGGCGTGCGGGCCGGAGGCGGCGATGGTGCCGTAGCCGACGTCGTTGCCCTCGACGCGGGCGCGCAGGAAGAAGGTGCCCTCGATGTAGCGCTCGCTGGTGGCCTGGGCCTTGTCGAGGACCTTGACGACGTCCTCGAAGCCGCGGGCGGTGGCGTCGCACGCCTTCTGCAGCTCGGAGACCTCGAACTCGTCCTTCACAAGGCGGGCCTCGGAGAGGTGGATCCGGAGTTCTTCGTCCGTCTCGGCGGTGACCTTGTCGGCCAGCGCGGCCTCGATGCCGGCGTCGTGGCCGCGGACGTTGCGGACCGGGCCGGTGGCCTCGGCGAGGTACGCGGGCAGTTCGCGGACGTCCTTCGCCGGGAGGCCGAGCAGCTGCTCCGCCTCGGCGAGGGAGTGGCGGCGGCCGACCCACAGCTCGCCCTGGCCGTCGAGCCAGAACTCGCCGTTCTCGCGGTTGGAGCGCGGCAGCAGGTAGAGGGTGGCCTCGTGGCCGCCGTCGACGGGCTCCATGACGAGGACGCCGTCCTGCGTCTGGTCGCCGGTGAGGTAGGCGTACTCGGTGGAGGCGCGGAAGGCGTACTCGGTGTCGTTGGACCGGGTCTTCAGGTTGCCGGCCGGGATCACCAGGCGCTGGCCCGGGAAGCGGGCGGACAGCGCGGTGCGGCGGGCGGCGGTGTGCTCGGCCTGCGCGATCGGCGTGAGGTCGTGGAGTTCGGTGTCGGCCCAGCCGGACTGCATGTTCTCGGCGAGCTCGTCGGAGACGCCCGGGTACAGGCCGTTCTTGCGCTGCTTGATCGCCTGCTCTTCGGACTGCTCCGGGGTCTCCGGGGTGTCCGTCGTGAGCTCTTCGGCCACGGGTCTGCCTCCTTTTGGTACGACTCTGAACCATCCCCATCGTACGGTCGTACGGAAGAGGGCCCGGAGGCGGAAGGCCCTTGAGGGCCGGGGCGACGGGGCGGCCGGTGACTGTTCTCACGCGATGGTCACGCAGTGCTCGGGGCGCGTGCACAGTCCGTTGATGTCCGGCATATGCCAACTCGCGTGTCCTATGCCATTCCTGTGCCTTTCCCGCCGGCCTGTGCCGCTTCTGGCGGAGCGTGAGGCCCCGAGGGCCCGACCCTTGGACCGTCGAAAGAGGCGGCGGCGGACTCCCGGATCAGTCGAAGCGGACGGCCAGCAGGACGGCGTCCTCGGCACCCTCGGCTCCCTCGGAACCTTCACGGCCTTCGCGCGCCTCACAGCTCTCACGGCCCTCGGCGCCGCCCACACCCCGCGTACCGCCGACACCCCGCGTCCCGCCCGCACCCCGCCCGTCGCGCAGGACGGCCCGCAGGACGTGGTCGGCGACGGCGCCCGGGTCGGTGCGGGCGGCCTTCGGGACGCTCGCGGCGGCCGCGTGCAGCCGGGCGAAGGCCAGGTCGGTGCCGTCACCGGTACGGCGCAGCAGTCCGTCGGTGTACAGCAGCACCGTTTCTCCGGGTGCGGGGGTCAGTTCCACGCTGGGCGCCTCCCAGCAGGCGAGCATGCCGAGCGGGGCGGACAGCGAGGTCTCCACGAACTCGGTGCGGCGGGCGCCGACGAGCAGCGGGGGCGCGTGTCCGGCGCCGGCGAGGAGGATCCGGCGGGCTCGCGGCTCGCAGTAGGCGAAGAGCGCGGTGGCCGAGCGGGCGGGTTCGGTGAGCCGCAGCAGCAGTTCAAGGTCGGACAGGACGGCGACCGGGTCCTCGCCCTCCATCACGGCGTACGCGCGCAGGGAGGCGCGCAGCCGTCCCTTCGCGGCCAGTACGTCCGGTCCGGTTCCGCAGACGGAGCCGACCGCGAGGCCGAGCGCGCCCTCGGGCAGCGGCAGCGCGTCGTACCAGTCGCCGCCGCTGCGGGTGCCGCCGCTGTGGCGGACGGCGAGCTGGACGCCGGGGGTCCGGGGGAGCCGCCGGGGCAGCAGTTCCTCGGCGAGCGCGGCGGCGTGCGCGCGGGCGCGTTCGACTTCGAGGAGCCGGGCGAGATGGGTGGTGGCGAGGCTGCCGTAGAGGCCGACGAGGTGGCGCTGACGGTCGGCGGGCTCGGCGGGTTCGTCGTACAGCCAGACGGCGGCGCCGAGGGTGCCGGTGTCCTCGGTGGCGAGGGGCAGCGCGTAGCTGGCGGCGTAGCCGAGCCGGGCGGCGACCTCGCGGTGCCGAGGGTCGAGGTCCCGGGCGGTGCGCAGGTCGGGGATGGTGATCGGGCGGGGCAGGGCGCCTTCGGGGCGGGGGTCGAGCCCGTCGAGGATGCGGCCGTACGAGGTGACGCCGCGCGGCACGGTCTCGATGGTGCCGAGTTCGGCGTGGGCCAGGCCGAGGCCGATGGTGCTGGCGGGGCCGAGTCCGTCGGCGGGTTCGAGGACGGCCAGCCCGCGGCGCGCGCCGACCAGGGAGGCTCCGGCGCGCAGGAGTTCGCGCAGCGCTTCGTCGAGGGAGGCGGTGCGGATCAGGGCCTCGGTGAGGTCGTGGAGGAGGGTCAGATCCGAGACCCAGCCGGCCAGCTGGTCCTGGAGCGGGGTGGTGCGGGAGGGGGCTTCGTCCGGGCCCGGCGGTCCGCCGGACAGGGGCGGGGGAAGCGGCGCGCCGGAGGGCTCCGCAGTGTGCGGGGGAGCGGTGACGGCGGAATCGATTCCGGCCACATTCGGCGCGTGAGGCGTACTCATGGCGCTTGTCTTTCCGACCAGCACATTCGCTGCAATAGCACCGCGAACCCCCAAGTCATTCTGCGCAGCTATCCATAGATCCACATCTACACGGACATGTAGAGGCATGTCCAGCATCGTCACGTGCGGACTTCTGGTGTCCGTGAGGCTGTACGAGAGGGTTGAAACCCAAGGGAAGTTGGCTGAAAATTGACCCCGGTGTGCACCATTTGCGGTCGACTGGCGTCGTTTTAAAGCGCGTCATTTCAAGCATGACGGGTACGTAATCGGTGACGGGCAGGGGCAGTTGGAGACGCCCCTGGACACGGACGCGGAACCCGAGCGTCCTCATCACCGCAGGCCGCACCCTTACCCCGAGTGGCGGGGAACGTGTTCCGGCAGGACCGACCGCCTGGAACGACCGCCGACCGCCGGAAGCGCGCAGGGGCCCGGAGCTCGCGATGCTCGTGAGACCGGGCGCAGACCGTACGAACAGCGAAGAGCCGCGTACACCGGTGTGTGCGCGTGTACGTGATGTTGTGATGTGGATTCGGCGTTCAACGAAAGGAACGAGCGCTCATGCGCGAGATCCTCGGAAGGCGACGCAGGCTCCGGTTCCGGCGTGACAAGCGCGAGACGGGTACCGAGGGCACCGAGGGCAGGACAAGCGACGCGGGTGGCACCGGCGGCGCGAACGGCGTGGCCGGCGCGGGCGGTCCGGGCGGTCCGGGAGGCTCGGACGGTACGGGCGGCGGCGGGGACGGCGGCGCACCGGACGGCGGTGACGGCGCGGCCCGGCGCGACGAGGCGCTGCGGTGCGCGGCCTGGGGCTGGCCGGTGCTGCCGGGCGCGGGACTGCGGACGGGCGGCGTGCGGGCGACGGGCTTCCTGCGGACACGCGTCCGGGTGATGGACTCCCGTCCGGGCGCGGACCCGGGCCGGGGGACCGGTCCCGGCGGCGTCGTGAGCTGCGCCTGCCCCGACCCCGAGTGCGTCGTGCCCGGTGCGCACCCCCTGGACCCGGAGCTCCTCGCGGCCACCACCGACCGCCGCATGATCCGCTGGTGGTGGGACAGCCGCCCGGACGCCCCGGTGCTGCTCGCCACCGGCGGACGCGCCCCGTGCGCGGTGAGCCTGCCGGCCGTCGCGGGCGTCCGCGCGCTCGCCGCGCTCGACGGGCAGGGCCTGCGGCTCGGCCCGGTGGTGGCGACGCCCACCCGCTGGGCGATCCTCGTCGCCCCGTACCGCCTCGAACGGCTCGGCGAACTCCTCTACGCGAAGGACGGCGTGCCCAGTTCGCTGCGGTTCCACGGCGACGGCGGCTACCTGCCGCTGCCGCCCTCGGTCACCGGGACCGGGCAGGTCCGCTGGGAGCGGGCGCCGCTGGAACACCGGGCGGAGCCGGCGGGTGCGGAGGATACGGCGGGCGCGGCGGACACGGCCGAAACCGCTGGTCCGGTGGGCATGGCGGGTACGGCTCCGGCGGGCGACGGCCTCGCGGTCCGGGGCGGGCGCGAGGGTTCCACGGGGCCCTGGCTGCCTGATGTGGAGGCGGTCCTGGACGCGCTCGTCGAGGCGAGTTCGAGCATGCCGGGCGGCGGCAGCCGGCTCGCGTACTGACCCCTCCCTGCCGGGGCCCGCGCGACCGAGGCCGTAAGAACGCGGCGCGCGAGCAGAGCCGTGGGAACGCAGCCGCACGACGCAGCCGGGCGAGACGCGGTGGCCGCTCCGGTCACGAGTTCGCCATCTCACCCGAACGGGCGAGGGTGCTCCGGCATCCCGGAACGGCGCCCGCGCGCCCCGCCGGGAGCCGGACGGGGCGCGGATAGGTTCACCGGAAGAACCGTCCGGTTCCGGTGGACAGATGGGCCGTCGTATGAGGCACAGGCGCGTGACCCCGGTGGCGCTGCGCGCGTTCGCGCTCGGACTCGTGGTCGCGGCCGCCGCCCTGGTGCCGGTCATGGCGACGGCCGGCCCGGCGGACCGCCCCGCACCGGCGGCTCTCGGGGGCGGATCGCCGGCCGTGCTCGCCGCGCAGGAGTCCCCCGAGCCGGGATTTCCCGAGCCGGATCAACCGGCGCCTTCCGCTCCCGCGCCGCGCCCGGCCCCCGAGCCCTCAGTGGTTCTTGGGGTTTTCGACCCAGAGCCCGACCCCGATACCGCCCCCGCGCCCGCTCCCCTTCCCGTGGTCACGCGCTGCGGCCTTGAACTCTCCTCGCCCGACGGTGTCGAGGCCCAGACGTGTGTGGTGAGCGAAGGAGCCGGGGTCCGCGCGCGGACGTATTACCGCAACGCCACCGGCCGGGAGCTGGACGCGGTCCTCACTTTTCTCGCGCCCGCCGGCCGGACCGTTCAGGTGCGCTGTGCGATCGAGGCGCGCGATGAACCGGGAACGTGCCAGACACCAATGGAACCGAGGGAAGAGAGCCGTGCGGCGGAGTATTCGGCGGTCGCGGAATTCGCCGGATCGGGAGAGGGCGACAGCACGCCACTGTTGCTGCGTTCGGGGAGCAACGGAGCCCGAACGGAGGGTAGTTGAGCCCTGTACGGCTTCGCGGGCGCGAGGCGCGCGCGGTTTCGGGCATGGAAAGGCCCGGTCGCTGGCGACGGGGGATGCACCAGCGACCGGGCTTCAAGAACGGTAACAAGAGATTGGCCGTTCGCAAATTCGATCTCGGTTATTCGGACAGGGATTTAGCCCGTCCGGCGAGAACGTGTGGCGGAGGTCACCGACTGACCGGTCTGTCAGTCACGGATACCGCGCGGGGTATCAGCTGAGCGTCACCTGACGGTTGGTGAGACCGCCGCGCGCCCGGCGCTCCTCGACGGTGAGCGGAGCGTCCGAGGCGAGCGCCTCGGTGAGCCGCTCGGCGAACTCGGCGGCCGGCTTCTCGCACTGCTCCGCCGTCATCGAGGTCGGCAGGTCCCACACGGGAACGGTCAGACCGTGCGCCCGGAACGAGCCCACCAGCCGGGTGTCCGCGCCGAGCGAGGACGTGCCGGCGGCCTGGAGCCGGGCCAGCGCGTCGAGCAGCTTCTCCTCCGGGTACGGCATGACCCAGCGCAGGTGGTTCTTGTCCGGGGTCTCGCACCAGTAGGCGGAGTCGACGGAGGACAGCTTCACGGTGGGGATGGCGGCGGCGTTCGCGCGCTCCAGGGAGGCGGCGACCTCCGGGCTGGAATTGTCCGAGGACTCCGGAATCCAGAATTCGAATCCGGTGTGCACTTCAGGCGCAAAATCGCTGTTCGGGTCGAGCAGATCCTGGAGCCGCGGCCCCTTTGCCGGTACGCGGCGCGCGGTGACCGGCGTGCCGGGCTCGGCCACCAGGGCGCGCTCCAGGGTGTCGGCGAGGTCGCGGCCCAGGTCGCCGGTGGACGAGTCGTTCTGCAGCGCGAGCAGCACGGAGCCGTCGTCGCGGCGCAGCGCGGGCCACGCCATCGGCAGCACCGTCGCGAGAGTCACCGACGGGACGCCCTCGGGCAGCCCGCCCTTGAGGGTGAGCGGCACGGTCGCGGCGGGCACCAGCTCGCGCAGCGCGACCCAGTCGCACTCGCCCGGCAGGCCCTCGAACGGCCGCTGGACCAGCTCGGCCACGGCGTGCGCGGCGGCCCGCCCGTGGCACGCCTTGTAGCGGCGGCCCGAACCGCAGGGGCACGGCTCCCGCGCGCCGACGACCGGGATCTCCCCGTCGGCGAGCTGGGCCTTGCCGGCCTTGCCGGGCTTCGTCTGGGGGCGCTTCTTGGCCATGGTGGGGTTTCTCCCGATCGCGGCGTTCCAGTGATCCAGTGTTCGGCCGCGAGCCTAGCCGCCCGGTGTCCTTCGACGCCCCTTTCTCCGTTGTCCGTACGGGCGGTGCGGGGGTGCGGCGGTACGGGGCCGCGTAAGGGCGTACGGGAGGCGCGGCGTACGAGAGACGCCGGGGTCGCGCGTACAGCCGAGGAACGGGAGACCGAGGCACCGAGGAACCAAGGAACGGAGAAAGGGCGGCGGCCCGTGCGGGACCACCGCCCTTGGAATCACTCCAAGTCGCTCCGGGTCATTCCAGGTCGTCGTACGCGTCGAGGAACCCGAGGCCGGACCCGCCGCCGACGCGCGCCGCGAAGTCCTCGCGACGGTGCCCGCCGGTGACCCGGACCCAGACGGTGACCTCGCCCGTCGCGCTGTCCCGTACGCCCCAGTCCTGCGCGAGCGCCCCGATGATGTTCAGCCCGCGGCCACCGTGCGCGGTGACCGAGGGTGTGGCCGGAACAGGGCGGGTCGGACCACCGCCGTCCGTCACCTCGACCAGGAGACCGCCCGCTCCGTCGATGCTCCAGGCGGCCCGGACCTCACCTTCTCCGACGTCCGCGCGGCCCAGCGGCCTGCCATGGCGATACGCGTTGCTCAACAGCTCCGAAAGGATCAGCACCGCGTCGTCGACGACCGATTCGGCCATGCCGCTGCGGTCCAGCTGCTCCCGCATCCGGTGCCGTGCCTGCCCCACGCCCGCAGGACCATGAGGAACGGCCATGCTCGACGACGTGGGCACTGTCTGTGCCACCATCAACGCCACCCCCGAGACCTCCTTTGCCCCACGCCACCGTGTGGATGCCCCGATGGCGTGGGCCGGAAACCGGCCAGTAATGCCAGGGTGGCGCACTCGTGACGATCGCGTACGCCCCGAACGCGCCGGAGCACACCCCCTTACCCGTGTGACGGATGAGGCAAAGGGGGTGAAGACGGGCCCGGGATTTCGCCCGGGGAAACGGTTCTACAGGCAGTGGCTTCACCGGGAGCGGTTCCCCGGGGAGCGGTGCTACAGCCGGCCCAGCTGGGTCAGTACCTGCTTCGGCCGGTTGGTGATGATCCCGTCCACACCGAGCTCTACGCACAGCTCGACGTCGGCCGGTTCGTCCACCGTCCATACGTGGACCTGGTGTCCGGCCTCCTGCAGGCGCCGGATCACGGCCGGGTGGTGGCGCACGATCCGGACCGACGGGCCGGCGATCCGCGCGCCCGCCGGCAGCCGCCCGTCGCGCAGCCGAGGGGTGACGAACTGGGTGAGCGAGACGGTCGGCAGCGTCGGCGCGGCCGCCGCGACGCGGTGCAGCGAGCGGGCCGAGAAGCTCATGACCCGGACGGACGACTCCTCGGGCGCCGCGGGCGCGGCGAGACCGAAGCGGTCGAGCAGCCGGAGCAGCTTGTCCTCGACCTGGCCGGCCCAGCGGGTGGGGTGCTTGGTCTCGATGGCCAGCTCGATGGGGCGGCCGGTGTCGGCGACCAGCTCCAGGAGGCGTTCGAGGGTGAGGACGGAGGTGGCGCCGGGGTCGCCCCAGTCCGGGACCTCGCCCGCCTCGTCGCGGCCCTTCCAGGTGCCGAAGTCGAGCGCGGCGAGGTCGGCGAGTTCGAGGGCGGAGACGGCGCCGCGGCCGTTGGAGGTGCGGTTGACGCGCCGGTCGTGGACGCAGACGAGATGGCCGTCGGCGGTGAGCCGGACATCGCACTCCAGGGCGTCCGCGCCGTCCTCGATGGCCTTCACATAGGCGGCCAGGGTGTGCTCGGGGGCGTCCTCGGAGGCTCCGCGGTGGGCGACCACCTGGACGGGAAGGCGGCTCGGGTGCCGCTGTGCGTGGGTCACCGCGACATGGTACGGGCGTCCGATATGTCCGCAGTAAAGAATCGGGTGCCGATGCACAGCTCCGGCTTACAGTGGCCTGACGTGCTGTGGGAAAAGCTGATCGCAGCACCTGACGACGTCCGCGCAGTGCAACGAGGAGAGAGCTGTGAGCACCGAGAACGAGGGTACGCAGGTTCCGGAGAGCCGGCCCACCCCGTCCGCCCCCGCGGCACCCCCCACGCCTCCCGCGCCCCCCGTCGCGCCTCCGGCCCAGGCCGAGAGCCAGGCAGAGACCCCGGCCGAGAAGCAGATCGAGCCCCAGGCCGGTACTCCGGGCGCGGCCCCGGCCCCGGCCCCGCAGGAGGCCCCGGCCCCGGCCCCCGCCGCCGATGCCGGCGCAGGCTGGCCGCCCGCCCCGCCCGTGGCCCCGGCCTGGGGCGTACCGCAGCAGCCCGTACCCGAGGCCCCGGCGCGGGGGCGCGGCGGCGGTCTGATCGCGGCGGTCCTCGTCGCGGCCCTGGTCGCGGGCGGCATCGGCGGCGGGGTCGGCTACTGGGCCGCGAACCAGCGCGACGGCGGCCCCGGCGGCTCGACCACCATCTCCGCGGGTGACTCCCCCTCCTCCTTCAAGCGTGACCCCGGCACCGTCGCCGCCGTCGCCGCCAAGGCGCTGCCGAGCGTCGTCACCATCAGCGCGAAGTCCGGCGGCCGGGAGGGCGAGGGCGGCACCGGCACCGGCTTCGTCTACGACCGCGAAGGCCACATCGTCACCAACAACCACGTGGTGGCCTCGGCGGCGAACGGCGGCACGCTCTCCGCGACCTTCTCCAACGGCAAGACGTACGCGGCGGAGGTCGTGGGCCGCGCGCAGGGCTACGACGTGGCCGTACTGAAGCTGAAGAACGCCCCCTCCGGTCTCACCCCGATCCCGCTGGGCGACTCCGACAAGGTCGCCGTCGGCGACTCGACCATCGCGATCGGCGCGCCCTTCGGCCTGTCGAACACGGTCACCACGGGCATCATCAGCGCCAAGAACCGCCCGGTCGCCTCCGGTGACGGCTCCGGCGGCAAGAACTCCTACATGAGCGCGCTGCAGACCGACGCCTCGATCAACCCGGGCAACTCCGGCGGGCCGCTGCTCGACGCGAGCGGCGCCGTGATCGGCATCAACTCCGCGATCCAGTCGGCCGGCAGCGGCTTCGGCCAGTCCCAGGCGGGCTCCATCGGCCTCGGCTTCGCGATCCCGGTCAACCAGGCGCGCAACGTCGCCGAGCAGCTGATCAAGACCGGCAAGCCGGTCTACCCGGTCATCGGTGCCACCGTGAACATGCAGGACCAGCTCGACGGCGGCGCCGGCGCCGTCATCGCCGAGGAGGGCTCCGGTGGAACCCCGGCCATCAGCCCCGACGGCCCGGCCGCCAAGGCCGGCCTGAAGGGCGGCGACACGATCGTCGCCTTCGGCGGCCGCCCGATCGACAACGGCCGCACCCTCATCGGCGAGATCTGGACCCACCAGCCCGGCGACAAGGTCGAGATCACCTACAAGCGCGACGGGAAGACCTCCACCACCACCGTCGTCCTGGGCGAGCGCACCGGCGACAGCTGACCTCCGCCGACGCGGCCGATCTCCGCGTCGGCGCGGACACGCGGGTACGGCCCCGGGGCTCCGGCTCCGGGGCCGTACCCATGTCCGTTCCGGGTCCCGTTCCCGTACCCACGCCCGTTCCCGAATCTGCGCCCGCTCAGCGGGGCCCGGACGTCCGACGATCGCGGGAGCCCGCTTCGGACTGCCGAGGTACGGCATCCGCCGCGCGCAACGACCGCTCCGCCAGTCGGGCGCGTTCCCGGGCCTCGGGAGGCGGGGCCAGAGTGATGCCGGCGTCGGTGAGGATCCCCAGATCCAGCTCCCAGGTCACCCGCGAGCGCTGCTCCCACACCGCGAACGCGGTGGTCACGTGCCGACGAGCCTCGGGCACGGTCATTTTGGTGACCCGCACCAGGTGGGCGAACGCCTGGGCCTCGATGCCGCGGACCTGGGCGTAGCCGAAGTGCGTGACCGTATGGCAGTCCGTGCACAGGCAGATGAGCCGCTTGAGGGTCTGCGTACGGGTGCGTTCGTCGAAGGTCCACCGTTCGTGGGCCTCCAGCCACCGCTTCGTCTCGCGGTTCTCCTCGGCTCCGCAGATCTCGCAGCGCCGGCCCGCGCGACGGGTGATCATCCGGCGGAGACGTTCCCAGTCCTTCGACGCGACACAGGACCGGACGTTCGTGAACCAGCAGGTCTGCGGGACGAGGTCGACGAACAGACCGCTGCCGAGGCCGCGGTCCTCCCCGGGCAGCAGGTCGGGGATGTCGGGGACCGCCGCCCAGCGTTCCAGCTCGGCGATCCCGGGACGGGGCGCGTACCAGCGCTTCGCGGCCGGGTCCCAGCGCGCTCCCCCCTTCTTCGCTTCGTCCTTCTCGGCGTAGGGGACATCCAGCCAGAGTCGTTCAACTGCCATGCGCTGCCCTCTCGTTGGCTCCTGAATCGATGCTGGCACGCGAGGTCGCGCGAAGCGGCCCGGATGCGAAGACATCTCTCTCGGACGAGCCGGCGGGCCGGCCCCGGCCGCTCGCCCTGACTCCGGCCGACCAGCGAGCGAACAGCCGGGGACGGCCGCACTGGAGCGGTGCGCGGCGCGCCAAGGCCCGAAGCGTCCGGACGGGGGCGGGACGGCGGGCGGAAGACTGTCCGTGCGGCCGGCCCGGCGGCTTGTGGCCATCCTCGGGCCAGGCTTCCGCGACCGGCGCGGCCAGCCGGTACGCTGTACGTGCTCCGTCCCTGGTGGGCGGGGCGAGGGTGGGTTGCCCGAGCGGCCTAAGGGAACGGTCTTGAAAACCGTCGAGGCAGCGATGTCTCCGTGGGTTCAAATCCCACACCCACCGCAGGAAATCGGCGTCCGCGCCGCGTACAAGGGGTGTCCCGGTCAGGGGCACCCCTTCTTCGTATGTCCGGTGCCCTCGCGGAGGGCCGAGGGCCGAGGGGTGAGGGCCGAGGCCGGTGGGGGCGGCGCGAAGAACGGTGTGTGAGGAGGTTTATCGATAAGTCCTCACACCTGAGGGGGAATCGGAGGGTCCGGGGCGATTGGTCCGGGATGCGCTGGGCAACTCTGGTCTCGCGAGATCGGAAACACGATCGGAAGCACGACCGGAAAGACCAAGGCGGTCGATCAACCGCCTTGTCGAGCAAGCACTGTTCACAGCCCCAGCCGCAATCCCTTGATTCACCGCGGATCCTTTCCGGATCCAGAGCCCAGTTCCCGGAGGAACCCTTATGCCCAGCATCCGCACCGCCCGCGTCCTCGCCGTCGCGGCGGCTCTGCCGCTCGCCGCCGTGCTGTTCGGCGGGGTGGCCCTGGCCGACGACGGAGGATTCGCGAGCGACGGATCGGACGCCAGTGCCGCGTCGGTCCTCGGCAGCGGGGTGGTCGGCGAGAACGACGGCAACTCGACCACCACCCAGCAGGTGGCCACCGGTCCCGCCGCCTCCAACGAGAACCACACGGCGAATGTGAGCGGCTCCGCCTTCACCGAGATCAAGCAGCCGGACAAAGTGCTGACCTTCTCCTTCTTCTGACAGCCGGTCCGAGGGGGCGGCGTGTGGTGAACGCGGGCCCGTGCTCCGGTGCTTCGGTGCCGGCGCGCGGGCCGCTCGTGTGCGGGGCGTGTGCCTCCGGCGCTTCGGGCGCCCCGTGTGTCCGGCCTTGACAGTTCTCCGGAACCTGACGGACAGTCAGGCAATCCGAGTGGGCAGTCCCGCCGCGACACGAGAGGGCCATGCCGTGCATCTCGCCCCGACCGAACGCCAGTTACGGCTCCGTGCCGAACTCCGCGCGTACTTCCGCGACGTGATGCCCGACGGCCCCCCGCCCCCCGCCGACTCCGCCGCACAGCGCACGCTGCTGCGGCGGATCGGCGCCGACGGCATGCTGGGGATCGGCTGGCCCGAGGAGTACGGGGGCCAAGGGCGCGGTCCTGACGAGCAGTTCGTCTTCTTCGACGAGGCGTGCCGGGCCGGTGCCCCGGTCTCGATGGTCACGCTCAACACCGTCGGCCCGACCCTGATGCGCTACGGCACCGACGAACAGAAGGCGTACTTCCTCCCCCGCATCCTGCGCGGAGACGTCGTCTTCGCCATCGGCTACAGCGAACCCGAGGCGGGCACCGACCTGGCCGCCCTGCGCACCCGGGCCACCCGTGAGAGCGCAGGGAGCGGGGACGGCGGCGAAGACGATCCGGGCGCCGGGGGAAGCGGCGGCTGGCGGATAGACGGGCAGAAGGTCTTCACCTCCAACGCCCAGAACGCCGACTGGATCTGGCTGGCCTGCCGCACCGGCACCACCGAGGACCGCCACCGGGGTATCTCGATCATCCTCGTCCCCACCTCCGCGCCCGGCTTCTCCTGGACCCCGATCGAGACCGTCGGCGGGCTGACCACCACCGCCACCTACTACGACGCGGTCCGCGTCCCGGCCGGTCATCTCGTCGGCCCGAAGAACGGCGGCTGGGGGCTCCTCACCAACCAGCTCAACCATGAACGGGTCGCCCTCGCCGCCCTCGGCATGCAGGCCGAGGACTTCTACGAGGCGGCGCTCCGCCAGGCCCGGCGCCCGGTCGCCGCGGGCCGCCGGCGGCGGATCGACGAGCCATGGGTACGGATACGGGCCGCCGAGGCGCACGCCCGGCTGGCCGCGACCCGGCTGCTCAACTGGCGTCTCGTGGGCGACGTGGGCGCGGGCCGGCTCGCCCCCGGGGACGCGAGCGGCGTGAAGTTCGCGGGGACGGAGTCGGCGGTCGAGGTCTACCGGCTGTGCCAGGAGATAGCCGGCCCGGCGGCACTGGTCCGCACCGGCTCGCCCGGCGCGTTCGACGACGGCGGGCTGGAACGGATGAACCGGGCCGCCCAGATCAACACCTTCGGCGGCGGCGTGAGCGAGGTGCAGCGCGAGATCGTCGCGACGACGCGGCTCGGCATGAAGCGGAGGGGGCGGCGATGACCCCGCCCCACCGGGACACCCCGGCTTCGGCCCCGGCACCCGGTCCCGCTCCCGCTCCCGTGTCCGACCCCGGGGCCCGGCTCCTGCCGTACGAACGACTCGCCGCCTACGAAGGCCGGCCCGTCTCCCGTCCCCGGGCCGGCAAGGACCCCGTCAACGAGCCCATGATCCGCCACTGGTGCGAGGCCATGGGCGACACCCACCCCGCCTATCGGGGCCCCGGCGCCGTCGCCCCGCCCACCATGCTCCAGGCCTGGACCATGGGCGGTCTGTCCGGGCACGGGGACGGGCACGGGGACGAGGACGGGCACGGGGACGGTTCCGGAGACGGGCCCGGCGCGTACGAGGAACTCTCCACCCTCCTCGACGCCGCCGGCTACACCTCGATCGTCGCCACCGACTGCGAGCAGGAGTATCTGCGGCCGCTGCGCCCCGGCGACACGGTCGTGTGCGACTCCGTCATCGAGTCGGTCTCGCCCCGCAAGACCACCCGGCTCGGCACCGGTCACTTCATCACCACCCGGATGAACGTCAGGACCGGCGGCGGCGAACTCGCCGGCACCCACCGCTTCCGCGTCCTCAAGTACGCCCCCGCGCCCCCGGCGCCCACCCGGCTGCCCGCGCCCCCCAGGCCCTCCGCGCGCTCCCCTCGCCCCCTCCGCCCCCGCCCCGTCGTCAACCGCGACAACGCCGGTTTCTGGGCCGGAGTGGCCGAACACCGCCTCCTCGTCCAGCGCTGCGGCACCTGCGCGACGCTCCGGTTCCCCTGGCTGCCCGGCTGCAACGCCTGCGGCTCGCGCGCCTGGGACACCGTCGAGGCGAGCGGCGAGGGCACCGTCTACTCGTACGTCGTCATGCACCACCCGCCGTTCCCGGCCTTCGACCCGCCCTACGCGGTCGTGCTCGTCGAACTCGCCGAAGGCGTACGGATGATCAGCAATGTCGTCGGGATCCCGTACGACGAGGTGCGCATCGGCATGCCGGTGCGGCTGGAGTTCCGGAAGGTGGACGAAGAGCTCGAACTCCCGCTGTTCAGAGCCCTGGTGCCCGCAGACCGCGAAGAAGGCGCGGTGCGCGAAGAGGGTGAGAACTGACATGGACTTCACCCCCACCGAGGAGCAGTCGGCGGCCCGCGCGCTCGCCGCGCGGATACTCGGGGATCTCGCCACCCACGAACGGCTCACCGCCACCGGCACCGGCAGCGATCCCGAGCTGTGGAAGGCCCTGTGCGCGGCGGGCCTGCCCGAGGCCGTCCTGGAGACCGGTCTCCTCGGGCTCGTCCTGCTCGCCGAGGAACAGGGGCGGACGACGGCGCAGGTCCCGTTCACCGCGAGCGCCGTCTACGGGTTGCTGACCCTCGCCCGGCACGGCACGCGGAAGCAACGGGCCCGGCTGCTGCCCGGACTCCTCGCCGGGACGACGGTGGTGACCGGCGCCTTCCCCGCGTACGACGGCCAGGGCGCCGTCCGCGCGGGCCCCGGGGGCCGGCTCGCCGGTGCCGTTCCGTGGGTCCCGTGGCTGCGCGACGCCACCCATGTCCTCGTCCCCGACGAGACGCGGGCGCTCTGGCTCGTGTCCCTGCGGGATGCCGGAGTGGAGCCCGTCGAGCTCACCGCGCCCTGGTCGGCCGGACGGCTGGTGCTCGACGGGGCGCGCGGGGAGCGGGTGGGGGTGCCCGGGGCGTACGCGGGGGTGCTGGGCGCCGCCCGGATCGCGTTCGCCGGGCTACAAGCGGGCGTGTGCGCCGGTGCGCTGGCCCGCGCGGTCGCGTACACCTCCGTACGCGAGCAGTTCGGCCGTCTGCTCTCCGCCCACCAGGCCGTCCAACTCCGGGCGGCCGACGCGTACATGGACACCGAGGCGATCCGGGTCACGGCCTACGAGGCGGCCTGGCGGTACGACGAGGGCCTGTCGTACGCCGAGGAGGCGCTGACGGCCGCCTGGTGGGCCGCCGAGGCCGGAACCAGGGTGGTGCACGCCGGACAGCATCTGCACGGCGGTCTCGGCGCCGACCTCGGCCACCCCGTGCACCGGCACTTCCTCTGGGGACGGCAGCTCGGCGCGTATCTGGGCTGCGGCACCGAACTCCTCGCCGAACTCGGCGACCTCCTCGCGAAGGGAACGCCCGCATGACGACAGACCCCGCAGGGGTACGGGAGGCACGAGTACGGACGGCGGCGCGGGTGCGGCCGGGCGACACGCTCGCCCCGCTCGTCGTCCCGGTCACCCGCACCCTCGTCGTCGCCGGGGCGATCGCCGCCCGCGACTACCAGGACGTGCACCACGACGCCGAGCGCGCCCGCGAGAAGGGCTCCCCGGACATCTTCATGAACATCCTCACCACCAACGGTCTCGTCGGCCGCTACATCACCGACCACTTCGGCCCGCGCGCCGTCCTGCGCGCCGTCTCCATCCGGCTCGGGGCCCCCAACTACCCCGGTGACACCATGACGTTGACCGGAACGGTGACGGAGGTCGACGGCGCGACGGTACGGGTCCGGGTGGTCGGAGCGAACGGGCTCGGCCACCATGTGACGGGCACGGTGACAGTCGACGTCCCGACGGATCCGAAGGACCTGGCGGATCCGCCGGCCCCGGAAGTCCCGGCAGCCCTGACGCCCCCCACGCCCCTGACAACCCTGACAGGGAACCCTGACCCGGACCCGGACCCGGCCCCTGACCCCGCCCCCGACCCCGCCCCGGAGGGACCCCGATGACCGCGCACGCCCGCGCGGACGGGCTCGGCGGGCGCGCCGCCATCGCCGGGATCGGCGCCACCGCGTTCTCCAAGGACTCCGGCCGCAGCGAGCTGACCCTGGCCGTGGAGGCCGTGCACGCGGCCCTCGACGACGCCGGGCTCGCCCCCGGCGACGTCGACGGCATGGTCACCTTCACCATGGACACCAGCCCGGAGATCACCGTCGCCCAGGCGGCCGGCATCGGCGAGCTCTCCTTCTTCTCCCGGGTCCACTACGGCGGCGGCGCCGCCTGCGCCACCGTCCAGCAGGCGGCCCTCGCCGTCGCCGCCGGGGCCGCCGAAGTCGTCGTCTGCTACCGGGCGTTCAACGAGCGCTCCGGCCGCCGTTTCGGCTCCGGCGTACAGCACCGCGAACCGTCGGCGGAGGGCGCGGCGCTCGGCTGGCCGCTGCCGTTCGGGCTGCTGACCCCGGCCTCCTGGGTCGCCATGACCGCCCAGCGCTACCTCCACACGTACGGGCTCTCGCCGGACGTCCTCGGCCATGTCGCCGTCACCGGCCGCCGCCACGCGGCCACCAACCCCGCCGCGTACTTCTTCGGCAGGCCGATCACCCTCGCCGACCACGCCGCCTCCCGCTGGATCGCCGAGCCGCTGCGGCTGCTCGACTGCTGCCAGGAGACCGACGGCGGCCAGGCCCTCGTCGTCACCTCCACCGAGCGCGCCCGCGACCTCGCCCGCCCGCCCGCCGTGGTGGTGGCCGCCGCGCAGGGCGCGGGGCGGGGCCAGGAGGCGATGACCGGCTTCTACCGGGACGCGCTGACCGGGCTGCCCGAGACGGGGGTGGTGGCCCGCCGGCTGTGGCGGACCTCGGGGCTCGCGCCCGGCGACATCGACGTCGCGATCCTCTACGACCACTTCACCCCGTACGTCCTGATGCAGCTGGAGGAGTTCGGCTTCTGCGGGCCGGGTGAGGGCGCCGGCTTCGTCGAGGCGGACGTACTGCCGCTGAACACCCACGGGGGCCAGCTCGGCGAGGCGTATCTGCACGGCATGAACGGCATCGCGGAGGCGGTCCGGCAGCTGCGCGGCAGCTCCGTGAACCAGGTGGCGGGGGCGGCCCGGGCCCTGGTCACGGCGGGTACCGGGGTCCCGACGTCCGGCCTCGTCCTGGGCACGGACACCTGAGGCCCGCCCGCCCTCCTCGCGGCACCCGGGGTCCCGAAGAACCCTTAACGCCGCTGCCCCCGACCCCTGAGGCATCCCCGAGAGGACCCTGAGGGACCGCCTCCGGGCGGCGTACCGACCCGCTCCGGCACCACCCCGGACCTCGCCCCCGAGCCCGTCCCCGACCTCATCCCCGATGCCGCCCCTGATCCCGTCTCGGGGTCCGACCCTGACCCCTCCCCCTACCGGCTCCACCCTCAGGAGGTGGGGCGCTCCCCACCCCTACAACCTGAGGGGGACCAGGGGTCGGGACCTGGGACCGATCCCCGCCGCACCCCCTCGCTCTTAACGTGGAGTCATGACTCCGCGACCCTCCGGCTCTGTCTGCGCCGGTGCCTCGACGCCCGCCGGCCGCCGCGCGCCCCGTCTCGGCATCCTGTCCCTCGTCCCCGCCCAGCCGGGACCGGCGGCACCCGCGGCCCCCCAGGCCCGCCCGTTCGCGTACCCCTCCTTCGCCTCGTACGTCCGTGCCCGGGGCCCGGTCCTGCTGCGCGCCGCGCGCTCGCTGACCGCGAACCCCTCGGACGCCGAGGACCTGCTCCAGACGGCGCTGGCCAAGACGTTCGTCGCCTGGGAGCGCATCGAGGACCACCGCGCCCTGGACGGCTACGTCCGGCGCGCGCTGCTCAACACCCGTACGTCCCAGTGGCGCAAGCGCCGGGTCGACGAGTACGCGTGCGAGGAACTTCCGGAGCCGGTCCTGGACCGGGAGCCGGACCCGGCGGAGCGCCAGGTGCTGCACGACGCGATGTGGCGCGCGGTGATGAAGCTCCCCGAGCGGCAGCGGGCGATGGTCGTCCTCAGGTACTACGAGGACCTGAGCGAGGCGCAGACCGCCGAGGTGCTCGGGGTCTCGGTCGGCACGGTCAAGAGCGCGGTGTCGCGGGCGCTCGGCAAGCTGCGCGAGGACCCGGAGCTGGCCCCGGCGGCGTGACGCGGTGAGGGCGCGGTGACGCGGTGCCGGGTGACGGTGCGGATGGTCATGGCCCCCGAAGGACTTCGTCCCCGTGAGGGGCCACACCACCCGGAAGTACCCGGAATGCATGGTTCCGGTACGGCCCCCGGAACCGTAGTCCGTCACCTCGCCGGCCGGCCCCTCCGGCGTCGTGGCAGGTCACCCGGGTATACGTTACCCTCGGTTATGCCAGTGATCACTGGCGAAATTGGATACTCCCGGGTAGTGACATACCGGGTGGACGTGAGCAGAATCAGCACACCCCCACCTCACTACCGCCGCGTAGCGCCCTCGGGAGGACGCCGTGCTGAGCACCATGCAGGACGTACCACTGACCGTCACCCGCATCCTCCAGCACGGGATGCGTGTCCACGGACAGTCGACCATCACCACCTGGACCGGCGAGCCGGAGCCGCAGCGCCGCACCTTCGCGCAGACCGGTGCCCGCGTCGCCCAGCTGGCCCATGCCCTGCGCGACGAGCTCGGTGTCACCGACGGCGAGTGCGTGGCAACCCTCATGTGGAACAACGCCGAGCACGTCGAGGCGTACTTCGCGATCCCCGCCATGGGCGCGGTCGTCCACACCCTCAACCTGCGACTGCCCGCCGAGCAGCTGGCCTGGATCGTGGGCCACGCCGCCGACCGGGTCCTCCTCGTCAACGGCTCCCTCCTGCCGCTCGTCGCCCCGCTCCTCCCGCATCTGCCGACCGTCGAGCACGTCGTCGTCACCGGCCCCGGCGACCGCTCCGTCCTCGACGGCGCGACCGCGCGCGTCTGGGACTACGAGGAGCTGATCGCCGGCCGTCCCGCCACCTACGACTGGCCCGAGCTGGACGAGCGCGCCGCGGCCGCCATGTGTTACACCTCCGGCACCACCGGCGACCCCAAGGGCGTCGCCTACTCCCACCGCTCCATCTACCTGCACTCCATGCAGGTCGGCATGACGGAGTCGATGGGGCTGAGCGCCAAGGACACCTCGCTGGTCGTGGTTCCGCAGTTCCACGTCCTCGCGTGGGGGATCCCGCACGCCGCCTTCATGACCGGTGTCAGCCTGCTGATGCCGGACCGGTTCCTCCAGCCGGCGCCGCTCGCCGACATGATCGAGATGGTGCGTCCGACGCACGCCGCCGCCGTCCCCACCATCTGGCAGGGGCTGCTCGCCGAGGTCCTCGCCCGTCCCCGCGACCTCACCTCGATGGCCCAGGTCACCATCGGCGGCGCCGCCTGCCCGCCCTCCCTCATGGAGGCGTACGACAAGCTCGGCGTCCGGCTCGTGCACGCCTGGGGCATGACGGAGACCTCCCCGCTCGGCACCGTGGCCCACCCGCCGGCCGGCCTCACCGCCGAGGAGGAGTGGCCGTACCGCGTCACCCAGGGCCGCTTCCCGGCGGGCGTGGAAGGCAGGCTGGTCGGCCCCGACGGCGAACTCCTGCCCTGGGACGGCGAGTCGGCCGGTGAGCTGGAGGTGCGCGGCAACTGGATCGCGGGCTCCTACTACGGCGGCGCCCACGGCGAACCCCTGCGCCCGGACGACAAGTTCAGCGCCGACGGCTGGCTCAAGACCGGCGACGTCGGCATCATCACCGCCGACGGCTACCTCACCCTCACCGACCGGGTGAAGGACGTCATCAAGTCCGGCGGCGAGTGGATCTCCTCCATAGACCTGGAGAACGCCCTGATGGCCCACCCGGCCGTCGCCGAGGCCGCCGTCGTCGCCGTCCCGGACGAGAAGTGGGGCGAGCGTCCGCTCGCGACCGTCGTCCTCAAGGAGGGCGCGAGCGCGGACTACACGGAGCTGCGGGCCTTCCTCCTCGCCGAGGGCGGCGTCGCGAAGTGGCAGCTCCCCGAGCGCTGGGCCATCGTGCCGGCCGTTCCGAAGACGAGCGTCGGGAAGTTCGACAAGAAGGTGATCCGCAAGCAGTACGCGGACGGTGACCTGGACGTCACCCAGCTGTAGGGCTATTGCCCTGACCTCGGCGCCAACCGACCGGCTCGGCCGATCGGTTGGCGTCGGCCGCCCTGCACAGGGCGGCCGGTACAGGTCAGTTGGTGCCGATCTTCGCGAGCAGGTCGACGATCCGGGACTGCACCTCGGTGCTGGTCGACCGCTCGGCGAGGAAGAGGACCGTCTCGCCCGAGGTGAGCCGCTCCAGCTCCGACTCGTCGAGACCCGCCGAGGTGTAGACGACGAGCGGAGTGCGGTTCAACCGCCCGTTCGCGCGCAGCCAGTCGATGATCCCGGCCCGGCGGCGGCGCACCTGCATCAGGTCCATCACCACCAGGTTCGGCCGGAGATCCTGGGCCAGCGCGACCGCCTCGGTGTCGGACGCGGCCCGCGCGACCTGCATCCCGCGCCGCTCCAGCGTCGCGGCCAGCGCCTCCGCGATGTCCTCGTTCTCCTCGATGAGCAGCACGCGCGACGGGTGCTGCTCGCTGTCCCGGGGCGCCAACGCCTTCAGCAGGACGGCCGGATCGGCGCCGTACGCCGCCTCGCGGGTCGCCTGCCCGAGCCCGGCCGCGAGCAGCACCGGCACCTCGGCGGCGACGGCGGCCTGGCGCAGCGACTGGAGCGCGGTACGGGTGATGGGGCCGGTCAGCGGGTCGACGAAGAGCGCGGCCGGGAAGGCGGCGATCTGCGCGTCGACCTCCTCACGGGAGTGCACGATCACGGGGCGGTAGCCGCGGTCGCTCAGCGCCTGCTGGGTGGCCACGTCCGGCGCGGGCCAGACGAGCAGCCGGCGCGGGTTGTCCAGCGGCTCCGGGGGGAGTTCGTCGTCGACGGGCTGCGGCAGCGGCTGGTTCGCCACCTCCACGGCACCGCCGGGGCCGTCCAGCGGCTCCGGACCCTCCGCCGAGCCCTCTGCGGGCGCCTCTATCGCGTACGAGCGGCCCTCGGGCGCCGGGGGCGTGCCCAGCTTCGACACGGGCAGACCCGCGGGCCCGGGCACCGGCCCGGGCACCGGCGCGGATACCGGCATCGGCGCGGACGCGGGGGCCTGCGCGGGGGCCGGGGCGCCGACGGTCGCCGGTACGGGCAGGGGCATCGGCGCGGGCATCGCCGAGGGCACCGGCAGGGGCTGGCCGCCCTGCGGCTGGGGCTGCTGTGGCTGGGGCGCGGGGAGCGCGGCAGCGGCGGCCGGGGCCGGGCGGTTCTCCTCGGCCGGGTTGCCGAGCTTACGGCGCCGGCCGGACGCGGGGGCGGGCGCCGGGGCCTGGGCGACGGGCGCCGCGGTGGCGGGGGTGGCCGGCGCGACCGGGGCGGCCGGAGCGGACGGCGGGGTCAGCGGGACGCCCTGCCCGAGGGTGCGCACACTGAACGCCCGTCCCTGCGAGGCGTCCTGGGACGCGTTCCGGGGCGCGGGGGCCGCCGGAGCCGCCGGAACCTCGGGCGGCAGGGGTACGGAGCCGGTGCCGGTCGCGGTGGCCGCGCCCAGAGCCGTACCGGAACCCGAACCCGTGCTCGTACCCGAACCCGAACCCGTGCTCGTACCCGAACCCGAACCCGAACCCATGCTCGTACCCGAACCCGTACCTCCGCCGGTGCCGGGCGTCGGCGCGGGCAGCGGGTGGGACTGCGGCGAGACGTGCTCGTCCGCCGGCAGCGCCCGTACGGCCGCGTGCTCGGCGGGGTGTTCGGCCACGTGCCCGGCCGCGGGGTGGTCCGGCGTGCGGTCGGCGTCGGCCGGCGGCAGCGCGAACGGCGTCCGCGGTCCCGCCTCGGCGGCCGCGGCCCGCTCCTGCGCGGCGGCGAGCGCCCGGCGGCGCCGCCCGGTCGGCTGCTGCCGCGTCGCGGAAGCCTCGGCCGACGCGATGGCGGGCAGCGCGGGCAGAGCGGAGGCCGCGGGCATGCCGGAGGGAGGCACGGGCATACCGGAGGGCCCGGACGCGGGCACGGGGGCCAGTGCCGGAGCGGCGGATACGGCGGGGGTACCGGCGTCGGCCGGAACACCCTGCGGCGGAACCGTGTCACCGAGCGCGGGGCGCGGCTGCGCGCCCTCGGCGGCGGTCACGACCGCGCCCTCGGCGGGCCGGCCCCGGCGGCGGCCGGTGCCGGTGGGCTGCCCGGCCGCGGCCGGGGGGGCGGCCTGGGCGGGGATCAGCTCATGGGGCGTACCGCCGGGCGGGGTGTCGCCCTGCCGGCCGCGGCGGCGGCCGGTCGGCTGAGGTACCGCCGTCGCGTCGTCCGACGCCAGCGGGCTCTCCAGGAACGCGTCCGTGGACGCCCGGCGCCCGCGCCGCCGCCCGCTCCCCACCACGGCCTCGGCCTGAGCCGGCTGGGGCGACTGGGTGGCCTGCGCGGGCAGCGCGATGGGCTCGGCGCCCGCCGGCTGCCGCTCCTGGCTCCCTCGCGCGGCGGGTACGGCCACGGCGGGCTCGGCGGCCGACTCGGCCCGCGGTGAGGATCCCGGCTCGTTGCCGGCCACGCCGGCGGCCTCGGCCCCGCTGTCGGCCCCGGTCTCGTCGTCCCCGTTCTCGCTGCCGGGCTCGTTCTCGTCGACGTCATCGACATCATCGACCTCGTCGGACCCGTTCCCGGCCTCGGCCTCCGGCGCGAGGGTGCCGCGTCCGGCGCCGAGCGGCACCTCCACGACGTACGCGCCGCCCGCCGTCCCCGGCACCTTGTGCGTCTGCACCACACCACCGTGCGCCGCGACGATCCCGCGCACGATCGGCTGATGGACCGGATCGCCGCCCGGGTACGGGCCGCGCACCTCGATCCGTACGACGTCACCGCGCTGCGCCGCCGCGACCACGATCGTCGAGTCGCCGGGCGCCGCCTTGCTCTTGCCGGTCGCGTCGACCCCGGCCACGTCCGCGACGAGATGCGCGAGCGCGGTGGTGAGCCGTACCGCGTCCACCTCGGCCTCGATCGGCGGCGTGTGCACGGCGAACTGGACCCGGCCCGGTCCGATCAGCTCCACGGCCCCGTCGATGCCGCCGGTCACGATGCCGCCGAGCGGCACCACGCTCTTGTCCAGCTCCTCCGCGCCCGCGTCGAGGCGCTGGTAGCCGAGGACGTTGTCGACGAGGGTGGTCATCCGGGCGTAACCGGCGGCCAGATGGTGCAGCACCTGGTTGGCCTCGGGCCACAACTGCCCGGCGTCGTCGGCGGCGAGGGCGCCCAGCTCGCCGCGCAGCTCCTCCAGGGGCCCGCGCAGCGACCCGGCCAGGACGGCCGTCAGCTGCGCGTGCCGGGCCGCGAGCGCCGCGTACCGCTCCCGCTGCTGCTCCAGCTCGGTGGCGTGCCGCTCGGCGCGGTCGGCGAGTTCGGTGGCGTGCTCCTCCAGCAGCCGCTCGTGCGGCCTGCGGTCGGTGAAGGTCATGACGGCGCCGACGAGCTGGTCCCCGTCCCGTACCGGCGCGGTGGTCAGGTCGACCGGCACCCGCTCGCCGTTCTTCGCCCACAGCACCTGTCCGCGGACCCGGTGCTTGCGGCCGGAGCGGAGGGTGTCGGCGAGCGGCGACTCGTCGTACGGGAAGGGGTCGCCGTCGGCGCGCTTGGCGAGGATCAGCCGGTGCAGATCGGCACCGCCGAGCTCGGGCGCCCGGTAGCCGAGGATCTGCGCGAAGGCGGGGTTGACGAGGACGACCCGGCCGTCGGTGTCCGTGCCCACGACGCCCTCGGACGCGGCGCGCAGGATCATCTCGGTCTGCCGCTGGGAACGGGCCAGTTCGGCCTCGGTGTCCACGGTGCCGGTGAGGTCCCGGACGACCAGCATGAGGAGTTCGTCGCCGGTGTAGCCGCCGCCGTGCACGTGCCCGTGGCCGGTGACGCCGTGCGGGGCGTACGCGTCGCGGCCGTCCTCCAGGTTGGCGCTCGTCACCTCGACGGGGAACTCGCCGCCGTCGGTACGGCGGGCGGTCATCCGCGCCGGGCGGGTACGGCCCTGCTCGTCGACGGTGTCGGGGCGGCGCATCGAACCGGGGATCAGCCGCGAGTCGAACTCCGGCAGCAGATCGAGCAGCCCGCGCCCGACGAGCGCGGTGCCGGGGGTCTCGAACATGCCGAGCGCGATGGTGTTGGCGTTGACGACCGTGCCGTTGCAGTTCACGAGCACGAGGCCGTCGGGGAGCGCGTCGAGTATGGCGGCGAGGCGAGCAGCGCCTCGGGATGGCCTGCTGCTCACGAGACGCTTCCTCCCTGAACCCACTGCAGGTGCCCTGCAGCTCTTGCGCTTGCGCTGGTGCTTAGTGGCCGGCGGGCCCCATCTTGCCCCCGGGGCCGCGGTGTGTCACGGAGGGATTCTAAGGGAGACACCGGCGGCCGGGGGCTCTGCCCCGGCCAGGGGCCGGACATGAGGGGGCTTCAGACGCGGGTCAGGGGGAGCACGGGGCGCAGGTTGTCCCAGCGGTCCGTCTCGCATCCGTTGATCCGCGAGAAGCGGGCGTCGACGCGATGACCCTGCCAGGTCCCGGTGACGCGCGCGGTGGCCGGACCCCCGTACAGCTGGGTGCACATCTGCCCCTGCGGGACCGGCGCGAACGGGTTCTCGCCCGCCTGCGCGAGCTGCCTCAGCCGCCGGCACGCGCTCGCCGCCGCCGGGTGCGTTCCGCCGGGTGTGGCACCGCACTCCAGCCGGAAGTCGCCGTCGGCCTCCGGGGACCCGCTGCGCTCGACCCGCACCCGCAGGGTGTCCGCCGCCGGGGCCGAGAGCAGCGGCAGCGGGGGCAGCGGCCCGCGCGCCGGGGCGGCGGTGACGCTCGCGCTCGCGGTCGGGCCCGCGACGGGTACGAGGGCCGCGGCGGCGACGAGGACGGCGGCCGCGGTGGCGGTACGGAGCGGGGCACGGAGCGGGACACGGGTGCGCTGCGGCATGGGGGACTCCCGTCGGGATGTCTGGGTGCCCCGGCGCCGAGGCCGCGCCGGGGCGGGCGTGCCGCGGCGGCGCCCGGGGCGCGGGGCGTTCTGCCCTGACTAACGCTCCCGGGCCCGCCGCGTTGCGCGATCCGGGTGAGCCGGCGGGAGCAAGGTCTGGAGCCGGGTGCCGGGCGGGTGCGGGCAGCGCGGGGAAGCCGGGCGTGGAACGGGGCGCGCGGGGGGCGCAGGGGCTTTGCCCCGGGCACCCGGTGCCTAGTACGGTGAAAGCGATTGGTGACACGCCGCTCTTCTGTGTCATCATCTGCACACACCGCTCGCCTGCGCGTGAGGTGTATGGAGGCGTCGCCTAGTCCGGTCTATGGCGCCGCACTGCTAATGCGGTTTGGGTTTTAAAGCCCATCGAGGGTTCAAATCCCTCCGCCTCCGCACGAAGACTGAAGCCCCGGCCCTCAAGGCCGGGGCTTCAGTCGTTCCCGGCCCCGGCGATCCCCGCCGCGCCCACTTCGTACCCCCGCACCTCTTGCGCTTCGTGTGACCCCGGTCTCTTTCCCGCCATTCCGGCCCCCTGACGGCGTTCCGCTTGCCCTCCCCGCCCACCTGGGCGACCTCCACGCGATTCGCGTTTCCGCAGGTCAGAGGGGGTGTGGCCAATGGATTTCACAGGACGGCGGCAGTCATGTAATGTTCTTCCTGTCGCCGCGAGCGGGCCGAAAGGCCGGGGAGCGGAGACGAAAACTAAAAACAAGCACTCGTAGCTTAACGGATAGAGCATCTGACTACGGATCAGAAGGTTGCAGGTTCGAATCCTGCCGAGTGCACAGAGTCGAGAGGCCCGGACGAAAGTCCGGGCCTCTCGCGTTGTCCGGACACGCGATGGCTGGAGCGGCGGGTACGGCGAGCGCGGGGCCGGAAGTCGTCGGTGGCGGGCCGTGGTGGTTGACGGGGGCCTCGGCCGGGTGGTGAGGGTGGGGGATGGCTGAGCATCCGATGCCCGAGTCCGAGCCCGTATCCGTTCCCGCGCCTGTGCCCGTGCCCGCGTCCCCGGTCGTTCAGCGGCTGGCGCGGTACGCGAAGGAAGAGCAGGACGAGATCCTCGGGGGCGGCGACGATCCCTTCGGGGTCGCGTACGCCGGACTGACGTGGCGGCCCAAGGAGGAGCACTTCGGGGTCAGGGTCGGCGGGCGGCTCGTGGCGCATGCCGGGCTGGTGCGGTTGCCGTTGTCGGTCGGCGGCGTGGACACCGAGGCAGTCGGTGTCGGTGGGGTGGCCGTCGCGCCCGGGATGCGGGGGCAGGGGCTCGCACGGCTGGTGGTCGGGGCCGCGCTGGATCACGCGCGCACGTGGGGTCCGCCGTACGGGTTGCTCTTCTGCCGGCCCGCGCTGGTGCCGCTGTACGAGCGGCTCGGCTGGCGGGAGGTCGGCGAGGAGGTCCGGGTCGAGCAGCCGGAGGGGACCGTGGTGATGCCGCTGCGGGCCCTGTGGACGCCGCTCGGTGAGGGAGTGGCGTGGCCGGGCGGCGCCGTAAGGCTGCGCTCGTATCCCATGTAGGCGTATGCGGTCACAGGTGGGGCCTGCGTAGCCGCAGGTGGTCCCATGCGGTCGATGCCCCCGGCCGGTTCGGACGGGGGCATCGGTGCGGCGGGGCCGGCGGATCGGAGAAGAGGAGAGGGTCAGCAGCCGTCGAGGTAGGCGGTGTGGATCCAGACGCCCGTGCGGCCGCCCCAGAGATCGCCCATCACCCAGTTGCCCTCGGTGCCGCGGTAGTTGAGTTTCTGGCCTCGGTTCACCGTGCCCAGGACGGGATAGTTGGTGCCTGGACCGCCGCGGAAGTTCACCCCGTTGTCGTTGACGGTGCACACGGCCTCGACCTGGGGCGCGTGGACGGCCGGGGCGGCGGTCTGGGGGGTGGCCGCGGTGGCCATGCCGGTGGACACGGCGGCCCAGCCGAGGAGTGCTGCGGCGACGGCGGTGGAAGCGCGCTTGATCACGATGATCCCTTCGTTCGTACCGGAGTCTCGCGCCCTCAGTCTGCATTGCTCTCTGTGGCCTTGAACAGGAAATTCACTACTGTGAGTGACTATTAAGGGGTGGGGGAATGCGTCTCGGAGTGTCGGGGTAGCGGGCGCCGCGCGATAGCGTCATGCGTCGTGGATGTCTGGTACGTCGCCTATGGGTCGAACATGCGGGCCGAGCGGCTCGGGCGGTATCTCGCGGCCTGCCGGGACACGGCCGCACCCCGGGAGTCACGGGCGGTCGTGACGGCGGGGACGGTGTACTTCGCGACCGAGTCCCGGGTGTGGGGCGGCGGCCGGGCGTTCTGTGATCCCGGTGCGCCCGGGGCCGTGTGGGGGCGGGCGTATCTGCTGTCCGCGGGGCAGTTCTCCGACATCGCCGCGCAGGAGATGTACCGGGAAGCGGGCGCCGACCTGGATCTCGGCGGCGTACTGGCGCGTGGGCGGGCGGAGTTCGGGCCCGGACGGTACGAGACCCTCGTCCGCGTCGGCGAGCTGGACGGGGTGCCGCTGCTGACGTTCACCGCGCCCTGGTCCCTCGGCGAGGTCGAACTGCGCGCGCCCGTCGCGGCGTACCTGCGGCAGATCGCCGCCGGCCTGCGCGAGGCCGGCGCCTGGAGCGACGCGGAGATCGCCCGCTATCTCGCCACCCGCCCCGGCGTGGCGGGGTGTTGGGGAGAGGCGGAGCTTCGCGGGTTGATTGCCGGGGATTTCCCGGAAACCTACTGATCCATCCTGAAAGACCGTTAACATCCTGAATACGGAGAACCCACACCTTCGGGTGAACCGAACTGATATCCACGTCAGTTGAATATGCCTTCGGCCTAGCTTGTGCGTGGAGGTGATGACCGGTGAAGGCCACCGATGCCATCGATGTCGACGACTTCGTGTACGCCGCCACGGGATCGCGGCTCAGGAGGCTGACGCTCCCGGACGGGACACACTGGTTCCCCGCCGTGGACGCGGCCCGGCAGCTCGGGTACGCCAGTGCGCGGCAGGCACTCCGGGCGCATGTCGACCCGGCCATGCACACCACGGTCGGAGAACTGCCCTGCGATCCCGACACGGCCGCCCAGGACGCCCACCCCAAGGGGCTCAAGGATTCGACCCGCGTCGTGTGCCTCGAAGGGCTCGTGCAGCTCGTCACCGCCTCCGCCCGCGTCGAGGCGAGGCCCTTCAGAACCTGGGTCGCCGAGGTCGTGACCGGCGTCCAGCGGGACGGTTCCTATGGTCTGGAGCTCTCGCCCCTGCGCGCCGCCGGGTTCGTGCTGCCGCAGCAGCTGCTCGACGTCCTCGTGCGGCTGGAGGAGGGCACCATCGAACTCGACGCGGAGCAGAGCGCGCTGCTGGAGGAGGCCGGCCGGGATCTGCACCGGATCGCCGAGCGGCTCTCCGAGTCCCTGGGGCGGTTCGCCTTCCCGCAGATCCCGGCCCAGCGCTCGCTCGGCGCTTCCTCCCCGGTCTCCCCGGCAGCTCCCGCCGCTCCCGCCGCCGCTCCCCCTTCCGCGGACGGCCGTACGGACCGGCCGGTCCGATCCGCCGGCTCCGGCTCCGGTACGGCCGGTGCCTCCGCCGACAACGAGGCCACCGGCACCGGTTCAGGCGGCGGCTCCCGCTCCTCCGCCCTCACCCCGCAGGAACTGCTCGCCTCCTGGTCCGCGCGGGACGTCGTCGTCGGCGAGGACATCCACGCCGTCGCCTCCTGCCTCGCCCCCGCCCTCGTCCGCGGCGGGGTCCGCTACCGCCTGGAGGAGGTCGCCCGCCGCACCGGGCTCACCTCCGAACGGGTCCGCGACTGCGTCCGCATACTCGTGGAGCGCGGCTGCATGCGGCACGCGGGCGGCACCGGAGCCGACGGCGGACTGCTCTACGTCCTGCCCTGACGGCCCCGAGTCCCGCACCCCGCACCCCGCACCCCTATGCCCCGCGCCCGGCTCTCCGGCTCCGTGGCGCCCGCTGTCAGCGGGCCGTACGAGACTGGACCCATGGTGGTGTGGCGGAGTGCCGGCGTGTCCTGGCGGGACGGACGGCCCGCGCTGCGGTGGGAGGGCCGCGGCGGCCGGGCCAGCGCGCTCGCGTACGGGCAGGACCTGGCCTTCCGGGCCCTCGGCGAGCGGCACTGCTCCGGCGCCCGCGGCAACCCCTGTCCCCTCGCCGCCACCGTGCCCGGCCCCGCCACCGGTGGACGCTGCCCCTCCTGCGCACGCCTCGACCGGGCGCACTCCGTGGCCGCCGACACGCTCGCCGACGACCGCCGCCCGTACCGCGTCTATCTCGCCTGGTTCGGCCCCGGGATGGTCAAGGTCGGCATCACCGGCGAGGCGCGCGGCGCCACCCGCCTGCTCGAACAGGGCGCGATCGCGTTCTCGTGGCTGGGGCGCGGACCGCTGATGGCCGCCCGGCGTACGGAGGAGGTGCTGCGGCACGCGCTCGGCGTGCCCGACCGCATCCCGTACGCCCGTAAGCGCGCCGCCCGGTACGCCCTGCCCCCGGCCCCCGAGCGGGCGCGCGAGGTCGAGGAACTGTACGAGCGGGCACGCGGCGTCCCGGCCTGGAGCGAGACGCTGGAGGCGCTGCCCTGCGAAGTCCACGACCACGCCGAGACGTTCGCCCTGGCCGCGCTCGGCCCGACGGCCCCGACGGCCCCGACGGCCCCGACGGCCCCGACGGCCCCCGGCACAGCCACCCCGCCCGGCCTCGCCACCGGCCCCGCCTCCCCGCCCGGACCGCGCACCCCGCCCCGTACCCACGACCCCTATGGGCTCGTCGTCACCGAACTCGTCGACGGCGGTGTCGTCTCCGGGCGGCTGCTCGCCGCCGCCGGTCCCGATCTGCATCTGAGCGACCGCGACGGGCGGGCCCTGGTCCTCGACACCCGGCTCCTCACCGGCTGGGAACTCGCCGCCGCGCCCGCCGGGCACCCGGTGACCGTGCCGCTGGCCGCGCCGCCTCCACCCGCCGAGGGCAAGGGGGTCCGGGGCAGCCAAGGAGCCCCGCAGGAACCGCTGTTCTGACCCCGCCCGCGACCGGAGCCGTACAGTCGCCTCACCTGCCAGGAGAGGAGCGACGCCCATGAGCGCGACCGAGGACCGGTCCGAGGCCGATGACGTCAGGGACTTCGCGCGGCGGATCGGGATACCCGGACTCGTCGACGTCCACACCCACTTCATGCCCCGCAACGTCCTCGACAAGGTGTGGGCGTATTTCGACTCCGTCGGCCCCCTCACCGGCCGCCCGTGGCCCATCGCGTACCGCACCGAGGAGGACCGGCGGGTGGCGACCCTGCGGGAGTTCGGGGTCCTCGCCTTCACCTCGATGCTCTACCCGCACAAGCCCGGCATGGCCGCCTGGCTCAACGAATGGTCCGCCGGCTTCGCCGCCCGTACCCCCGACTGCCTGCACACCGCGACGTTCTTCCCCGAGCCCGGCGCGCCCGGTTACGTCCGGCAGGCGCTCGACGGCGGGGCCCGGGTCTTCAAGGCGCATCTCCAGGTCGGCGCGTACGACCCGAACGACCCGCTGCTCGACGGCGTCTGGCGGCTCCTGGAGGACACCGCGACCCCGGTGGTCGCCCACTGCGGATCCGGACCCGTCCCCGGCCCGCACACCGGCCCGGGCCCCGTCGGCGCGCTCCTTGCCCGGTACCCCCGGCTGCGGCTGATCGTCGCGCACATGGGGATGCCGGAGTACGGCGACTTCCTGGACCTCGCCGAACGATACGAGGGCGTCCACCTGGACACCACCATGGCCTTCACCGACTTCAGCGAGGAGGCCGCGCCCTTCCCGGCCGTCGATCTGAAGCGGCTCGGGCAACTGCGCGAGCGCATCCTGCTCGGCACCGACTTCCCCAACATCCCCTATCCGTACGTCCATCAGCTGCGCGCCCTCGAACGGCTCGGGCTCGGCGACGACTGGCTCCGTGCCGTCTGCCACGGCAACGCGGCGCGTCTGTTCGCCCTCGGGTAGCGACGGCTTTGCCCGCCCTTTTCCGTTCTCAGGAGATTCACAGGAAAGCGAAAGAGTCGTCTCACGCGCGTCGGAGAGCGTGTCCCGTATGACTGCGACCACGTTCCGCTCGCGTACCGAAGCCCCCCGGTCCGACAGCAGCAGTACGGTCCGCGTCCTCGTCGTCGACGACGAGGACGCGCTCGGCGAACTCCTCTCGATGGCCCTGCGCTACGAGGGATGGCAGGTGCGGCGCGAGGGCGACGGCGCGGGGGCGCTGGGGGCCCTACGGGCCTTTAGGCCCGATGTCGTCGTGCTCGGTCTGTCCCTGCCCGACATGGACGGCCTGTCGGTCCTCGCCCGGCTGCGGCGCGAACTGCCCGAGGTGCCGGTGCTGTTCCTGGCCGGGAAGGCGGACCGGGCGGCGAAGTCCGGCAAGGACGCCACCAGGGACACCGCCAAGGGCGCCACCGAGGACCGGGTCGCCGGGCTCACCGCCGGCGGGGACGACTACGTCACCAAGCCGTTCGGCATGGAGGAGGTGGTGGCCCGGCTGCGCGCGCTGATCCGCCGGTCCGGGGCCGCGCGGGCGCGCGGCGGCCGGCCGCTGCTCACCGTCGGCGACCTCACTCTGGACGAGGACAGCCACGAGGTGACGCGGGGCGGCGAGTCCGTCCATCTGACCGCCACCGAGTTCGAGTTGCTGCGCTATCTGATGCGCAACCCGCGCCGGGTGCTCAGCAAGGCGCAGATCCTGGACCGGGTGTGGTCGTACGACTTCGGCGGCAAGGCCAACGTCGTCGAGCTCTACATCTCCTACCTGCGGCGGAAGCTCGACGCGGGACGCGCCCCGATGATCCACACCCGGCGCGGGGCCGGTTATCTGATCAAGCCGGCGGAGTGACCGCGCCAAGTCGCCTTTTCCGGGCGTGACGTCGCTCGCGGCCGGCTCCGGCCCCGGCCCCCGCTTCGGCCCCGGGTGGCCTGGGGGCGGCCCGCCCGGGCTTGCGCCGACAGGTCTTCCATAAATCCCTATACAGCGTACGAGGACTCCTCTACGGTGTACGAGAACTCGCCTCGTACACCGTATAAGGAGTTGCCATGACGGCGTCGACCGCCACGAGCGGACGCGTAGCGACAGGCGGCCATCCCCAGCGCTGGCTGATCCTCGGCGTCATCTGCCTCGCCCAGCTCACCGTCCTCCTCGACAACACCGTCCTCAGCGTCGCCATCCCCTCCCTCACCACCGAACTCCACGCGTCCACCAGCGACATCCAGTGGATGATCAACGCGTACTCGCTCGTCCAGTCCGGCCTGCTCCTCACCGCCGGCAACGCCGCCGACCGCTACGGCCGCAAGAAGCTCCTCGCCGTCGGCCTCGCGCTCTTCGGTATCGGCTCGCTCACCGCCGGCCTGGCCGGCTCCACCGGCCAACTCATCGCCGCCCGCGCCGGCATGGGCATCGGCGGCGCGCTCCTGATGACCACGACCCTCGCCGTCGTCATGCAGATCTTCGACGACTCCCAGCGGGTCAAGGCCATCGCCATCTGGGCCACCATCGGCTCCCTCGGCTTCGCCGCGGGCCCGCTGATCGGCGGCGTGATCCTCGACCACTACTGGTGGGGGATGATCTTCCTGATCAACATCCCGGTCGCCGTGATCGGCCTCGCCGCCGTCCTCAAGCTGGTGCCGGAGTCCAAGAACCCCAAGGGCGAACGCCCCGACCCGCTCGGCGCACTGCTCTCCACCATCGGCATGACCGCGCTCGTCTACGCGATCATCACCGGCCCCGAGCACGGCTGGACCTCCGCCCAGGTGCTGATCCCGGCCGCGATCGGCATCGCCGTCCTCGGCGCCTTCGCCGCGTGGGAACTGCACATCCCGTACCCGATGCTCGACATGCACTTCTTCCGCAACCAGAAGTTCGTCGGTGCCGTCGCCGGTGCGATCCTGGTCATGCTCGGCATGGGCGGCTCGCTCTTCCTGCTCACCCAGCACCTGCAGTTCGTCCTCGGGTACGAGCCGCTGGAGGCGGGCCTGCGGATGACGCCGCTCGCACTGACGATCGTCGTCCTCAACCTCTCCGGAGTCGGCCCGAAGCTCGTCATGAAGATCGGCACGGCACCGGCCGTGGCCGGCGGGCTCACCCTGGTCGCCGCCGGTCTGACCTCGATAGCCCTGCTCGGTGGCGGTACGGACGGCGCGTACAGCGGCATGCTGCTGGGCCTGGTCCTGATGGGCGCGGGCATCGCGCTCACCAACCCGGCCATGGCCAACGCCATCATGAGCGCGATCCCGCCGGAGAAGGCCGGTGTGGGCGCGGGCATCAACGGCACCCTCGCCGAGTTCGGCAACGGTCTCGGCGTCGCCATCCTCGGCGCCGTCCTCAACGCCCGCTTCGCCGCCCTCGTCACCGTCACCGCCACCTCGCTCCCGGCCGCCCTGGCGGCGGCGTCCGGCACCGCCGAGCGGCAGAAGATCGCGGACGCCTTCGCCACCGGCCTCCAGACCAGCCAGCTGGTCGGCGCGGTCGCGGTCTTCGTCGGCGGTCTGCTGGCGGCGGCCCTGCTGAGCCGGGCCGAGCGCGCGGAACGGCGGGCCGCGGCGGCGAACGGCGGGGCGAACGGGGCGGCGAGCGGGTCGGCGAACGGAAGCGAGCCCACCGGGGGATCGGAGGACCCGGTGTCCGCTGCATAGCATGGGCGTGAGCGACGGACAGACGGAGGAACGCGATGGTCAGGGCAGCGGACAGGGCCAAGAACCCGACGCGTTCCAGTGTCTGGCTGGAACGGAACAAAGAGAGCCGGACCGCCCGCGGCGTGAGCGGCGGAAGCGGCCCGGCCGGGCTCGACCGTGAGCGGATCGTCGCCGCCTCGATCCGGATGCTGGACGAGGACGGCCTGGCCAAGCTCTCGATGCGCCGGCTCGCGACGGAGCTGAACGTCACCGCGATGTCCCTGTACTGGTACGTGGACACCAAGGACGACATCATCGAGTACGTCATCGACTCCTGCTACGAGGAGATCGACCTGGCCGAGGTCGCGGCGGCCGACGGCTGGCGGGAGCGGATCCGGGTGCTCGCCCTGGCGTACCGGCGGATGCTGGTACGCCACCCGTGGCTGTCGGCGTGCATGGGCCAATACCTCAACGTCGGCCCGAACTCGATCGCCGTCGGCAACGAGATGCAGCGGGCGATCCGGGACACCGGTCTGCCGCTCTCGCGCGTGCCGAGCGCGATGTCCGCCGTCTTCCAGTTCGTCTACGGCTACGGGACGATCGAGGGCCAGTTCGGCCGGGTCGCGGAGCGGGCCGGCATGTCGCAGGACGACTTTTACACGGACTCGATCAAGGCGTTCCGCGAGGAAGAACAGTTCAAGGAAGCCATCGAGGACATGTCATGTCTGCTCGACGAGCGGCTCACGCACGGCACCGTCGAGGAGATCTGGGACCGGGACTTCCTGTACGCCCTGGACGTGCTGATCGCGGGCATCGAGGTCATGGTCGAACGCGGGCGCGGAGAAGCGGCGGCGGAGTCGGCCGAGTCGGCGAAGAGGGCGTAACCGGCGGGGCGGCGGAGCGGTCGTACGGTCCGGCCCCCGGCCCTCCCGTCGTACGCATGAGGAAATGACGAAGCGGCGGGCCGTCCCCTGCCCGCCGCTTCGTACGTACCCGGCCGCGCCTCCGCTCGAAGCGCGGCCGGGAGTTTTTCTACTTGCCGGACGCGTCCGCCGGGACGGCGTCGGCCGGGACGGAGTCCTGCGGCTCGTCGGCCTTCTTCACCGTGTTGCTCTTCAGCGCGACCTCCTTGATGAACAGCGTCACCAGGAAGGCGAGGAAGGCGAACGGCGCCGAGTAGAGGAAGACGTCACCGACACCGTGTCCGTACGCGCTCTCCATGACGGTACGGATCGGGGCGGGCAGCTTGTCCATGTCGGGGATGCCACCGCCACCGGCCTGGCCCATGGCCGCCGCGGCCTTCGGGCCGAGCTCGGCGATGCCTTCCTTGACGTAATCGGTGACCCGGTGGGCCATGACCGCGCCGAGCGCCGAGACACCCATCGCACCGCCCAGGGAGCGGAAGAAGGTGACGACGGAGGAGGCGGCGCCGAGGTCGGCGGGCGCGACCTGGTTCTGGGTGCACAGGACCAGGTTCTGCATCATCATGCCGATGCCGAGGCCGAGGATCGCCATGAAGAGGGCGATGTGCCAGTACGGGGTGTCGTACCGCAGGGTGCCGAGCAGACCGAGGCCGCCGGTGGCGAGGGCGCCACCGCTGACCAGCCAGGCCTTCCAGCGGCCGGTCTTGGTGATGATCAGGCCGGAGACGGTCGAGGAGACGAAGAGACCGGCGATCATCGGGATGGTGAGGACGCCGGACATCGTCGGCGACTCGTTGCGGGCCAGCTGGAAGTACTGGCTGAAGAAGACCGTGCCGGCGAACATCGCGACACCCACGAAGAGCGAGGCGAGCGAGGCGAGGGTGATCGTCCGGTTGCGGAACAGGCGCAGCGGGATGATCGGCTCGGAGGCACGGGACTCGACGAGTACGAAGATGAGACCGAGCAGGACCGAACCGCCGACCATGGCGCCCGTCTGCCAGGACAGCCAGTCGTACTTGTCACCCGCGAAGGTGACCCAGACGAGGAGCAGGGAGACGGCGGCGCTGATGAAGAAGGCGCCGGCCCAGTCGACCTTGACCTGGCGCTTGACGACGGGGAGCTTCAGCGTCTTCTGGAGGACCAGGAGGGCGATGATCGCGAAGGGCACGCCGACGTAGAAGCACCAGCGCCAGCCGAGCCACTCGGTGTCGGTGATGACGCCGCCGAGCAGCGGGCCGCCGACGGTGGCGACGGCGAAGGTCGCGCCGAGGTAGCCGCTGTAACGGCCGCGCTCACGCGGGGAGATCATGGCGGCCAGGATGATCTGGGAGAGGGCGGTCAGACCGCCGACGCCGATGCCCTGGACGACACGGACGGCGATGAGCGTGCCGGTGTTCTGGGACAGGCCGGCCACGATCGAGCCCGCGACGTAGATGACCAGGGCTATCTGGACCAGCAGCTTCTTGGAGAAGAGGTCGGCCAGCTTGCCCCAGAGCGGGGTGGTCGCGGTCATCGCCAGGAGGGAGGCGGTGACGACCCAGGTGTAGGCGGACTGGCCGCCGCCCAGGTCGGTGATGATCTGCGGAAGCGCGTTGGAGACGATCGTGGACGACAGGATCGCGACGAACATGCCGAGCAGGAGCCCGGACAGTGCCTCCATGATCTGCCGGTGCGTCATCGGGGCGTCGGAACTGTCGCTCCGGCCCTCCTGTGCACCCTTGGAAGGTGCGGTGGTGGCCATGAATGTCCTTTGCGTGAAGTCTGGGTCTGGCTGCGTGAGGCCTGGGCAGGTCAGGCAGGTCAGGCGTGGTGGGGCAGGAAGTCGGGTGTGATCAGGCTCGGTCGGGCTTGATCGGGCTTGATCGGGTGGGTCGGGCAGGGTCAGGCGTGGTGGGCCCGGCAGTCCCCGAAGGAGTCGCGGAGGCGGGCGAGGAGGGTCGTGAGCAGGACGACGTCCTCGTCGGACCACTCCGCGAGATGGCGGGCGAGGACGTCGTTCAGCCGGCGGTCGAGTTCGGCGAGCATCTCCTCGCCGCCCGGGGTGAGGTGGAGAAGGCGGGAACGCCGGTCGGCCGGATCGGGCAGCCGCTCGACCCAGCCGTTCTCCACCGTGTGGGCGACGTGCCGGCTGCTGACCGACATGTCGACCGACATCAGCTCGGAGATCCTGCTCATGCGCATGTCTCCGTGGTGGTGAAGCAGTGCGAGGACGATCGCGGAACCGCCCGGGCACTCGGCGGGCAGGCTGCGGGCGAGTCCGCGCTTGACGGCCCCGATCGCACTCATCTGCCGGCTGAGCGCCTCGTACCGGTTCAGCTGGTCCATCAGGCACCCCTCCATCTTGTTGCTTAGAGCAACGATATAGATGGATGGTTGCTCCAGGCAAACTAAATCGGTCAAAGAGGGCTAAAGAATCGGCAAAGGTGGGGGTGTCGTACGGGTCACGTGCGCGGCTGCGGGGAACGGCGGGGGCAGGGCTTGGGGGCGTCCGCCCGACTTCGCTAGGGTCCGGGCCATGGCACACAACCCCCAAGCACCGTACGGCCAGGGCGGGCAGCCCCCCGAGGGCTCCTACGACCCCGCCGGCAGCACCCAGATGTTCCGCGCCTTCGTCGACGAGGGTGCCCCGCAGGGGCAGCAGCAGTACTCGGCTGCCGTCACCTCTTCCTCCTCCGGCGGCCCGCGCGTCGGCTTGATCGTCGGCGTCATCGTCGCGATCGCGATCCTGGCGGGCGTGGCCTGGCTGGCGCTGGGCTGACCTGCCCGCCACACGGCACTGGTCACTCGCCGCTCGCCGCTCGTCGCTCGTCATTCGACTCGGTACTCGCCTTCGACGGCCCCTGTGTGCTTCGGCATGTGGGGGCCGTCGGGGTTTGGGGGCGGGCGTACGGGGCGGGTGCGAGGTTGTACGAGGGGGTGGGGCGCGCAGGGAGCGGGCGTGGGCGTGTCTGAGCGCGAGGCCCGGGTGAGTGTGACGTGGTGTCCGCCCTCCTTCCGAGAGTCGCGCCTTCCAGCGCCGCGTCAAGGGCGCTCCTTCGTCGCGTCACTGCGTGATGGGCTGCGCCCACCCCTGACCCGGCGCTTCCAGGCGCGAAAAACACTCTCGGAGGGCGGCCCGGGGGAAGTCCACGCGGGGGCGGTGCCGTCTGTTGGCCGCCGTGGGCGGGCGGCGGGCCGCTGGTGGTGGGGTCCGGGTATCGCTCCGGTGGTGGTGTTGTTGCCCGTCCGCCGGTGGGGTGGGGCTCGGCTTGCGGTCCGGGCCGGGGGGACCGTGCCCGCCGGCCCTGGGTGCGCGGCTGGGGCGGCCCGGCACGGCTCAGCGAGTGACGGCCGTCGGTTGGTCGGGATTCATGCCCCGCTGGTCACCCCCGGCGGAAATAACTCGAAATCCCCGACCGGAGTGGGGCCGGTGTGAACTTGTGTGACTCCAGAGGCGACCCCGGGCGCTCGTGAGCGAGGAAACAATCCCGCGCCCCACCAGCAAGAATGAGGTGACACGCTGGATCGGGGAGGGTTTGTGCGGGACTACACGTTGACCATTTTTCTCGTCGTGTACGTCCCCTTCATGGCGAGCAGCGCGATCGACCGGCTCTCCGGCGATGGGTGGGCGCGGGTATGGGGAGCGGCCGAGGCCGCCCTGGCCGTCGCCATCCTGATCGGTTCGATCGGCGAGATGCGTCAGGGCTGGAAGAAGAAGCGGCAGAGCGCCGCCGCCGAGTAGGGCGCCTCCGGCAGGCCTGGGTCTCACCGGGCTTCCGCCGGGCGGTGGTCTCCTTCCGGCAGGCGACTGGTCCGGAACATGACGCAGGGGCGGAGGGGACCTTCGGGCGCGGTCGTGTCCTCGAAGTCGTCGGCCGGATCATGGGTCATGCCGAGCCGGCGCATGACCGCCTGGGAGCGGAGGTTGGCGACCTTCGTCATCGCGACCACTTCCGTGAGTCCCAAGGTCTCGAACGCGAAGGTCAGGCAGGCCAGAGCGGCCTCGGTCGCGTAGCCGTTCCCCCACGCGGCACGCTTCAGCCGCCATCCCACGTCCACGCCCTTGACCGGCAGCCCCTTCACGACATCCAGGCCGGCGCGACCGAGGAACTCCCCCGTCTCCAGCGATTCGAGGGCCCACCATCCGAAGCCCCGTGCGTCGAAGTCGGCCCGCATCCGGGCCACCGTGGCATCACTCTCTTCCCGCGTCAGCAGGTCGCCCAGGTATCTCCGGATCTCGGGGTCGGCATTCATCGCCGCCCACGGCTCCAGGTCGGACTCTTGCCAGGGACGCAGGAGAAGGCGAGCGGTTCGCAGTTCTGACATACCGATCAGCCAACCCAGTCCCCTTCAGCGTGTCGATCGGTTTCTTCCAGCCATCCGCCGGGGGCGATCAGCGGGGCATGAATCCCCGCCCGCCGACGGCGGTCATCCGCTGAGACGGCCCTGGCCGCCCCACTTCACGACCGAGCGCCCCGAACCGGCGGAGACCGTCCCACCCAGCCCGGGCATCCCGGATGACGGCGAACATGCCCGTCTTCCTGGAGCACGTCCTGTGTTCGTTCTCCGGAGCGGCTGATCGGCACCCCTGCGGGCGTAGGGGCTGTCCGGTGGGTCACCGCCAGTGGGCGGTGACCTCACGGGTGTCGACGCGCATCCCGAGCGGCACCCGCCAGGCGTCCACGCAGACCGTGTACGTAGGGGTCTCGGACGCGCCGGGCGCGAGCGGTACGGGCAGGGGCTGCGTGGAGTCGAGCGTGGCCCAGTCGACGCCGAGAGCGCCGATCACATGCGTGGCGAAGGTGACCGTACCCGAACGAGCCGCCGTACCACCGGCGTTGTGGAAGGTGACGGTGACCTTCTCGCACCAGCGTCGGTCGGTGCCGGCGCGCACGGGCGCGGAGAGAGTGAGCGCCGCGGCCGACGGCGGCCCGGTGGGCGCCGGAGCCGGGGACGGGGCCGTACCCGGGGTGGTGGAGGGGGCGGGAGCCGGTGGTGTCGCCGGAAGGGGCGGGGTGGGCGTGCCCGGTGTCCGGCCGGGCGTTCCGGGTGCGTCCGGCGCCCTGGAAGCCTGAGGGGCCCGGGGGCCGGGCAGGGCCACGGGCGATACCTGGTCGCCGTCCCGTGCCGGGCGCCCTCTCGGAGCCGTACCGCTGGAAGTCTTCGGCGCGGCGGAGCGGTCGGGCTCCAGGGGGACCAGCGTGACCGGGCCGGGCGAGGGCGCCGCACCCCGAGGGCCCGTCGGGCCTGCGGCGCCGACCGCCGCGTAACCCTGGGGGGCGTCGTCCGTGCCGCATGCGGTCAGCGCTCCACCGAGGCAGAGTGCGACCAGTACGGCCGCCCTGACCGTGACCGCAGCCCCCGCTCGGTTCCCGCGTCGACGACTCATGGCTGCCATGCCCGCCAGTCTGGCTGACGGGCCGTCAGGAAGGAAGTGCGGGGATTCCGGCGGGAGTTCAGTCCGCGATCAGGCCCTCACGGAGCTGCGCCAGGGTGCGCGTCAGCAGGCGCGAGACGTGCATCTGCGAGATGCCGACCTCCTCGCCGATCTGCGACTGGGTCATGTTGGCGAAGAAGCGCAGCATGATGATCTGCCGCTCGCGGGGCGGGAGTTTGGCGAGCAGCGGCTTGAGCGACTCGCGGTACTCGACGCCTTCCAGAGCCGTGTCCTCGTAGCCGAGGCGGTCGGCCAGCGAGCCCTCGCCGCCGTCGTCCTCCGGGGAGGGCGAGTCGAGCGAGGAGGCGGTGTACGCGTTGCCGACGGCGAGGCCGTCGACCACGTCCTCCTCCGACACCCCGAGTACGGCGGCGAGTTCGGGGACGGTGGGGGAGCGGTCGAGCTTCTGCGCGAGCTCGTCGCTGGCCTTGGTGAGGGCGAGCCGCAGCTCCTGGAGGCGGCGCGGGACGCGCACGGACCACGAGGTGTCGCGGAAGAAACGCTTGATCTCGCCGACGACCGTCGGCATCGCGAACGTCGGGAATTCCACGCCCCGTTCGCAGTCGAAGCGGTCGATCGCCTTGATCAGGCCGATGGTGCCGACCTGGACGATGTCCTCCATCGGCTCGTTGCGGGAGCGGAAGCGGGCCGCCGCGTACCGCACGAGGGGGAGGTTGAGCTCGATCAGGGTGTCGCGGACGTAGGTCCGCTCCGGGCTTTCCTCGGCCGCGCCCTCCTCGTCCAGGGCGCGCAGCCGCAGGAAGAGAGAGCGGGAGAGCGTGCGGGTGTCGATGGCCTCGGTGGTGACGGCCGTCTGCGCGGAGGCGCGGCCCGCGACGCCGTCGGCGGCGGTCGGAGCCGTCGTCTGCGCGGGCATGGGCGTGAGCGTGAGCACCTTCGAGCTGCCCTGTTCTGCGGACATGCCACCCCCTTTGAGGTCGCGGACGGTCGTGGCGGCCACGGCCATCTGAGGAACGCAGCCTCCACCTGAATACCGGAGGTGGGGCCATGGCAAACGCGGTTTCCACAGAATGTCACAAGTCGGCAACACGCTGTAGTGATTTGTCGACACAAAGTAGCCGAGTATCCGCAGGAAACAAGGGGTGCAGGGCTTTTGGGAGGCCGAAAAGCCGCTCCGGAAGGGTCTACCCGATCCAGTTACGCCTCGATCCTATTTGCGGATCTCAGGCGGGCGAAGCTCCGGGCGAGGAGTCTTGACACATGCATCTGCGAGACCCCGAGCTCCTGACTGATCTGGGACTGGGTCAGGTTGCTGTAGTAGCGGAGCATCAGGATGCGCTGCTCGCGCTCGGGCAACTGGACGAGCAGATGCCGTACGAGATCGCGGTGTTCGACTCCGGCGAGCGCGGGATCCTCGTAGCCGAGGCGGTCGAGCAGGCCCGGCAGGCCGTCGCCCTCCTGGGCGGCCTCCAGAGAGGTGGCGTGATAGGAACGGCCGGCCTCGATACAGGCGAGCACCTCGTCCTCGCCGATCTTGAGACGCTCGGCGATCTCGGCGGTGGTGGGGGACCGGCCGTGGGCGGTGGTGAGGTCCTCGGTGGCACCGTTGACCTGGACCCACAGTTCATGGAGGCGGCGGGGGACGTGCACGGTGCGGACGTTGTCGCGGAAGTAGCGCTTGATCTCGCCGACGACGGTGGGCATGGCGAACGTCGGGAACTGCACGCCCCGGTCCGGGTCGAAGCGGTCGATGGCGTTGATCAGGCCGATGGTGCCGACCTGGACCACGTCCTCCATCGGCTCGTTGCGGCTGCGGAAGCGGGCGGCGGCGTAACGGACGAGGGGGAGGTTGGCCTCGATCAGGGCGCCGCGGACGTGCTGGTGCTCGGGGGTGCCCGGCTCCAGGTTCTTGAGCCGGGCGAACAGCACCTGGGTGAGGGCGCGGGTGTCGGCGCCGCGGGTGCCGGGGCGATGAACGCCGGTACGCGGGCCGGAGGAGCCGTCTCCGTCTCCCTCGCTTTCTCCGCCGGGACTCTCGGGTGCGTCCGGCGTGCCGGGGCCCGCGGCGGGGCCGGTGCTGGGGTCGGTGCCGGCGTGGGGGGTGGTCTCGGGGGCGCCGGGGGCGCCGGAGGTGTCTGAGGCGTCGCGGGGGCTCGGGGCGCCGGGCGTGGGCGTGGGGGTGGGCGCGGTACGGCGGCGGGGGGTGTCCGGGCTTCCGGGCTCGTTCTGGGGAGGGACTTGAGGCGCTGCACTGGCCGGCACGTTCACGCCACCCCTTCACGTCAACTTCGGTCGACTCATTCGTCAAAAGCGGTCATAGCATCACAAGACATGTCCACTGTGTGCAAGCACCGCATAACTACGTGTTGAGTGAGCGCGTGACGGGTAAGAATCCGGGCCCTCCGCCGTCGACGGCGAAGGGCCCGCAAGGGTGGTGACGCGTGCGTACGCGTGAGTGGGCCGGAGAGGCCGGAGTGAGGGATCAGGCCTCGAACGGGTAGTCGGCGATCACCCAGGTGGAGAACTCGCGCCAGAGCGCGACACCGGCCTGATGAGCCGGGTGCTCCAGGTAGATCTTGAGCGCGTCCGCGTCGGCGACGGCGGAGTTGATGGCGAAGTCGTACGCGATCGGCCGGTCCGAGACGTTCCAGGCGCACTCCCAGAACGTCAGCTCGGGGATCTGCGAACCGAGGGCGCGGAACGCCTCGACGCCCGCGACCACCCGCGGCTCGTCCCGCTCGACACCGTCATTGAGTTTGAAGAGGACCAGATGGCGGATCACTGCCGTCTCCCGTGAACGAGTCCGATACGAGTCAGTTGACGAGCTCCGTCATGAACTGGCCGACGCCTTGAGCGGCGCTCGATATGCCCTCGAACCCTACCTGGACGAGATCCGCCGCCCGGGCCGGGGAAGTGATGATCGTGTACAGCACGAACACCCCGACCGCATAGAGCGCGACCTTCTTCACCTGCGCCATTCGTCCGCTCTCCCCAGTCGCCCCGAAGACCCCTGTCACCACCGCTGTCGGCGCCGCGTTCACGCGGTCGCCGAGTCTAACGGAGCCCCTTCCGGCCGGGCCTTTATGGACCAATGGCCCACCCAACGGGGCCTTTCGCCGACCCCCGGAACAACGGCCACCAGAGCAGGATGGGTGTCGAGCCCGGCGGATCTGGCAGGAATCCGCAGGGCATCGAACCGGCCCTCACTGCGGGGTCCGCGCCGAGTGCTTCCCCTGACCACGGCGCTGGACTTGAAGGCCCGGTTCGCATCGGGGGGAGCGGCTTGTCCCCCCGATGCCGCTCCCCCCGGCCAAGCGCCTCCAGTGGCTGTTCCGCGCCTTCTGGGGGGCCTCCCCTCCCCGCCCCCCGCCCCCCTCCCCGCCCCCCCTTCTTCTCCCGGCCCCGGCCCCGGCTTCGGCCTCGCTCTCGGCGTTCCGCGGCCGGGGGCCTTCACCGTCCCTTCGCGCTCACCTCACGCTTGTCCCTTCGCTTCCGTCTTGCCCGGGCGTCCGGCGCGCCGTCGGCCTGATGGCGCATCAGGCGCACGGTGGGCGGCCAGTCCGAGGGGGTCGAACGGTGAGCACTCACGAAGGACGGCGGAGCGACGAGCGGCCGGACGAGCGATCCACCGGGCGCCCCGACGACCGGGGGCCGGCGGCCTCGCACGCGTACGCCTCGGTGCGGGACCCGGCCGGCGCCGAGCAGGGCGACGTCCGCCTCCGCGTCGACTGCACCGAGACCACCGACGGCTGCGAGCACCACGCCGTGGGCCCGATCGCCGACGACTGCCGGTCTCCCGGTCCGTCCGCCTTCACCGCATCCCAAGCCGACCGTTTCCGCACGGGCCGCGACGGTCAGGGGTTTTCGACGCTGATGCTCCCGTGGCTGCTCTTCAGGGTGAGTCGATGCAGGCCCGCCGGGTCGTCGGGCAGTCCGATCCGCTTGTCGCCGTTGCTCGTCCGCGCGGCTATTCGATAGCCCGTGCCGGGCACCTTCAGGGCGATGCTGCCGTTGGTCGTCCTCGCCTCGACATCCAGGGGCGCTGCCAGGGTCAGATCGATGCTGCCGTTGGACGTCCGGGCCTGGACCCGGCCGCCCTTGACGTCCGACCCGGTGATGCGGCCGTTGGCGGTCGTGACGTCGACCGGGCCGTTCACCCCGGTCAGTTCGATCCGGCCGGCGCCGGTCTTCACCCGGACCGCCCCCACCTTCGTCAGACTGACCGTGCCGTTGGACACCTTGCCGCTCACCGGGATGCCGGCGGGGACCTCGACGTCGTACGCGACCGAGCAGTCGAAGCTGCCGCAGTCGTCGAGGATCAGCACCCCGTTCTCGACGCGGTGGGTGGGGCCCTCGGGCTTGCCGTGCTGGTACGAGACCGTGCGCCGCAGCGACGGAGGCTCGCCGTCCGCGATGCCATGGACGGTGACGTGTCCCGACCCGTTCTCGAGCCGGACCGAGGTGATCTTCGCGGGCAGCGAGCCGCTGTCCTCGTAGGTCTTGCTCTTCACCAGGCCGCACCCGGAGAGCCCGCCGATGGCGAGCCCCGCCGTCGTCACCGCGATGCCGAGTAGACGGAAGTTCCTGCGCATTCGTGTCCCCCTGTTGCGGAAGGCCGCCTGGATCGGGCCGGGCCGGCCCGATGGCAGCGCCGGGCCAGGCAGGGCCCTGTGGCGTCCGACTCCTGTTGCCTGACGCTCTTCGAAGCTAACGGGCGCTGGGGGAGGCGGACATCAGGGAAGCCCCCGAATAAAACCCCTGATTCGTCCCGGGGTTCCGACCGCCGGACCCTTCCGGGTCGGCCCGGCGGAGAGCCCGCGGGAAGGGTGCGGGAAGGGTGCGGGAGGGGCGTGGGAGGGGCGCGTGGGGCAGCAGGGGGCGGGGGGAACGGTGGCGGAACAGCCGGCGGGAGAAGGAGCCGGGGCACCACCGGAAAGTCCGCGGGAAAAGCAGAACCGCCCCCGGCCTGCTGTCGCAGATCGGAGGCGGTTCAAGAGCGGTAGCGGAGGGATTTGAACCCTCGGTGAGTTTCCCCACACTCGCTTTCGAGGCGAGCTCCTTCGGCCGCTCGGACACGCTACCGAGAGAGAGCTTAGCCCAAAGGCGCCCAGGACTGAAATCCGTATCCCCGCGCAGGTCGGAGCGGGTGCCCGTAGCTCGGCCGGAGGCCGGGCCGGGAGGCGTCAGCGGGTACGGAAGAAGCGGGTCAGCTGGGCCGAGCACTCCGCTTCCAGGACGCCGTGGATCACCTCGGGGCGGTGGTTGAGACGGCGGTCGCGGACCAGGTCCCAGAGCGAACCGGTCGCTCCCGCCTTCTCGTCGAAGGCGCCGAAGACCACCCGTTCGACCCGCGCCTGGACGAGGGCGCCCGCGCACATCACACACGGCTCCAGGGTCACGACGAGCGTGCAGCCGGTCAGCCGCCACTCGCCCGTCGCCGCCGCCGCCCGGCGCAGGGCGAGCACCTCGGCGTGGGCGGTCGGGTCGCCGTTCGCCTCGCGCTCGTTGTGGCCGGTGGCGAGGACGGTGCCGTCCGGGGCGAGCACGACCGCGCCGACCGGTACGTCACCGGCCAGCGCGGCCAGGTCGGCCTCGGCGAGCGCGTGCCGCATCGGGGCACGCCAGGGGTCCCGTACGGGATCCCCTACGGGCTCCGGCACGGGTTCGGGGGCAGGGGAGGGAGCGGTGTCCTCGCCGCGTGCTGCGCGGGGCACTAGCGCACGGCCTCCAGGATGTCCGCGGCGCCGATGGCCTCCGCGATCTCCCCGAGGGCGTCGCCGGTCTCCAGACCGAGCAGTGCCTGCTCGTCCATGCCGAGGTCGGCCAGGACGAGCGTCTCGCCGAGGGGTCCGGCCGGGGCGACGGCCGCGGCGTCCGGCGCGTTGTCGTCCTCGTCCGCGTCCTCCGGCTCGCCGTCCTCCGTGCCGTCCAGGTCGGTCAGTTCGTCGAGCACGCCGTCCTGTTCGTCGGCGCCGAGGATCTCCGAGGTGAGGATCTCCCCGTACGAGGAGCGGGCGGCGGCGGCGCCGTTCGAGACGAACACGCGGGGGTCGTCCTCGCCGTCGACGCGGACGACGCCGAACCAGGCGTCCTCCTGCTCGATGAAGACGATCACCGTTTCCCCGTCGTCGGCGGCGGCCTCACGGGCCAGTTCGGCAAGGTCCGCCAGCGTTTCCACGTCGTCGAGCTCTGTATCGCTCGCTTCCCACCCGTCTTCGGTGCGCGCGAGCAGTGCGGCGAAGTACACCTGACTCTCCCACTGTCCAGAGGTGTGATGACCGGCGGCGCGCTCCTGATGCCCCGCCCAATCGGCATCGTGACAGAAACCTCGCCGTCAGGAGAGGTCTTCGGCTGTTGCGTCGTGCATCAGTCTGAATGACACCGCGATCGGGCGGGCGCGCGACCCCGGCGCACGCGGGCGCACCCGGCGTGGCGGGACTTCCCGCAGGTCACCCGGGCGCACTACCGCGCCCGTCGCGGCGCCACCGGCGTGCCACCGTCGTGCCGCCCCCGTGTCACCACCGGAACGTACGCATCCGCATCGCCTGCCGCATCCGGGCCGCCCGGGCGCGCCGCGGCTGGACGCGGTCGCGCAGCGCCTTGGCCTCGTGCAGTTCGCGCAGGAACAGCGCGCGCCGGCGGCGGCGATCGGTCTCGGGGTCGAGATCGGGGTGGAGATAGGGGTCGGCGTCGGGGTCGGGCAGATCGGGGGCGGCGTCCGGTCCTGACGCGCTTGGTCCGCTTGGTCCGCTTGGTCCGCTCGGCCCGTCCGGTCCGCTCGGCCTACCCGGGCCGGCCTCCGGCGCGTCCGGGTCAAGGCCCGGCGCCGGTGCCGGTGAGGTGCCCGGCGGGGCGTTCCGGCCCGGCGGCGCCGAGGCGCCGACGGGCTCCGCTTGCCCCCTCCTACCCCTCCCACCAGGCATTCCGGGCGTTCCAGGCATCTCTTCCGGGTCGGGCATCGGCCACACCACCCCACGACTGTGTCCCTGTGTCCCCACCTTCCCCCGGCGCCCCGGGGCCGCGCCACCCCGGCCGCTGTCCGGGCCCCGCCACCGACCCGGCTACTGTTGACGTATGCGTCTCCACGTCGTCGATCACCCGCTGGTCGCTCACAAGCTCACCACGCTGCGCGACAAGCGCACGGACTCCCCGACCTTCCGCCGGCTCGCCGACGAGCTGGTCACCCTGCTCGCCTACGAGGCGACCAGGGACGTGCGCACCGAGCAGGTCGACATCGAGACCCCGGTCACGAAGACCGCCGGCGTGAAGCTGTCGCACCCCCGCCCGCTCGTCGTTCCGATCCTGCGCGCCGGTCTCGGCATGCTCGACGGCATGGTGCGGCTGCTCCCGACCGCCGAGGTCGGCTTCCTCGGCATGATCCGCAACGAGGAGACGCTGGAGGCGTCGACCTACGCGACGCGGATGCCGGAGGACCTGTCCGGTCGCCAGGTGTACGTCCTCGACCCGATGCTCGCGACCGGCGGCACGCTCGTCGCGGCGATCAAGGAATTGATCCGGCGCGGTGCGGACGACGTCACCGCCGTCGTGCTGCTCGCCGCCCCGGAGGGCGTCGCGATCATGGAGCGCGAGCTGGCCGGTACGCCGGTGACGGTCGTGACGGCCTCGGTCGACGAGCGCCTCAACGAGAACGGCTACATCGTGCCGGGCCTCGGCGACGCGGGCGACCGCATGTACGGCACCGCCGAGTAGGACCAGCGGACCCGCGGACCCGCACCGGTCCTGGTTCGGGCCGGCACCTGGGCCACGGCTCCGGGTCACGGGGCCACGGCTCCGGCCGGCGGGCCTCCCGCCGTTTGAACGCATGTGAAGGCGCCCGTCCCCTCGTACGGAAGAACTCCGGTTCATCCGTACGAGAAGGGGGACGGGCGCCTTCGTGCTGTCAGCAGTGTCCCGGAACCGGCTTCGGCTTGTTCAGCGCCACGAGCGCCGCGTCCGCCACCGTCTTCGGGTCGAGCTGTTTGAAGGCGGTGCCGATGACGAAGTCGATGTCCGCCGTCGTCCGGGTGTCGACCTTCGTCGTCGCGCCCTTGAGCTGGGTGCCGACGACGGAGAAGCCGCCCTTGGTGGCGCCCGGAGCGCCGAGCAGAAGTCCTGTGCCGGTCACCTTCTTGTCGAGGGCGGCCGGTGCGTTGCCCACCTTTCCGATGACGAAGCCGCGCTTCTTCAGCTCGTCCGCGGTCGCCTTCGCGAGACCGCCGCGCGGGGTCGCGTTGTAGACGTTCACGGTGATCTGGGCCGGCTTCGGGAGCGTCGCGGCGGCGGGGGTGGTCGGCTTGGGCGCGGGCTTGCAGTCGCTGGGCTTGCCGGCGGCCGTGGCCGTCTTCGTACCGTTGCCACCACCGCCGGAGAAGACGTCGACGAGCTGGAATGTCCCCCAGCCGGCCGCGCCGAGCACGAGCACGGCGGCCGCCGCCCCGAGAACGATTCTGCGCCGGCGGTGAGGGCGGCGCATGCGGGGATAGACGTCCCCTGTGATGCGGTACTTTCCGCCCATTCCAGGGGGAGTGAGCATGCTCATGAACGCAGCGTAGTGCGGCCCGTGGGTGATGCCTACTGGATGATCATGTGATCGCGTCCGGACGGGCGTGAAGTGGCCCCGAAAGGGTCAGCCCCGAGAGCCGTACGCCCCGGAGCGCACGCCGGGCGGGTATGGGGCCGGTGCGTCGGCCGCGTGCTCCAGGGCAGTCGGCCCCGGGCAGTCGAACCCGGACAGCCCGGACAGCCGGACAGCCGGACGGGCGGACGGGCGGACGGGCGGATGGCCGGTGGCCGGATGGGCCGTCCCCGTCGTCCAGGGAGAAGCGGTCAGCCCAGTTCCAGTACGCGCGCGTGGAGCACCTGACGCTGCTGGAGTGCGGCGCGGACCGCTCGGTGCAGTCCGTCCTCCAGATAGAGATCGCCCTGCCACTTCACGACGTGCGCGAAGAGGTCGCCGTAGAAGGTGGAGTCCTCGGCGAGCAGCGTCTCCAGATCCAGCTGGCCCTTGGTGGTCACCAGCTGATCGAGGCGGACCGGGCGCGGTGCCACGTCCGCCCACTGCCGGGTGCTTTCCCGGCCGTGGTCGGGATACGGCCTGCCGTTTCCGATGCGCTTGAAGATCACACGGAAAGCCTACCGGGCCCGCGGCTCCCGGCGCAGCCACGCGAACTCAGTGCGATGCCGGGGCAAAACGGGACCGATCCGTACGCATGGAAGGTCCCGCCGCGCGGGAGCGGCGGGACCCGGGACGGTTCGGCGGCCGGGACGGCCGCGCACGGGTGTCCGGCACCGACACGGCCACCATGCCTTCGCCACCCTGCCGGTGACGGGGAGCGGGAGCGGGAGCGGGGACGGCTGCGGACTCGGTTGCGGGGCCGGGCGGGGAGCCGGTCGCGGACTCGGCTACGGAGTCGCCTTCTCCTTCTCGACCACTGGAGCGGACGGGGCGTTCGCCTTCACCGACTCGATGCCGTTCAGGCAGGAGGCCTTGCTCTCGTACGCCTCGCCCACCGCGATGATCTCCCCGTTGCCCGCCTTCAGGCGGAACCGGTACTTGTCCGCCTTGTCCCTGTAGACCTCGAACTTGCCCGCCATGCGCGTCACCTCTCAGCTCTGCCCCCTGAGGCGACGCTAGGCCGCCGCGCCGGGACGCGCAGCCGGAAGAGGGCCGACGGGCCGACGGGCCGACAGGCCGATGGGTCGAGGTGGGGGCGATGAGCCGAGGGGGCCGACGAGACCTCTCGGGCCCTTGGCCCCTCGATCCCCTCAGCCCCGCCGGCAGGCGGTGTCGGCTACTCCGTCGCCTCGTCGTGGTCGGCGTGCAGACCGCCGTTGGCCGTGCCCTCGCCGTCCGTCCGTCCGGTGCTCGCGACCGGCTTCCGCAGCGAGCTGATGTCGTGGGCGTAGGTGCCGACGGCGTTGGCGACGACACCGATGTTGATGTCGAACGCCCGCATGTCGATGTTCGTGATGTCGTCGCCCTTGGCGTGGTAGTTCACGTCGTACGCGACGCCCGCCTGGCCGCCGAACTTGCGTGCCTGGGCCTCGGTCTTGAGGCCCTCGGCGCCGGTGAAGGTGCCGCCGGAGGGGATGCCCGCGTCGATGAACGGCCCGTAGTCGGAGCGGCCGTCGAAGTCGGTGCCCTCGTGCGGGACGCCACGCCGGTCGAGGTAGTCGTTGATGTCGCGCTCCAGCTGCGCGGAGCCGGCCGGGCCGGGGCCCGCGCCCTTGCCGTCGGAGTCGTCGCCGTCGTAGACGAAGATCCCGTAGTTCGGCGAGGCGATCATGTCGAAGTTGAGGTAGAGCTTGATCTCCTTCTTGTCGAGGGAGCTCATGTGGTCGGCGTAGTACTCGGAGCCGAGCAGGCCGTACTCCTCGGCGGACCACCAGGCGAAGCGGACCTTGTTGCGGACCTTGTCCTTCTCCTTGGAGGTGGCCTTGGCGAGTTCCAGGGCGGTCTGGAGGAGGGCGGCCGAACCGGAGCCGTTGTCGTTGATGCCGGGGCCGGCGGCGACCGAGTCGAGGTGGGAGCCGAGCATCACGGTGTTGGCGGCGTTGCCGCCCTTGGTCTCCGCGATGACGTTGTTGGTGGTGCGGTTCTCCCGGAACTGGCGGATGTCCAGGGACAGTTCGACCGGACCCTTGGCCAGGTCGGCGGCGAGCTGCTCGCCCTCCGCCTTGCTGATGCCGCCGGTGGGGACCTTGCCGGCGTCGGCGGCGCCGAGGGTGCCGTTCAGCGCGCCGTCGGTGTTGTTGTAGATGACCGCGCCGACGGCGCCGGCCGCGGCGGCGTTCGCCTGCTTGTCGGCGAAGGTGCAGCCGCCGCGCTTGATGAGCGCGATCTTGCCGGTGAACGTGCCGGAGGCGAAGTCACCCGGCTCGCAGCCGTTGCTGCCGTCGGCGTCGACCGGGGCGGCGGCGAGGCCGGCCTTGATGCCGCCGACCGGGGTGGACGCGGTGTATGTCATCGCGTGGATCGCGAGGTCGCGCGGGGCGGGGGAGACGACGGCGGCCTTCTCGGCCCGCGTCTCCGTGAAGATGAAGTCGAACTTCTGGTACGAGACGTTGTAACCGGCCTGCTTGAGCAGGGAGTACACGTACGCGGCCGAGGCGTCGTGGCCGGCCGAGCCGGCCACGCGGGTGCCGCCCGACGAGTCGGCTATCGCCTGGAGCTTCTGGAGATGCCGGTAGGCGTCCTTGGCGGTGGTCTCGCGTACCAGCGTCTTCGCCAGCTTGGCGGCGTCCCGTGCCTCGGCGGCCCCCGGGGCGGGGTCGGCGGTGGCGGGGACGGCGAGGACCAGCGGGGTGGCGAGGGCGGCGGCGGCCAGAACGGCGGCGGCTCTGCGCTGCGAGGCGTTCACAGAAGTCCTTCCCGGTGGGTGCGAGGTTGAGGGGAAGCTAGCGACCGTTGGGGGTTCCTGTGAACAGATTCGTCACAATTTCTGCCGTGCGACACAGGATTGGCATCGGGAATGAACAATTCCCCGTGTTTTAAGGCTTTTTGGCGGGGGGTGTGGTCTTCTTCGAGGTCGCGGACCGGGCGGACTTCGCGGTCCCGGTCGCTCCGGGCGCCTTGGTCGCCTTGGCGGTCTTGGCCGTCTTGGCCGCCTTCGCGGCGGCCTTCAACTCCTGCTTGTGGGCGCGGACTTTGGCGAGCGACTCCGGCCCGGTGATGTCGGCGGCCGAGCGGAACGCGCCCGCCTCCCCGTACGCCCCGGCCGCCTCCCGCCAGCCGTCGGGCCGCACCCCGTACTGCTTGCCGAGGAGGGCCAGGAAGATCTGCGCCTTCTGCTTGCCGAACCCGGGCAGCGCCTCCAGCCGCGCCAGCAGCTCGGATCCCGTCGCCACTCCCCGCCACACCGCTTCCGCGTCACCCCCGTACTCCTCCACCAGGAAGCGGCACAGCTGCTGGATCCGCTGGGCCATGGACCCCGGGTAGCGGTGCACGGCCGGCTTCTCGGAGAGCAGCGCGGCGAAGGTCTCCGGGTCCTGGGCGGCGATCTCGCCCGCGTCCAGATCGTGCCGGCCCAGCCGGCGGGCCACGGTGAACGGTCCGGAGAACGCCCACTCCATCGGCACCTGCTGGTCCAGGAGCATGCCGACGAGCGCGGCGAGCGGGGAGCGGCCGAGGAGCGCGTCGGCGTCGGGCTGCTGGGCGAGATGGATCTCGGGGCTCATACCCCGATCATCGGGCCGCGCGGCCCGCCGCGCCCGGCGAGTGCGGCACCGGGAGCAGCGGGAGTTACGGGAGTACGGCCCGACGGGTGCCGGCGGGTGCTGACGGGTGCCGGCGGGTGCCGACGGGGGTTCAGCTCTCCGGGGCGGTGCCGTCCGCTGCCCCGAACCGGGCGAGGGCCGTCATCACGCGCGTACGGGTCTCGTCGACCCCGAGATGCCCGCCCGCGTCCACGATGTGCAGCTCGGCGTCCGGCCAGGCGCGGGCCAGCTCCCAGGCGGTGAGCGCCGGGCCGCCGAGGTCGAGCCGTCCGTGTACGAGGACGCCGGGGATGCCGGCGAGCCGGTGGGCGTCCCGGATCAGCGCGCCCTCTTCCAGGAACGCGCCGTGCGCGAAGTAGTGCGCGCAGATCCGGACGAAGCCGAGCCGGGCATCGTCGACCCGGTCCATGTACGGGGTGCCCTGGCCCTCCAGGGACAGGACGGTGTCCTCCCAGACGCACCAGTCGGCCGCCGCCTTCTCCCGTACGGAGCGGTCGGGATGGTTCATCAGGGCGGCATATGCCCCGATGATGTCCTGGCCCTCGGTGCGCGAGGGTACGCCGGCTCCGTCCCGGAACCGTTCGTGGGCCTCGGGGAAGTACCGCCCGACGCCCTCGTACAGCCACGCCGTCTCGGTACGGCGGGTGGTGGTGACGGCCGCGATCACGATCTCGGTGACGCGCTCCGGGTGCGTCTCGGCATAGGCCAGGATCAGCGTGGATCCCCAGGAGCCCCCGTACAGCAGCCAGCGGTCGACGCCGAGGTGGACCCGCAGCCGTTCCATGTCGGCGATGAGATGGGCGGTCGTGTTGACGGACAGGTCGGTGGCCGGGTCGCTCGCGTGCGGGGTGGAGCGGCCGCAGCCGCGCTGGTCGAACTGGACGATCCGGTAGACCGCCGGATCGAAGACCCGGCGCGCGTGCGGCGATGAGCCGGAGCCGGGGCCGCCGTGGACGACGAGCGCGGGCTTTCCTTCGGGGTTTCCGGCGACGGACCAGTACACGTGGTTGCCGTCGCCGACGTCGAGCATGCCTTCGTCATGGGGTGCGAGCTCAGCGAACATCCCGACGACGCTACTCCCGCGGGCCGGTCCGCGCCGCCGGTTTACGGCCCGGACGGCACGGGTGGGGCCGGCCGAACCGGTCTGACATATGCCCCGATGGCTCTCTGCCGCGGCTCCCTACCGCGGCTCGGCAGCCGGCTCGGCATCCGTCTCGTCGTGAAGGAGCTGGCGTATGCCCGCCTTCAACTCGTCCGGCGACAGATGCTGTTCCTCCGTCAGGTGGTGCATCAGGCTCGGGGAGAACGGGGCCAGCAGGAGGTGGGCGAGCAGAGGGGCGTTGGCGGTGGGGCGGGTCTCGGCGAGCAGCAGCCTGACGTGGGCGTGCGTGGCGAGGTACGCGCCGTTGGTGTAGCGGCCGGTCGGCGAGGCGGTCTGGGCGGCCAGAAGCAGTGCGCGCTGGTCGACGACATGGTCGACGTAGGCGCAGAGGAAGGCGTAGAGGCGCTGCGCGGCGGGCGCGCCGGGGCCGAGCGGCGGCGGGCCGCTCAGATACGTCTCCTGGAACCGGCGTTCGCGTTCGTCGAGCAGTGCCCACAGCAGCTGCGAGACCTCGCCGAAGCGGCGGTAGACCGTGCCGACGCCGATGCCGCTCGCCTGCGCGACCTGGTTCATGGTGACGGCTTCGGGGCCGTTCTCCGCGACGATCCGGGCGGCCGCGTCGAGGATCTTGCGCCGGTTGCGGGCGGCGTCGGCGCGCTCGGGGACGGGGGCGCCGAGGGCCGGGAGCAGGGGGAGCGGCGGAACGGGCCGGTCGGCCGGCATCGGCGCCGCCGGCTCTGCCGATCCCGTCGATCCCGCGGGTGCCGCCGGACCGGCCGTGGCCTGCGGTTCGTGGGTGCTCATCGGCTGCTGCCCGCCTCTCGTTCCTGCTCTCGTTCGCGCGCTCTCCCGGCATCGGCGGCTCCCTGTCCGGGGTCCGCCCGCGCCTCCCCCTCGGCCGCTTTCCGACATCGAGCATACCCGGGCCCCTTGCTAAACGGATAGTCCTCCGCTTAGGCTCCGGGTGTCGAACCGGAAAGTAATCCGTTTCCTTGCGGGGGTGTTGTCGCAGGTCACGGGTTGCAGGTCGTAGATCGCTCGCAGGTTCTTTCCAGGTACAGGTGCAGGTACAGGTCCTCAGGAGGGCTCAGCATGTCCGTCAAGGTCGCCGTCATCTACTACTCGTCCACCGGGAACGTCCACCGGCTCGCCGAGGCGGTCGCCGAGGGCGCCGAGAAGGCCGGCGCCGAGGTGCGGCTGCGCCGGGCCGCCGAGCTGGCCCCGGACGCCGCGATCGACGCGAACCCGGCCTGGCGCGCCCACGTGGACGCCCACGCGGACCAGGTCGAGGTCGCCACGCTGGAGGATCTGGAGTGGGCGGACGCGTACGCGTTCGGTTCGCCGACCCGGTTCGGCAACATCAGCGCCCAGCTCAAGCAGTTCATCGACACCGCCGGCGGCCTGTGGCAGCAGGGCGCGCTGTCCGACAAGCCGGCCACCGCCTTCACCAGCGCTTACAACACGCACGGCGGCAACGAGTCCACGCTGCTCGCGCTCTACAACACCTTCCACCACTGGGGCTCGATCATCGTCTCGCCCGGCTACACCGACCAGACCGTCTACGCGGCCGGCGGCAACCCCTACGGCACCGCCTTCGCGGGGGCCAAGGGCGAGATGGACGAGGCCGTCCTCGCCGCCGCCCGCTACCAGGGCGAGCGCCTCGCGAAGATCGCCAAGCGGCTGAACGGCATCGCGGCCGACTGACCGGCGGCCTCGCGGCCTCCTTGTGCCGCGCACGGTGTGTGGCGCGTGGCGCGTGGCGCGCGGCGCGTGGCGCGTACCGAGAGTGTGATGTACCCCCGGGGTTGGATACCCCCGGGGGTACTTCTGTTTCTGTTATGGTCGGTTGTATACCCCAGGGGGTAACCAAGGGTTATTCGGGGGTCCCGTTCCTGGAAGGAGTGCAGGTTTGCTCATCGCCCTCGCGGCCGGCGCAGTCGTCGGGCTCTCGCTCGGCGCGCTCGGCGGAGGCGGCAGTGTCCTCGCCGTCCCCGCGCTGATCTACCTGCTCGGCTTCACTCCCGCCGCCGCTGCCACGGCGAGTCTGTTCATCGTGCTCGCGACCTCCGCGACCGCACTGTACGGACACGCACGGGACGGTCAGGTGCGCTGGCGCACCGGCGCGCTCTTCGCGGCCGCCGGAGTCGTGCCCGCGGCGCTCGGCGGACTGCTCTCCAGCAGGCTGCCCGACGCACTCCTGACCCTGGGATTCTCCTTGGTCGCCGGCTTCGCGGCGGTACGGATGGTCCGCCGGGCCCCGGAGGCCGAGTCGGTACGGCGTCCGGCGCCGGCCGTCGCGGGCGCGGGGGCCGGACTCGGTGCCGTGACCGGCGTGCTCGGTGTCGGCGGAGGGTTCCTCACCGTGCCGGCGCTCGTCCAGGTCGTCGGCCTGAAGATGCGCCCGGCTGTCGGGACCAGCCTCTTCGTCGTGGGAGCCAACGCTCTGGTCGCGCTGCTCGCGCGGGCCGGCAGCGCCCCGGCCATGAACTGGGCGGTCGTCGCCCCGTTCACGGGTGCGGCGGTGCTCGGCGCCTGGGACGGGCGACGGCTGGCGAAACGTATCCCCGGAGACAAGCTGCGCCGGATCTTCGGCGTGATGCTGCTCCTGGTGGCGGTGGTGATGCTGGTCGACCTGCTCCTGTAGCCGAGGCGAGCCGAGCGAGCCACGGCGCCCCGCGCGGGCGTCCGGGACTCGTACCCGTACCGGCGCGCGTACCACCGTCCGTACACCTGTACCCGTACCCGCACCCCTACACGTGCCCGTCCCCGCGTCCGCGCGCGGATCCGGACCTGCCGGACTAGGCCAGCGAGAGGAACAGCTTCTCCAGCCTGGCCCGCATCTGGTCGGGGTCCTCGCCGCCGCGCTGTCCCTTCTCCATGTCGGTGAGGCACTGCTGGAGACCGGTCGCGATGATCGCGAACCCGGCCCGGTCCAGTGCCCGGGAGGCGGCGGCCAGCTGGGTCACGACCTCCTCGCAGTCGCGACCCTCCTCGATCATCCGGATGACTCCGGCGATCTGCCCCTGTGCCCGGCGCAGCCGGTTCAGTACGGCCTTCAGCTCGGCGCCCGCGAGATCCAGTTCCACAACCACTCCTCCACAGATACCCCCGGGGGTAAGTTACCCCCCGCTCCGGGGTTCCGTCGAAGACCAAGGATGACACCTGCCATGAGCACCACGACCCGTACCGTCGAAGCCGACCAGATCCGCACCCGCCTCGACGAGCTGACCGTCATCGACGTCCGCTCGCCCGGCGAGTACGCGGGCGGTCACCTCCCCGGCGCGATGAACATCCCGCTCGACCGCCTCAAGCACGCCCTCCCCGCGCTGAAGGAGGCCGCGTCGCGCGGCGAGCTGCTCGTCGTCTGCCAGTCCGGCAACCGCTCCCGCAACGCCTGCGCGCAGCTCGCCGCCGAGGGCATCCCCACCCTCGACCTGGTCGGCGGCACCAGCGGCTGGGCCTCCCGCGGCAACGCCCTCGACCGCCCGGCCGGCGGCCCCGTCCGCGTCCCGTGGGCCATGGACCGCCAGGTCCGCCTGGCCGCGGGCTCGCTCGTCCTGCTGGGCCTGCTCCTCGGCGTCCTGGTCCACCCGCTGTTCCAGCTGCTGTCGGCCGGTGTGGCCGGTGGTCTCGTCTTCTCCGCGCTCACCAACACCTGCGGCATGGCGGCGATGCTCGGCAAGCTCCCCTACAACCGCGCCACCTCGTGCGGTGTCGACCTCTCCACCACCCTGAACCGTCTCAACAACGGCGGTAAGTGAGCCCGGACATCCTCCGGCGCTCGCCGACGATCCGGACCCGTAGGGGCCGCCACGTGAGGGGCGGTCCGTACGGGTCCGTGTTTCGTCGGGGCCGGGGGAGGGTGTTCCCGGAAGGGGCCGAGGAAGGGCGCTCCGGGAGCCGGGAAGCGCCTGAGGGAAGAGCCCTGGGGGTCAGCCGGTCTCCGGCCCCGCTCCCTCGCCCTCGTCGACCGGGCGGATCACCACCGGGTGGTCCGGCGCGCCGGCCGGCTGCGGACACCGGGCGACCCGGGCCGCGATCTCGGTGACCCGCTCCAGGCTCGCGCAGTCCAGCACCCAGTACCCGGCGATCACCTCCATCGTCGCCCCGTAAGGGTTCTCCTGGACGACGGGGCGGCCCTCGGAGTCCGCCGTGACGAACCGGGTACGGGCCGGCTCGACGAGCCCCCGCGCCTCCACGAGCTCGCCGCTGTCCCGGAGGTCGTCGTTGATCGCGTTCATGTACGCGAACATCGCCCGCAGCTCCGACTCGCTCCAGGCCGGGCCGTGCCCGGAGGAATGCCCCTTCATCGCGTCGTAGTCGGCCTGGGCGCCCTGCACCATCACCAGGTACTTCATGAGCTTCTCCCGCTTCCGTTCTCCGCTCCCGCTCCGGTTCCCGACCCCGGCGGAGCGTCGGACCGCCGGGAAGGCTCTCTCACAGGAGACGGCAGAGCCCGGCGCCGCCGCCCGGCGCTTGGTCCGAACCCCCGCGGGACGCCACCCGAAAGGGGTGGACGCGCCGGAAGTGACCTCCCCGAGGGGGTGTCCAGGGGCCCGAGAGGCTTCCCGAGAGGATCCCTGGCCCCTGATCCCCGCCCCTGCCCTCCGCCCCTGACAGGGTCTTCCCGGGCGGGATCCCCCGTAGGGGCCGCGCGGCGGGGCGCCGTGGGGCCGGGCTCAGCCGCCGGACAGTTCCTTCTCCAGCGGGGTACGGAAACGCGGGGTGACCCGAACCGCGCCGAGCCGGCCGGCCAGGCGCGCCGCCTCCGCCTCCACCGCCCGTACGAGAGCCTTCCGGTCACGTTCGCGGTCACGTTCGCGTCCGGTCCCGTCGCCACCCGCACCCGGCAGCAGCCGCCACACGATCTCGCCGTCGGGGCGCTGCGCCCAGCCGCCCACGATCCGGCCGTTCCACCACACCGTCGGCCCGATGTTCCCGCTCCGGTCGAAGAGCGGGGGACGATGGGCCGGGTCCAGGTACCAGTCCCGGTCCTGCCAGCCCATCGCCGTCGGATCGAGCGCCGGAAGCAGCGCCGCCCACGGCTCGGCCGGGGACGGGACGGGATCGAGATCGTCGGGCAGGACGAACCCGGGCGCCGGCCGACCGGCCTCGGCGCCCGTACCCCCGGCCCCGCCGAGCGCCCCGCCGAGCGTCACCCGTACGGCGCCGAGCGCGCTCAGGGCCCGCCGTACATCCGTCAGGGTCCACCCCGTCCACCACTTCAGATCGGCTTCCGTCGCCGGTCCGTACGCGGCCAGCCAGTGCCGTACGAGTTCCGCGCGGGCCTCGGCGGGCGACGGGACGGGGGCCGGGGCGGTGCCGGTAACACCGGCGCCAGGGGCGTTTGGGGCGGGCGACCAGCGGAACCGGTTCGACGTCCAGCCGCCCTGCGGCCGTCCCCGGACGATCAGCCCCCGCATCCCGAGTATCCGCAGGACCCGGGTGCCGACGGTCTGCGGCCCTTCCTGGCGGGTGCCGACCCCGTACACGTACGTCGCTCTCAACCTCGGTACCGCAGCGCCGAGTTCCGCCCCGGTCGCCTCGCCGCGCGCGGCCAGTTCGGCGAGGACCAGGCGTTCGGTCTCGGCGAGCCAGGCCTCGTCGTAGTCGCTGCCCTCCGCCAACTGCTTGACGAGCCGGGCGCGTTCGCGGACACCCGCGGCCTCGGAGGAGGAGTGCACGGCGGCGGCGAGTTCCGAGGGCACCACGAAGACGGTGTGCCGCATGCCGTGCATCCGCACCAGCGTCCGCTCCTCGTACAGCGCCCGTTCGGTGTCCGCGACCGGATCCGGGCCGCCGTCCGCCAGCCGCGCGCCGACCGCCAGGAACACCGTCGCCGGATCCGTGCCGTGCAGCGCCACCAGCGACGTCGCGACCTCCTCCGCCGCCGTCGCCCGTGCGCCGCCGGCCAGCCGGTGCCGCGTCGCGAGCCGCGCCCGGCGCTCCTCGGCGCCGATCAGCCTCTGTTCGCCCATGCCGGTTTTCTATCGCGGGTCAGGGAGCCCGTAGGGGATCCCGGAGAGGAAATCCCTGAGCACGGCGTGCAATACCCCCGGCTGCTCCAGATGCAGATCGTGTCCCGCGTCCGGGATGCCGACCCCGTGCAGCCGCGCGGGCTGCCGCTCGGCCATCCCGCCGTACTGCTCGGTGGACACGATCCCGCGCCGGCCGAGCACCGCGAGGACGGGTACGCCGATCGCGGCCCACTCCTCCCAGCGGTCGCGCCCGGAGTTCTCGGCGAGCGCGGCGACCAGGACCTCGGGGTCGAACCGGGGCCACAGTCCGTCGTCCCGTACCTCCAGACCGTCCGCCCAGCCTTCCCCTACGGGTCCGCCGCCGAGGTACGCGACCGCCGCCTCGCGCGTCGGGAACGGCACCGGCCAGGCCCGCAGCCAGTCGCCGACCTCCGCCACGGTCCCGGGCGCGGTGCCGGCGGGCCCCGCCTCGACCAGGACGGCCCCGGACAGCCGGGCGGAGTGTGCTGCGGCGGCGAGGAGGGCGGCGTGGCCACCGTACGACTGGCCGATCAACACCGGCCGGTGCAAGCCGAGTCGGTCGATCACGGTGAGGATGTCGGCGACGTACGCCTCCCGGGTCACGTCCCGAGGGCGCCGCTCGCTCACGCCGTGGCCGCGCTGGTCCAAGGCGACGACCCGATGGCCGTCGGCACGCAGCCGGCGGGCGATCCCGTCCCACTCGCCGGCGTGCCCGGCGAGCCCGTGCAGGAGAAGCAGCGGTGCGCGCCCGGAGTGCTTCCCGGGGGCCTCGTCGGGGTGTCGGCACCAGTCGCGGAGGGAGAGCCGTACCCCGTCGCGTATCAGGGTGCGTTCCGTCCATTCCCCAGGGGAATGGGGGAGCGCGGAGGACTCGGGGATCCTGGGGATCCTGGGGTTCATGCGGTCTCCCGAGGTGTTGGAAGCGGTGGGGCGGCGGGACGGTGGGACGGCGGCCGGTCCGGCGCGGGCCCGTCCGGGCCGGCTAGTTGTTGCGGTAGTGGGCGACGAGGGCGTTGGCGTGACCGTGGCCCAGACCGTGCTCGGTCTTCAGCCACTTCACCAGCTCCATGTGCTTGACCAGCGGGGAGGCTTCGATCAGCGCCAGCCACTCGGTGACGGGGCGCCCGTACTTCTTCTCGATGGCGGGGAAGTAGCTGGCGGGGTTCGGGGCGGTGGCGGCGGCCATGACGGGACCTCTTTCCGGGTGCGTTCGCGGTGACGTGGGGGTGTTCAGCGGTGCTCGGTGGTGCTCGGTGGTGCTCGTACCGACAGGTCAGACCGTCACCTCATCAGAAACTCATCGGTGGGGCGAAGATTTATTCGACGAGTTGTCGACGCCCCGTCATGTGCCCGCCCGAAAGCGCGTGTCGTGCGGATTTGCGGTGCCCGGCCCGTGCCGCCTCCTAGGCTCGGCGCGTGACCGAGAACGAGATCAAACTCAAGGCCATCGCCGCACTGACGGCCTTGCGCGGCGGGGTCGACGAGAGCCTGGTCTCGGACCTGCTGGGAGAAGTGATCCCGGGGCAGTTCGCGGTGCCTTCGGGGGCGAGCGCCGAAGAGGTCGGCATGGCCGTCCTCGCCCAGCTCTCGGAGCCGTTGAGCGCGCTCGTCAACGGCTTCATCGTGGCGTTCGACGCGGTGGCCGACGCCCATGACTCCGCCGGGGCGGACCCGGACACCGAGCACATCCTCCAGGAGTTGGCACTGCGGCTGGCGAGCGACAACTTCGAGTGACCGTCCGCCCGGTGAGAGAAAACGGAAGGGATGAGTCATGGGCTGACGGGGCAAGGGCTGTCCGGCCCCTCGGCGGGGGACCATTCGGGGACGGCTGCCCCCGGAAAAAGGGCAGGCCATCCGCGTCGGGCTGGCGTACCGTCACGTCTCGATTTCCCGATCTTGGCCGGATCACCCACCCTGACGACGGAGTCGCCGTGTCGATACGCCTCACCCCGCTCGCCGATCCCGAACGCACGGCGCTCGGTCACCGCCTCGCCTGGCTGGCGACCGGAGACGACGGAACCCCGCTGGGGCACGCGTTCCTGCGCCTGCTCACCAAGCAGGGCCAGCGGCACCTCGCCGAGGTGGACGTACGGGTCCACCCGACCGAACGCCGCAACGGCGCCGGATCGCTGCTGCTCGGCGCCGCCGTCGAGGCAGCCCGCGAGGACGGGCGGCGCAGTCTGGTCGCGCAGGCCGAGGCCGGATCGCCGGGGGCGGCCTTCCTCGCCGCCCGGGAGTTCGGTGTGGCGCTGCGTCTGACATATGCCCGACTCGCGCTGGCCGACGCCGACCTGCCCGTGCTGACGGCGCTCGCCGAACGGGCGCACCCCGGCTACCGGCTGGTGGAGTGGACGGGCCTCGTGCCGGACGAACTGGCCGACAGCTACGTGGCGTCGCGCCGGGCCATGGACGACATGCCGATGGGGACGGTCGACTACGGCCGGGTGGTCTGGGACCGCGAGCGGGTACGGGCGGCGGTGGCCGCGGTCGCCGGGCGCGGCGAGGTGCTGCACACGGTGGCGGCGGTGGCCGAAGCGGACGGCTCCGTCGCCGGGTTCACGGAGCTGGTGACCCCGGGCAGCGGCACCGGCGACGGCCTGCACTACGGGACGGCCGTCCTGCCCGAGCACCGCGGGCACGGTCTCGCCCGCTGGATGAAGGCGGCCTCGATCGTGCGGGCCCGCGAGCGGCAGCCGGGCCTTGCCGGACTCGTCACGGACACGGCTGACAACAACCCGTACATGCGCCGGGTCAACGACAGTCTCGGGTATCTGCCGACTCACGAGGCGCACGAGTTTCAGCGTTCGCTGTGAGGCGGTGAGACGGTGAGGCTGTGAGGCGGTGAGACGGTGAGGCGGTGAGGCGGTGAGATGGGGAGGTGGCGAGGCGGGGAGGCGGTGAGGCGGTGGTCCCGGCTCGGTGGTCCGGAGCCGGGTGCACCCCTAAGGGTGATCGCCAGGGTGCCTGCGTAAAGGGGCCCGGAGCGGCCTTCGAGGATGCGCCCATGCGCCCTTCCCCCTCCGGATTCCGGCCAAGTACGGCAACCCGCTGGGCCCGCCCGCCGACCAGCTCTACGCCAAGTACGGCTCCTGGGAACTGGTTTCCGACGCCGCCACGCGCACCAGCTACGCTGTCGACCGCGAACTGAGCCTGGAGTACCGCCCCTGCCGGGCCGGGAAGGGGCGATGTCAGTGGCCGCTCCTAGCCTGCGGCCATGAGCATGATCGGCGAGTACTTCCGTGTGACAGCCGCCCAGTTGGCCCGAGCGATCGAGGACCCGGACTGGGCGCTCGCATACATCGAGGGCGCGCTCGACGCCGAGGAATCCCCGGACTCCAGGGGCGGGGAGGGCGGGCCACCGCCGGCCGAGGTTCGTCATTTCTCGACGGACAAGGCGTGGCACCTGCTCGACTTTCTGCTGAGGCGCGTGGACTTTCCCGTCGACGTCGTCCACGGGGAAGAACCCCTCGGCGACGCCGGCGACTGGGGATACGGGCCGCCGCGCCATCTCCCGGTGGACCGGGTCCGTCTCGCCGCCGATGCGCTGAGCGGTCTGACGTACGACCGGCTTCTCGACGGAGTCGACCCGCGCGACCTGACGGCGGCGAAGATCTATCCGCTGGGCTGGGAGGACTCCGCCTCCCTCGGCTGGGCCAGGGACTGGTTCGCCGGCCTGACCACGTACTTCGAGGCCGCCGCACGGGACGGCCACGCGGTCGTCGTCTGGGTGGACTGACAGCGGCACCGACCTGCCCCGCGGTGGCCGCGGGGCGAGTCGGGTCGGGCGTGGCGGCGGGGTGGTCGACGGGCTACTCCGGGCGGGTCGCCGTGACGACGTAGTAGTCGAGGATCCGCTCCTCGTACGCGCGCAGGAAGTTGCGGGGCCAGGTGTCCGGGGCCCACCACCGGGCGAGCCACTGGTCCCAGCCCGGCCAGACGTCCGGGCCGATCGACTCGACCCGTACCTCCGTGAGTCCCGCCGCCGTGAACGCGTCGGCGAGGGCCCGCACCGGGCGGGCGATGTCCAGGCCGTTGGCGTACGTCTCCAGCAGCCGGGCCGGCTGCTCGGTCCGGCCGGGCGCGTCGTCCACGGTGAAGAAACTGGTGACGGCCACCCGGCCGCCCGGCCGCAGTACCCGCGCCGTCTCCGCCGCGAAGGCCTCCAGGTCGGGGAAGTGCTGGGCGGCCTCGACGCTGATGAGCGCGTCGAATCCGCCATCCCCCACGGGCATGTGCTCCGCCGCCCCCTGGACGAACCGCAGCCGCTCCCGCTCCGCAGGGGACAGGCCGGCCTGGGCGCGGCGCGCCCGTTCCAGCTGGTCGGGGTGGATGTCCAGGCCGGTGACCGCGACGGGCCCGTACTCCCGCAGGGCGATCGCGCACCCCATGCCGAGCCCGCAGCCCACGTCGAGGATCCTCGGGTGCCGCGGCAGCCCGGCGGCCGTCAGGGTGTCCAGGACGTGCCGGTAGAGGTCCTCCTGGCTGCGGACCCGTTCGGCCTCGCCCACCGGGCGCTCCAGATCGATCGCCCGCCAGTAGCCGAAGTTGATGAAACCTCCGGCGAAGATCGGCTCCCGGCTCAGATCGACCGGACCGTACGTCTCCCGCACCATGGGCCGCATACCGCCGTCCGCCACCATGCCTGCCGTACCTCCCGAGAATCCGGCCCGCGCGCGTGCGCGCCGACGCGTCCGTCTGTCTGCCTGTCCGCCTGCTCCGTCAGGGAGAACTACCCGTGCGGCGGACGGGTAACGGCCGGTTCCGGGGTACGGCCGGAGTACGGCCAGGGCCGCCGCCAGGAGCCGGCCCGCCCCCGGGCATGGCCCGGAGGGGAGAGGCAGGCGAGGGCCGCCGTGCGGGAGCGGATGCCGGTGTCGCTCCGGCTACTTGTCGGCTGGTACGGACGGGCTGTCGTGATCGCCAAAGCGGCCGGTCACCCCGACATGATGTCGGGGTGACCGGCCGCAGTGCGTCGGTTGGACTCCGGTGGAGGAGGCTCACGCGGGCGGTTGCGCGCCGGTGGCGGTCAGCGGCCCGAGGCGCGGATGGTCGGCGGCGATTTCAGGTGATGGTGAAACTGGGGAGGGTCAGGTTCACGATCGTGTTGGTCCCGGACTTGGCGCGGGTGCCGTACGCGGTGTCCGCGATGATCCCTTGGTTGAACGTGCCGCTGTGGACCTTACCGGCGCCGACTTCGAGGACGTTGCTCGTTCCGGTGATGGTGCGCGTGTAGGTCACGGTGCTCTGTGTCCCGTTGCTCCACCCGATTGTCCCTCTCATGTTCAGCACCAGCCGTCCCGCCGTGTTCGTGGTCGCCGTGCCGAACCCGTTGAGGCCGCCTTGTGTGATTTCGGAATTCCCGGGTGCGCGGCATCCGTAGAGGAAGACGAACTCGCTGGCGGTGCCGCTCGTGGTCACGGTGATGGTGTCGGTCGACGGCCGGTTGCTGAATCCGACGCACTCGACGAGGGCCGCCGCCGCATGGGCCGGAACGGCGGCCCCGGACGCCGCGAGCAGCGTCGCGGCTGCCAGGGCCACACCTACGGCACGGGATCCGGTTTTCATGGGGTCATTCCCTTCGATGGGTGCCGCGAGGCGGCGACCTTCCGGGCGCATCGGCAGGGCTTCCGGCTGAGATGTTCCCGGTGTGAAGAGCCGCTGCCTGCCGTGCTGAGCCACCATGGGAATCCCCGGGGGCGTAGGAGGACACGCCGACAGAGGTCAAAAACCACCCGTTCGACGGATGCAGGCGAGGGCGGGTGGCGGCGCAGGAAGCCGGCCCGTCCGAGGCGCGCTCGTGGAGGGGCAGCGTGCCGTGTGTGTCGGAGGCGGGTGCAGGTGTCGGTGAGGAAGGCGGCCTGCTCGGGCGCCGGGTGCATGTCCAGTGCGGTGGGCGCCGTCGGTCCCGGCCGGGCGGGTGCCTCGGCCGTGAGCTTGTCCAGCGTCTCGGCGAGGGCATCCGGGTCTTTGGCCGGGAAGAGTCGGGCCCACGGCTGGCCGGTCAGCCGGGCCGTCAGCTCGTGGTCGTGCGCGGAGATACGACTGCGGCCGGCTGATGCGGCGCTACGGGCGGGACGCGGCCATGTACTGCAACGTGTGCCGGTCCGTCCTCAACGGGCGGTAGCCGGGAACCGGGACCAGAGCCGCGACCGGAACCGAGACCGCCAACGCCGAAGGGCCCCGCTGCAAGCAGCGGGGCCCTTCGACTTAGTGCCCGGTGAGGCACTTGGCGGAGGATACGAGATTCGAACTCGTGAGGGGTTGCCCCCAACACGCTTTCCAAGCGTGCGCCCTAGGCCACTAGGCGAATCCTCCGGGGCAAACATTACATGACCGGGGAGGGTGCTCGCGACCATGATCGATTCGGAGGTGAGCGGGGGTGGAGGGGTGTGGAGGAGTGCGGGGGAGTGGGGGACGGGCGGGGTCGGGGATCGGGTACTCTGGGCGGAGCCCCTCACGTGGCGCTATCTGACTGAACTCCCCCAGGGCCGGAAGGCAGCAAGGGTAGGTCGGCTCTGGCGGGTGCGTGGGGGGCGCTTGCGTTTCCGGGGCGGCCGGACAGTCGCGGCGACGGAGGTGCCTGGGGCGCTTGGGGCAGGTGGGGCAGCCGGGGCTGCCAAGGCCACCAGCACCGCCAAGACCGCCAAGACCGCCAAGACGCCCGGAACGATCGCCGCACCCGTCGTACTCGTCGCGTCCGAGGCAGCCGCCGCACCCGTCGCACCGAAGACACCCGGCGCGGCCAAGCCCGTCGCGAAGCTCCTGGCAGACGCGGACCCCCGCACGTCACAGGACCCCGCTTCGGCCGGCCCGGCGATCGCCGTTCCCGGGTTGTCGGCGGGCGCCTATAACCTCGTATACGTGTCGTCTCTCGCGCTGTACCGCCGCTACCGCCCCGAGTCCTTCGCCGAGGTCATCGGGCAGGAGCATGTCACCGACCCGCTGCAGCAGGCGCTGCGGAACAACCGGGTCAATCACGCGTACCTGTTCAGCGGGCCGCGCGGCTGCGGAAAGACGACCAGCGCGCGCATCCTCGCGCGGTGTCTGAACTGTGAGCAGGGCCCCACCCCCACGCCTTGCGGCGAGTGCCAGTCCTGCCGGGACCTGGCGCGCAACGGCCCGGGCTCGATCGACGTCATCGAGATCGACGCCGCGTCGCACGGTGGTGTGGACGACGCCCGTGACCTGCGCGAGAAGGCGTTCTTCGGGCCCGCGTCGAGCCGGTACAAGATCTACATCATCGACGAGGCCCACATGGTCACCTCGGCGGGCTTCAACGCCCTGCTGAAGGTGGTCGAGGAGCCGCCGGAGCACCTCAAGTTCATCTTCGCGACGACGGAGCCCGAGAAGGTCATCGGGACCATCCGCTCGCGTACCCACCACTACCCCTTCCGGCTCGTGCCGCCCGGCACCCTGCGGGACTACCTGGGCGAGGTCTGCGGCCGCGAGGGCATTCCCGTCGCGGACGGGGTGCTGCCCCTGGTCGTACGGGCCGGAGCCGGTTCGGTACGTGACTCGATGTCCGTCATGGACCAGCTGCTCGCCGGCGCCACCGAGGACGGTGTGACGTACGCCATGGCGACGTCCCTGCTCGGCTACACGGACGGCTCGCTGCTCGACTCGGTCGTGGACGCGTTCGCGTCCGGTGACGGCGCCGCGGCCTTCGAGGTCGTGGACCGGGTGATCGAGGGCGGCAACGACCCGCGCCGGTTCGTCGCCGACCTGCTGGAGCGGCTGCGCGACCTGGTGATCCTCGCCGCGGTGCCGGACGCCGCCGAGAAGGGCCTGATCGACGCGCCCGTCGATGTCATCGAGCGGATGCAGGCGCAGGCGTCGGTGTTCGGCGGCGCCGAGCTGAGCCGGGCCGCCGACCTCGTCAACGCCGGGCTGACCGAGATGCGCGGCGCCACCTCGCCGCGGCTCCAGCTGGAGCTGATCTGCGCGCGCGTGCTGCTGCCCGCCGCCTTCGACGACGAGCGCTCGCTCCAGGCGCGGCTCGACCGGCTGGAGCGCGGCATGGCCGCCGCGCCGCCCGCCGCCGTGTTCACGCCCGCGCCGGCCGCGCCGCAGATGGGGTACGTGCCCGGGCCGGAGGCGCATGTCCCGCCGCCCGCTCCGGCCCCCACGCCCCCGCAGGCCCAGGCGGCGGCCCCCGCCGCGCCCGCCGCCCCGTACACGCCCGCCCCCGCCCCCCAGCCGGCCACCTCCGCACCAGCAGCCGCCCCCGCCCCCGCCCCCGCCCCCGCCGCCGAAGCGCCGCGCCCGGGTACCTGGCCCGGGGCCGCCCGGCCCGGTTCCGGCGCGCCCGGCGCCTGGCCCGGAGCGTCCGCGCCCCAGCAGCACCAGGCCCCCGCCCAGACCCCGGCCCCGGCCGCCGCGGCCGCCCCCCAGCAGTCCGCCGCGCCCTCGGGCGACGCGGCCGCCGGCGCCGTACAGGTGCGGAGCATGTGGCCGTCGATCCTGGAGGCGGTCAAGAATCGCCGCCGGTTCACCTGGATCCTGCTCTCCCAGAACGCGCAGGTGGCGGGCTTCGACGGCACCACCCTCCAGATCGGTTTCCTCAACGCCGGTGCCCGCGACAACTTCTCCGGCAGCGGCAGCGAGGACGTCCTGAAGGCGGCCCTCGCCGAGCAGTTCAACGTTCATTGGAAGATCGAGGCGATCATCGACCCGTCGGGCGGTGTCAACCCGCCTCCCGCCGCCGGCGGCTTCGGCGGCGGACGCCCGTCCGCGCCGTCCGCCCCGCCGCGCGGTCCCGCCTCATACCAGCCGGCCCCGGCCCCCGCGCCGGCCCAGCCCGCGCAGCCCTTCCAGGGCCAGGCCCAGCCGCAGGCGCCCGTCCAGCCGCCCGCCGCGTCCGGCTCCTCGTACTCCGCCCCGTCGTCCCCGTCGGCATCGTCGTCCCCTGCCTCCTCCTCGTCGTCGTCCGCTCCGCGGTCGGCGGCCCGGCCGCAGGCCCCCGCCCCGGCGCCGGTGGCACCGGAGGACGACGTTCCGGAGGCGGACGACCCGGACCTCGTCGACTCGGCGCTCTCCGGTCACGAGCTGATCGTGCGCGAGCTCGGCGCCACGGTCCTGGAGGAATACACGAACGAGTAGCCGGATCCCGCTCGGTGACCCGCACAAAGGGCATACGCCCGAGCGGGCTACCCTGGCTGCCGTGAAGGTCCTCGTCATCGGCGGCGGCGCCCGCGAACACGCCCTGTGCCGCTCCCTCTCCCTCGATCCCGACGTCACCGCTCTGCACTGCGCGCCCGGCAACGCCGGTATCGCCGAGGTCGCCGAGCTGCACCCGGTCGATCAGCTCGACGGCACAGCCGTAGCCACGCTCGCCACCGGTCTCGGCGCCGACCTGGTCGTCGTCGGCCCGGAGGCCCCGCTGGTCGCCGGTGTCGCCGACGCCGTCCGCGCCGCCGGCATCCCGGTCTTCGGCCCCTCCCGGGAGGCGGCCGAGCTGGAAGGCTCCAAGGCGTTCGCCAAGGACGTCATGGCCGGCGCCGGGGTGCCCACCGCCCGCAGCTATGTGTGCACCACCCCGGCGGAGATCGACGAGGCGCTGGACGCCTTCGGCGCCCCGTACGTCGTCAAGGACGACGGTCTGGCGGCCGGCAAGGGCGTCGTCGTGACCTCGGACCTCGCCACGGCCCGGGCGCACGCGCTGTCCTGCGAGCGCGTGGTGATCGAGGAGTTCCTGGACGGCCCCGAGGTCTCCCTCTTCGCCATCACCGACGGCACCACCGTCCTCCCGCTGCGCCCCGCGCAGGACTTCAAGCGCGCGCTCGACGGCGACGAGGGCCCGAACACCGGCGGCATGGGCGCCTACTCGCCGCTGCCGTGGGCCGACCCGGAGCTGGTCGACGAGGTCCTCGCGACCGTCCTGCAGCCCACCGTCGACGAGCTGCGCCGCCGCGGCACCCCGTTCTCGGGCCTGCTGTACGCGGGGCTCGCGATCACCAGCCGAGGCGTCCGGGTCATCGAGTTCAACGCCCGCTTCGGCGACCCCGAGACCCAGGTCGTGCTGGCCCGGCTGCGGACCCCCCTGGCCGGCGTTCTGCTGAACGCCGCCAACGGCACGCTCGCCGACCAGGAGCCGCTGCGCTGGAGCGACGACGCGGCCGTCACCGTCGTGGTCGCCTCCCACAACTACCCGGACACCCCGCGCACCGGTGACCCGATCGAGGGCTTGGCCGAGGTCGCGGAGCACGACGCCCCGCACGCGTACGTGCTGCACGCCGGGACGAAGCGGGACGGCGACGCCGTCGTCAGCGCGGGCGGCCGGGTCCTGTCGGTCACCGCCACCGGTTCGGACCTGACCGAGGCCCGCGAGCGGGCGTACGCGGCGGTCGGCCGAATCCGTCTTGACGGCTCCCAGCACCGCACGGACATCGCGCGGAAGGCCGCCCAGGGCTGACCCTCCGCCCGCCCGCGGTCCCCGCCGCGGGCCGTCCCCGGCTGTGGTCCGGCCTGTTCCCCGGAGTACGGCCGGGGCACGATCCGGGGTACGCCGGGGCCCCTCGGGCGCGGTCGCACAGTGAACCGTACGACCGCGCCGCCGTCATCACCTTTACCCAAAGCCATTCCATCGAGTGACGGCTTGCCCATCCGGATGACGCCCGCCGACGCCCCAACTAGGGTGCGGCGCAGGCGTTCGGCGGCCTGCTCCGGCACTTGGCCCACCGACATTGCGGTGTCGGTGCCGGGTGCCACAGTGGGGGAGTGAGCAACACCGCCACGGGCAGTCCCGACGAGGACAGGAGGGGGTGATGTACGGCGTGTCCGGCAGCAACGGCAGCAACGGCAGCAACGGCAGCAACGGCAGCAACGGCAGGCACAGCAGCCACAGCAGCAACAGCGCCAACCGCGGGAACAGCGCGAGCGGCGAAAGCCGTGAGAGCGGCGCGAACGCTTCGAAGCGCGCGAACGGCACGGACGGTGCGCGTCCCGGCCCGGGCAGCGGCCCCGGCCCCGGCTACGCGGACGGCGACGAGCTCGGAGCCCGCGCCGCCCGCGCCCGCGCCCTCGCCGTACTCCGCGTCCGCGGCCGGGCCCTCGGTCTCGCCGTACTCCCCGCCGCCGTCGCCGCCGTCCTGCACGCGGGCGGCCTCACCGGCCACTTCACCGGCCCCGGCTGGGACACCGCCCGCTGGGTGACGACCGCCCTCGCCGTCCTGGTCCTGCTCGTGGCGACGGCCGTCGCCCTGGTCGTGGCGCGTTCCCGGCCGGCCGTGACACCGACGGTGGAACTGTCGGAGAGCGCGGCCCCCGACCTCTACCGGCTGGTACGGGACCTCGCCGACCGCCTTGAGGTCCCGCCGCCCTCCGCGATAGCCCTCACCCCGGACTGCGACAGCTGGCTGGAGGACCGCTCGCACCGGGCGCACGAGAACCGCCGCGCCGGTGCCGCGCCGGTTCTCGTCATCGGCTCGCCCTTCCTCTGGTGGATGCGGGTCGGCGAGCTGCGCGCCGTCCTCGCCCCCGTCGTCGCCGGTACGGGCCCGGCCGCGCACCCCGACATAGCGGCCGCCCGGCGCTTCGTCCGCGGCCTGGACGCGGCGGTGGCCGTCCCCCGTACCCCCGGACTCGACCCGGTCCGCCGCCTTGGCGCCCTCGGGGTCGGCCGGCTGGCCAGGACCCTGCTCCTGGGCTGCCGGGGCCACGCCGCCGAGATGGAGCGCGGGGTCGCCGCGGCCGGCTCGGAGCGCGCGCAGGCCGTCGACTACGGGGTACGGATCGTCGCCCAGGAACAGGTCGGCCTCGCCTACGCGGGCTGGGACCGGCTGCTGACCCGGGTCGCGCTGCCCGCCTGGCGGATGGGCCGCTGGCCCGCCCGGCTCGACGCGGGCGTGGTCTCGGCGCTCACCGAACTGTCCCGCCGCGACCGGCTCGCCGCGGGCTTCACCTCGCGCCTCGGCGAACGGCCCGCCTGCGACCTCCTGGAGGAGCCGGGCGCGGTCGACGAGGCGACCTCGCTGCTCGCCGCCCGGCTCTTCCACGGCGCGCCGGCGGGGCCGGGGGCGGAGTGGGCGCCGGTGGAGTGGGGCGCGTACGCGGAGGAGGTCGTCGACCGTACGTGGCGCGCCGACGCGGCCCGCCTCCACCGGGTCCTCGACAGTGTCGCCGCCGCCCCGGCCACCCCCGTGCCCGCCTCGGCCGGTCCCGCCCCGGCCGGTCCCGCCCCGGCCCCGGTACCGGCCGCCGGGCCCGACGCGCCGCCCACCCTGGCCCGGATCATCGCCCACCTCACGGTGCCCGGCGGTGCCGATGGTCGTCACCGGGAGCCGGCCCTCGAACACCCCGCCCTCGAACACCCGAGCCCCGAAGCCCCAGCCCTCGAAGACCCGGACCTCGAAGACCCCGGCACCACCACACCCACACCCACACCCGCCGCCGACGCGCTCGCGGCCGCGCTCACCGCGCAGGCCGCCCGCGAGGAGCGCGGCCGCCCGGTGACACAGGCGGTGGAGGGGTTCGACGGCCCCGGCCCGCTGTTCCCGCTCCAGCCGCCCCGCAGTGGCCGGGATCTGCTGGCCGATCACGTCACGGCCATGGTGTGCTGCGCCGCCGTCGATACCACGGACGCGGTCCCCGGCCTCGACTGGCTCGACGGCCCGGCCCTGTTCGTCCGGGGCGAACGCTGTACAGATCTGGCCACCGCGGTGCTCGCTCTCGTCGAGGACGGCGACCCCGAACCGCTGCGCACCTGGCTGACCAGGACCGGAGTCCGCGCCGAGAAGCCGGTCCGGCTGGGCTGAGCGAAATCCGGCCGAACCCCACCGGGCGGAATGTTGGGTTCTCCCCTCAACTATTCACTGCGAACCGTGACGGATCGCATGCGTTATGTGATGTGCTGGTTGCCGACACGGACAACGGCGGAGACGGACCGCGGGCAGCGGCCGGCCGACCGGGGGGCCGAGGGAGGGGCGCGACATGGGTGCGGAGCAGATCAGGCGGTGGGAGTCGGGAGCGCTTTTCCACGCCGTGTCCGATCCCTTCGCTCAGGGCCCGCTGCCCTGGCTGCGCGGTTCGGACAACTACTTCGACGACACCGGCCAGTTGGTGCCCTGGTACGCGGACGAGATTCTGGCCCGGGGCGGCGCGGGCAACCCCCGTACCGCCGACGACATGCACGGCCAGATCAAGGGTTTCGCCTCCAACGGCGCGGTCGCGCCCGGCGAGGTGATCGACTTCCACGTCACGGTGGACCCGCCCCAGCAGTTCCTGGTCGACATCTACCGGATCGGCCACTACAGCGGCGACGGCGCCTTCAAGATCAGCACCAGCCCCCGGATCGCCGGCATCGTCCAGCCGGCCCCGCTGGCCGTCGACCGCACCGTCTCCTGCCACCACTGGTGGCAGTCCTGGCGGCTCCAGGTCCCGCCGCACTGGCAGATCGGCGCCTATGTCGCCGTGCTCACCACCGCCGGCGGCTACCGCTCCCACATCCCCTTCACCGTCCGCGACGCCAACCCGGCGGACCTGCTGCTCGTCCTGCCGGACGTGACCTGGCAGGCGTACAACCTGTACCCGGAGGACGGCCACAGCGGCGCCAGCCTCTACCACGCGTGGGACGAGGACGGCCGGCTGCTCGGCGAGGAGGAGGCGGCGGTGACCGTCTCCTTCGACCGGCCGTACGCGGGCGCGGGTCTGCCTCTGCACGTGGGCCACGCCTACGACTTCATCCGCTGGGCCGAGCGCTACGGCTACGACCTGGCCTATGCCGAGACCCGCGATCTGCACGCGGGCCGGATCGACCCCAGCCGCTATCGGGGCCTGGTCTTCCCCGGGCACGACGAGTACTGGTCGGTGCCCATGCGCCGGGCCGTCGAACTGGCCCGCGACCAGGGCACGTCGCTCGTCTTCCTGTCCGCCAACACCATGTACTGGCAGGTGGAGCTGGGCCCTTCGCCGTCCGGCGCCCCGGACCGGCTGCTGACCTGCCGCAAACGCCGGGGTCCCGGCCGTCCGGTGCTCTGGCGCGAAGTGGACCGGCCCGAGCAGGAGTTGCTCGGCATCCAGTACGCGGGCCGGGTCCCCGAACCGCATCCGCTGGTCGTACGCAACGCGGACCACTGGCTCTGGGAGGCCACCGGCGCGGGCGAGGGTGACGAGATCCCGGGCCTGGTCGCGGGCGAGGCCGACCGCTACTACCCGCGCACCCCGCTGCCCGAGCACGAGAGCCGCATCCTGCTCGCGCACTCGCCCTACCGGGACGGCGACGGGGTGAAGCGCCACCAGGAGACGAGCCTGTACCGGGCCCCGTCGGGCGCCTGGGTCTTCGCCTCGGGCACCTTCGCCTGGTCCCCGGCGCTCGACCGGCCGGGCCATGTGGACTCCCGTATCCAGCGCGCGACCGCCAACCTCCTGGACCGCATCTGCAAGCGGGACTGAGGGACGGGAGCCGGGAGGCCGGGAAGCCGCCCCGAGGCCCGGCCGACGCCTGACCAGGCGTTGTCCCGGCCCATGCGCCCGCCCGCCCCGAGTGCGGCCCCGAGTCCGGCCTGGGGTCCCACCCCGAGTCCGGCCCTGGGCCCGGCGGTCGGATCGGTGCCCGCGTACGAGACAATCGGACCCGCTCCTGGATCAACCTACGCGGAGGAACCGTGTCCGGATTCGTAGAAAAGCCCGAACCCCTTCAGGTTCCGGGCCTGACCCATCTCCACACGGGCAAGGTCCGCGACCTGTACCGCGACGAGGCGGGCGATCTCGTCATGGTGGCGAGCGATCGCATGTCCGCGTTCGACTGGGTGCTGCCCACCGAGATCCCGGACAAGGGCCGGGTCCTCACCCGGCTCTCCCTCTGGTGGTTCGACCGGCTCTCCGACCTGGCCCCGAACCACGTCCTGTCGACCGAGCTGCCGGCCGGCGCCCCCGCCGACTGGGCGGGTCGCACCCTGATCTGCAAGTCCCTGGACATGGTCCCGGTCGAGTGCGTGGCCCGCGGCTATCTGACCGGCTCCGGGCTCGCCGAGTACAAGGTGTCCCGCACCGTCTGCGGCCTCGCCCTGCCCGAGGGCCTGTCGGACGGCTCCGAGCTGCCCGCGCCGATCTTCACCCCGGCGACCAAGGCGGCCGTCGGCGACCACGACGAGAACGTCTCCTACGAGAAGGTCGCCCACCAGGTCGGCGCCGAGACCGCCGCGCTGCTGCGCCAGTCGACCCTCGCCGTCTACTCCCGGGCCCGGGACATCGCCCGCGAGCGCGGGATCATCCTGGCGGACACGAAGTTCGAGTTCGGCTTCGCGCGCACCGGTGAGGGCGAGCCGGGGCAGCTGGTCCTCGCCGACGAGGTCCTCACCCCGGACTCCTCCCGCTTCTGGCCGGCCGACCAGTGGCAGCCGGGCCGCGCCCAGCCCTCGTACGACAAGCAGTACGTGCGTGACTGGCTGACCTCGCCGGCCTCCGGCTGGGACCGGACGAGCGAGCAGCCGCCGCCGGCGCTGCCGCAGGAGGTCGTGGACGCGACCCGCGCGAAGTATGTGGAGGCGTACGAGCTGCTCACCGGCGCCAGGTGGTCGTGAGCCAGGTGGTGGTCGTGAGGTCCGGGGCCCAGCGCGCCTGAGGCGATGGGTCCGGGGCGGTGGCTGTCCACCGCCCCGGACCCGGCCCGCGGCCTGTGGCACGGGACAACGAGAAAGCCCCCGGTCGATTCGACCGGGGGCTTCTTCATGGAGCGGACGACGAGATTCGAACTCGCGACCCTCACCTTGGCAAGGTGATGCTCTACCAACTGAGCCACGTCCGCATGCGCCGTAGCGCGCTGCTAACTATACACAAGCCGGACAGGGGTCGTGCCATGGTTCCTGGCCCGCAGGGGCGTGACACCCGCCACCGCGGCCTCGGAGCTGGGGAAAGATGGAGGGAGGGGAAGGCGGAACGGGGAGAGAAACGACGAAAGCCCCGGTTCCTGAGAACCGGGGCTTTCGCTCCCTGAGCGGACGACGAGATTCGAACTCGCGACCCTCACCTTGGCAAGGTGATGCTCTACCAACTGAGCCACGTCCGCATTGCTCCCGATCGGCTTTCACCGGTCGGTGCGAGCACTACTCTACCTGATGCACCGGAGTGCTTCGGTCAAGCTATGCAGAGCGGGTGACAGGGATCGCACACTGCGCCTTCCCCCTGGAAGGGGGCTGTTCTGCTACTGAACTACACCCGCACGCTGCTTGGGACTTGGCTTTTCGGCCTTGCCCCTCGGCGTGATCCAAACTCTAGCGGATCATGGGGGGTGGTTGGCAAATCGAGGGTCCGCCCCCGTCCGGGACGGGGATCGGGGCAGGCGGGAGAGGCGCCGACGCTCCTTGGTGCGAGGGCCGACGGGTCGGCGGGCGGCCGGATCGCGGTCCGGCCGTGATCCGCACCAAGCCTGGCCGCCTCGTCCATCGCCGGGTCCGCCATCCGGCCTGCCGGCCGTTCAGCCTGCCGGCCTCTCGGCCCGTCAACCGCCCGCACGCCCGCTCACCCCGCGCCCCGCCCGCCCGACCGCCGTCCTCAGCTCGCGGCCTGGAACGCCTCGTACACCCGCTTCGGGATCCGTCCGCGGGCCGGTACGTCCATCTTGTTGGACTGGGCCCAGGCGCGGACGGCCGCCGGGGCGGGGGCCAGGGAGCTGTAGGTGTACTCGCCCTTGGCGGGTCCCGCGGCCTTCCCGGACCGGGCCCCGGAGCGGGCGCCCACCTTGCGGCCGGCCGCCAGGTAGGGGGCCAGGGCCGTGCGCAGTTTCTCTGCATTGGCGGGATTCAGGTCGATCTCGTACATCTTCCCGTCCAGGCCGAACGCGACCGTTTCCGCCGCCTCTCCGCCGTCGATGTCGTCGGAGAGAGTGACCACCACACGCTGTGCCACGGATATCGGTCCTTTCCTGCGGATAGCCCTGCCGTATCGCACCCTTGCCGCGCTGACGTGCGGCGATGTCGATACAGCGGTCCCCCGAGGGCAATAGTGTGTTCCTCTGGATTCCTTTGTACAGCGCATGGTGCGGCAGGGGGAAGCCCAAGCAATTGTTTCCGCGTGTCCCGGCCCTCCGGCGATATTCTTCTTGAATTCGGGACCGTGTTGTGCAGGGTGTGGCGCGAGGTCCCTTTATAGGATCCTCCAGTTTTCTACCCGCGTAGAATTTGGAGGCAGGTACGCTGAGGGAACCGCCCACGCAACACACCACCGGGAGTGCCAGTGGCACGCGTCGTAGTCGACGTCATGCTCAAGCCGGAGATCCTCGACCCGCAGGGACAGGCGGTGCAGCGTGCACTGCCCCGCCTCGGATTCGACGGGATCGCCGACGTCCGCCAGGGGAAGCGCTTCGAGCTGGAGGTGGAGGGGCCGGTCGACGACGCCGCCCTCGCCCGCATCCATGAGATGGCCGAAACCTTCCTTGCAAACACCGTGATCGAGGACTTCATCGTGAAGGTGGAGTCGTGACCGCACGCATCGGCGTCGTCACGTTCCCCGGAACCCTGGACGACCAGGACGCGCTGCGCGCCGCCCGCCTCGCGGGCGCCGAGCCCGTGTCGCTCTGGCACCGCGACAAGGACCTCAAGCAGGTCGACGCCGTGGTCCTGGCCGGCGGTTTCTCCTACGGCGACTACCTGCGGGCCGGAGCCATCTCCCGCTTCTCGCCGGTGATGGAGACGATCATCGAGCAGGCCAAGGCCGGCATGCCGGTCCTCGGCATCTGCAACGGCTTCCAGGTCCTCACCGAGGCCCACCTGCTGCCGGGCGCGATGCTGCGCAACAACCACCTGCACTTCATCTGCCGCGACCAGAAGCTGCGGGTGGTGAACGCGGAGACCGCCTGGACCTCCGACTACGAGCCGGGCCAGGAGATCTCCGTCCCGCTCAAGAACATGGACGGCCGGTACGTCGCCGACGAGCGCACGCTCGACGAGCTGGAGGCCGAGGGCCGGGTCGCCTTCCGCTACCTGGACGTGAACCCCAACGGCTCGCTCCGCGACATCGCGGGCGTCACCAACGCCGCGGGCAACGTGGTCGGCCTCATGCCGCACCCCGAGCACGCCGTCGAGCCGCTGATCGGCACCGGTGGCACCGACGGTCTCGGTTTCTTCACCTCGATCCTCAAGAAGCTGGTCAACGCCTGATGACTCTCGATACCGTCACGCACGCGGCCGAGACGCCGGACAGCGAGCAGCCCTGGAAGGAACTCGGCCTCAAGGAGGACGAGTACGCGCGCGTCCGCGAGATCCTGGGCCGCCGTCCCACCGGCGCCGAGCTGGCCATGTACTCCGTCATGTGGTCCGAGCACTGCTCGTACAAGAGCAGCAAGGTCCACCTGAAGCAGTTCGGCGAGAAGGCCCCGAAGAACGACGCGATGCTCGTCGGCATCGGCGAGAACGCCGGTGTCGTCGACGTCGGCCAGGGGTACGCGGTCACCTTCAAGGTCGAGTCGCACAACCACCCCAGCTACATCGAGCCCTACCAGGGCGCGGCCACCGGCGTCGGCGGCATCGTCCGCGACATCCTCGCGATGGGCGCCCGCCCGGTCGCCGTGGTCGACCCGCTGCGCTTCGGCGCGGCCGACCACCCCGACACCCGGCGGGTGCTGCCCGGTGTCGTCGCGGGCATCGGCGGCTACGGCAACTGCCTCGGCCTGCCGAACATCGGCGGCGAGGTCGTCTTCGACTCCTGCTACCAGGGCAACCCGCTGGTCAACGCCGGCTGCATCGGCGTGATGAAGCACGAGGACATCCACCTCGCCAAGGCCTCCGGCCCGGGCAACAAGGTCATCCTGTACGGCGCCCGCACGGGCGGCGACGGCATCGGCGGCGTGTCCGTCCTCGCCTCGGAGACCTTCGACGACACGAAGCCGACGAAGCGCCCGGCGGTCCAGGTCGGCGACCCGTTCCAGGAGAAGCTCCTCATCGAGTGCACCCTGGAGATCTTCCGGGAGAAGCTGGTCGCGGGCATCCAGGACCTCGGCGGCGCCGGTCTGTCCTGCGCCACGAGCGAGCTGGCGAGCGCCGGCTCCGGCGGTATGCGGGTCGACCTGGAGAAGGTGCACCTGCGCGACGCGACGCTCTCGCCCGAGGAGATCCTCATGAGCGAGTCGCAGGAGCGCATGTGCGCGATCGTCGAGCCCGAGCACGTCGACCGCTTCCTGGAGATCTGCGAGAAGTGGGACGTCATCGCCACCGTCATCGGTGAGGTGACCGACGGCGAGCGCCTGGAGATCTTCTGGCACGGCGAGCAGATCGTCGACGTCCCGCCGCGCACGGTCGCGCACGAGGGCCCGGTCTACCACCGGCCGTATCAGCGTCCGAGCTGGCAGGACGCCCTCCAGGCCGACGACGCGGGCAAGCTGCCCCGGCCGAAGGACGGCGCGGAGCTGCGCGAGCAGGTCCTGAAGCTGGTCGGCTCCCCGAACCAGGCCTCCAAGGCGTGGATCACCGACCAGTACGACCGCTTCGTGCAGGGCAACACCGTGCTGGCCCAGCCGGAGGACGCGGGCATGGTCCGGATCGACGAGGAGTCGAACCTGGGCGTGGCCATGGCGACCGACGGCAACGGCCGGTACGCGAAGCTCGACCCGTACGCGGGTGCGCAGCTCGCGCTCGCGGAGGCGTACCGCAACGTCGCCGCGACCGGTGCCAAGCCGCTGGCCGTGTCCGACTGCCTGAACTTCGGTTCGCCCGAGGACCCGGCCGTGATGTGGCAGTTCGCCGAGGCCACCCGCGGTCTCGCGGACGCCTGCTTCACCCTGGGCACCCCGGTCACCGGCGGCAATGTGTCGCTGTACAACCAGACCGGCGACGCCGCGATCCACCCGACGCCCGTCGTGGCGGTCCTCGGTGTGATCGACGACGTCAACCGCCGTACCCCCGTCGCCTTCGCGGAGGAAGGGCAGCTGCTCTACCTCCTCGGCGACACCAAGGAGGAGTTCGGCGGCTCGGCCTGGTCCGAGGTCGTCCACCAGCACCTCGGTGGTCTGCCGCCGGCCGTGGACCTCGACCGGGAGAAGCTGCTCGGCGAGATCCTGATCTCGGCCTCCCGCGACGGCATGATCGACGCGGCGCACGACCTGTCCGACGGCGGTCTCGTGCAGGCGGTCGTCGAGTCCTGCCTGCGCGGCGGGAACGGCGCGCGTCTGGTCGTGCCCGAGTCCCTGGACGCCTTCACCTTCCTCTTCAGCGAGTCGGCCGGCCGCGCGATCGTGTCCGTGCCGCGCAGCGAGGAGCTCCGCTTCACCGACATGTGCGGTGCGCGAGGTCTGCCGGCGACCCGGATCGGTGTCGTCGACGGTGACACGGTCGACGTACAGGGCGAGTTCAGCGTCTCCCTGGAGGAGCTGCGCACCATCCACGAGGCGACGATCCCGGCCCTGCTGGCCTGATCGGTCCCTCTGGTCCGTACGAAGCGTGTGAAGCGAGACCCCTGCCCCCTCCGGGGCGGGGGTTTCGCCGTGTACGGAAGCCTTCTGCGGTCAGGGCCTGTCTTTTGGATCAGGCCGGATCAGGGAGCGGGGTTCGGTGCACTGCACTCGCTTCGCTCGCTCCGTCTCGGCTCTTGATTTCCCCTTCGGATGCCGAGCAGCGATCGCAAGGCGGAGGAGGGAGACAACGCGGTGGGGGCACCTCCCGTGCCCGAAGGGCCACGGGGGAGTGCGTGCCGGACCCCGCGAGCCCGGCAAGATCCGAAAGACAGGCCCTAGGCTCGGACCATGCCGCCTGCCAAGAAGAACGCCCAGCGCGTCCGTCGTTACGACTCCACGAAGACCCAGGCCGCCGTCCTCGCCCAGCTCGGGCATGTGTGCGACGCGGTACGGGCGTTGCCTCCGGAAACGTTCGACGGGCCGACCCGGCTCGGGGAATGGACGGTGCGGGAACTGGTCGCGCATCTGTCGTGGATGGTCGGCTGTGTGCCGCGGCTCCTCGCCCGGCCGGAGCCGGCCCGCCAGGAAGTCGCGCTGCTCGACTGGCCGTTCGTCACCGATCCGCTCGCCGGGCGGATCGACGACTTCACCCGGAGCATCGACGCGTCCGACCCCGCGAAGCTGCTCGACCGCTCGGCGCGGGAGTACGAGGAGGCGGTGGCCGGCGCCACCGGCGAGCGGCTGATCGAGATGGGCTTCGGCGCCATGACGCTCGCGGACTTCGTCGTCACCCGGACCGTCGAACTCGTCGTGCACACCGACGATCTGAGCGCCGCGACCGGGGTGGAGATCCCGTACGACCGGCAGGCGCTGGCCGCCTGCACGCGGCTGCTCGCGGACGCGCTGGCCGCGAAGGCGCCGGGCGGCGCGGTGGAGGTGCGGATCCCGCCGTACGCGGTGGTGCAGTGCGTGGAGGGGCCCCGGCACACCCGCGGCACCCCGCCCAACGTCGTCGAGACCGATCCGTTGACCTGGATCCGGCTCGCGACCGGCCGGGTGGTGTGGGCGGCGGAGCGGGACGCGGCGCGGGTCTCGGCGAGTGGTGAGCGGGCCGATCTGGAGGGGCTGTTGCCGCTGATGCGCTGACCCGGGAGCGCGCCGCCTGACTCCCTTATTTTCCGCGAAAGACGGTAGGCCTGAGACGGCTGGACGAAGCGGGCCCGCGCACACGGGTCCGCACGCTCCGCATTCGTAGGTTCGTCCAGGTGGCCCGCTCGCTCACCCAAGGCCCCGGAAGTGCACCCCGGCGGGCCGATCCCCACCCGATCGGCCCTGGAAGCGATCGGATCCAGCCACTCCGGAAGCCGTTTCCAGGCCCTGTCGGGGTGTCAGCAGCCCCCTCCCGTCGTGTACTCCGTCACATCCGGGCCCTCTGACGGCCCCCTCCCGGGCGGGAGTCCGGCGGGGAGGCGGGGGCGCCGACCGGTCGGTAACCCTTGGGGCGCTTGCTTTGTGGGCTCCGACAGGCAACGGAAGGTCGGTTCGTATTTTCGTACGAGCAGACTCCCTCGGCTGTATCACGGGTCATTCGTTCATTCGGACCAGTGGCCGATCTCGCCTACACTCGGTGGCGTGCCACGCGGAGACGGTCGACTCAATCACGATCTGCTCCCCGGGGAGAAAGGCCCCCAGGACGCTTGTGGCGTCTTCGGTGTCTGGGCTCCGGGTGAAGAGGTCGCAAAGCTCTCGTATTTCGGGCTGTACGCCCTTCAGCATCGGGGTCAGGAATCCGCGGGAATCGCGGTCAGCAATGGCTCCCAGATCCTCGTCTTCAAGGACATGGGACTTGTCTCCCAGGTCTTCGACGAGACTTCTCTCGGTTCCCTCCAGGGTCATATCGCGGTCGGTCACGCCCGCTACTCGACCACCGGGGCTTCCGTGTGGGAGAACGCGCAGCCGACGTTCCGGGCGACCGCCCACGGCTCGATCGCGCTCGGCCACAACGGCAATCTGGTGAACACGGCGCGGCTCGCCGAGATGGTCGCCGACCTCCCCAAGAAGGAGGGCCGGGCCACCCAGGTCGCCGCCACCAACGACACCGACCTGGTCACCGCGCTGCTCGCGGGCCAGGTGGACGAGGACGGCAAGCCGCTCACCATCGAGCAGGCCGCCGCGAAGATCCTCCCCGAGGTCCGGGGCGCCTTCTCCCTCGTCTTCATGGACGAGCACACGCTCTACGCGGCCCGTGACCCGCAGGGCATCCGCCCGCTGGTGCTCGGCCGTCTGGAGCGCGGCTGGGTCGTCGCCTCCGAGACCGCCGCGCTCGACATCTGCGGCGCGAGCTTCGTCCGGGAGATCGAACCGGGCGAGCTGATCGCCATCGACGAGAACGGCATCCGCACCCAGCGATTCGCGGAAGCGAAGCCCAAGGGCTGTGTCTTCGAGTACGTCTACCTGGCGCGCCCGGACACCGACATCGCCGGCCGGAACGTCTACCTCTCCCGGGTGGAGATGGGCCGCAAGCTCGCCGCCGAGGCTCCCGTCGAGGCCGATCTGGTGATCGCGACGCCGGAGTCCGGCACCCCCGCCGCCATCGGTTACGCGGAGGCCTCCGGCATCCCGTTCGGCGCCGGTCTGGTCAAGAACGCGTACGTCGGCCGGACCTTCATCCAGCCCTCGCAGACCATCCGCCAGCTGGGCATCCGGCTGAAGCTGAACCCGCTCAAGGAAGTGATCAAGGGCAAGCGCCTGGTGGTCGTCGACGACTCGATCGTCCGCGGCAACACCCAGCGCGCCCTGGTCCGCATGCTCCGCGAGGCCGGCGCCGCCGAGGTCCACATCCGGATCTCCTCGCCGCCGGTGAAGTGGCCCTGCTTCTTCGGCATCGACTTCGCGACCCGCGCGGAGCTGATCGCCAACGGCATGACGGTCGAGGAGATCGGCGCGTCGCTCGGCGCGGACTCGCTCTCGTACATCTCGCTGGACGGGATGATCGAGGCGACCACGATCCAGAAGCCGAACCTGTGCCGCGCCTGCTTCGACGGCGAGTACCCGATGGAGCTGCCGGACCCCGAGCTGCTCGGCAAGCAGCTCCTGGAGACCGAGCTGGCGGCGGGCCCCGCCGCCACCGCGGCCGCCGACGCCCTGCGCCGACCGTAGGACCCGCGCGGAGGACGGGGCCGGTCCCGGCCGGCCCCGTACCCCGTACCGGCCATCGGACCCCTCCGGCCCTGTGACGGCCGGGCGGCCCGGCGGCCCCCGCAAGCCCCCGCAGTACGACAGAAAGTCCTCCTCATGCCCGAGACCGAGACCGTTTCTGCCGAAGGCGGCGCCAGCTACGCGAGCGCGGGCGTCGACATCGAGGCGGGCGACCGCGCCGTCGAGCTGATGAAGCAGTGGGTGAAGAAGACGCAGCGTCCCGAGGTCCTCGGCGGCCTCGGCGGCTTCGCCGGCTACTTCGACGCCTCCGCCCTCAAGCGCTTCGAGCGGCCGCTGCTCGCCTCGGCGACCGACGGCGTCGGCACGAAGGTCGACATCGCCCGCCAGATGGGCGTGTACGACACGATCGGCCGCGACCTGGTCGCCATGGTCATGGACGACATCGTCGTCTGCGGCGCCGAGCCGCTCTTCATGACCGACTACATCTGCGTCGGCAAGGTGCACCCCGAGCGGATCGCCGCCATCGTCAAGGGCATCGCCGAGGGCTGTGTGCTGGCCGGCTGCGCCCTGGTCGGCGGCGAGACGGCGGAGCACCCGGGTCTGCTCGGCCCGGACGACTTCGACGTGGCCGGCGCCGGTACGGGCGCCGTGGAGTACGACCGGCTGCTCGGCGCCGATCGCATCCGTACGGGGGACGCGGTCATCGCGATGGCCTCCTCCGGTCTTCACTCCAACGGGTACTCGCTCGTCCGCCACGTGGTCTTCGACCGCGCGGGCATGACCCTCGACCAGCAGGTCGAGGAGTTCGGCCGGACCCTCGGCGAGGAGCTCCTGGAGCCGACCCGGATCTACTCGCTCGACTGCCTGGCGCTCACCCGCACCAGCGAGGTGCACGCTTTCAGCCACATCACGGGCGGCGGTCTCGCGGCCAACCTGGCCCGGGTGGTACCGGACGGACTGCACGCGGTGGTGGACCGCTCCACCTGGACCCCGGGCGCGGTGTTCGACCTGGTCGGCACGGCGGGGCGGGTCGAGCGGCTGGAGCTGGAGAAGACGCTGAACATGGGCGTCGGCATGATGGCCGTCGTGCCCGCCGACTCGGTGGACGCGGCCCTGACGACACTGGCCGACCGGGGCGTGGACGCCTGGGTCGCCGGTGAGATCACCGAACGCGGTGACAAGGAGACCGGCGCGGAGCTGGTCGGGGACTACGCCAAGTAGCAGAACGAGAGGGCCCCTCCGGGGGCCCTTTTCCTTTGCACCGCATTCCTTTTGCATCGAACACGCGCCCTACCGGGTCGGACCGCACCGCGCCCGCGCCACGGCCTGTCCTGGAGCTGGCCTGGCCTGACCGGGACCTGGCCTGACCGCGCTCGGCCCGGGAGCCAGGGCTCGGGAGCCAGGGGCCCAGGGGCCCCGGCACGGGGATCCGTACGGCCTCAGGGGAGCGCCCTGCGGCCCCTGGCCCAGTGAGTGGAGACGTCCGCCGGGGCGGGCAGCACGGCGTCACAGGACCCTCACGCCCCGTACAGGCGCCCAAAGCGCAGAAACCCGGTCCGGAGCCCCGGACCGGGTTTCAGTGTGAAGAAGGTCAAGCGCGACGCCGACTGGACGCCGGACCGGACTGGTCGTCCTCGTCCTCGTCGTCGGCGTTGTAGAGATCCGCGTACTGCGCGTACGGGTCGTCTTCCTCGTCGTCGTCCTCGAACGGCTCGCCATTCGGCGGCTGGCTCGAAGTCGTCGAAGCGCCCAGCTCGTTAGCCAGACGTGTCAGGTCGGTCCCGCCGCTGCTGTACTTCAGCTGGCGGGCGACCTTCGTCTGCTTGGCCTTTGCCCGGCCGCGCCCCATGGCTCGACCCCCTCGGTGACGGGGCTCGACGGCCCCAGAGTCTTGACACGCGTTCATGAGTCGGAACGGACTCTCGACAGAGAGACCGGCCCGTAGGGCTTCAACGGTACCTGTTTCCTCGGGTCTACGGTACGCCGCGCGCATCACATACCCCGGTACAGAACCTTTGAGGTGCCCCGTCCTTGCTGGTCAGTCGCGATTTTAACCTCTTCTTGAGGTCCGACCCGCCGATCGGCGTGAGCGAAGTCTCGCCAAACGCTCCCCTTCGGCGGGCCGGCGCTGTCAAGATCAGCCGCGGCGCGCCCCGTCCATGCGCTGCTCGGCGATCCGGTCGGCCGCGGCGGCCGGCGGAATACCATCGGACTTCGCACGTGCGAAGATCTCCAGAGTGGTGTCGAAGATCTTCGCCGCCTTGGTCTTGCAGCGGTCGAAGTCGAAGCCGTGCAGCTCGTCGGCCACCTGGATCACGCCACCCGCGTTGACGACGTAGTCGGGCGCGTAGAGGATGCCGCGCGCCTCCAGGTCCTTCTCGATGCCCGGGTGCGCGAGCTGGTTGTTGGCCGCGCCGCAGACGATGGCCGCGGTGAGCTGGGGGACGGTCACGTCGTTCAGGGCGCCGCCCAGCGCGCACGGGGCGTAGACGTCCAGGCCCTCGACGCGGATCAGGGCGTCGGTGTCGGCGACGACGTCGACCTGCGGGAACTTCTCGGTGATCCGGCGTACCGACTCCTCGCGGACGTCGGTGATCACGACCCGGGCGCCGTCGGTGATCAGGTGCTCGACCAGGTAGTGGCCGACCTTGCCGACGCCCGCGACGCCGACCACGCGGTCGCGCAGGCTCGGGTCGCCCCACAGGGTCTGGGCCGAGGCGCGCATGCCCTGGAAGACGCCGAACGCGGTGAGCACGGAGGAGTCGCCGGCGCCGCCGTTCTCCGGGGAGCGGCCGGTGGTCCACTGGTTGGTCCGGGCGATGACGTCCATGTCGGCGACGTAGGTGCCGACGTCGCAGGCCGTCACGTAGCGGCCGCCGAGGGAGGCGACGAAGCGCCCGTACGCGAGGAGCAGGTCCTCGGTCTTGATCTTCTCGGGGTCGCCGATGATCACGGCCTTGCCGCCGCCGTGGTCGAGGCCGGCCATGGCGTTCTTGTACGACATGCCGCGCGACAGGTTCAGCGCGTCGGCGATCGCCTCGGCCTCGGACGCGTACGGGTAGAAGCGGGTGCCGCCCAGGGCGGGGCCGAGGGCGGTGTTGTGCAGGGCGATGACGGCCTTGAGGCCCGTGGGGCGGTCCTGGCACAGCACGACCTGCTCATGGCCGCCCTGTTCGGAGTGGAACAGGGTGTGCAGTACGTCCGGGGCGCCGGTCACATCGGTCACGGTGGTGACTCCCAAGTACGAAGCGGCGGAAGGTCCCCCCTGCGGGTGGGGGTGGGACCAGGTCGGGTCGAGGGTAAGTGCTACCTGGCCGTAGGAGGGGCGCAGTGCTGAGGATCACCCTCCCTCGGCGTATCCGCGTGGAAGGATTTGCGACATGTCGGTCCCCTCCTCGGAGTCCTCGGCGTCGGCGGCCTCCTCGGTCCTCGTCCCGTACGCCAGTTATCTGCGGGTCTACGAGCCGCTGGCCGCCTTCCCGGAGCCGGAGCGGAGCCATTGGGCGCGCTACGCCCGGCGGCCGGTCGCGGAGCTGCCCGACGCGCAGACCGAGCTGCGGCGGTCGCTGGCCGCGCTGGTGCCGGTACCGCCGGTCCCCGTCCCCGCGGAGGAGAGCGGCGAGGCCTTCGTGACGGCGGTGGACGGCACGGTGCTGATCTGTCCGTGGCGCACCCGGCTGCGCGGCTGGCTGGCCCTCGCGGAGCTGGAGGGCCAGGCGCTGCCGGCGCCTCTCCTCGACGCGATGCTGCCGCCGGTGGTGCGGACCCGGCTGACGGCCGATCACGAGCGCTGGCTGGCGGGCAACCCGGACGCGCGGCCGTGGATCCGTGACGCGGCGTGGCGGGTGCCGCTGCGCTGGTTCGTGCTGTTCACGGACGAGGAGCGGGAGTACGTGCCCCGGGGCGCGGCGGACGCGCGCGTGGACGCGGGAACGGGGCCGGTCCCGGACGCGCGCGGGGACGCCGGAGAGGAAGAGGGGGAGGGCTCGGAGGGGACGGGTGCCGTGGCGCGGCCGGTTCCCGGCGCGGCGCCGGTGCTGCGGTACCGGACGTCGATGGCGCAGGCGCGGCGGCGGCTCGCGCGGGCGCTGAAGGCGCTGCGGGAGTCCATCGAGGAGGGCCCGATGACGGAGGGTCTGGTGGACGTGGGCCGCTGGCTGGAGGAGTTCCACCCGAGGGCGCTGGTGGAGCTCGACTACGGGGGACTGGTGCACGCGGTCGGCGCGGAGGCGCTCGCCGCCGATCATTCGGCGGCGGACGTGGCGGAGGGCATCGAGGCGCTGCGGGCGGGCGACGGCGACGGCGCGATGGCGGCCTACGAGCGGTTCGCGGAGCGGTGGCGGGCCGTCCGGGACCTGCAGTTCGCGAATTAGTCATCGACAGGACATGACAACCTGATGTAAATGATCTTCATCGACGAAACGTCGGCGGACCCTTCGGTGGTCTTCCGAGGGGGCGTTGGAGGTAGGCGGACGGGACGTAGGTCCCGATCCGGGCCTTTGGCTCAAGCGTGACGGATTGCACTTAATTCACTCTTGCGCCCAACGCCTATCCGCATGCCAAAATAGGACAAGGAGTCCGGGGAGGGTTCCTTCCGCCCAAGTATGGGCGGAACGCTCAGCATTGCACTCTATGGGGGGTCTGTCGGCTCCTGGTCGCTCTGTGACTGATCGTCACGGCGGCGTGACTGTCCGCTATGGCATGGTCCATCGACTTCCGCCGCTGATGAACACCTGCGAGGGCAATTCCATCGGTTTGGCCGACGCGGCTGGACGGATGGTGTAGTTGTAGTGCCGAGGACAAGCCGTTCGTCCTATAACCGACTCGGCCCGCTTCTGCCATTTCGGGCAACGCGGGTCAAGGTGCAGAATTTAGAGGAAAGAACCGAGAAGGTTCGGTTCTCCCGAGGAGGCCGCTCATGACCGCTCGCACCCCTGATGCCGAGCCGCTGCTGACCCCTGCCGAGGTTGCCACGATGTTCCGTGTCGACCCGAAGACGGTGACCCGCTGGGCGAAGGCCGGCAAGCTCACGTCCATCCGCACCCTGGGTGGACACCGCCGGTACCGCGAGGCCGAGGTCCGCGCCCTGCTTGCGGGTATTCCGCAGCAGCGCAGCGAGGGCTGAGGCAACCGCCGCAGTTTGCGACACCCCGCAGCAACCGCACGACCCGCAGTACCAGCAACACCTTGAAGTATCGGGCGCATTCCGGACCCCCAACCCGGTCGCCCACCCCAAGCTCTGCCGATGGACTCCTGCCCCAACAGGCCTCCGTCATCGATCGCGCTGGACTCCGCCGGGTCTGGCGCGATCTTTTTTGTGCGCTCCCCACAGTTCCTGAGCCGATCCCTGGTGGACCCGCGTAGACCCCGTGCAATTGCACATATTAAATGGGAGGTATGTAGGGCAGGGGTAAGCATGGAACTTTCTGAAAGAGATTGAGTGACTCGCGTCACACCATGGGTCGTCCCTCAAGAACAGCTTTCCATCGTCCGAACCTCCCTCCACTCGCCGTTGGTCATCCCTTGCCGGGACCTTCGTCCTTCGATGCCCGGCGGGGCCGCGAGGTAGCGCCGGAAGGGGGCGCCTGAGGGGCATCGGGCCCAACACCCGGGAAACGGCGGGCGGACGAGCGGGTGGTGAACGGTCGGCGAGTGGTCGGCGAGTGGTCGGCGAGCGAGTGGCGGGGGCGCGGCGGGAGTGCCGCAGGCGAACGGCGGGCGAACGGCGCGAAGACGCGGGGCGCGTGAGCGCATGCGAGAAGGCCGGGGGCGCCGGGAAGGCCGGGGAAAGCCGGGCGGGTCCGGACGGGGCGTCAGAAGGGCTGCCAGGGGCGCGTGAGCGGTCTCCACGCGCCGTACGGCCGGACCGTACGGACGAGGGGCGCCGCCGGCCCGCCGCGGACCGGCCGGGAAGCGGGAGCCGTAAAACGAGAGAAGGGGGGCCCCCCGCCGGGGGGGGGGGGGGTGGGGGGGGGGCGTTGGGGGCTATTTAACCCGCCCCCAACCAAACACACGGGGGGTGGGGAACAAAAAAAAAACAACAA